>DASYSP010000001.1:0-30160 GCA_036003195.1 Casimicrobiaceae bacterium
CCTCGCCGCAATGGCCGGGTGTCGGACCAAAGCGAGTTCGCGCAGCGTGTTTGAGCGACGTCCGATACCCGGCCGTTGCGGCAGCGAACGGCTGTCGCGCTCGCCCATCGCATTTGCAGTCGATTTGTCGCGGCGAGGCATGCTCGTGACCCCATTCATCGAACCAGTCACGCTGAAGGGCGTGCACGCGACGCTCGAGCCGATGAGCGAGGCGCATGTCGACGAGCTCGCGCAAGCGGCGACCGACGGCGACATCCACGCGCTCTGGTACACGAGCGTCGCCGAGCCGGCGAAGATGCGCGAATACGTGAAGTCGGCGCTGGCGATGCGCGACGGGCAGGGCGCCATGCCGTTCGTCGCGCGGATGGCCGACGGCGGCGATGTCGTCGGCGCGACACGCTACTTCAACGTCGATGCGAAGAACCGCCGCCTCGAGATCGGCCACACCTGGTACGCGAAGCGCGTGCAGCGCACGGCCTTCAACACCGAGTGCAAGCTGCTGCTGCTGACGCACGCGTTCGAGACGCTGCGCTGCATCGCCGTCGAATTCCGCACGCACTGGTTCAATTTCGCCAGCCGCGCGGCCATTGCGCGCCTCGGCGCGAAGCAGGACGGCGTGCTGCGCAACCACCAGGTGCTGGCTGACGGCAGCAAGCGCGACACCGTCGTGTTCAGCATCATCGACAACGAGTGGCCGGCGGTGAAGCGGCATCTGCGCTTCCAGCTCGACAAGCCGCGCTGAACGGCGCACTGCAGCCGTGCTGATCGGCTTCTTCCTGCACCTGCGCGCATGCAAGCTGCCCGTCAGCACGCGCGAGTTCCTGACGCTGCTCGAGGCGCTGGCGCGGCGCGTCGTGTCGGGCTCGCTGGATGACTTCTACGCGCTGGCGCGCACGACGCTCATCAAGGACGAGCAGCATTTCGACCGCTTCGACCTCGCGTTTGCCAGCTACTTCAAGGGGATCGACGCGCTGATCGACGTGCGCGGAGAGGTCCCCGAGGAGTGGATGCGGCGCGAGTTCGCGCGCCAGCTGTCGGACGAGGATCGCCGCCGCATCGAGGCGCTGGGCGGCTTCGACAAGTTGATGGCGACGTTGCGCGAGCGACTCGCCGGGCAGCGTCGCCGGCACGCCGGGGGCACGAAGTGGATCGGCACCGGCGGCACCAGCCCGTTCGGCGCCTACGGCTACAACCCGGAAGGCGTGCGCATCGGCGGGGAGGGCGGCGCGCGCAGCGCCGTCAGGGTGTGGGACGAGCGGCAGTTCCGCAACCTCGACGGCGACGTCGAGCTCAATACCCGCAACCTCAAGGTGGCGCTGCGCAGGCTGCGGCGCTTCGCGCGCGAAGGCGTTCCCGACGAGCTCGACCTCGACGGCACCATCCGCGGCACTGCGCGCAACGCGGGCTGGCTCGACCTCAGGATGCGCCCCGAGCGGCGCAATCGCGTCAAGGTCCTGCTGTTCTTCGACAGCGGCGGATCGATGGATCCGCATGTCGCTGCCTGCGAGGAGCTGTTCTCCGCGGCGAAGAGCGAATTCCGCCACATGGAGTCGTTCTATTTCCACAACTGCATCTACGACCACGTGTGGCGCGACAACGCGCGGCGGCGCGAGCGGCGCACGTCGACGCTCGAGCTCCTGCGCACTTACGGGGTCGATTGGCGACTGATCGTCGTCGGCGACGCGGCGATGAGTCCCTACGAGCTCACTGAACGCGGCGGCAGCGTCGAGTATGCGAACGACGAGGCGGGGCTCGCGTGGCTCGCCCGGCTCTTCGAGCATTTTCGCCACCGCATCTGGTGGAATCCGGAACCCGAGCGCACCTGGGAGTACACGCGCTCGACACAGCTGATCGCGGCCGCACTGGGGCCGCGCATGTTCCCGCTGACGCTCGACGGCGTCACGCGCGGCATCGACGCGCTGCGCAAATAGGCGGCGCCGCCGGGTCCCGCGCGGTGGCCGTCAGGTCTGCGGCTGCTGCACCCAGCCCTTCGGGCACGTGCGCACGTCGGGGTAATAGGCGCTGCTGTCCGGACAGTAGTAGCGGAAATGCGCCGGCGGCCGCGTTGCGGGCGGCGCCTCGTGCGACTCGTTCGCCGGCGGACTCCAGCTTCCGCTGGGCGTGCCCGATACCGGCGGCGCCGGATCGCTGTAGATGACCGTCGAGCCCGCGTAGCCCCCGTAATACGGATAGCCATAGGGATAGCCGTAATACGAATAGCCGTAGTAGCCACCATAGTAGGGGTACCCGTAGTACGGATAGCCCCAGTACCACGGGCCGCCGAAATAGATGCCGACCGACGATCCGCAGCAGCCGTGATTGTGGCCGTCGTGCCAGCCGCCACCGCCGTGCCAGCCGCCGCCACCGCCGCCGTGCCAGCCGCCGCCGCCACTACCGCCGCCCCAGCCGCCGCCGCCGCTACCGCCGCCCCAGCCGCCACCACCGCCGCCGTGCATGCCACCGCCGCCGCCACCGCCGCCACCGTGCCCGCCACCGCCACCGCCACCGTGCCCTTGCGCGAATGCGCCTTGCGCGGCCAGCGCCAGCGACGCTGCAAACGCCGCGGCAATCAGTATGGATTTGTGTTTCATGGTGTCGACCTCAATCTGCACGTTTCGAGGCCAAGAACGCTGCGGCCGAGGGTGTCGTTGACCTGATCGCTTGGGCATCGACGCCACGGCAATCGTTCCCGCCGTTGTCAGTAGAATACGCCCAGGAAACTCGATGAGGAAATCGCCATGTCCAATGAAACGCGCGTGGGCGACGCCAGGATGGACGTCGCCGCGCTGTACCGCGAGGAAATCTTCACCGATCGCAAGGTCGGCACGCTGCGCGTGCTGCAGCCGGTGACGCCGGCCGGCGCGGCCGACTCGTCGCGGGCGACGGTCTACCAGGGCGAAGCGCAGCTGATGACGTCGATGGGGCCGTTGCCGATCAGCTTCGAAATCGAGGCCGACAATCTCGCCGATGCCGTCGAAGGTTACGGCGAGGCCGCCAAGGTCGGCGTGGAGCGCGCGATGCGCGAGCTGCAGCAGATGCGCCGCGAGGCCCAGTCGTCGATCGTCATCCCCGAGACCGGGGCGATGCCACCCCCCGGCAAGATCCAGCTCCGCTAGATCGTCCAGGCGCAGTAGGCACTTACATAAACCGAGCGCCGCGGGCCCGACTCTGCCGGCCGGCCGATTGGCGCGCTGCTGGATCCGGCGTCCTTGCGGACGCTTGCGCGCCGTACAAATTCGGTAGCCTTTCCGGCGGGCATCGCCGGTCGTAGCGGTTACGTCGGAATCGGCGCGAACCGGGCGGCCAGGAAATCCACGAACGCGCGCACCTTCGCCGACAGATGGCGGCGGCTGGCATAAACGGCGTAGATGCCGGCAGCGGCCGGCCGGTATTCCGCCAGCAGCGGAACCAGCGCGCCGGACGCAATTTCCGGGGCGACGATGAAATCGGGCTCCATCGTGATGCCCATGCCGGCCGCCGCGAGCACCGCGAGCATCTGGCCGTTGTTGGCGTGCACGCCGCCCTGCACGCGCACCACGTGCTCGCGGCCGTCGGCATCGCGAAAATGCCACGCGTTGCCCGTCGCCGAATAGGCATAGGTGAGACACGCGTGGCGCGCGAGCTCCGCCGGTGTGGCCGGCGTGCCGTGCGCGGCGAGGTACGCGGGGGCCGCGCAGCAGACGAGCTGCATCGCGCCGATGCGCCGGCCGATCAGCGTCTGCGGCCCGATGTCGCCGATGCGGATCGCGAGGTCGATGCCTTCGTCGACGATGTCCACGGCGCGATCCGACAGTTCGATCTCGAAGCGCACATCCGGATGGCGATGCGCGAACGCGGCAATGGCCGCCGCCAGCAGGCGGATGCCCCAGGTGATCGAGCACGTGAGCTTGAGCGTGCCCCGCGGCGTGACGGCGCCGGAAGCCACCGCGTCTTCGGCTTCGTCGAGATCGGCGAGGATCTGCACCGAGCGCTCGTAGAACGCCTGCCCGGCCTCGGTGAGCGACAGGCGCCGCGTCGTGCGGTTGAGCAGGCGCACGCCGAGATGCGCCTCGAGATCCGCCAGATGCCGCGACACCGCGGACGTCGACAAGCCGAGCCGCTCGGCGGCACGCGACAGGTGGCCCTGCTCCACGACCTGAGCGAAAACGGTGATGCCGACAAAGCGGTCCACAATTATCCCAATTATCGCAATAATGTGTCGACAGTAAGCCGCTTTATCTCACCGCGGTCAAGGCCCATTCTGATTCGCACACCCGGATGCCTCGGCATCCATTCCCAAGGAGAGCATCCCGATGAAGCTGTATTACTCGCCCGGCGCCTGCTCGATGTCGCCGCACATCGTGCTGGCCGAATCCGGCGTTGCCGCCGAACTGGTCAAGGTCAGCCTGCAATCGCACAAGCTCGAAGACGGCACCGACTACTACACGATCAATTCCAAGGGCTCGGTGCCGGCGCTGCGCCTCGACGACGGCTCGGTGCTGACCGAGGGCCCGGCGATCGTGCAATACATCGCCGACAAGGCGCCGGCATCGAAGCTCGCGCCTGCCAACGGCACGCTCGAGCGCTACCGGCTGCAGGAATGGCTCAACTACATCACGGCGGAACTGCACAAGACGCTGTCGATCCTGTTCGACAAGTCGATCACCGACGACTACCGCACCGCCGTGCGCGCGAAGATCGCCAAGCGCTACGAGTGGGTTGCGAAGCAGCTCGGCGACAAGCCGTACCTGATGGGCGACACGTTCACGGTCGCCGATGCCTACCTCTTCACGATGCTGTCGTGGCGTGACTGGCTGCACCTCGACCTGGGCCCGCTGCAGGCGTACTTCGACCGCGTCAAGGCGCGACCCAAGGTCGCCGAAGTGCTGGCGGCGGAAGGCCGCAACAAATAAGGAAGCCCGCGATGTCACCGCTGCCCACGCTCTTCGTTTCGCACGGCTCGCCGATGCATGCGCTCGACGCCGGACCTGCCGGCAAGGCGTGGGCGGCGCTTGCAGGCGCGTTGCCGAAGCCGCGCGCGGTGGTCGTCGCCTCCGCGCACTGGGATACCTCGGTGCCGATGCTGACCGGCGCCACGCGCCAGTCGACGATCCACGATTTCCACGGCTTTCCGCCGCCGCTGTACCAGATTCGCTACGACGCCCCGGGCTCTCCGGAAATCGCCCAGCGCGTGGTGGCGTTGCTCAAGGGCGCGGGAATGGCGGCGGGCATCGATGGCAGCCGCGGGCTCGATCACGGCGCGTGGGTGCCGCTGCGGTTCATGTATCCCGACATCGACGTGCCGGTGGTGCAGCTGTCGGTGCAGACTGCGCGCGGCACCGAGCATCACTGGCAGATGGGGCGGGCGCTCGCGCCGCTGGCCGACGAGGGCATACTCGTCATCGGTTCCGGCCACGCCACGCACAACCTGCGCGACTGGCAGCCGTCGGGCCGCGCCGAGCTTGCGTACGCGGCACGCTTTGCGGACTGGATCGCGGCGCGCGTCGACGCCGGCGACCATCGCGCGGTGGCCGAGTACCGCGATACGCAGCCCGACGGCGCACGCGCGCATCCGACGGAAGAGCATTTCATGCCGCTGCTGTTCGCGTGGGGCGCCGCGCAGGAGGATGCGCGTGCCGATCGTTTCTACCAGGGCATCGACGGCGGGGCGCTGGCGATGGACGCGTATGCGTTCTGGCCGAAGGGGTCGCGGCACTGACCGAAGTTTCGCAAGGCGTATGCCTGCGGGTTCGCAGCATGGGCGGGGCGTTGCGGGGCAGGGGCGCTCCGCTCAAACACGCTGCGCGAACTCGCTCCACGCCCTCGCCCCACCCTCGCTCGTACCATGGCGCAGGCGCTCCGCAAGCGCTTTGCCGTCTCGCTCAAACCTTTCCGCAGGCCCTTCACGAAGCCGTCCGCGTTAGACTTCGATGACGAACAACCGGGAATTCACGCCATGAAGGACGCTGCGAACATCGACGTCGTGCACAACGCCGCGCAAAGCCGCTTCGAGGTGCATCTCGACGGCCAGCTCAGCCGCCTCGAATACCGGATCGCCAGCGGGGTGCTGGCGATCAACCACACCGAGGTGCCGCCGGCGCTCGGCGGGCGCGGCATCGCCGGGATGCTGGTTGCCGCCGCGGTCGCCTATGCGAAGGGCGCGGGATTGCGCGTCGTGCCCAACTGCTCGTATGCGCGATCGTGGCTCGAGCGCAACCCGGAGGCGCTGCGCGCCGCCACGTGAAGCGTCAGGCCTTGAGCCCGCGCACGCGGTACGCGGGCACCGGACGGCGAAAGCCCTTGAGCGTCAGCATTTCCTGCGGCGCCACATCGATCAGATTCTCGACGCCGGCGAACACGCGCTGCGAGATCAGCACTTCGTCGCCCGCGGCCTCGCCGCACAGGCGTGCCGCGAGGTTGGTGACGGTGCCGATCGCGCTGTAGTCCCAGCGCCCCTCGAAGCCGATCGCGCCGATGGTCGCATAGCCCTGCGCGATGCCCATCCCGAGCGAAAGCTCGTAGCCGCGCTTGGCCCAGTCCTGGGCCATGTGGCCGATGCGCTCGCGGATGGACAGCGCCATGCGCACCGCGCGCTCGGCGGGATTGGGAATCGGCACCGGGTCGTTGAACAGGATCGTGATGCCGTCGCCGGTGAAATGCTCGAGCGTGCCTTCGAACTCGATGACCTTCTGCCCGGCGACCTGGTGATATTCGCGCAGCACGCCCATCACCTCCTCGGGCTCGGCCACCTCCGCGAAGGCGGTGAAGCCCCGCAGGTCGAGGAACACCACGGTGATCTCGCGGCGATGGCTCTTCAGCGGATCCTCGGCGCCGCCGTTGACGATCAGCTCCGCCAGGTGCGGCGAAAAGAAGCGGCGCAGCCGCCCCACGCGCTCGAGCTCGGCCACCTGCGCCGCGACGCGCGCCTCGAGCGACGCGTTCCACTGCTTCACCTCGGCGGCGAGCGCCTCCACTTCGTCGTGCAGGCGCTTGATGCGCAGCATCGATCGCACGCGCGACGCCAGCGCGGCATGGTCGACGGGCTTCGTCAGGTATTCGTCGCCGCCCGCCTCGAGGCCCGCGACGACGTCCTTCGAATCGGCCATCGCCGTCACCATGATGATCGGCGTGAACGGGAATCCGGCGTCGGCGCGCAGGCGCCGGCAGACCTCGATGCCGTCGAGCTTGGGCATCATGATGTCGAGCAGGATCAGGTCCGGCAGGTCGCGACGCGCGATCGCGAGGCCTTCCTCGCCGTCGCTCGCGGTGATGACTTCGTAACCGTCGGCGGCCAGCCGGGTCTGCAAGACCTTGACGTTGGTCGGGTTGTCGTCGACGATGAGAATGCGAGGAGGAGTTCTCACCGGCGGATATTCCAGTAGACGCGGGAATATACGGCCTCGATCCCAGATGCACAAGGACGAATGCGCAGTCCCCCAAACGTGCAATCCTCGGTTGACAACCTGGCGTCGCCGATATCGTCCGAAGGCGGTATCGAGGCGCTGGCGGGCGCCGTCCAGCGCCACACGCCGCTGCATCGACTCGTACTGTGGGTGGCGGCGGTGCGCGCGTCGGTGCACACCAAGCTGCTCGTCGCGTTCCTGATCGTCACGTTCCTGTTCGTCGCCATGGCGCTGGTCAGCCTGCAGACGATCGTCAGCGGCACGCGCCAGGGCCGCCTGCTCGACGAGGCGCATGAGCTCGTGAGCCTCGCGCAGCAGGGCGAGTCGGCGCTGGCGCGGCAGATGCATTTCACCGACGTCGCGCTGCTGTCGCAGGACGAGGCGGCGATCGCGCGGATCCTGCGCGAAAGCAACCAGTTCAACGATCGCCTCGCCAAGCTCGAGGCGGCGGGCACCGCCGATCCGAAGCTCGTCGAGCAGATCCGCGCGTCGCAGGACGAGGCGATGGCGGTGGTCGCCGACATCGCCAACGCCATCCGCGACGGCCGGCTCGGCGCCGCCACCGGCGCACTGCTGCGTCGCCAGGACCGCCTCGACAACGAGATCACTTCCCGCGTCGGCCAGCTGGTGGCGGGCCAGCAGGAGCGCATGGACCGCCTGCGCGAATCCGTCGCCGACACCAACCGCCGCTCGCTGGTGCTGACCAGCGTGTTCGCGATCGTCGCCGTGGTGTTCGCGCTGCTGTGCGGCTTCGTGATCTCGTGGTCGTTCATCCTCCCCGTGCGCGAGGCGCAGGGCTTCCTCGACAAGGTGGCCGCCGGCAACCTCGGCGCGCGCATCGACGTGCCCAATCGCGACGAGTTCGGCACGCTCGCGGAACGCATGAACCACATGAGCGCGGAGCTGCAGCGCTTCGACGGCGAGCAGCGCCACGCCGCCGCCGAGCTTGGCCGCCTCAACCTGCAGCTCGCGCAGGCCAGCAAGGCGAAATCCGAGTTCCTCGCCAACATGAGCCACGAGCTGCGCACGCCGATGAACGCGATCCTCGGCTTCACCGAGATGCTGATCGACGGCCTGTACGGCGACATACCGGAGGCGCTCAAGGAGCCGCTGACCGACATCCAGCTCAACGGCCGCCACCTGCTGCGACTGATCAACGACGTGCTCGACTTGTCGAAGATCGAGGCCGGCCGGATGCAGCTGGCGCTCGACGACTACTCGGTGCGCGAGATCATCGACATCGTGCAGGTGTCGCTGCGCTCGCTGGCGGCGGAGAAGGGGCTCGCATTCGCGGTCAGCGTGCCGCCCGACCTGCCGGTGGCGCGCGGCGACAACGGACGCCTGACCCAGTGCCTGATGAACCTGGCCGGCAATGCGATCAAGTTCACGCGCGAAGGCACCGTCGAGATCGGCGTCGAGCTCAAGGGCGCCGAGCTCCTGTTCCATGTCACCGACACCGGCATCGGCATTCCGCCGGAAGAGCTCGAGAATGTATTCGCCGAGTTTCGCCAGGTCGACACCACGGTCACCCGCGAATTCGGCGGCACCGGTCTCGGCCTCAGCATCACGCGCCGCTTCGTCGAGATGCACGGCGGCCGTATCTGGGTCGAGAGCACGCTCGGTCACGGTTCCACTTTCTACTTCGCGATCCCCTTGCGGGTCGGGGAGGAAGCCACATGAGCGAACGCACCATCCTGTACATCGAGGACAACGAGTACAACCGCAAGATCGTGCGCCAGCTCTTGACCCGCACGCCCTTCCGCCTGCTCGAGGCGGGCGACGGCGAAACCGGCGTCGCGCTCGCGCAGCAGGAGCTGCCCGCACTGGTGCTGATGGACGTGCAGCTGCCGAAGATGTCGGGGCTCGAAGCCACGCGCCTGCTCAAGGCCGATGCGCGCACCGCCGGCATCCCGGTGATCGTGATCACGTCGTTCGCGCTTTCCGGCGACCGCGAGAAGGCGGCCGCCGCCGGCGCGGACAGCTACCTCGCCAAGCCTTACAGCCCGCGCGAGCTGCTTGCGCTCGTGCGCCAGTACCTGCCCGAATCATGACCATTCGTCCATCGAGGTGAATCAATGCCCGTCGCCCTGAACCGCCGCCATCGCCTCGCCGCGAGCGCAATGCTCGCAGCGCTCGCCGCACTCGCATCGCCGGTGCTCGCCGACGACGACCAGGCACAGCAGTTCACGCCGGAGTTCCGCAGCCTGCACACCACGTTCGACGCCAAGCACACGCCGAAGATCGTCGCCCCGGCGTCGGTCAAGCGCGGCCAGTGGTTCAACGTCACGGTCAGCGTGGGCGCCGGCAGCGCGCACCCGTCGCTGCAGGAGCATTTCGTGCGCTACATCGCGCTGTACGAAGACTCCGTCGAGATCGCGCGCGTATACCTGCACCCGGTGTATTCGGCGCCGACCGTGACGTTCACCGTGGCGCTGGATCAGAGTGGCATGCTGCGCGCGCTCGAGGAGCCCACGCACTCGGCGGCGTGGGTGGCGACGCAGAAGATCGACGTGCACCCCTGACGCGGCCATCGCGAGCCCGCCGCACCGATGGACGCGACGGGCGCCGCGGTGCGTCCGGGCTGCGCGGCTTCAGCGCGGCGCAGCCATCTCGACGTTGATGCGCGCGGGCTGGCTGGCATCCACCGCGATGTCGAGGTGCTTCATCCCCAGCCGTTCCTGCCAGACGCTCAGCTTGTAGCGCCCCGGCGGCAGGTTGTCGAAGGCGAACTGGCCGTCGGCATCGGTGATCGCGTAGAACGGGTGGGCGGCGACCACCACCCACGCGACCATCCACGAATGCAGATCGCAGTTGATGCGCACGATCTCCGGCTTGGCGAACGTGACCGGAATGGTGCGGTCCTTGGGCTGCGTGCGGTTGAAGCTCACGTTGAGTTTCGGCGTGGCGTGGATGTTGTGCAGCAGGCGGTCGCTGTTGAGGAAGTCGACAGTGCCGCCGGCCTGCACGACGACGACGCGCGGAACGAACACGCAGCCCTGCTGGTCGACTGTCACCTTGGCGCCCGGCGCCGGCGACGCGCGATCGGCAGGCGGATTGTCGAGCCAGACGACGGCATTCTTGATGCCCTTGCGCGACGACAGGACGAGATCGCCGGCATCCTTTTCGTTGCCGCAGACGTACTGGTCGATCGTGACGTCGACCTTCCTGGCGGCGGGCGCGGGTCCCGCATAGAGCACGCTGCCGCGGATCGACGCCGCGCCGGCGGTGCCGGCGCACACCGCCAGCAGCAACGCCGCCGTCGCCACTGCGCATTGCAACCCTCGCATCCATCGCTCCTTGGGGGACGAACCGGGTCCGCCGGGCGGGCGCACTCGCGCACTTGTGAGCCCAGCGGACGAGCCGATGAGCGTAGCCCGCGCAGCCTGTGCGGTCAAGGCGGTTGGGCCCGCGCGAGCGCCGCCGCGTCCGGATTGGAACGCGCGCCCAACTCGCGGTGTCGTGCTCCGTCCGACGCTCCAATCGTCATTCCACCGATGCCTGCGGGCGACGTGGTTGCCTACAGTGCGATCCATGGGCGGATGCGATGCGTTGCGCAATCGATGCGCTCTTGGATGCTTGGGGGGCGACCCCCTGCACCGATGAACACCACCGGAGAAGCTCACATGAACTGGGACCGCATCGAAGGCAACTGGAAGCAATTCAAGGGCAAGGCCAAGGAACAATGGGGCAAGCTGACCGACGACCAGCTCGACGTCATCGGCGGCAAGCAGGACCAGCTCGTCGGCAAGGTGCAGGAAACGTATGGCATCGGCCGCGACGAAGCGCAAAAGCAGGTGGACGCGTTCGCCGATCGCTACAACGACGACACGCTGCCCGATGATCCGATGCTGACGCGTCCGGGCACGACGGCACCCGGCGCCCGCCCCAAGCTCTGACGTCGTATTGACGTGATGGACGCGTGGATCGAGTCGCTGGTGCTGGCCATCGTCGTGATTGCCGCCGGGGTCGCCGCTCTGGGCTCGCGCGGCGACGCGTGGAGGCCATCGCTCGCGCCATCGCCGGCGATCGCGGCCACGACGGCAGCGGACGTTCGCTGCATCGCGCTCCATGCGGGTCCACGCGCGCACCAACCCAAATGCGCCACCTCTGCCACGCCGCTGACCGGTGACCCGGGCACGCGGATCGTGTTGCGCGACGGCGACTGAACAGTCTCTCCCCCCGGCCCTCCCCGGGCCGCCTGCGATACGTTGCAGGATTCAGCGGCGAATCCGACGATTCGCCGCCTTTTTTTGTATGCTGTGCCGATGACGACGGAGGCCGCGAATGAACGCTAGCTGGTTGACGGTGGTAATCCTGGGCGCCGTGATATTGATCGTCGCCGGCATCCTGCTGCGCGCGCTGCTGTCCACCGAGAACCCGCCTGCGTGGCTGGCGTTCATCGCGCGCCGCCGCACCGAGGGGCGCCCGACGCAGTGGCGCAAGTGGGACGACGATGACCGTTGACGTCCGTGAAGTTCCGGCGACGGCCTCGCCGAGCCGTCGCGGGCGGCTAGCGGCGGGTGAGCGCCACGCCGACGATCGCGCCGACCGCCGCGGCGATCGCCACCGACTGCCACGGGTTCTCGCGCACGTAACGATCGGTCTCGACGCGCGCACGCTCGGCGCCGATGGCGGCGCGGTCGGTCAGCTCGTCGTAGCGGACGCGCAATGTCGCTACCTTGCGATCCAGCTCGTCGCGGGCAAGCGCGTAGGCGTCGGCGGAAACCGACTTGGCGCGTTCCAGCAGCGCCTCGGTGTCGGCCAGCAGTCGCTTGCACTCGGCGACGAGCTCGCGGCGTGCATCGTCGCGATTCATCGCCGTTACTTCCTCGAGCGTGACGGTGGTGTCCTTCTGGGGTTGGGCCATGATCGTAGCCTCCATGAACGAGAGTAGGGGATTGCTGCGTCGATCATACGACGACGCTGCCGCGCGCGGTTGATGCGCCGGCAATGCCGGCGCGCACGTGGGTTTGACCGCATCCACGGGGCAAAGTGCGCGGACCCGATGTAGGCGTGCTGCGGACGGCGCAATCGGCGTCCTGCCGATGGCCTTGGCGATGCGCGTGGCGACAATGGACGCCAGGCATCGCGCCGGCGGGGACTACGACCTTCGGGCGATGGCGCGGCGGCGCCACGGGAGGCCAACATGCACCGCCGCCACGCTGCGATGCCAATGTCTTCTCACCCGCCAGGAGATCCGCATGTCGCATATCCTCGATCCCGAACATCTCGCCAACGACGCCGACTACAGCGCTGCGCTCAGCGAGCTGGAAGACCTGATGCTCGCCGATCCCGATACGCCGGCCGGCCGCCGCTTCGACGAGCTGGTGCACCTGATCGAGGATTTCGAGGCGCGGCACTGGCCCGCCGAAGTGCCGCGCATGCGCGACGTGCGCGAGCCGCCGTCGCTGTACGGCATGGCCTGACGCGTCAGTGACGCGTCGTCGGCGCCAGCCGCAACCGCGGCGGCGCCGCGTCGAGCAGGTCGTAGAGCGCGCAGGCCACCACCTTGGTGGCCTTGCGCAGGTCGTCCAGCACGAGATTCTCGTCGGCGCGCTTGGCGTTCGACTCGATGACCGTGCGCGGTCCCGCGCCATACAGCACCGTCGGCACGCCGTGCTCGCCGTAGAGTCGAGCGTCGGTGTAGAGCGGTGTGCCGCGTGCGGCGACCGGCTCGCCGATCACCGCGGCGGCATGCCGCGCAATCGCCTCCACCAGCACCGAGTGTCCCGGCAGCGGCACGAGCGGCCGTGCGCGCAGCAGCCGGCGGATCTCCACCTGCACCCCGCGCAGCGGCGTCGCCGCGCGCTCGATCAGCTCGCGCAACGCCGCCTCCACGTGCTCGGCGCGCTCCTCGGGAATCACCCGCCGATCGAGGCGCAGGCTGACACGATCGGGCACCACATTGGTATTGATGCCGCCGTCGATGCGCCCGACCACCAGCGTCGGCGCAGTAATGCCGGCGACCTGCGAGCGCGTGCGCCGAAGGCCGTCGGCATGGGTGTACAGCGCGCCAAGCAGGACGTGCGCCGCGCGCAGCGCGTCGATGCCCGTGGCAGGCAGCGCGGCATGCGCGGCGCGTCCATGCACCACGACCTCGAGCTGCACGGTGCCGTTGTGCGCGATGCCGATCTCGTAGCTGAACCCGGGGCAGAGCGCGTAGTCGGGATCGGAAAGGCTGCGCGCCAGCAGCCACTGCGGACCGCAGGCACCGCCGAACTCCTCATCGTAAGTGATGTGCAGCTCCACGCTGCCGCGCTGCGTCGCACCGAGTGCCGCCACGGCGCGCAGCGCGTAGGCGTAGGTTGCAATGTCCGACTTCGACACGGCGACGCCGCGCCCATACATCCGGCCATCGACGATGTCGCCGGCATAGGGTGGGTGCGTCCATCCCGCGCCGGGAGGCACCACGTCGCCGTGCACGTTGAGCGCGATCACGGGGCCGTCGCCGAAGCGGCGGCGCACGACGAGGTTGACGATCGACGTCAGCCCGCAGGCGCGGACGTCGGCGGCGGCCACCGGGTGGCGCTCGACGGCGAGGCCCATCTGCGTGAGCAGCTCGGCGGTGCGCAGCGCGTGGCGGGCGTTGTCGCCGGGCGGCGTGTCGGTCGGCACGCGCACCAGCTCGCGCAGGAACGCGATCGATTCGTCGAGATGATTGTCGACCCAGTCGCCGATGCGCTCGTAGGGGGTCAGCGCTCGCACGGGCGCGGTCACGGGCGTTGCGCGGGCGCCATCGCAGCCGCGTCGAAATGCTCGAGAAAGTGGATGAGCGCGCGCGTGGCGATGCCGGCATCCTCGGCGGTCATCGTCTCGTCGGGATGGTGGCTGATGCCGCCGGCGCCGCAGCGCACGAACAGCATGCCGATCGGCGCGACGTGCGCCATCTCCATCGCATCGTGGCCGGCGCCGCTCGGCAGCCGGAACGGCGCGATGCCCTGCGCGGCAATGCTGTCGGCGATGCGTGCCTGCAGCCGCGGGTCGCAGGGCGCCGCCGCGAGCTCGAACAGCGTCACCCATTCGAGCGCGACGCGCCGGCGCGCGGCGATCGCGCGGCATTCGCGCTCGAGCGCGGCGACCGCCGCATGCCGCGCGGGATCGGCGCCGGCGCGCACGTCGATGGTGAAGGCCACCTCGCCGGGTATGACGTTGATCGCGCCGCCGCCGGCGATCGCCAGCTTGCCGACGGTACCCACCAGGGTGCCGGCGCTGGCTTCGGTATAGGACTCCACACAGAGCGTCATCTCGGCGGCGGCCGCGAGCGCATCGCGGCGCGCGCCCATCGGCACGGTGCCGGCGTGACCGGCGAGGCCGGTGACACGCGCCGCGATGCGCGTGCCGCCGGCGATCGAGGTGACGACGCCGAGCGCGAGGTCGCGCCCGAGGAGCACCGGACCCTGCTCGATGTGCACCTCGATGAACGCCGCCACGTGCGCGTGCATGCGCGACAGCGACGGTATCGCGTCGACGTCGCCGCCGAACGTCGTGATGGCCGCGCGCAGCGTCGTGCCGTCGGCGTCGCGGCGGTCGAGCAGCGCGGGGTCGAAGCGGCCGGCGAGCGCGCGGCTGCCCGCCATCGAGAAGCCGAAGCGCACGCCTTCCTCGTCGCCGAACGCCACGACCTCGATCGCGGAGGGCGCGCGCACGCCGCGCGCGTGGAGATCGCCGACGGCGGCGATGGCGCACAGGATGCCGAACACGCCGTCGTAGCGTCCGGCGTCGACCACGCTGTCGAAATGCGAGCCGGTGAGCACGCGCGGCGCATCGGCACGCGCGCCGGCATAGTGACCGACGACGTTGCCGAGCGCATCGATGGTGACCTGCATGCCGGCGGCGCGCATCCAGCCCGCGATCAGATCGGCGGCGCGGCGGTGCTCGGCGGTCAGATAGCGACGGGTGAGGACGTCCGGATCTTCGCTGATCGCGCCGAGCTCATCGCATTGCTCCAGGATCCGGGCGCCGTGCGTCATGGAATGCAATCCGGGTGATCGGCCGGCCGAATGCCACCGGGCCACTCTTTACACGGTCTTTATACCCGTTCGCATTCATCTTGCGCAACCTTGCGACGCGCACGCCCAAGATCGATTTCATCGAGAAGGGCCTTCGGGAGCCTGCATATGCTGGATATCGTCTACATCGCGCTGACCGTCGCGTTCTTCGCGGCGTCGGTGGGGCTCGTGCGCTTCTGCGCAGGACTTCGTCGCGGCGCGAAGCAGCCATGAATGCCCTGTACTGGCTCGCGGGCGCGGCGGCACTGGTGATCTTCGTCTACCTCGTCGTGGCGTTGTTCAGGCCGGAGGCCTTCGAATGAACGCGGCGGGGTGGCTGCAGATCGCGTTGTACGTTGCCGTCCTGCTGCTCTGCGCGAAACCGCTCGGCGCGTACATGGCGGCCGTGTACGAAGGCCGCGCCCTGCGCGCGCAGCGGGTGGGCGGCGGGCTCGAGCGTCTGCTCTATCGCGGCGCGGGCGTCGACGCGGCGCGGCCGATGAGCTGGGTCGACTACGCGCTGGCGATGCTGTGGTTCAACCTGGCCGGCGCCCTGGTCGTGTACGCACTGCAGCGCCTGCAGCAGTGGCTGCCCATCAACCCCCAGGCCATGGCGGCGGTGACGCCCGACTCGGCGTTCAACACCGCCATGAGCTTTGCCACCAACACCAACTGGCAGGGCTATGCCGGCGAGAACACGATGAGCGATCTCACGCAGATGCTCGGGCTCGGCGTGCAGAATTTCGTGTCCGCGGCATCGGGCATGGCGGTACTGGTGGCGCTCATCCGCGGCTTCGTGCAGAAGCAGGTCGACGCGATCGGCAACTTCTGGTTCGACCTCGTGCGCACGACGGTGTACATCCTGCTGCCGCTGTCGCTGGTGTTCGCGGTCGTGCTGGTGAGCCAGGGCGTGGTGCAGACGTTCGAGCGCTATGCCACGGTCACGCTCGTGCAGCCGACGACGTACGACGCGCCGAAGGAGGGTGCCGACGGCCAGCCACTGAAGGACGCCCAAGGCAATCCCGTGATGCAGAAGACGACGGCGACCGAGCAGACGATTCCGCTCGGGCCGGCGGCGTCGCAGATCGCCATCAAGCAGCTCGGCACGAACGGCGGCGGCTTCTTCAACGTCAACTCGGCGCACCCGTTCGAGAATCCGACGCCGTTCGCCAATTTCCTGGAGATGCTGGCCATCCTGCTGATCCCGGCGGCGTTCTGCTACACGTTCGGCAGGATGGTCGGCGACACGCGCCAGGGCTGGGCATTGCTGGCTGCGATGACCATCGTGTTCGCCGCATTGCTCGCCACCGAGTACGCGCTCGAGGCGCCGGGCAATCCGGTGCTCGCCAGGCTCGGCGTCGACCAGGCCGTGAGCGACACCAACCCCGGCGGCAGCATGGAAGGCAAGGAGGTGCGCTTCGGCGTCGTCAATTCCACGATCTGGGCGGTCGCCACGACCTCGGCGTCGAATGGCTCGGTGAACGCGATGCACGATTCGCTGATGCCGCTGGCCGGCATGATCCCGATGTGGCTGATGCAGCTCGGCGAGGTGATCTTCGGCGGCGTGGGGTCGGGCCTGTACGGGATGATCGTGTTCGCGATCGTCACCGTGTTCATTGCCGGGCTGATGGTCGGGCGCACGCCCGAGTACCTCGGCAAGAAGATCGGCGCATTCGAGATCAAGATGGCCTCGATCGCGATCCTGGTCCCGCCGTTCCTCGTGCTGTGCGGCACCGCGATCGGAGTGATGGTCGAGGGCGGGCGCGCGGGCGTCGCCAATCCCGCCGAGCACGGGTTCTCGGAAATCCTCTACGCCTTCTCGTCGGCGGCCAACAACAACGGCAGCGCGTTCGCCGGGCTGTCCGCCAACACGCCCTTCTACAACACCGCGCTGGGCATCGTCATGCTGTTCGCGCGCTACTGGCTTGCCGTGCCGGTGCTGGCGATGGCCGGTGCGCTCGCCGCGGCGAAGCGGGTGCCTGCGAGCGCGGGCACGCTGCCGACGCACACGCCGCTCTTCATCGTCGTGCTGATCGGCACGGTGATCACCGTCGGTGCGCTGACCTTCGTGCCGGCGCTGGCGCTCGGCCCGGTCGTCGAGCACCTGCTGCTCCACGCCGGTCCATGACGCACGCTGCCGAACTCTCCGCCAAGGCCCAGACTTCGATGAATACTCTCGCCGCCCGCCCGAGCGCGCTGTCCTGGTTCCTCAACCCGGACCTGATGAAGCACGCGCTGGTCGACAGCTTCCGTCGCATGACGCCGCGCTACCAATGGCGCAATCCGGTGATGTTCGTCGTCTACATCGGCAGCATCCTCACCACGGTGCTGTGGCTGCAGGCGCTGGGCGGCAAGGGCGAGGCGCCGGCCGGCTTCATCCTCGCGATCACGCTGTGGTTGTGGGCGACGCTCGTCTTCGCCAATTTCGCCGAGGCGATCGCGGAAGGTCGCAGCAAGGCGCAGGCGGCGTCCCTCAAGAGCGCGCGCAAGGACACGATCGCCAAGAAGCTCGCGCGCGCCGAGCAGGGGGCGCCGGCGACGCCGGTGCCGTCGATCCAATTGCGCAAGGGCGATCTCGTGCTGGTCGAGCAGGGCGACATCGTGCCCGGCGACGGCGAAGTCATCCTCGGCGCGGCCTCGATCAACGAGAGCGCGGTCACCGGCGAGAGCGCGCCGGTGATCCGCGCCGCCGGCAGCGACTTCGACACCGTCACCGGCGGCACGGTCCTGCTGTCCGACTGGATCATCGTGCGCATCGCCGTCAATCCTGGCGAGGCGTTCCTCGACCGCATGATCGGCATGGTGGAGGGCGCCAAGCGCCAGAAGACGCCCAACGAGATCGCGCTGACGATCCTGCTCGTCGCCATGACGCTGGTGTTCCTGCTGGCGACCGTGACGCTGCTGCCCTTCTCGATCTACAGCGTGGCGGTGGCGAAGGCCGGCACGCCGGTGTCGATCACCGTGCTCGTCGCGCTGCTGGTGTGCCTGATCCCGACGACGATCGGCGGCCTCCTGTCGGCGATCGGTGTCGCCGGCATGGGCCGGATGATGCGCGCCAACGTCATCGCGACTTCGGGACGCGCCGTCGAGGCCGCCGGCGACTGCGACGTGCTGCTGCTCGACAAGACCGGCACGATCACGTTCGGCAATCGCCAGGCGTCGTCGCTGCACGCGGTCGCGGGCGTCGCCCAGCAGCAGCTGGCGGAAGCCACGCTGCTCGCCTCGCTCGGCGACGAGACTCCCGAGGGCAAGAGCATCGTGGCGCTGGTGAAGCGGTCGTTCGGCATCGCGCCGCCGGCACTCGAGCCCGGCCAGTTCACGATCATTCCTTTCTCGGCGCAGACGCGGATGAGCGGCGTCACGCATCGCGGCCGCGAGCTGCGCAAGGGCGCGCTCGACGCCATCCGAGCGTGGATCGTGCCGCAGGGCGGCGCCGTCGACAACGAGGTGATCGCGCGCGTCGAGGAAGTGGCGCGGCGCGGCGCGACGCCGCTGGTCGTCGCCGAGGGACGGCGCGTGCTCGGCGTCGTCGAGCTGAAGGACATCGTCAAGACGCACATCAAGGAGCGTTTCGCCGAGCTGCGGCGGATGGGCATCAAGACGATCATGATCACCGGCGACAACAAGCTGACCGCGGCGTCGATCGCCGCCGAAGCCGGCGTCGACGATTTCCTGGCCGAGGTCACGCCCGAGGCCAAGCTCAAGCTGATCCGCGAGATCCAGGCCGACGGCAAGCTCGTGGCGATGACGGGCGACGGCACCAACGACGCGCCCGCGCTGGCGCAGGCGGACGTGGCGGTGGTGATGAACAGCGGCACGCAGGCGGCGAAGGAAGCCGGCAACATGGTCGACCTCGACTCGAACCCGACCAAGCTGATCGAGATCGTCGAGATCGGCAAGCAGCTGCTGATGACGCGCGGCGCGCTGACGACGTTCTCGATCGCCAACGACGTCGCCAAGTATTTCGCCATCATTCCGGCGGCGTTCGCCAGCACGTATCCGGTGCTGGACACGCTCAACGTGATGCACCTCGCGACGCCGCAGAGCGCGATCCTGTCGGCGGTGATCTTCAATGCGCTCATCATCCCGGCGCTGATCCCGCTCGCGCTGCGCGGCGTCAGGTACGTGGCGGCCGGCGCCGCCGCGGTGCTCCGCCGCAACATGCTGATCTACGGCGTCGGCGGCATCCTGCTGCCGTTCGTCGGCATCAAGCTCATCGACCTCCTGCTCGTCGCCTTCCACCTCGCCTGAAACGGGAATCCCGCCATGTTCGCCTCGATCCTCCCCGCGCTGCGCATGCTGGTCGTGCTGACGGTGCTCACCGGCGTCGCCTATCCGCTCCTGACATGGGGCATCGCGCAGGCGCTGTTCCCGCACGCGGCCAACGGCAGTCTCGTCGTGCAGGACGGCAAGGCGGTGGGTTCCGCGCTGATCGGGCAGCCGTTCGACGACCCCAGGTACTTCTGGAGCCGCCCGTCCGCGACCTCGCCGCAACCCTATAACGGCGCCGCATCGTCGGGCTCGAACCTCGGTCCGCGCAATCCCGCGCTCGCCGACGCGGTGGCCGCGCGCATCAAGGCGCTGCGCGACGCCGATCCGGGCAACACGTCGGCAGTGCCTGCCGATCTCGTCACCGCGTCCGCCAGCGGGCTCGATCCGGACATCAGTCCGGCCGCCGCCGATTTCCAGGCCGCGCGCGTGGCGCGCGTGCGCGGCTTGCCGGTCGCCACCGTGCAGGCGCTCATCGCTCAGCACACCGACGGCCGTACGCTCGGTGTGCTCGGCGACCCGCGCGTCAACGTCCTGTCGCTCAATCTCGCGCTCGACCATGCTGCAGGGAAGCCGGCGCCCTAGTGGCGACGGCGGACGGCAACGGGTAGTCTGCGATGCGCCGGCGTTCGCCGAACGCCGGCCACACACTGCCGATGCGAACCGCGGATGAGCGAAGCGCGCCCCGACCCGGATGAACTGCTCGCGCAGGTGACCGCGCAGGCGGCCCCCGTGCAACGCGGCCGGCTGCGCATCTATTTCGGTGCGTCGGCCGGCGTCGGCAAGACGTTCGCGATGCTCTCGGCGGCACGCGCGCTGCGCCACGAAGGCAAGGACGTCGTGGTGGGGCTGGTCGAGACCCACGGGCGCAAGGAGACCGAGGCGCTGGTGCAGGGCCTCGAGACCCTGCCGCGTGCGAGGCTCGCCTACCAGGAGCGGATGCTCGAGGAGTTCGACCTGGACGCGGCGCTGACGCGGCGGCCGGCGCTGATCCTCGTCGACGAGCTCGCGCACACCAACGTCGAGGGCTCGCGCCATCCCAAGCGCTGGCAGGACATCGACGAGCTGCTGGCGGCCGGCATCGACGTGTTCACCACGCTCAACGTGCAGCACATCGAAAGCCTCAACGACGTCGTCGGCGGCATCACCGGGATCAACGTCTGGGAGACGGTGCCCGACTTCTTCTTCGACCAGGCCAACGAAGTGGTGATGATCGACGTGTCGGCCGACGACCTGCTGGCACGCCTCAACGCCGGCAAGGTCTACCTGCCGGGCGAGATCGAGCGCGCCGCCAGCAACTTCTTCCGCAAGGGCAACCTGATGGCGCTGCGCGAGCTCGCGCTGCGTCGCACGGCCGACCGCGTCGAGGACGACGTGCAGGCCTATCGCTCGCGCAAATCGATCGAGCGCGTGTGGAAAACCGAGGATTCGCTGCTGTGCTGCATCGGCCCCGGGCCCGGCGGCGAGGACACGGTGCGCAGCGCGGCGAGACTGGCGGCGCAGCTCGGCGTCGGCTGGACGGCGGTGTATGTCGAGACGCCGGCGCTGCAGCGGCTGCCGCCGCGCGAGCGCGAGCGCATTCTCGTCACCGTGAAGCTCGCGCAGGAATTCGGCGCCACCACGGCGATCCTCGCCGGCAGCGAGCCGGTGGCGCAGATCGTCGAGTACGCACGCTCGCACAACTGCTCGAAGGTGGTGCTCGGCCGCACCCGGCGCGCCTCGGCATGGCCCTTCGCGCGCGGCACCGCGGAGCGCCTCGGCCGGATTGCGCCGGATATCGACCTCATCGAGGTGGGCCGCGGCGATGCGCAGCCGGCGCCGATACGCACGGCAGACCCCGGCGAGCGTGGCACGGACGACCCGCGCCGCGGCGACAAGCGCCTGCGCTACGCGTGGGCGGTCCTGGCGTGCCTGGCCACCACGCTGCTGGCGACGCCGCTCGTGTCCTGGTTCGACCTCGCCAACATCGTGATGCTGTTCCTGCTCACCGTGGTGCTGGTCGCGCTCAAGTGGGGTCGCGGCCCTGCGGTGCTGGCGGCATTCGTCAGCGTGGCGACGTTCGACTTCTTCTTCGTGTCGCCGCGCCTGAGCTTCGCCGTCGGCGACTTCCAGTACCTGCTGACGTTCGCCGTGATGCTCGCGGTCGCGCTGATCATCGGCCAGATGACCGCCGGGCTGCGCTACCAGGCGCGCGTCGCGGCGTATCGCGAGGAGCGGGCGCGGGTGCTCTACGAGTTCGCGCGCGACATGTCGAGCCTGCTGCTGACCGACGACGTCGTCGAGGCCGCGACACGCAGCATCGCCAACACGTTCCGCGCCAGGGTGGTGGTGCTGGTGGCCGATGCGCAGGACCGGCTGCAAGTCGCGGCGGGCGACCCGCAGGGACTCGCGATCGACGCCGGGGCGGCGCAATGGGCCTACGACAAGTCCGAGCCCGCGGGCGCCGGCACCGACACGCTGGCCGGCAACGAATACCTCTACTTGCCGCTGCGCGCGCCGATGCGCACGCGCGGCGTGCTGGTGCTGAAGCCCGAAAACCCGCGGATCCTGCTCGTGCCCGAGCAGCGCCGCCACCTCGACACGTTCGCTGCGCTCACCGCGATCGCGCTCGAGCGCGTCCACTATGTCGAGGTCGCGCAGCAGGCGCTCGTGCACATGGAATCGGAGCGCCTGCGCAATTCGCTGCTGTCCGCGCTGTCGCACGACCTGCGCACGCCGCTCGCGGCGCTGGTCGGCCTCGCGGAATCGCTGGCGATCACACGTCCGCCGCTATCCGCGACGCAGCTCGAAACGGCCCACGCGATCGCCGACGAGGCGCGGCGGATGGGTGCCCTGGTCACCAACCTGCTCGAAATGGCCCGCATCGAGAGCGGCGAGGTCAAGCTGCGGCGCCAGTGGCACTCGGTCGAGGAAGTGGTGGGTAGCGCGCTCAAGTCCGCGCAGGCGGCGCTCGTCCACCATCGCGTCGACGTGCAGGTGGCGCGCGACATGCCGCTGGTCGAGATGGATGCCACGCTGGTCGAGCGGGTGCTGTACAACCTGCTCGAGAACGCCGGCAAGTACACGCCGCCCGGAACGCTCATCGCCGTGACTGCAGACATCGCCGGGCCCGAGCTCGTCGTCAGCGTCAGCGATCGCGGTCCGGGCATTCCCGAGGGCCAGGAAGAAACGATCTTCGACAAGTTCACGCGCGGCAGGAGCGAATCCGCCACGCCCGGCGTCGGGCTCGGGCTCGCGATCAGCCGCGCGATCGTCGTCGCCCATCGCGGCAGCATTCGCGCGCGAAACAATGCCGACGGCGGCGCCAGCTTCACGCTGTCGCTGCCGCTCGGCGTGCCGCCCGCCACACCCGACGAGCCCGCAGACTCGCACTGACGCGAAGACGCTATCATCCGGTCGCGTGTCGCGGCCCCGGCGCGCGCGCGCAGCGCCGATCGGCAGGGCCGAACCGGAGGCGACCGATGGAACGATCGCGTGAGTGATCCCGCACCCGTTGCGCTGCTGATCGAGGACGAGCCGCAGATCCGGCGGTTCGTGCGCATCGCCCTGGAAAGCGAAGGCTGGCAGGTCTTCGAGGCGGAGACGGTCAAGCGCGGCCTGATCGACGCCGGTACGCGCAAGCCCGACCTCGTGATCCTCGATCTCGGCCTGCCCGATGGCGACGGCGTCACGTTCATCCGGGACTTCCGCGCGTGGTCGTCGGTGCCCGTCATCGTGCTGTCGGCACGCACGGGCGAAATGGACAAGATCGAGGCGCTCGATGCCGGCGCCGACGATTATCTCGGCAAGCCGTTCGGCGTCGGCGAGCTCCTGGCCCGCGTGCGGGCGACGCGTCGGCGCAGCGCCGGCGTCGCCAGCGAGGATGCGGCGCCTTTCCGCTTCGGCGACGTGGAGGTCGACCTCGCGCGGCGCACCGTGCGCAAGGGCGATGCCGCACTGCACCTGACGCCGATCGAGTTCCGCCTGCTGGCGTTGTTCGTCAACAACGCCGGACGCGTGCTGACGCATCGCCAGATCCTGCGCGAGGTCTGGGGTCCGGCGTACGTCGAGCACGAGCATTACGTGCGCGTGCACATGGGACACCTGCGGCAAAAGCTGGAGGCCGATCCCGCGCGGCCGATGCATCTCGTGACCGAGACCGCGGTCGGCTACCGGCTCGTTGCCTGACGTTGCGCGCTCGCCGGCGCCGTGCCTAGTGCAGTCGCTGGCGCGACTTGCGCACGCTGCCGGGCATCACGCGGCGGCCGCCGCTGCCCCGCGCCTCGGTGCCGCGGCGGCGCTCCTGCCACCAGCGATAGATCAGCACGCTTGCCACCGGCAATTCCTCGACCAGAGACGCGCGGCGTTCCTTGTCGTCGATCCATTCCGCGAACTCGGGATCGTGATCGCCGTAGGCGAGCGCCTCGACCGGGAACATCCAGTCGCGCGATTCCTGCGCGTCGTACAGCGGCTGCCACTCGTCCTCGCGCAGCTTCATGCCGGCGACGTAGCCTTCGCACCACGCGGCCGCCTCCGCCGGCGCCTTTTCCTTCTGCGCGTGGTCGTCGGCGTAGTAGAGCAGCGGGCGGAACCGCGTCGGCGATTCGGCGAGCGTGCGCTGGATGCCGACCATGTGCCGCAGCACCAGCGCCATGATGCGCTGCGCCTGCTCGTTGGACGTATACGCGGGCGACGCGCTCTTGCCGCCTTCGCTCCACACGCCGGGCAGCCATTCCGACGGCTGGATCTCCTCGGGACCGCTGACGATCGACGTCAGGTAGCCGTCGAGCATCTCGAGGTCCATGCAATCCTGCGGCACCGAGTCGGACGCGAGAAAAGCCTCGAGCTCGTCGAGCTCGATGTCGGAGAGGGGTTCGTCCAGTGCGCGTGCGTCAGCCATGGTGTTTCCCGGCCATAGAGGTGCAGAGCGCTCGATTATCGCAGAATCGGCGGTGTGTCCCGGCAGGCGCGCAAACTCTGGCGGCGATGCAGGTTCCGGCATGCGCGCGACATCGGCGGCGACCGCTCGCCATGCCCGTGAGCACCTCAGCGCAACGCGTGCGCGACGTTGAGGGCGAGGGCGAACGTCAGCACAGCGCCTGCCTGGTGCAGCGCGGCGAGCGGGATCGGCACCACGAGCAGCAGCGTCGAGATGCCGAGCGCGATCTGCACGGCCAGCATCGCAAGGAAGCCGCGGCTGCCGATCCGCGCGCGCGCCGGCACGTCGTCGCCGCGCAGCGTCCACGCCAGCAGCGGCACGCCGACCGCCAGCGTGTACGCGATCATCCGGTGATCGAACTGCACGGTGGCCATGTTCCAGAAGAAGTTGCGCCACCACGGCGCGATGGAAAGGATTTCCGGCGGCACCGCGTGGCCATTCATCGACGGCCACGTGTTGTAGGCGAAGCCGGCGCGAATGCCGGCGACCAGTCCGCCCGTCAGGATCATCGCGAACACCAGCGCGGCGATGCCGAAGGCGAAGCGGCGCGCGCGGCGCGGCACGCCGTGCGCGCGAACCGGGTCGAGCAGCGACAGCGCCGTCCACAGCATCGCGCCGAGGATCAGCACGGCGAGTCCCAGGTGCGCGGTGAGGCGGAACTGCGATACGCGCGGATCGTCGACGAGGCCGCTTTGCACCATGTACCAGCCGAGCGCGCCCTGCAGGCCGCCGAGCACGAAGATCGCCGCCAGGGGCCTGGCGTAGCCTTGCGGGATGCGCCGTCGCGCGAGGAAGTACAGGAACGGCACGAGGAACACCACGCCGATGGCGCGCCCGAGCAGGCGATGGAAATATTCCCACCAGAAGATGCCCTTGAACTCGTCGAGCGTCATCGCGTGATTGACCTCGCGGAACTCGGGCGTTGCCTGGTAGCGTGTGAACGCGTCCTGCCAGTCCGCGGTCGAAAGCGGTGGAATGGTGCCGACGATCGGCTGCCATTCGGTGATGGAGAGGCCCGAGTGCGTGAGTCGCGTGACGCCGCCGACCACGACCATCAGGAACACGAGGACGCAGCAGGCGACGAGCCACGCCGCGACGGCGCGCGGCCGGCGTGCGCCGCGGGTGGGCGCGCGCAAGGCAACACGCGGTTCGGCAACCAGCTGCATGATGTGATTTTACCGCTCCGTGGCGGACACCCGTCCGCAGGCGAACCGCACGCACCCGCAAAGGCGACACACGATGCACCGCAGAGACTTCCTGACCCTCGCGCTGGCCGCCGCGGCGCCGCGCGCCTTCGCGATTGCCGAAGGCAAGCCCGCCCCGCCGTTCGCGGCGACCTTGTTCGACGGCCGCGCATTCTCGCTCGCGGATGCGCGCGGCAAGGTCGTACTCATCAACTTCTGGGCGACATGGTGCGCGCCCTGCCGCGCCGAGATGCCGGCGATCGACGCGTTCTATCGCAAGCACCGCGACGACGGCCTCGTCGTCGTCGCGGTGAGCATGGACCGCCCGGCCGACGAGGCGAAGGCGCGCGCCGTGGTCGGCGACTACGCGTTCGCCGCCGCATTCGCGAAGGACGCCACGTTCAAGGACTACGGGCGCATCTGGCGCCTGCCGCTGACGTTCGTGATCGATCGCGCCGGCGTGCTGCGCCGCGACGACTGGTACGAGGATCCCGGCATCGACGCGGCGAAGCTCGACGCGGTGCTGCTGCCGCTGCTCGCGCGCAGCTGACCATCCGGAAGCAGCGCCCTTGGAAGGTCGTCGACGACGCCGGAGTGCGGCAGCGCGTCATCCTTTCGCGACGACGCGCGCGAGCCACGCATCAAGCGCGGCAAAAGCCTGAGCGTAGATGCCGGGACGGCCTTCCTCGCGCGGTCCGGCGATGTTGAGCGTCGGCCACGCGCCGCGCGCCATCCAGCCGTCGATCGTCGCGGCGGCACGCGGCGCCGGCAGCGCATCCAGTTGCACGACGAGCAGCGGCCGTCCAAGCGCATCCGCATGCTCCGCCGTGAGGGCGGTGCCGCCGTCGAGCGCACCCAGATTCACGATCAGGGTCGCGTCGCTGTCGCGAACGTTGAGGCGCGTGCGCACCGCGTAGTCGTCCGAATCGGTTTCGGTGAGCCGGTATCGCGCCGCGATCGGGCCGTCGGCGGCGAGCCGGCCTTTCGGGCACCAGCCTGCGTGCTCGATGCCGGCGCGGATCGCCCAATCGAGGGCCGCCCGATCGGCGCCGGTCTGGCCGCCGGATACGATTTTGGCGGGAAGCATGGAAGCCTCCTGGAATCGCTACATCGACAGGCTTACCCCGACCGACACCGTGTAGCGCGGCTCGAGCTGCAGACCGTTGACGCGCTGGTACACCGGCACCTGGAAGAAGGCATACGCGTGGAAGTCGTGCGTCACGTGCCACGTGATGCCCGGCGACAGGTACACGAGCGTGGCGCCGCTGTTCTCGACGTCGGCCTGCGCCCCCGACTCCCGCTTTTCGGAGCGCACGTTGAGCTGCACCTGCGGCACGACGCTCTCGAACGACATGTAACGGAAACCGGCGTTGACGTTGATTCCGGCGCCGGGCTTGAAGTCCTCGCGCGAATTGAGCGGCACCTGCAGCAGGCCCTCGGCGAAATAATCCCAGTCGCGCGACAGCGAGCCGAAGTTGAATGCGCCGGCGAGCAAGTCGGTGGTGCCGGTGCCGGGCTGCAGCCCGCGGTCGACCGGCTCGCCGGCCTGCGGTCCCGATTCGAACGTGTCGTGGAACGGTCCGGTCGGCAGCTTGAGCCCCGCCTGCAGGCCGATGCTGCGGTCGTCGCTCAATCCCATCCAGCGGCCGACGATGCGGGCATCGCCGAAGTCGCGCGAATGCGATGTCGACACGGCGGAGTCGCCCGCGGCGATCGTCGTGTGATAGCGGTCGAACCAGGGCACCAGCATGTTGACGCCCCACACGCCGGCGCTGTAGTCGGCCGTGAACGTGTAGTTGCGGTTGATCGTCTCCTGCTGGATCTCCTCGTCGTTGGGAATCTCGAGGCTCGCGCGGTCGACCGAGTGCGTGCCCGAGCGCAGGTCATTCTGGTTGAAATAGTCGTAGCGCACGTCGAGCGTCCAGGCATTGTCGCTGCCCGCACCCTGCGTACCCCAGTTCGACGACAGCGTGCAGCCGCAGCTCGAGCAGGCCTGCGCCGCCGCGGCGGCGCACAGGCCGAAGGCGGCGACGGCGGCGCGGATGGAGATGGAAGTCGGGTTCATCGCGCGGCCTCAATTCGCGTGCGGCATGTTCATCGCGCCGCCGGTCATCGGCTCGACCGCGAGCTCGACGTCGACGCCCCCCGCGTGCTCGAACGTGAGCCGCAACGGCACATGCGCGCCCGCCACCAGCGGCGCCTTGAGCCCGACCATCATCAGGTGCAGGCCGCCGGGCTTCAATTCCACGTGCTGGCCGGGCGCGACGTCGATGCCCGGCACGGCGTGCATGCGCATCACGCCGCCGTCCATGACCATCGTGTGCAGCTCGACCGAGTCGGCGGCGGGGGACGACGCGCGCACCAGCTTGTCGGCGCGCGTGCCTTTGTTATCGAGCGTCAGGTAGGCGCCGCCGACCGGCGCGCCCGGTGGCGTGGCTCGTGCATAGGGATGTCCGATCGCGAGGTCGGCTACCTGGTAGTCGTGCGCGAGGCCGGCGCCGGCGAATACGCTGGCCACGACGGCGAGCGTTGCTGCGATGACGCGTTGCATGGTGTTCTCCTGCGGCGAAAGTCGGCGATGCGCCGGCTTCCGTGGTCGCGGCAGGCGGCGCGTCAGGCGGAGCGGATCGGCAGATCGGGCGGCGCGCGCGCGTCGGCGTGGCCATGCGCGAGCGCGACCAGTGTGAAACCGGTCGCGCCGACGGCAACGGGGGCCGTGGCATCGCCGGGCGCCAGCGCGGCGGCGGCGCACGTCAGTGCCGGCGGCGCGCCGTGTGCACACAGCGCACAGTGCGACGACGCGTGGTCGTGCAGCGGCGCCGCGGGAGGCCGATGTGCCGGCGTGCGCGAGTGACCGTCGAGTGCCCGCGCCACGGAGCAAAGATCTCCGGTGCCCGGAACGAACGGCGTGCGCGCGTATGCCGCGAGCGGCAGCGTGAGCTGCAGCGCGGCGACGACGATGGCCAGGATGCGCCGGGCGACGGTCATGGCGGGCATTCTACCCGTCACGGGCACCGCTACAGCCGCTGCCCGTGCTCGCGCGTGGCGTGGAAGGCCACCTTCGGCCAGCGCTCCATCGTCACCTGCAGGTTGTACTTGTTGGTGGCGAGGAACACGGGGTTGCCGTCGACGTCGGTGGCCAGCGCCGCGGCCTGCTCGCGCTCGAAGTCGCGCCGCGTCGCGGCATCGGCGAACACCAGCCAGCGTGCGGTCGCCACGTTGGCGCTGTCGTAGATCGCGTCGACGCCGTACTCGCGCGCGAGCCGGTCGGCGACCACCTCGAACTGGAGCTGGCCGACTGCGCCCAGCAGCAGCGTGTTGCCGGAAGTGGTGGCGAACACCTGGATCGCGCCCTCTTCGCCGAGCTCCTGCAGGCCCTTGGCCAGCGGCTTCGACTTGAACGGGTCGCGCGGGCGCGCGACGCGGAACATTTCCGGCGCGAAATACGGAATGCCCTTGAACGCCAGCGCCTCGCCTTCGGAGAGCGTGTCGCCGATGTGCAGCTGCCCATGGTTGTGGATGCCGACGATGTCGCCGGCCACGGCATCGGTGCTGGCGACACGCTCGTTGGCCATGAACGTCAGCGCGTTGGCGATCTTCATCTCGCGCGCTTCGCGCAGGTGGCGCACCTTCATGCCGGGCTGGTAGCGCCCCGAGCACACGCGGAAGAACGCGATGCGGTCGCGGTGCCGGGGATCCATGTTGGCCTGGATCTTGAACACGAAGCCGGTGAAGGGCGATTCCGCCGGCTGCACGATGCGCGCCCCGCCGTCGCGCGGTTGCGGCGGCGGCGCCCATTCGACGAGCGCCCGCAGCACTTCCTGCACACCGAAGTTGTTGATGCCCGAGCCGAAGAACACCGGCGTCTGGCGCCCGGCGAGGAAGCGCTCGAGCGCGAACGGCGCGCTGGCCGAGCGCAGCAGGTCGACGTCGTGTCGCAGCGCGCCGATCTCGCCGGGGAACAGCGCGTCGAGCCGCGGATTGTCGATGCCCTCGATCAGCTCGCTGTCCGCCGACACGCGCTCCTCCCCGGGCGTGAAGCGCAGCAGGCGATCGGCAAGCAGCTGCCACACCCCGCGAAACGACTTGCCCATGCCCAGCGGCCACGACACCGGCGCGCAGTCGATCGCCAGCACCTCCTCGATCTCCTGCAGCAGGTCGAGCGGCTCGCGCACCTCGCGATCCATCTTGTTGACGAACGTGATGATCGGCGTGTTGCGCAGCCGGCACACGTCGAGCAGCTTGATCGTCTGCGCCTCGACCCCCTTCGCCGCGTCGATCACCATGACCGCCGCATCGACCGCCGTCAGCACGCGATAGGTGTCTTCCGAGAAGTCCTGGTGGCCCGGCGTATCGAGCAGGTTGATCGTGTGATCGGCGTACTCGAACTGCATCACCGAGCTCGTGACCGAGATGCCG
>DASYSP010000002.1:0-17316 GCA_036003195.1 Casimicrobiaceae bacterium
GCCACCCAGAAGAAGATGATGTCGAAGCCCGTGACGAGCGTGGACGTCGGCAGGAACGTCGCCATCTCGCGCGTCGCCGCCGGCCAGCCGAGCGTCGAGTGCGCCCACAGCGCCGAAGAGAACCAGGTGTCGAGCACGTCCGGATCGCGCGAGAACGTCGTCGGCTCGCGGCCGAGCCGGGTGCGCGCCAACGTGCGTGCCGCGGCCTCGTCGCGCGCCACGTAGTGGTTGCCCGCATCGTCGTACCACGCGGGTATCTGGTGGCCCCACCACAGCTGGCGCGAAATGCACCAGTCCTGCAGGTTGTCGATCCAGTGGTGATAGGTGGAGAGCCACTCGGCCGGCACGAAGCGCGTCGTGCCGCGCTCGCCGGTCTGCGGATGCACGATGCCGGCGTCGCCGACCGCGGCAAGGCAAAGCTGCTGCAGCGTCTTGCCGGGCCACAGCGTCCGCGGCCCCGAAGCGGGCTTCGTCGTAGCCACGAACCATTGATCGGTCAGCATGGGCTCGACGATCTCGCCCGAGCGTCCGCAGCGCGGCACCGTCATGCGGTGCGCCTTCTCGCCGACCAGCAAGCCCGCCGCCGCGAGGTCGGCGAGCACCGCCTTGCGCGCGACGAAGCGGTCCATACCGCGGTATCGGGCGGGCGCGTTGTCGTTGACGCGCGCGCCGAGGTCGAGCACGACGCGCGACGGCAGTCCGTGGCGCTGCGCCACCTGCCAGTCGTTGAAGTCGTGCGCCGGTGTGATCTTGACCACGCCGGTCCCGAACTCGCGGTCGACGTAGTCGTCGGCGACCAGCGGGATGCGCCGGTCGGTGAGCGGCAGCGCCACTTCCTTGCCGACGAACGCGCTGTAGCGTTCGTCGGCCGGGTTGATCGCGACCGCGGTGTCGCCGAGCATGGTTTCCGGGCGTGTCGTGGCTACCACGACGCTGCCGCTGCCATCGGCGAAGGGGTAGCGGATCTGCCACAGCTTGCCGTCGATCTCGTCGTTCTCGACTTCGAGGTCCGACACCGCCGTGCCGAGCTTCGGATCCCAGTTGACGAGGCGCTTGCCGCGATAGATGAGGCCATCCTCGTGCAGACGCACGAACGTCTCGATCACCGCCGCCGACAGTCCGGCGTCCATCGTGAAGCGCTCGCGCGACCAGTCGGCGGCGTCGCCGAGGCGGCGCATCTGGCGCGTGATCGTCGATCCCGATTCCTCCTTCCACGCCCACACACGCTCGACGAACGCCTCGCGACCCAAGTCATGGCGCGAGCGCCCTTCCACCTTCAGCTGCTGCTCGACGACGATCTGCGTGGCAATGCCCGCGTGGTCGGTGCCGACCTGCCACAGCGTGTTGTCGCCCCGCATCCGGTGATAGCGGATGAGGACGTCCATCAGCGTGTGCTGGAACGCGTGCCCCATATGCAGCGTGCCGGTGACATTGGGCGGCGGCAGCGCGATGCAGTACGCCGGCGCGCCCGGCGGCCACGCCGGTGCGAAATCGCCACGCGCCTCCCACACGGGATACCACTTCATCTCGATGGCATGCGGTTCGAAGCTCTTGGCGAGGGTCATGCGTTCAGGCGGCTGATGTAATTGCTTGAAATTATAGCGGATTTCTCCATTCTCCCGCGCATCGTTCAGGCCGTCGTCACGCTCGCCCGTGTGGGTGCGGGCACCTGCGCGGTCGCCGGCACCGCCACGCTGCGCCCGATCGCGCGTGCGACGAGATCGAGACGCTCCATCAGCGTCGCAAATTCAGCAGGCGTCAGCGCCTGATCGGCATCGCACCAGGCTTCCACCGGGCACGGGTGGACTTCGATCAGCAGCCCGTCGGCGCCCGCCGCCACGGCGGCGCAGGAGAGCGCCGGCACCATCCACGCCTTGCCGCCGGCGTGCGACGGATCGACGATCACCGGCAGGTGTGTCTCCTTCTTCATCACCGCCACTGCAGTGACGTCGAGCACGTTGCGGTACGCGGTCTCGAACGTGCGGATCCCCCGCTCGCACAGGATGATCCGGTGGTTGCCGCCGGCGGCGATGTACTCGGCGGCCATCAGCCATTCGGCGATCGTCGCGCTCATGCCGCGCTTGAGGATCACCGGCACGTCGACGCTGCCGACCGCCTTGAGCAGATCGAAGTTCTGCATGTTGCGCGTGCCGATCTGGATCACGTCGACGCCATGGGCGAGGAACGTATCGAGCATGCGCACGTCCATCAGTTCCGTGACGACGGGAAGCCGGTGGCATGCCGCCGCGTCCTTCAGCATGGCCAGCCCCTCGGTGCCCTTGCCCTGGAACGCGTACGGCGACGTGCGCGGCTTGAACGCGCCGCCGCGCATCAGCGTTGCACCGGCGGCCGCCACGCCTTCCGCTGCGGCTGCCATCTGCACCGGAGTTTCCACCGAGCACGGGCCGGCAATTACCGGAATGGCGGCGCCGCCGAACGCGGTTTCGCCGACGGCGACGATGCTGGCGGATCGGTGCCACTCCCGCGCCACCAGCTTGTACGGCTTCAGGATGTGCATCGAGCGCTCCACGCCCGGCATCGGATCGAACATCTCGGGATCGAGCTTGCGTTCGTCGCCGATCGCCCCGATCAGGGTGCGCTCCGAGCCGCGCGAGACGTGCACGTCGAGGCCGTGGCCGCGCACGCGCGCGACGACGGCGGCGATCTCGGCCTCGCCGGCGTCCTGCTGCATCACGATGATCATGGTGTTCTCCTGGATAGTCCGCATGGCCAAAAAAATCGGGCGGCCCTGGTGGGCCGCCCGATCGATGAATCCTGGTTACTGTCGATTCGCTTACGCGCGCGCGGCCCCCGGCGAGGTGTCGGCAAAGACGTACCAGTACGCGTAGACCGTGGCCACAGGGCAATCCCCGCGCGCGCGCGTCGCCGCCCGCGCGGGACGCGCGGTGAGTGCGAAGTCATGGCGGGCGGTTGGCATGAACTCAGTGTGGCATCGACGGCGCAAGGCTGTCAACGCATCTCCGTGCGCAGCCGCTCCAGCTCGCGCTCGATCGCCTCGGCGACGTAGCCGCGCAGGAGCTCACCGACGTGCTGGTTGATCGTGGCCACCAGTTCCGCGCTCGCGCGCTCGACGATGGGCTGCAGGCGCTCGCCGAGCTGCTCGCGCAGGCCGGTGTCGGTGAACATGTCGATGCGTTGCAGCACCTGCATGCGCACCTCGTCGATCAATTCGTCGGTGGCCGCCGCCACGCGCGCCGCGTCGGGTTCGACGGCAGCCGGGCCTGCGCGTGGCGCATCGGCGATCGCGTGGCTCTCCGGAATCGCCGCGATCGACTTCGGTGCCGGGCCCAGCACGCTGTCGTCGCCGCGCATGGCCTCGTCGTTCCAGATCGACGGCTCGCCCGCCTCGGTCACTGCCAGCAATGCGGCGTCGATTTCGGCGATCGCATCGGTCAGCACCGGGACGTCGGCGAACGCGTTGGGTGCCGGTTGCGGCGCCGGCGGCTGCGCCTCGTCGGGTACCTCGCGGGGTGCAAGCGTCGGCTCGCGACGCGCGACGTCCGCGGGCTCGTTCTGCGCCGATTCCGGGGCCGCGCGCGGCTCGACGCGTTCGGCGTCCGTCTGGGGCAGGACAGGCGTCGACGACGGTTCGACGGTGCCCGGTGTCGGCTCGGGCGCCGGATACATTCGCGCTCCCCGCATCGAGGCCGCCAGCACCGCGCTCGCCGGCACTGGCGCGGGCGCAGGCGCAGGCGGCGGCGTGTCCATCGTGTCCGTGAGCACCGGAAAATCGCCCGGGGCAGGGCGCCGCGCGAGCGTCGGCGCCATCGTGCGCGGACCAAGCGCCGGCGACAGCGTCTCGCGCCCGCGGTTGCGACGCATCAGCGCGTCCGCCTGTTCGAGCAGTTCCCGCGCAGTGGGCATGTCAGTCTCCCGGGGCGGCAAGGTTGTGCGTGCGCATCTCGTAACCGCGCTCGCGATAGAAGCGAAAGCGTGCGCGGCCGGCCTCGGTCGCCGTCGCGTCCTGCGCGACGATTTCGGCGAGGCGCTCGAAGCGGCTGAAGAACGGCGGCGTCGCGGCGCCGAGGTTGACCAGCACCGCGAGCGGACCTTCATGCTCCATGGCGTCGTCGACGATCACCGGTGTCTCTGGCGCCGCCGGGCTGGCCAGCCGGCAATGCGGGATGAATGACAGCGCCGGGCGCTCCCATAGCAGGCGGTCGAGGGCCTCCGTGGTCGCGGCATCCGGCGTCAGCACGCGCACCGAGCCGTGCTGGGCGAGCGCCTTGTGCACGATCTTCACCGCGACGTCGAGCGGCGACGACACGTGCGTGTAGAAGTCGATTGCGGTCATGGCAGGCGCCGGACGCGCGGCGGCGCTACGGGGCGACAGGCTCGCCGTGCGCCAGCAGCCAGCGCGTGAGCAACGGCACCGGACGACCGGTCGCACCCTTGTCCTTGCCTTCCTTGTAGGCGATGCCGGCGATGTCGAGGTGCGCCCAGTCGTATTTGCGGGTGAAGCGCGACAGGAAGCAGGCGGCCGTGATGCTGCCGCCGGCGCGCCCGGCGACGTTGGCGACGTCGGCGAAGTTGCTGGCGAGCCCGTCGGCGTAGTCGTCCCACAGCGGCATCTGCCATCCCCGGTCGTAGGCGTCGTCCCCGGCCTGCAGCAATGCACGTGCCAGCGTGTCGCTGTTGCTGAAGATGCCGCACGCGACGTGCCCCAGTGCGATGACCATCGCCCCGGTCAGCGTGGCCACGTCGACCACCGCCTCCGGCTCGAAGCGCTCGGCATAGGTGAGCGCGTCGGCGAGGATGAGGCGGCCCTCGGCGTCGGTATTGAGCACCTCGATCGTCTGGCCCGACATGCTGGTGACGACGTCGCCGGGGCGCGTGGCGCGCCCGGAGGGCATGTTCTCGCAGGTGGGCACCAGCACGACAAGGTGGACCGGCGCGTTGATTTCCGCGATCGCCCGCATCGTGCCGAGCACGGTCGCCGCGCCGCACATGTCGTACTTCATGTGGTCCATGTCCGTGGCGGGCTTGAGCGAGATGCCGCCGGTGTCGAACGTGATGCCCTTGCCGACCAGCACGAAGGGCTTGACCTTGCGTGGCGAGTTCTGGAACTCGAGCACGAGGAAGCGCGGCGGCGTATCGCTGCCCTGGGTGACGGACAGGAACGAGCCCATGCCGAGCGCCTCGATCTCGGCGCGCTCGAGCGCCTGCACCTTGACCGCCGGGAACTCGGCGCCGAGCTTGAGGGCTTCGTCGGCGAGGTAGTCCGGCGTGCAGATGTTGGCCGGCGTGTTGCCGAGGTCGCGCGCGAAGTCCATGCCGTGGGCGATGGCCAGGCCTTGCGCGGCCGCGCGCTCGCCGTCGGCGAGGTCGGAACGTTGCGGCACGGAGAGTGTCAACTTGCGCAGTGGCCGGCGCACCTCGGTGGGCTCGCTCTTCAGGCGCTCGTAGCGGTAGACGGCATCCATCGCCACCACGACGGCGTGCTCGATGCGCCAGGCCACCTCGCGCCGCTTGACCTTCTCCTCGGTGAGGTAGATGACGGCTTCGTACGATCCGGTTTCGTTGAGGAGCTTGACCGCGGCGCGGATCGCGGCGCGGAACTCCTTGTCGCGGAAATCGCGTTCCTTGCCGAGCCCGACCAGCAGCACGCGGTCGGCGAGCGTGCCGCGGACGTTGTGCAGCAGCAACGTGGCGCCGAGCTTTCCTTCCATGTCGCCGCGGCGGATGATCTCGCTGACGTAGCCGTTGGACGCGCGATCGATCAACTCCGCCGACAGCGAGAGCTTGCGGTTGTCGAACACGCCGACCACGACGCAGGCGCTCCGCTGCTTCTCGGGACTGCCGCTTTTTATGGTAAATTCCATCGCAATCCCTTCTCTCCCACCCCGTGGTTTCCTTGCGGTTAGGCCGCTTGCCGCGAATTATCGGCAAATAATCGTCAAAAAGTCAAAAAATTTCCCGGCGTCATGATTTACCGGCGCACGCTCGTTCGCGAGCTGACGGCGACGGCCTTCGGGCTGTTCCTGATCCTGCTCGCCATCCTGTTCACCAATCTGGTGCTGCGGCTGCTGGCGCGGGCGGCCGGCGGCAGCGTCGCTCCGGAGGGCATCCTCGCCCTCCTCGGCTTCAACGCCATCTTCTATCTGAACATCCTGCTGTCGGTGGCGGTGTTCCTGACGGTGCTCCTGACGCTGTCGCGCTGGTACCGCGACAGCGAGATGATCGTGTGGTTCACGTCCGGTCAGGCGTTGACCGCCTCGCTGCGCCCCATCCTGCTGTTCGCCGTGCCGTTCCTGCTGGTGATCGTGGCGCTGTCGCTGTTCCTGTCGCCGTGGGCCGAGCGGCGCAAGATCGAGTACGAGCAGCAGCTCGAGCAGAAGGACGAGGTCACGGTGGTCGCGCCCGGCCTCTTCAAGGAGTTCCGCCGCGCCAATCTCGTCGTGTTCGTGGAAAGCATCGACACGTTCAACGGCACGATCCGCAACGTGTTCCTGCATTCGATCGGCGACAAGAACGACGAGACCACGGTGGCGCGCACCGCCCACCTGGAGGAGGCGAAGAACGGCGATCGCTTCATCGTGCTCGGCGAGGGGCGGCGCTACGAGGGCAAGCCGGGCTCGCCGGAGCTGCGCGTCGTCGAGTTCGACAAGCTCGCGCGGCGTATCGAGCCGGCCGAGGCGCGCGCGGTGACGCTGTCGCGCAAGGCGATCCCGACCGAGGAACTGATGCTCCTCCCTGACGATCCCGAGCGCGCCGAGCTGTTCTGGCGGCTGTCCGTGCCGATCGAGGCGCTGGTGCTGGTGTTGCTGGCGATCCCGCTGTCGTACGTCAATCCGCGCATCGGCCGCTCGTTCAACCTGTTCTCCGCGCTGTTCGTCTACATGCTTTATTCGAACTGCCTCAACATCGTGCAGAGCATGATCGCCCAGGGCCGTCTCAATTTCTGGGTGGGCATGGCGCTGCCGCACGTCATCGCCCTCGCGCTCGCGTTCCTGCTGTTCCGCCATCAGCTGTCGATCACCGGCCTGCTGCGACGACGGCTTCGCGCGCGCGCCGGCGGCGACGACTAGCCGATGCGCCTGCTGCGCCGTTACCTCGGCCGCGAAGTGCTGCTGGCGACGCTGCTGATCTTCGTCGCGCTGGTGCTGCTGTTCGGATTCTTCGACCTCATCCAGGAGCTGAGCGACGTCGGGCGCGGCGGCTACACGCTGTCGGCGGCGCTGCTGTACGTCGCGCTGCACCTGCCGTCGCGGATGTACGAGCTGTTTCCGGTGGCCGCACTCATCGGCACGCTGTTCGCGATCTCGCAGCTCGTCGCCAACTCCGAGTACACGGTGATGCGCGCATCGGGCACGTCGCTGCTGCAGGTCACGTGGTCGGTGGCGCGCATCGGCATTCCGCTGGCGATGGTCACCTTCCTCGCCGGCGAGTTCGTGGCGCCGCCCGCCGAGCGTCTCGCCCAGACCCTGCGCGCGACGTCGCGCGGCAGCGCCACGCAGGTGGTCGCGCAGCAGTTCGAGAGCGGGTTCTGGTTCAAGCAGGACCGCACGTTCGTCAACATCCGCTCGGTGCTCGCCGACATGACGCTGGTCGGCGTGCACATCTACGAGTTCGACGCCGGTGCGCGGCTGGCGCGGGTGCGCAGCGCCGAGTCCGGGCGCTTCGACCCCGACCACAACCAATGGGTGCTGGCCAATGTCAGCACCACCGAGATCGGGGCCGCTTCGACGTCGGTGTCCACCGCCGCGTCGTGGATATGGGACACCGTGCTGCGACCTTCGATCCTCACCGTCTACACGGTGGCGCCCGAGCGGCTCGAGCTCGACGCGCTGTACGACAACATCAAGCTGCTCACCGGCAGCGCGCAGAAGGCGTCGCGCTTCGAGATCGCGTTCTGGACGAAGCTGCTCTATCCGCTCACGGTGATCACGATGATGATCCTGGCATTGCCGTTTGCGCAGTTCCAGCGGCGGCAGAGCGGCATGGGTTTCCGCATTTTCGTCGGCACGATGCTGGGGCTGACGTTCTTCCTGATCGGCCGCCTGTTCTCGAACCTGGGCGTGCTCAACGACTGGCCGCCGCTGTTCAGTGCCGTGACGCCGCTGGTGTTCTTCATGGTCGTGGCGGCGACGATGCTGTACGTCACCGAGCGCCGCTGAGCCGGCAACGCGGGCGGCGGCCGCAGCCCGCGTTCGCCAAAACGAAAGCCGGCACGAGGCCGGCTTCGGTATGACGCGGCACCGCCCGATCGCGGCCCGGCAGATGCGCGAGTCGCGTGCCTACGCCGCGGCGACTTCCGCCGGCACCACGTTCGCGTACTTGTCCTGCTTCGAGCCCTTGACGGTGAACTTCACCTTGCCGTCGATGAGCGCATAGAGCGTGAAGTCCTTGCCCACGCCGACATTGACGCCGGCATGGATGGGCGTGCCGCGCTGGCGCACGATGATGCCGCCGGCGCGAATGCTTTCGCCGCCGTAGACCTTGGTGCCGAGCCGCTTGGCGTGCGAGTCGCGGCCGTTGCGCGAGCTGCCGCCTGCCTTTTTATGTGCCATGACTAATCCTTCCGCTTGACCAGCGCCGTCAGCCGGCGATGGCTTCGATCCTGATCTCGGTGTAGTTCTGCCGATGTCCCTGATGCTTCTGGTAGTGCTTGCGCCGGCGCATCTTGAAGATCTTCACCTTGTCGGCACGACCTTGCGCAACGACCGTGGCGGTGACTGTCGCACCGGCGACGACCGGCTGGCCGAGACGCACGCTGTCGCCCTCGCCGACCATCAATACCTGGTCGAGGACCACGCTTGCGCCCACCTCCGCCGGCAACTGCTCCACCTTGAGTTTTTCGCCCGGGGCAACCTTGTACTGCTTGCCGCCGGTTTTGATGACCGCGTACATGAGTGAAACTCCTGGTTCGTGACCGCACTGCCTGCGGTGGTGCCGGCCCGCGTGCTGCCGATGGACCGGTTGACGTGAAAAGTCTTGAAGTATAACGGATTTTCCAGCCCCGCGTCAAATGCCGCGGTGGCGCTCCCCGGGGTTCACGGCGGCGGCGGCACCGTCGGGTAGAATCGGCCTCCGCCGAGCGTCGCCTCATTGCCGATTTACGGCCAGCCGGGCCGATTGCGCGACCACTGCCATTCTTCCCGGACATTTTGCGCGACCCGTGAGCATCCCGTTCCTGACCGAGGTGGTCGCTGCCGACATGGCGGCGGTCGATGCCGTGCTGCACGCGAGCCTCGCCTCCGATGTCGCGCTGGTGCGCCGGATCGGCGAATACATCGTCGCCGGCGGCGGCAAGCGCCTGCGGCCGATCGTGCTCCTGCTTGCAGCGAATGCGCTCGGCTACCGCGGCAGCGACCATCACCGGCTCGCGGCGGTGATCGAGATGATCCACACGGCGACGCTCCTGCACGACGATGTCGTCGACGAATCGTCGCAGCGCCGTGGCCGTGCCACCGCCAACGCCGCGTTCGGCAATGCCGCGGCCGTGCTCGTCGGCGATTTCCTCTATTCGCGCGCGTTCCAGCTGATGGTGGCGACCGGCCGGATGCGGGTGCTGGCCATCGTCGCCGACGCCACCAACGAGATCGCCCAGGGCGAGGTGCTGCAGCTGATGAATGTCGGCAATGCCGGCATCGACGAGGATGCGTACGTGGCCGTCGTGCGGCGCAAGACGGCGAAGCTGTTCGAGGCCGCGGCGCGCATCGGCGGCGTGCTCGGCGACGCGCCGCCGGCGCAGGAAGACGCGCTGGCGCGCTTCGGCATGCACCTCGGCATCGCGTTCCAGATCCAGGACGACGTGCTCGACTACGAAGGCGACGCCGACAAGCTCGGCAAGAATCTCGGCGACGACCTCGCCGAAGGCAAGATGACGCTGCCGCTGATCCGCGCGCTGGCGACGGCACCGCAAGGCGACGCGGCATTCGTGCGCAGCGGCATCGACGCCGGCAACGCCGTCGACCTCGCGCGCGTGCAGGCACTGCTGGCGTCGACCGGCGCCCTCGATTACTCGCGCGCGTGCGCCCGCCGCGAAGCCGATGCCGCAGCGGCGTGCCTCGCCGGATTGCCGCAATCGCGTGAGACGCGGACTCTGCTACAATTGGCCGCTTTCGCGGTGAATCGGGACTTCTGAAGTCATTTCGGCCGGTTCCCGACCCGAAAATCCCGCACCGACCCTTGTTTCGACCGGGGACCGGATTCCGAGGCGGGAGCGAAGCCGTGACATCGGCGACTGCGCAGCGACGGCAGGCACCACCTGCCATCGCCACGACGATTAGAGCAGCACACGGGGTGTAGCTTAGCCTGGTAGAGCGCTACGTTCGGGACGTAGAGGCCGGAGGTTCGAATCCTCTCACCCCGACCAATTCCCGCGCATCCCTCCATTGCGATCATGCCGCCCGCGGCGATTCGCATGACCTGTCCTTGAAGGCTCCGGTACCGCGCAGTGCAAGCAATGCGCGGCGATGGCGGGGCGGTGCTATGAGGGTGCGTCACGCGGCCCTATAATCCCCGCAAACGGCTTTTTGCATGCACGCATGGGCCGCCCAACAGGAGGATTCGAGATGCAAAAGCAATTGCTCGCCGTCGCCATCGCGCTGGCGGCCGGCTCGGCGTTCGCGCAGGCGGTGCCTGCCGGCTATCCCGCCGACTACGCGCAGACGATCGCCGCCGCGAAGAAGGAAGGCAAGGTCGTCATCTACAGCGCGCTCGATACCAAGGCGGCACAACCGCTGGTCCGCGACTTCGAGGCCGCGTTCCCCGGCATCAAGGTCGAGTACAACGACATGAACTCGACCGAGATGTACAACCGCTTCATCGCCGAGGCGGCGTCGGGCCAAGGAGGCGCCGACGTGATGTGGAGCTCGGCGATGGACCTTCAGGTGAAGCTCGTCGACGAAGGCAAGGCCATGGCGTACGCGTCGCCCGAGGCGTCGAAGCTGCCGTCGTGGGCGGTCTACAAGGGCGAGGCCTGGGGCACCACGTACGAGCCGGCCGTGTTCATCTACAACAAGCGCCTCGTCGCAGCCGACGAGGTGCCGCAGGACCACGCGGCGTTCGCCAAGCTGCTCGACACCAAGACCGCCAAGTTCAAGGGCAAGGTCAATACCTACGACATCGAGAAGAGCGGTGTGGGGTTCATGTTCGTGGTGCAGGACACGAAGTACTACCCCGGGATGAAGGACCTCGAGAAGGCGTTCGGCAAGGCCGACTACCGCGTGTACGCGAGCACCGGCAACATGCTGGAGAAGGTCTCGTCGGGCGAGCACCTGCTCGGCTACAACGTGCTCGGCTCCTACGCGCTGGTGCGGGCGAAGAAGGACCCGTCGCTCGGCGTCGTGCTGCCCAAGGATTTCACGCTGGTGCTGTCACGCGTGATGTTCATCGCCAAGCAGGCGAAGAACCCGAATGCCGCCAAGGTGTGGACCGACTACATCCTGTCGCAGCGCGGGCAGAAGCTCATCGGCAGCGCCGTCGAGCTCTTCGCGGTCCGTTCGGACGTCGACGCCGAATACACGGCGGCGAGCCTCAACAAGGAGCTCGGCACGAAGGTCAAGCCGATCCCGGTGAGCTCGGAGATCGTCGGCTTCCTCGATCCCAAGAAGCGCCTCGACTTCATCGGCGCGTGGAAGAGCGAGCTCGCGGCGGGCGCCGCCGGCAAGTGACCTTCAGGGCGGCGGCGCGCACCCGGCGCCCGCCGCCCTCCCCGCCATGTCAACCGTTTCCGCCGCGGTTGCTCCGGTTCCGCGCAACGCGCTCATCGCGCGGTTTCCGCGCGCGCTGACGATCCTCGTCACGGCGGTGGCGGTGCTGTCGCCGCTGTCGCTGATCCTCTACCAGAGCTTCCTGTCGGCGCCGTTCTTCGACGCGCAGAAGACGGTGAGCCTCGACGCCTACCGCTTCGTCTTCGACGATCCCGATTTCTGGCATGCGTTCGCCAACTCGTTCCTGATCGCCACCGGCATGACGCTGATCGCGGTGCCGCTCGGCGCGCTGCTCGCATTCGTCATGGAGCGCACCGACCTGCCGTGGAAGCGCTTCCTCGAGCCGATCATCCTGGTGCCGAGCTTCGTGTCGCCGATGGTGCTGTCGTTCGGCTATGTCGTCGCCGCCGGGCCCGTCGGCTTCTACACGGTGTGGACGCAGGACCTCGTCGGTGCGGCACCATGGGGCATCTACTCGATCCCGGCGATGGCGGTGATCGCCGGCCTCACCCACGTGCCCAACGTCTACGTCTACGCCACGGCGGCGCTGAAGAGCCTCGGCTCGGACGTCGAGGAGGCGGCGCGCACGGCCGGCGCCAGCCCGTTTCGCGTCGCGGCTACGGTGAGCCTGCCGCTGATCGCGCCGGCGCTGCTGTTCTCCGCGGTGCTCGTGTTCTTCCTCGGCTTCGAGCTGTTCGGGCTGCCTCTCGTGCTCGGCGACCCGGAAGGGCACCTCGTGCTGTCGACGTATCTCTACAAGCTGACCAACAAGCTCGGCGTGCCGTCGTATCACCTGATGGCGGCGGTGGCGATCTGCATCGTCGCGGTGACCTTTCCGCTGGTGCTGCTGCAGCGGCGGCTGCTGCAGAACGCGCGGCGGTTCGCCACGATCAAGGGCAAGGCTGGCCGCATGAAGGCGCTGCCGCTCGGCGGGTGGAAGCCGCTGGCGATGGCGCTGCTGCTCGGCTGGGCGTTCCTCGCCGTGATCGTGCCGGTGTCGGGCATCGCGCTGCGCGCATTCGTCAGCAACTGGGGCATCGGCGTGTCGCTGCTCGACGCGTTCACGCTCGACAATTTCCGCGCGGTGTTCGACGAGCCGACGCACACGCGGGCGATCATCAACACGATCCTGATCGGCACCATCGGCGGCGCCATCGCGGTCGCGTGCTATGCGGCGATCGGCTTCGCGACGCATCGTCGCAACGACGGCTGGTCGCGCTTCGTCGACTACCTCGTGCTCGTGCCGCGCGCGATTCCAGGCCTGCTCGCCGGACTCGCTTTCCTGTGGGTGTTCCTGTTCGTGCCGTTCCTCGCGCCGCTGCGCGCGACGCTGTTCAGCATGTGGCTCGCCTACACGGTGGTGTGGCTTGCCTATGGCATGCGCCTCATCTCGACGTCGCTGTTCCAGGTGTCGACCGAGCTCGAGGAGGCCGCGCGCACCATCGGCGCGTCGCGCGCGCGAATCTCGCGCGACATCACGCTGCCCCTGATCCGGCACGGGCTGCTGGGCTCGTGGCTGCTGGTGTTCATGATCTTCGAGCGTGAATACTCGACCGGCGTGTACCTGCTGGCGCCCGGCAACGAGGTGATCGGCGCGGAGCTCGTGTCGCTGTGGCAGGGCGGCGCGATCGACGTGGTCGCCGCGCTGTCGCTGGTCAATATCGTGCTCGTCGGCATCGGCCTCGCGATCGCACTGCGCTTCGGCGTGCGGCTGCGCGACTGACCCCGCAACGGAGACACCCGTCATGGCCGAACTCACCGTCGACGACCTGCATCTGCGCTATGGCGATACGCCGATCCTCAACGGCGTGGCGCTGACGCTGGAGCGCGGCCAGGTGGTGTCGTTGCTGGGCCCGTCCGGCAGCGGCAAGACGACGCTGCTGCGCGCGGTCGCGGGGCTCGAGTCGCCCTACCAGGGCAACATCAGCATCGCCGGAAAGGTGATGTTCGACGGCGCGCAGCGCATCGACGTGCCGGCCGAACGCCGCAACCTCGGACTCGTGTTCCAGTCGTATGCGCTGTGGCCGCACAAGACGATCTTCGACAACGTCGCCTATGGCCTCAAGCTGCGCGGCCAGCAGGCGACGGACATCAAGGCGAGCGTGGGCCGCGCGCTCGAGCAACTCTCGCTCGGCCATCTCGCGCAGCGCTACCCGCACCAGCTCTCCGGTGGCCAGCAGCAGCGCGTGGCGCTGGCGCGTGCGCTCGTCTACAACCCGCCGGTGATCCTGCTCGACGAGCCACTGTCCAATCTCGACGCCAAGCTGCGCGAGGAGGCGCGCGCGTGGCTGCGCGAGCTGATCGTGCGGCTGCAGCTGTCGGCGCTGTGCGTGACGCACGACCAGGCAGAGGCGATGGCCATGTCCGACCGCATCCTGCTGCTCAACAATGGCCGCATCGAGCAGCAGGGAACGCCGCGCGAGATGTACGGCAACCCGTCGACGTTGTTCGTCGCCGACTTCATGGGCAGCAACAACGAGCTCAAGGGCGAGATCGTCGACGCGCGCGACGGCATCGCCACGCTCGCCGGCGATGGCTTCAGCATCAGCGGCGTGGCGCGCAGCGGCGCCGCGTCCGGCGCGCCGGGCGTGGCGATGATCCGCCTCGAGCGCGTGCGCGTCGCGGACGGCCCCGGAGCAAACCGCATCGCCGCGAAGCTGGTGACGTCGATGTATGTAGGCGACCGGTTCGAGCATCTGTTCGAAGTGGGCAAGGACCGGCTGCGCGCCTACGGCGACGCCGCGCTCCAGCCTGGCGCGATCTACCACGTCGAGTTGCCGCGCGACTCGCTGTGGATCTTCCGCGCCAGCGCGTGAGCCAGCCGCATCGGATCGTCATCGTCGGCGGCGGCGCAGGCGGCCTCGAACTCGCCACCCGTCTCGGCAATTCCCTCGGCGCCTCGGGGCGGGCGTGGGTCACCCTGGTGGATCGCAACGAGACGCACATGTGGAAGCCGCTGCTGCACGAGGCGGCCGCCGGCAGCCTCGACGTGCACGCCCACCAGATCGACTTCCTTGCGCAGGCGCACTGGCACCACTTCGCGTTCCGTCTCGGCGCGCTGGAGGCGCTCGATCGCGCGCGGCACGCGATCACCATCGGCGCGGTGGTCGATGCCGAGGGCCTGGCGATGCTGCCGCGCCGCGAGATCCACTACGACACCCTGATCATCGCCGTCGGCGGCGTGTCCAACGACTACGGCACGCCCGGCGTGCGCGAGTACGCATCGACGCTCGACTCGGCCGCCGAGGCGGAGCGCTTCCACCGCCGCCTGATCGCGGCGTGCGCGCGCGCCAACGCCGCCGGAGAGGCCGGTGCACGTCCCGACGTCAACGTCGTCATCGTCGGTGCGGGTGCCACGGGTGTGGAGCTCGCGGCACAACTGCGCGACACCACGCGCGTGCTGGCGAGCTACGGGCTCACCGCGTTCGACGCGCGCAAGCAGGTCAAGCTCACGCTGCTGGAGACTGCCGCGCGCATCCTGCCGGCGCTGCCCGAGCGCGTGTCGAACGCCACGGCCAAGATCCTGCGCGGGCTCGACGTCGAAATCCACACCGGCGAGCGCGTCGTGCGCATCGACGGCAGCACGATCGAGACCGCCAGCGGCAAGTCGCTGGCCTACGACCTCGTCGTCTGGTCGGCGGGTGTCAAGGCTCCGGACTGGCTCGCGCATTTCGGCGGTCTCGCCACCAACCGCGTCAACCAGATCGTCGTCGGCGACACGTTGCAGAGCGTCGACGATCCCGACGTCTTCGCGCTCGGCGATTGTGCGCAGACGCCGTGGAAAAGCAACCTCGCCTTGCCGCCCCTCGCCCAGGCGGCGCACCAGCAGTCTTCCTACCTCGCGAAGATGATGAAGCGGCGGATTGCCGGCCTGCCGCTGCGGCCGTTCCGCTATCACAACTACGGCTCGCTCGTGTCGCTCGGCGAGACGTCCGCGGTGGGCAACCTGATGGGCGGGCTGATCGGCGGCGCGATGTTCGTCGAGGGGCTCGTCGCGCGCGTGATGTACATGGCGAACTACACGCTGCACCTCGCGGCGCTGCATGGCTGGATGCGCGTCGCGCTCGGCAGCGCCGGCCGCTTCCTGCGCGAGCGCACGGAACCGCGCGTCAAGCTGCACTGAAGGCCCCGGTCGCGGATTCGGGCGCAACAAACGGAGCGCGCACGGCGTGCCGCGCCGCTAGCCTACGATTCCGTGCCAGCCGCAGGAACCTGCGATGACCTTGAACCGGACGATGGCACCCGCGCAATGGGCGCTGCTTGGCGTGCTGTCGGTGCTGTGGGGCGGCTCGTTCTTCTTCATCGACGTCGCGCTGCGACAGCTGCCGCCGTTGTGCCTCGTGGCCTGGCGCGTCGCTGCCGGTGCCGCGCTTCTGTACACGATCCTGCGCAGCCGGGGCGGCGCCATGCCGCGCGGCATGCGCGCGTGGCGCAGCCTGCTGGTCATGGGATTTCTCAACAACGTCGTGCCGTTTTCGCTGTTCACGTGGAGCCAGACGCACATCGCGAGCGGGCTCGCGTCGATCCTCAACGCCACGACGCCGTTGTGGGCCGTGCTCGTCGCGCATTTCTGCACTCGCGACGAAAAAGCCACGCCGGCGCGGCTGGCCGGCGTCGCGCTCGGCTTCGCGGGCGTCGCGGTGACCGTGGGCGGCGCCCCCCTGCTCGAAATCGGGTCGTCGGCCGTCGCCGAAGGCGCCTGCCTTGCGGCGACGCTGTCGTACGCGCTGGCCGGCGTGTATGGACGGCGATTGCGAGCACTCGGGATCGCGCCGCTGCAGGCGGCGACCGGGCAGCTTGCGTCGGCGGCACTGGTCCTCGTGCCCATTGCGCTGGCCATCGACCGGCCATGGCAGCTGCCGCCACTGGACGCGACGACGTGGGGGGCGCTCGCTGGCCTCGCCGCGCTGTCGACCGCGCTCGCCTTCGTCATCTACTTCCGGCTGCTCGCCACCGCCGGCGCGACCAATCTGCTGCTGGTGACGTTCCTCATTCCCGTTACCGCGATCCTGCTGGGCACCTTCATCCTCGGCGAGACGCTCGCGCCGCGGCACTGGATCGGATTCGCGCTCATCGCCGGCGGCCTGGTGGCCATCGACGGCCGCCTGCTGCGGGCGCGCCGCACTCGACACGGCACGGTGTGCTAAAAACGCACTTTCCGCCCCGCCCTGACCCGCGCTTTGTCCAGCCCGCCCCCTCGTCGCGAAGGCAGCGACTCCGACGCCGCTGATCCGCGCCTGCTGGCGCTGCACACGCCGATGATGCGCCAGTATCTGGGCGTCAAGGCCGAGCATCCGGACAAGCTCGTGTTCTACCGGATGGGCGATTTCTACGAGCTCTTCTACGGCGACGCGGAGCGCGCGGCGCGGCTCATCAACCTCACGCTCACCACGCGCGGCCAATCCGCGGGTGCGCCTATTCCGATGGCCGGCGTGCCATATCACGCCGCCGAGCAGTACCTCGCGCGCCTCATGAAGCTGGGCGAGAGCGTGGTCATCGTCGAGCAGATCGGCGATCCCGCGACGAGCAAGGGTCCGGTCGAGCGCAAGGTCGCGCGCATCGTCACGCCCGGAACGCTCACCGACGCCGGGTTGCTGGAGGCACGACGCGACTGCGTTCTGGCGGCGCTGCTGACGAC
>DASYSP010000003.1:0-30846 GCA_036003195.1 Casimicrobiaceae bacterium
CCCAGCATCGGATTGGGTGCTGCATGCGCCGGATCGGCGACGAGCTTGCCGCCACGCGGGATTTGCGCGCCGCCGAGCGCCGTGAGGCCGACGAGCTGCCAGCGATCGGGTGCGACCAGCGCGGCGCGTCCCAGCAGCGGCTTGCCGACGCACCACTTGCCCGCGTTGACGAGCTTGCCGAGGCCGAGGTCGTCGGCGGTCGTGCGGCCGTCGGCCTCGGCGCCGACGACGACGTGGCCCTTCTCGATGCGCAGCGTGCTCATGGCCTCGGTGCCGTACGGCGCGAGGGCGAACGGCGCGCCGGCGGCGACCACCGCCTCCCACATCGCCATGCCGCGGTCGGCGGCAACGTGCAATTCGTACGCCAGCTCGCCCGAGTAGCTCATGCGGAAGAGGCGTGCCGGCACGTCGCCATCACGCGTGCGCACGCGACACGCGCCGACGGCGAGAAACGGAAAGGCCGTGTTCGACACGTCGATGTCGACCAGCGCCGCGACGACGTCGCGCGCCTTCGGTCCCGAGATCGCCGCGGCCGACCATTGCTCGGTCACCGACGTCGCGTAAACCTCGAGCTCCGGCCACACGACCTGCAGCAGGTGCTCGAGGTGCTGCATCACCCGCACCGCGTTGACCGTCGTGGTGGTCAGCAGGTAGTGGGTCGCCGCCAGCCGCGAGGTCGTGCCGTCGTCCATCACCATGCCATCGTCGCGCAGCATCACGCCATAACGGCAGCGGCCCACGGCGAGGCTGTCCATGCGGTTGCAATACACGCGGTTGAGGAACGCCGCGGCGTCGCGTCCCTGCAACTCGATCTTGCCGAGCGTCGAGACGTCGACGACGCCGACGTTGTCGCGCACGTTGACGGCTTCGCGCGCGGCGGCGTCGTCCTCGGTCTCGCCGGCGCGCGGGTACGAATGCGGGCGCTTCCACAAGCCGGCATTGACGAAGCGCGCGCCGTGCGCCGCGTGCCAGGCGTGCATCGCCGAGCGCCGCGTCGGCTCGACATGCGGTCCGCATTCGGCGCCCGGCAATGCGCCGAGCGTCACCGGCGTGTACGGCGGACGGAATGTCGTGGTGCCGACCTGCGGAACGGCAACGCCGAGCTCTCGCGCCATCAGCGCGAGGCCGATGATGTTGCTGGTCTTGCCCTGGTCGGTGCCCATGCCGAGCGTGGTGTAGCGCTTCAGGTGCTCGACCGCCTGGTAGCCTTCGCGGCGGGCGAGCGCGATGTCGTCGGCGGTGACGTCGTTTTGCAGGTCGACGAAGCGCTTGTGACCGGACGGCGCATCCACCGCCCACAACGGCGCTGCGGGCGCGCTTGCGACGGCAGGTTCGATCGCAACAGCGGCGACGGTGGCGACCGGTGCGCGCACGCCGGCATGTCGCAAGGCGACGCCGGCCGCGGCGTGGCCATCGGCCAGTGCCGCCGCCACGCCGAAGCGGCCGTTGACGGCGCCGGCCGGCACGATCGGCCAGGGCGAGGTGTCCGGCACGAATGCCGCCAGCGCGTCGTCGTAGCGCAGCTTGCCGCGCGCCTGCGAGAAGAGATGGACGACCGGGTTGTAGCCTCCGGATACGCAGACGAGGTCGCAGTCGATGTGGCGTGGCGCGCCACCGCCCTTGGTCACGACGTCGACGCCGGCGACATGCCGGCGGCCATGCGCACGGGCGACGACGGCGTCCGCGAGGATGGCGAGACCCGCTTCGCGTGCGCGTGCTACGCCCGCGCCGCCTTGTGCGGGGCTCTCGCGGGCGTCGACGATCGCCGCGATCTCGACGCCGCCGGCGTGCAGCGCCAGCGCGTCGGCATACGCGCCATCGTGATTGGCGAACACCACGGCACGCGTGCCGGGCTTGACGCCATAGCGCGCGACGTACGTGTGCGCCGCCTGCGACAGCATCGAGCCGGGCAGGTCGTTGTTCGCATAGGCGATGCCGCGCTCGTGCGCGCCGCTCGCCAGCACCACCGCTTTCGCGCGGATCAGCCAGAGACGCTGGCGCGGCGCGTGTGCCGGCGACGCGGCGAGGTGATCAGTCACGCGCTCGACGGCGCCGACGAGATTGCCGTCGTAGTAGCCGAAGGCGGTGGTGCGCGACAACAAGGTGACGTCCGCATTTGCCGAGAGCGCATCCACTGCGTCAGCGGTCCAGCGGGTGGTTGACATGCCATCGATAGTCACGTCGTCGCCGACGATGCTGCCGCCCCAGCGCGGATTCTCGTCGCAGACGACGATCCTGGCACCCGCGCTGGCCGCGGCGCGCGCGGCGACGAGCCCGGCGAGGCCGCCGCCGACGACCAGCACGTCGCAATGCGCGTAGCGATGATCGTAGCGATCGGGATCGGGCGCCGTCGCTGCACGGCCCATGCCGGCGGCGCGCCGGATCCAGTGCTCATAGCGCAGCCACCACGCCGGCGACGGCGGCCACATGAACGTCTTGTAGTAGAAGCCGGCGGGAATGAACCGCGACAGGAGGTCGTTGATCGCGCCGACGTCGAAGCGCACCGACGGCCAGCAGTTCTGGCTGGTGGCCATGAGGCCGTCGTGCAGCTCGACGGTGGTGGCGCGCATGTTGGGCTCGGTGCGCGCGCCGCGCGCGAGCTGCACCAGCGCCGAGGGTTCCTCGGCGCCGGCGCTGTAGATGCCGCGCGGCCGGTGATACTTGAAGCTGCGGCCGACGAGGTGGACGCCGTTGGCGATCAGCGCCGAGGCGAGCGTGTCGCCGGCATAGCCTTCGTACGGCGCGCCATCGAACATGAAGCGCAGCGGATGCAAGCGGTCGACGATGCCGCCGGCAGCCAGGCGAAAGGGCTGTGTCATGGCTGCGTCTGTGCCAATGCCTGGCCGAGCGGCGCGCTCGCCAGGATGTCGTGCGTGCGCGTGTCGCGGCGCACCTGGAAAAAGCTGCGGCAGCCGGCGCTGTGCAGCCACAACTCGTCATGCGGACCGCGCGGATTGTCGCGCAGGTAGACGTACGCGTACCACACCGACTCCGGCGCGTCGTCGGCCGGACGCTGCAGCGAGGCATCGCCGGCATAGGTGAACTCGACCTGGTTGCGCGGTCCGCACCAGGGGCAGGGGATCAGCATCATCGCGCGGGCCGCCTCATCTCAATGCGCCCATGCGTAGGGCCCCGCGCCCTTCTCGTCGATCATCCGGCCCTCGGCGAATCGCTCCAGCGTGAACGCCGCGTTGAGCGGATGCGGCGCGTCGTGGGCGATCGTGTGCGCGTGCAGGAAGCCGGATGCCGGCGTCGCCTTGAAGCCCCCGTAGCACCAGCCACCCGTCATGTAGAGGCCATCGACCGGCAGCCTGGCGATGATCGGGCTGCCGTCCATCGTCATGTCCATGATGCCGCCCCAGGTGCGCATCAGGCGCAGGCGGCCGAAGCTCGGGAAGAGGGCGAGGCAGGCGGCGACCACGTGCTCGATGACGGGCAGGTTGCCGCGCTGCGCGTACGAGTTGTAGAAATCGAGGTCGCCGCCCATCACCAGCTCGCCCTTGTCGGACTGGCTGACGTAGAAATGCACGGCGCCCGAGGTCACCACGGTGTCGAGGATCGGTTTCACCGGCTCCGACACCATCGCCTGCAGCACATGCGACTCGATCGGCAGGCGGATGCCCGCCATGGCCGCGACATGGCTCGAATGCCCGGCCACGGCGATGCCGATCTTCGGCGTGGCGATGTGGCCTTGCGAGGTGTCGATGCCGCTGACGCGCCCGCCGTCGACGCGAATGCCGGTGACCTCGCATTGCTGGATGATGTCGACGCCCAGCGCATCGGCGGCGCGCGCATAGCCCCATGCCACGGCGTCGTGGCGCACGGTGCCGCCACGCGGCTGGAGGAGCCCGCCCATGATCGGAAAGCGCGCGTCATCGGAGCAGTCGAGGTTGGGAATCCATGCCGCGATCTCGTCGCGCGTCAGGAATTTCGCGTCGATGCCGTTGAGGCGCATTGCGTTGCCGCGGCGCATCGCCGCATCCAGGTCCGCCGGCGAATGCACGAGATTGAGCACGCCGCGCGCGCTGTACATCACGTTGAAGTTGAGTTCCTGCGCCAGGCGCTCCCACAGCTTGAGCGAGAACTCGTAGAAGTGCGCGTTGGCGTCGAGATGGTAGTTGGAGCGCACGATCGTGGTGTTGCGCCCGGTGTTGCCGCCGCCGAGCCACCCTTTCTCGAGCACGGCGACGTCGCGCATGCCGTGCTCGCGGGCGAGGTAGTACGCCGTGGCGAGCCCATGCCCGCCGCCGCCGATGACGACGGCGTCGTAACGCTTTTTCGGCGGCGGGCTGCGCCACGCCAGCGGCCAGTCGCGATGCCTGCGCAGGCCCTCGCGCGCGAGCGAGAAGATCGAGTAGCGCATCGTGCGGCGACGTCCGCGGCTAGAGCACCTGCGACAGAAACGCGCGCGTGCGCTCCTTCGCCGGATGGTCGAACAGTTGCGCCGGCGGACCGGACTCGACGATGACCCCGCCGTCGGTGAAGTACACGGTGCGCGCGATCTCGCGCGCGAAGCGCATCTCGTGGGTGACGAGCATGCAGGTCATGCCTTCCTGCGCAAGCTCGCGCACCGTGGCCAGCACGTCCTTGATCGTCTCGGGGTCGAGCGCCGCGGTGATCTCGTCGAACAGCATCACTTCAGGGCGCATCGCCAGCGACCGCGCGATGGCGACGCGCTGTTGCTGGCCCCCGGAGAGCTCGCCCGGGTAGGCGGCGGCCTTGGCCGCGAGGCCGACTTTCCTGAGCAGCGCCACTGCACGCTCACGCACTTCGTCGCGGTCCTCGTGCAGCACGTGCACCGGCGCCATCATCACATTGTCGAGCGCCGTCTTGTGCGGAAACAGATTGTATTGCTGGAACACCATCGACACTTCCTTGCGCAACGCGATCTTTTCCTGGTCGGTCTTGAGGTTCTGCACCTGGAAGTCGCGCACGCGGATGCTGCCGCTGTTGATCGGCACGAGGCCGTTGATGCAGCGCAGCAGGGTCGACTTGCCCGAGCCGGAGGGGCCGATGATGCAGATCACCTCGCCCTTCTGCACGTCCATCGACACGCCCTTCAGCACCTCGACGTCGCCGAACGACTTGTGCACGTCGCGCACGCTCACCAGCGGCTCGGGATTCGCGGAGGAGGCGTTCATTCAGTGGTCGACCGCATATTTGGCCTCGAGGCGCACCGTCCAGCGCGCAATCGGGTAACAGTAGAGGAAGAACAGCACGAGCACGAAGCCATAGAACGACAGCAGCAGACCGGGCCGGTTCTCGGCGCTGAGCACGCGGCCCGTCAGCGTCATGATCTCGGCGACGCCGACGATGGAGGTCAGCACCGTCGACATCGTCAGGATGGCATACAGGTTCATCCACGGCGGCAGCATCCGCTTGACGCACTGCGGCAGGATGATCATCCACATCGTCTGGCGCCGGTTGAACGCCAGCGACGCCGCCGATTCCCATTGCGCCGTGGGGATCGACTGCACGGCGCCGCGCACGATCTCGGCGACGTTCGCCATCACCGGCAGCGCGAGCCCGAACGTGGCCTTGACCCAGTCGGGAATCGGGACCGTCACGCCGAACACGTGCACCTGGAACGGCAGCAGGAACATGCAATAGAAGAGCAACACCAGCCATGGCGCGTTGCGGAAGAAATGCGTGATGACGGCGGCTAGCTTGCGCACCGCCTTCAGCTGCGAGATCTGCGCGTAGCCGAGGACGAGGCCGGCCAGCGTGCCGGTCGACATGGCCATGGCGCTGATCGCGAGGTTGAACACGAAGCCGCCGAGCAGCACCGGCAGCCACTTCCACAGCGTGACCAACACCGACGGCTGGCCGTCGCCTGCCTGCGCCTGGGCGACGCTGCAGGCGATCGCGAACAAGGCGAAGAGCACGGCACCGTGCGAAGGCGTCAGGCGCAGCGCGACGACGCCGCCGCGCCGCGATGCCGCGGCCGCGCGCGTCATCCGCGCCGCACCCGGCAGCAGCACGGGCAGGTCGGTGGCGGCGGGTGCGATGGCGTGCCAAGGTCGGCGCGGTTGCGGCGATTTCGCGTGCGCACCGAACGCACGCGTGAAGCTCGCGAAGCTCATGCGCCGAACCCCGGCACGCGGATCGCGCGCTCCCAGCGGTCCATCGCGAACACCAGCGCGCCGACCAGCACGAAGTAGACGATGAGCAGCACGTTCATCATCTCCGGCACGTTCAGGTTGTCGGACCAGATCTGGCTGGTGACGTACAGCAGCTCAGGCACCGCGATCGCGTAGGCGAGGGTGGTGGTCTTGACCAGGTTGACGAGGTTGTTGTTGAGCGCCGGCAGGCTGATGCGGAACGCCAGCGGCAGCACGATCAGCAGGTACGTGCGCAGCCGGCTGAATCCCAGCGACTCGGCCGCCTCGATCGTCGTCTTCGGCACCGCCTCGACGCCGGACCGGAAGATCTCGACATTGAACGCGCCGGCGAAGAACGACAGCGAGATGATCGCCCATGCGACGTTGCTGACCAGCGGCACCGGATGACCATCGGGACCCGCGGTGGAGAGAAGGCTGCCGACGCCGAAATAGAAGAAATAGATCTGCACCAGCGGCGGGGTGTTGCGGAAGAACTGGATGTAGCCGTTGACGACCTTCCGCGTGAGCCGCAGCCGCGAGCCTTGCAGCCATGCGCCGACGACGCCGATCACCACGCTGGCGACGATCGAGATCGCCGACAGCTCCAGCGTCATCCACAGGCCGGCGGTGAAGCGATGACGGTCGAACGCGTCGTAGAAGATCGGCAGGTTGATTCCGCTCGTGTCGTGCAGCACGCGAAACCACTGCCAGATGCCGTCCATCCGTCGCCTCGATCCGGGGGATGCGCACGGCGGGGCGGGGCGCTTGGATCATCGCGCCCGGCCCGCCTCTCGACCGCGTGCAGGACTACTTGTACTTGTCGTGCATCTCTTCGGCGAACTTGGTGGGCTTGATGCCCCACTTCTTCTCGAGCTTGGCGATCTCGCCGGACTTGTGCCAGGCGATCGTGGCGTCGGACACGAACTTGAGCAGGTTGGGCTCGCCCTGCTTGACGCCGATGCCCCACGGCTGGAACAGGATCGAATCGAGCGGCATTTCGTAGTTGCTCCATTCGGGGGTCTGCAGCTGGCCGATGATCGCCGTGTCGTCGTAAGCGAATCCCACGCAGTTGCCGTTCTTCAGCGCGGCGTAGGCTTCGGCCGTGCCCGGGAACGCCACGCCTTCGACGCCGTACTTCTCCTGCAGCTCCTTGTTGTAGAACGAGCCCTGGATCAGGCACACCTTCTTGCCCTTGAGGTCGCTCCAGCTCTTGATGCCGGCCGACTTCAGCGCCATGACGTTGGTGCCGGAGCCGTAGTAGTTGGGATCGACGAAGTCGATGATCTTGCGACGGTCGGGCGTGTCGCTGGTGGTGGCGATCATCAGGTCGATCTTGCCCTGCTGCAGGAACTGGATGCGGTTCGACGCAACCACCGGCACGAGCTCGAGCTTGACGCCGAGACGCTTGGCGAGGTCCGCGGCGAGATCGGGCTCGAAGCCGACGATCTTGCCGGACGGATCGAGATAGCCGAACGGCCGGTAGTCGGCCTTGGTGCCCACCACCAGCGTGCCCTTGCTCTTGATGTCCGCCAATGCGTCGGCGCGCGCCGCGGTGGCGCCCAGCATGGCGAGCGCGATGCCGGCCACGGCGAATTTCACGTACTTGCTGATCATGTTGTTGTCCTCGCTTCCAACGGATGAATGGCGTCGCCAATCACCGGCGAGCCGTGCGTCTGGTCCCGCCGCTTCCGCAAAGGAGCGGCGTACCCCCGAAATCGTTCGCCGCCGTCTAGCCCGGCGGTCACCAACAATGCCGTGCATGCCGCCGCGCGTCAACACCCCGCACCGGCCGCGCCTTCCGCCTCCCGCGAAAACGCCGGGCGTTGTCGCCCACAGGCTAGGCCGCGCGTGCCGGGGGCGTACCGGCAGCCGGCTGCGCGAGAGCGTCCTTCGATTCGGTCAGCGCGCGATCGAAGATCGTCATCGCGAGGTCGATGTCGGCGCGCGACACGGTGAGCGGCGGCGCGATCCGCCATACCGAGCCCCGCTCGGGACGGCGGCGGATGTTCATGCTGAGCCCCAGCTCGAGGCAGCGCTTCGTCGTGGCGGCGCCGAGCGCATGGTGGGGCTCGCGCGTGTCGCGGTCCTTGACCAGCTCGATGCCGCGCAACAGGCCCATGCCGCGCACGTCGCCGATCTCGGCGTGGCGCGCCTGCAGCTCGCGCAGGCGTGCCGCAAGGTAGTCGCCCATCGTGCGGCTGCGCTCGAGCAGCTTTTCCTGCTCGATGGTGTCGAGCACGGCGACGCCCACCGCCGCCGGCAGCGGATCGCTGACGTGCGACGTGTAGAACGCGAAGCCGCGTGCGTGGCAGCGTTCCTCGATGGCGTCGCTGGTGATGACGCCGGCGAGCGGAATGCCGCCGCCCAGCGTCTTCGACACCGTCATGATGTCGGGCGTCACGCCGAGATGGGTGGCGGCGAACCAGTGCCCGAGGCGGCCGAACGCGGTCTGCGCCTCGTCGAAGATGAGCAGCATGCCGCGCTTGCGCGCCTCGGCCTGCAACGCCTCGAAGTAGCCCTCCGGCGGCACGATGACGCCGCCGGCGCTGATCACGGGCTCGGCGATCACCGCTGCCGGCGCGCCGGTCGACTGCATGTCGTACATCTCGAAGCCGATCTTCATGCACGTCATGTCGCAGCGGTCGCGGCAGTGCCGCACCGGACAGCGATACGCGTTTGGCTCGGGAATGACGAACGCGCCCGGCATGCCGGGCCCGTAGCCCTTGCGGTCGCTCGCATACGACACGGCCCCGGCGTTGCCGGTGACGCCGTGCCACGATCCGCCGAGTCCGACCACCTCGTAGCCGCCGGTGCAGAGCTTGGCCATCTTGAGGGCGGCGTCGTTGCTCTCGCTGCCGGTGTTGAGGAACAGCGATTTCTTCAGCGGCCGCGGCACGATCGCCGCGATCTTCGCCGCGAGCTCGACGACGCTGCGCGGAATCATGCCGGAGAAGAGATGCAGCGCAGTGTCGCAGCTCTTGCGGATCGCCGCGACGACGTTCGGATGGTTGTGGCCCACCGTCGCGCACATCTGGCCCGACGTGAAGTCGAGGATCCGCTTGCCGGCGGCATCGACGACCCAGGAGCCCTGCGCCGTCTCGATGATCTCCGGATAGGCATCGCCGCCGTAGCGGATCAGGTTCTCGCGCGATGCCGTTGCCGGTGCGTCATTGCCCATGGGTTTCTTCCTGTAGCGAAGTCTGGCCGGCCAGCAGCGCGTCGAAGGCGACCAGCCCGTTGAGGACGTGGCGCCCGACCGCGCGCGCGACGCCGGCGGCGTCGCGGCGTGCGAACGTCGTGGCGATCGCGCGATGCTCGGCGATCGACTGGCGCACGCGCTCGCGGCGCTGCCACAGCATGTAGCGCGGGAACTGGTCCCACATCTGCTCGATCAGCGCGAGCAGCATCGGATTGCCGGCGGCGGCGTACAGCGCGCGGTGGAAGCGCGTGTCGGCGTCGCCGAGGCCGCGCAGGTCGCCGGCGGCGAATGCCGCGGCCATGGTGCGGGCGAGGCCGCGCACCTCGTCGATCGTCGCCGCATCGGCATTCGCCGCCGACAGCCGCGCCGCTTCCGACTCGAGCAGTGCGCGCACGCGATAGACGTGGGCGACGCGCGCCGCGTCGAGCGCGGCGACGCGGATGCCGTGGTGCGATTCGTGGACGAGCAGCCCCTTGGCGACGAGCTCGAGGGCGGCTTCGCGCGCGGGCGTGGCGCCAAGATCGAGATCCGCCATCAGCTGCACCTGGCGCAGCGGCTGGCCCGGACGGTAGCGGCCCCCCATGATCGCGTCGCGCACCTTGGCCACGGCGTCTTCGCGCTTGGTGCGGTAGGGCAGGCGGGGCGAAGTCATCGCCCGCAGTCTACTTTATATTTTATAAAATAGCGACGGGCACGCGCGAGGGCGGCCGCCTGACGCAGCGCTCAGCCGAGGAGGTCGGTGGCGATCGCGCCGTCGAGGTCGATCTTGCCGGCGAGCTGCCGGGTCTCGCCGAGGAATCGGACCTGGTCCTCGAGGCCGGCGCGGAACTGCGCGCTGCCCATGATCGCCTTCGCCGCGGCGACGTCGAAAAAACCGCTCTGCAAGAGCTGCGTGCGCATCGCCGCGGCGTCGGTCGGCGTTTTCTGCTCGGCGTTGACGTAGCGCGTGATCTCGGCGATGGCGTCGGCCTGCGTCGCAGGATCGTGCAGATAGGGGACGCCCTTGCCGTGATACGCGGCGAGGAAGGCGCGCAGGGCCGGCTTCTGCGCCGTCACCACCGACGTCGGCGCCACGAACACGTCGTAGTCCTCGAACGGCGCCGTGCTGCCGGGCGGCTTCACGAACATGTCGCGGGTGAACAGATCGCGGGTGTCGCGGCGCAGCGCGCGGATGTAGGCAGCGCCGGCGAGCGAGGGCACGACCGCGTCGACGCGCCTGGCGAGGAACGCCGCCTGCGCGTCGCCGGCCGCGAGGTTGACGAACTCGACGTCGGCGGTGGTCATGCCGTACTTCGCGAGTGCACGCACCAGGAAGTAGTGCAGCCCGGTTCCCGAGGTCGTCGCCACGCGCTTGCCGGCGAGGTCCGTCACCGACGCGATCTCCGGCGCGCTTTGCAGCACGAACAGCGGCGCCGGATCGGTGGCGATCGACACGATGGACAGCGGGATTGCGCGGCCGGCGATGGCGAGCAGCGCAGGCGTTGCCGAAACCGAGCCGAGCGCGATGCTGCCGCCGCCCATCGCCTGCAGCACCTTCGGGCCGCCGGCGCCGACGAAGAGCTGCGTCTGCAGGTCGACCCCGGCGTCCCTGAACCATCCCTTGTGGTCGGTGAGCGACACGAGACCGGCCACGGGGTTGCGCAGCAGACCCATCGTCAGCGGCGGCAGCGCGGCATGCGCAAGCCGCAGCGGCGCCGCCAGCGGCAGCGCGCCGGCCAGCGCCATCGCCTGGCGCAGTACACGCCGGCGGCCGTAATCGGGTGCTTTCATCGCGATTCTCCTGTCACGCGCGCCGCGCCAGCGCGGCAATGGGTTCGGCGGCGAATGCAGCGGTGTCGTCCGCACCATGATCCGACCGTGTGAGCTGGCCGCAGCCGTTGACGGGCTTGGCGGCGCCATCCTGTGACGGCGCGACGTAGCGCGCGAACCACGCCTCGAGACGGCCACGCAACCGGGCGACGATGTCCGCCACCGCCGGGTCGTCGACGCGATTCACGCGCTCGCCCGGGTCCTGCGCGAGGTCGTACAGCTCGTGCGGACCCTGCGGGTAGCGATGCACGTATTTCCAGTCGCGGGTGCGCACCATCCGCGTCGGACCGTATTCGTCGTAGACCACGATGTCGCGCGCGGCGGACGCCTGTGCGCCCGCGAGGACCGGCGCGAAGCTTCGCCCGGGCTTGCGCGGATCGGGCGGCGCGTCGAGACCGGCGTATTCGAGGAGCGTCGGGTAGAAATCGTAGCCCGAGATCATCGCGTCGGACACGCTGCCTGCGGGAATGCGCCCCGGCTGGGAGAAGAGACACGGCACCTTGACCGAGGTGTCGTACATGTTCTGCGGCCGCGTGCCGTTGCCCTTGCCCCAGATGCCGTGGTGGCCGCAATTCATGCCGTTGTCGCTCATGAACACGACGAGCGTGCTCTCGCGCAGGCCGTGGCGATCGAGCATCGCCAATGTCGCGCCGATGCCGTCGTCCATCGCCGTCATCGCCGCGTAGTAGCCGGTGAGGCTTTCGCGACGCCGCGCGTGGCCTTCGTCGGTGGCCGGGTTGCCGGCGGCCGACCAGGGGTGCGGCGGCTCGTCCGGGCACGAAGCGAACGCGCAGTCGCGATACAGATCCGTGTAGGCCTGCGGGTGCGCATCGATCCACGGGTAGTGTGGCGCGGTGTAGTTGAGGCTGAGAAAGAACGGTTCCGCGCGCCGCGCCTCGGCGTCGAGGAATCCGGCGGCCTCGCGCGTCAGCACTTGCGTCAGGTAGCCGGGCGGATTGCACAATCGGTCCTCGTCGCACATCGGCGCGCCGAAATAGACGCTCATCCCCGATTGGTGCGCGAACCAGCGCACGAAGCCGGGGCGCGGCACGTCGCTCGCGCCGAGATGCCATTTGCCGATCAGCGCGCAGCGATAGCCGGCGGCGGCGAAGCGGTCGGTGAGGAGCGTGCGGCCGTCAAGGTAATCGATGCGCGCATCGCCGACGTTGCCGGCGCGGATCCAGTCATGCACGCCATGCTGCGACGGGATCTCGCCGGTCATCAGCGACGCGCGCGCCGGCGAGCACACGGGCGAGGTGCAGAAGCAGTCGGTGAAGCGCATCCCCGAGGCAGCGATCGCGTCGAGCGTGGGCGTGCGGATCTCGGCGTTGCCGGCGCAGCCCATCGCCCACGCGCCCTGGTCGTCGCTCAGCACGAACAGGATGTTGGGACGTCGCGGATCGCGGCTAGCCATGCGTGTATCGCTTCGGTGCAGGTGGTTGCATGCGGAAACGCGCCGCCATCACGTCATGATGATGCCGCCATCGACGTTGAACGCCGAGCCGGTGGTGAATGCGCAGTCGTCGGAAGCGATGAACACCGCCATCTTCGCCACTTCCTCGACGGTGCCGAGGCGACCCAGCGGCGAGCGCGCGTTGACCCGCGACATGATGCGGTCGAGTCCCACGCCCTCGATCTCGGCGCCCTCGCGCCAGCCCTGCTCGCCGAGCGCGGTGGCGATCGGCCCGGGGCAGATCGCGTTGACGAGGATGCCGTGGCGCGCCACTTCGAGGGCAAGCGAGCGCGTGAAGCCGATGACGCCGAACTTCGACGCGCTGTAGGCGCTGGCGGTCGGCTCGCCCACCTTGCCGGCGATCGACGCGATGTTGACGATGCGCCCGCGCGCGGCGCCGATCATCGCCGGCAGCACCGCCTTGCTGCACAGGAACGTTGCCTTGAGGTTGACGTCGAGCACTTCGTCCCACACCGCCTCGGTCATGTCCTTGACCCACGCCTTGCGGATGACGCCGGCGTTGTTGACGAGCACGTCGATGCGCGAATGGCGCGCGAGCGTGGCCGCCACCATCGCCGTGACGTCGCTCTCGCGGGTGACGTCGGTCGCGACGGCAAGCGCCGTGCTGCCGATCGACGCCGCGACATCGCGCGCCGCGGCGAGGTTGCGGTCGGCCAGCGTGACATGCGCGCCCTCGGCGGCGAACGCGCGCCCGATCGCGGCGCCGATGCCGCTCGCGCCGCCGGTTACGATGGCGACGCGTCCCGCGAGCCGACCCGACATCAGGCGACCTCGTGCAGCTGCGGATAGTCGATGTTGAGCAGGAACTTGGGTGGCTCGTCCTCCTCGATCGGCACGAAGCGCCGCGCGTTGCCGCCGAAATGATTGTCGGTCTTGGGCACGGAGATCGTCGAGATTTCGCCGCCGACCAGCACGTCGCCGCCGTCCTTCGCCCAGAAGCGGTGATAGAGCCGCGGCGTGATGGTGAGGCTCGCGCCGTGCGCAATCTCGAACACCTGGCCCGCGGTGAACGGCGTGCGCACCCCGTCGCACCAGACGACGCCGGGCGACTGCTCGTCCATCGTGTCGTCACTGCGCGCGTTGAAGAGCTGGATCATCAGCGTGCCGCCGTTGTAGCTGATGATGTCCTCGGACTTGCGGTGATGGAAATGGTAGGGCAGCCGCTGCCCGGGCTTCAGCACGAAGATCTTCTCGCCGTAGGGGGTGCCCTCGTCCGGCCGCTCGGGCGTGCCATTGCGCACGTCGAACATCGTGATGCCGATATGGTCGAAGTCGCCCTGGCCGAAGTCGGTGCATGCCCAGCCGAGCGCGTTGCGCGTGATGCGGCCCATCTCCGGACCCGCGGCGCGCCAGCGCTCGGCCGGCCAGTAGCCCCACGGCGGCAGGTGGATGTGATGGCGGGCGAGCGTCTTCTGCGCGAGGTCGATCGCGGCGTTGATCTGTGATCGTTTCATCGTCGTTCTTCCGTTGCGGGTTGCGACCGTGGCCGCGGATTGGAAAGCGTGCGCGGCGAGAGCCGCGGCAGGCAGGCGAGCGCATTGCCGCCGAACACGGCGGCGGTGTCGGCTTCGCTCGCGCCGCGCCGCGCGAGCAGCGACTCGACGCAGCCCACCCAGTCGCCATAGCGCGCGAAGCGCACCAGCATCGGCCAGTCGCTGGCGAACACCAGCCGGCGCGCGCCGAGGATATCGTACGCGGTGTCGAGCACCGACAGGGCGTCCGCACTGCGCCATGCGGCGCCGAACAGGAACGGCAGTCCCGACAGCTGCACGAAGGTCTGCGGGCGTGCGGCGAGGGTGCGCAGCGCGCCGACCCACGCCGCGCGATCGGCGCGTGGCGTGACCATCGCCAGGTGGTTGAACACGACGGGACCCGGGGGCAGCGCGCCAAGCGCCTCGCGCAGATGCGGGTAATGGCGCGGCTCGGCGAGCACGGTGACGCCGAGACCAAGCGTCAACGCGTGGCCGAGGTTGGCGAGCACGCGGGGACGCAGGATGAAGCGGTCGTCGGCGATGCGCCGCAGCTGCGCGCGCACGCCCACGACGACCGGCTCGCGGGCGAGCGCGTCGATCGCGGTGGCGCCCGCGTCGGCATCGAGGTCCACCCACCCGGTGACGCCCCACACCGTGGGTTCGCCGCGGGCGAGATCGACGAGCCACGCCGTCTCCTCGACTTGCGGCGCGGTCTGCACGAGGACGGTGCCGTCGATGCGGCTGCGCGCAAGTTCGGCGGCGACGTCGCGCGGCAGGAAATCGCGGCGATACGCTTCGTGGTCCGCCACCGGCCGGTTGTCGAAGCCGCAGTCGGGCTGCCAGTAATGCAGATGGGTGTCGATGCGCATTGCTTGAACTACGAGGCGGCCGTTTCCGCGGCGCGTGCGAGGCCGGTGCGTGCGACGAGACCTTGTGCCGCGAGGTCGTGCCACAGCGCCGGGTCGATGGCGACGTCCATCGCGGCGAGGCTCGCGTCGACTTCGTCGGGCGAGCGCGGGCCGATGAGCAGCGTGCGCACCGCGGGATGGCCGGCGGCGAACTGCAACGCCGCCGTGGGCAATGCAACGCCATGGCGCGCGCACACCGCGGCGATGCGTGCGGTGCGCCCGATCTCGGCCGCGGATGCCGGCCGGTAGTCGTAGGTCGGCGCCGGTTGCGGCCAGCGGCCCAGAATGCCCGAGTTGAAGACGCCGCCCGCGATCACCGCGACGCCTTGGCATTGCGCCTGCGCGAAAAGATCGGCGGCGCTGGCGTCGAGCAGCGTGTAGCGCCCCGCCAGCAGGAACGCCTGGAAGGGTGCGCGCGCCAGCAGCGCCGCCACTGGCGCCACCAGATTCGAGCCGATGCCGATCGCGCCGACCACGCCTTCCGCCTGCAATTGCGCGAGCTCGGCGTGGGCTTCGAGGCAGGCCTCGACGTGGTTGTCGACGTCATGCAGATGCACGACGTCGAGGCGATCGACGCCGAGGCGTTCGAGGCTGCGCTGCACCGACGCCCGCGTCGCGCCGCGGCTGTAGTCCCAACGATCGGCCGCGCGCGGCGTCGCCGTGCCGGGCGGTGTGGCCGCCTGCGCATACGGCCGCGTGACGCCAGTCTTGGTGCACAGCACATAGTCGTCGCGCGGCAGGCCGCGCAACGCCCTGCCGAGACGCTCTTCGCCGAGCCCGCCGCCATACAGCGGCGCGACGTCGAAGAAGCGCACGCCGCGGTCGATCGCCTGTGCGAGCGTCGCGGCGGCATCGTGCTCCGACACCCGCGGGGCGGCGAGCGTGGCGCAGCCGACGCCGAGGCGCGGCCAGGCAGCAGGCGCGATCGTCAAGCCGACACCGCGTCCAGGCGATTGAGATCGGGCGCGAGCTGCCAGCGGAACGCCTCGGCGGGATGCACGCCGCGCGCCCAAGCGTCGATCACGTTCTTTTCCAGCCGGCGCTCGCGGATGCGCGCGGCGATGGCGTCGGGTCGCCAGCCATCGAGGACGCGCGCGAGGAGCTCGTCGCGCAGCGACGCATGCGCGGGATCGGCGGCGAGGTCGCGCCGCTCGTCGGGGTCGTCGGCGAGGTCGTACAGTTGCGGCGCGTCGCCGTGATAGTAGATGAGCTTGTGGCGGCCGCGGCGCACCATCCGGTGCTGGATGGCGCGGCCGCCCGTCCATGCCGGCACGACGTCCGTGCAATGCTCGCTGAACGTCTCGTCGACCCAGGGCGCGTGCGCATCGCGGGCGACGCCCAGCAGGCTGCGCCCGCGCCCGAGAGGCAGCGCCGGCGCGCCGAGCGCATCGACCATCGTCGCCGCGACGTCGATCAGGTTGGCGACTTGCGCGCGCCGCTGGCCGGCGGGCAGGTTCCCGCGCCAGCGCATGATGGCCGGCACGCGCACCGAATCCTCGAACAGCGTGTGCTTCCACCACAGGCCGCGTTCGCCGAGCTGGTCGCCGTGGTCGGTGGTGTAGACGACGAGCGTGTCGTCGTCGAGCCCTTCGGCGGCGAGCGTCGCCAGCACGTCGCCGATCAGCCGGTCGAGCCGATGCACGAGCGCGTAGTAGGCGGTGCGCGCACGCAGCGTGTCGGCACTCTCGACGTCGGCGAGCTGGCGGTCGCGGCGCCACCATTGTTCCCACGGGTGCGGCGGCGCGCTCGGCGTCGCGTGGCGCGGCGCCGGCACGCGCCCGTCGAAGCGGTCGTAGTCCTCGCGCCATGCGACGTAGGGCGGATGCGGCAGCAGGAATCCGACGGTCAGGCAGAACGGCTGATCGCTGCCCGCGCGCCGCGCGGCGCCGTATGCGCGCAGCTGCGCGCACGCGGCCGCCGCCGTCTCGATGTCCTTGACCTGGTAGGCGGACTGCCCGATTCCCGAACGGGTCAGGCTCTCGCGCCACGGATCGTTGGCACGGTCGAGCACGCCGAGATCGTGGCGCGGCACGCCGCCGAAGTTGGGACTGTGGTCACCGACGCTGCGCTCGGCATAGCCATGCAGCTGGTCCGGACCCATCGCGTGCAGCCGCCCGGCGAGCATGGGCCGGTAGCCGGCCGCGCCCGCGGCGTGCAGCCACGTCGCCGCGTCGGAGCGCAGGTAGTCGTCGTTGGTCCAGCATTCCTGCTCGTACGGATGGCGCGCGGTGAGCATCGCCATCCGGCTCGGCACGCACAGTGGCGACGGGCAGTAGACGTTGTCGAAAGTGATGCCCTCGGCGGCGAGCCGGTCGAGGTGCGGCGTCGCCGCCGTCGTGTCGCCATAACAGCCCGCCACGCGCTGCGCGTGCTGGTCGGAGAACAGGAAGAGCAGGTTGGGGCGGGTCATCGATCGCGGCGCGGATTCATGCGCCGCATGCCGGCTGCCGGCATGCGGCGTCCGGGGGCATCACAGGCGCTTGTCGGCCTGGATGGGCTTGAGATCCGCGAATGCCGACGGATCCTTCTTCTCGGCGGCCGCGACGAACGTGTTGTCGATGGCGGGCGCCGGATCGAACGCCTGCGGGATGCGCTTCTGCGACAACAGCAGCGGGATCGCGTGCTCCTTGAAGCCTTCGATCGTGTTCTTCGACAGGCGCACGTCGAGCGGCAGGTTCTCGAGCGCGAGCTCGAGCGTCGCCTTGTCGAGCCCGGGGATCCAGCGGGTCGAGATCTCGGCCGCCTCGGCGCGATGCGCACGCGTCCAGTTCTGCGCGCCGGCGTAGGCGTCGATGAACGCGGCGAGATCCTTGGACTTCTTCGCGATCACGTCCCTGGTGGTGACGATCGTGCCCGCGTCGTAGCAGCTCTTGCAGCCGCCGTAGAGCAGCTTGTACGAGCCTTGCACCTTGGTCAGCGCGGCGCTCGGCCACGGCTCCCAGGCGGCGATCACGTCGGCATCCTTGTTGGCGAGCGCGGTCGCCATGCTGGACGGCGCGGTGTTGACGAGCGTCACGTCGTCGAGCGAAAGGCCGTTCTGCTTGAGGATGCCGGCGATGTACGGCTCGCCGCCGGCGCCGCGGGTCACGCCGATTTTCTTGCCCTTGAGCTTGGTCAGGTCGTCCTTGGTCACGCCCGCGCCCGGCCGTGCCACCATCGAGATCACTTCGCTCTGCGGATTGTTGAGCGCGTTGTTCCAGGTGTGGCCGATCAGCACGACGGGCACGCCGCGCGAAACCGCCGTCAGGAACGGGTAGGTGCCGAACAGACCGACGTCGACGGTGCCGCTCGCCAGCGCGTTCGAGATCTCGACGCCGCTCGGCATCATGTCGACCTTGACGTCCAGCCCGGCCTTGGCGAACAGTCCCTTCTCGACGGCGGAGAAGAACGGCGCGTTCTCCGCCGCGGTGGTCACCGCGACGCGCAGTTGCTCCGCCGCGGCCGCGCCGCTGGCGAGCGCCACGGCGGCCAGCACGGCCGCCGCCCATCCTCGCAGAAATACTCGCATCGCATCCTCCTCGGTGGTGCCCACTCGTGGGCTATCAGTGATATCTTACTTGCATCCTAACGCTGTTACGATGCGCCTGGCAACAGGCAGGCATGCCGCCGATGACGGGATTCGCGCGATGCGCAAGGTGAAGTCCAAGTCGCTGATGCGCGAAATCGCATACGAGCGCTTCAAGGCCGAGTTGTTCCGGCGCAACCTCGTGCCCGGCCAGTTCGTGTCGCAAGGCGAGCTGTGCGAGCTGCTCGACGTGCCGCTCGGACCCACGCGCGAGGCGTTGAAGCGCCTGGAGGCGGAAAGTCTCGTGCGGCTGATCCCGCAGCGCGGCATCCAGATCACCGACATCGGCGTGACGCTGATCCACGAGGCGTTCGAGTTCCGCACGGTGCTCGAGCTGGCCGCGGTGCGCCGATTCGCACGCGACGCCGACGCTGCGACGTTGGCCAGGCTCGAGGCGGACACCACCGAGATCCTGCGCCGCCTCGACGGCGGCTCCAACGAGGACCCGAAGCTCATCGACGCCGCATTGCAGGTCGACTGGGGCATGCACTACATGATGATCGACGCGATCGGCAACCGCATCCTCGCCACCGCGCACCGCCAGAACTTCGACAAGATCAAGATGATCCGCCTGCACGGCCGCTCGCCGCGCTACCTGCCGCTGGCGATGGAGGAACATCTGAAGGTGATCGTCGCGCTCAAGCAGCGCGACCCCGACCTCGCCGCGGCCGCGCTCGGCGAGCATCTGGCGAGCGCCGAGCGGCGCGCGCTCGGGCTGTAGCCGCGCGCCGGACTGCGGAGGTGTCGATGCCGGGGCTGCCTGTCAAGATCAAGATCGCCGACCTGACGCTCGACTACGTCAACGCCGAGACCGGCGTGCGCCACCGCGCCGTCCAGCATCTCGACCTCGACGTGCGCGCCAACGAATTCCTGTGCGTCGTCGGTCCGAGCGGCTGCGGCAAGTCGACGCTGCTCGCGGCAATTGCCGGCTTCCTCAAGCCGAGCGCGGGCACGCTGGCGATGGACGGCCGCGCGATCACCGGACCCGGCGCCGACCGCGGCGTGGTGTTCCAGGAGTACGCGCTGCTGCCGTGGATGAACGTGCTCGACAACGCGGCGCTCGGCCTCAAGCTGCGCAACGTGCCGCGCCAGGAGCGCTACACGATCGCGCGGCGCTACCTCGCGCTCGCCAACCTGCACGGCGTCGAGCACAAGTTTCCGCACGAGCTGTCGGGCGGCATGCGCCAGCGCGTGGCGGTCGCGCGCACGCTGGCCAACTCGCCCGAGGTGATGCTGATGGACGAGCCGTTCGCCGCGGTCGACGCGCAGACGCGAATGGTGCTGCAGGAGGAGCTGATGCGCATCTCCGAGCGCTCGGCGCTCACCGTGGTCTTCATTACCCACAGCGTCGAGGAGGCGATCTTCCTCGGCGATCGCGTCGCCGTGATGTCGCCCGGCCCGGGACGCGTGCTGCACGTGGTCGACGTGCCGTTCGCCAAGGCGTCGCGCACGTGGAAGTCGCTCAATGCCGATCCCGCCTTCGCCGCGCTGCGCGAAGCGCTGCTCGACCTGGTGCGCACCCCGGTCGGCGTCGCGGCGGCGAGCGACGGCGCGACGAAGGCGCCCGCCTGATGCTGCGCATTCCGCTGGTCGCCACGCTCGTCCTCGTCGCGGCGTTCGCGGCGTTCTGGATCGCAGGCAGCGTGGGCGCGGCGCACAAGCTCGCGCCGCTGGAGCCCATCGCCGCGGGCGGCGGCAACTACGCGATCACGCTCGATTTCGCGCCGGAGCGCTTCCACCAGCAGCGGCTGCAGGACCTCGGGCGCGTGGTCGAGGTACGCGGTGCGACCGTCTACATGAAGGACGTCGATCCGGCGGCCCTCACGACGATCGCCCGCCAGTACTGGGTGGAATCGATCGCACGCTGGAACGGCTGATGGACGCCGGCACGCTCGTCGCTCCCGCCCGCCTGCACCTGTCGCCGCGCGCGGCCCGCGCGCTGAAGGGTGCGCTCGGCGTCGGCCTGCTCCTGCTGGCGTGGCAGGTCTCCGTGCCGATGGTCGGCATGACCGCCTATTTCTATCCCGCGCCGAGCGACGTGTGGGTGGCGTTCGTCGATCTTTGCCGCAAGGGCATTTTGCCGGTCTACATCGCCGACAGCCTGGCGCGCTACGGCGTGGGTGTCGGCGCCGGCGTCCTGCTCGGCATCGTCATGGGAATGGCGATCGGGCTGTCGCGGCGCGTCTCGCTGGCGCTGTCGCCGCTCCTCAACTTCATGTTCGCGATCGTCGAAGTCGCGTGGATCCCGATCTTCGTCGTGTGGTTCGGCTACGGCGTGAAGACGATCGTGCTGGCGCTCATCTACGTCGTGTTCTTCCCGGTGCTGTACAACACGGTGCTGTCGGTGCGCACTGCGCCGCAGGTGCTCGCCAATGCCGTGCGCTCGCTCGGCGGCTCGCGCGTCGACGTCGTGCGCTACGTGATCCTGCCGAGCGCGCTGCCGGGCATGATCACCGGCCTGCGGCTCGCCGCCGGCTTCGCTTTCCGCGGCCTCGTGTTCGCCGAGATGGTGGCGGCCAAGACCGGCGTCGGCTACCTGATCTTCGACGGTGCGCAGACGCAGCAGACGGCGCGCACGATCGTCGGCATGATCCTGATGGGCCTCATGTGGCTCGCGATCGATCAGTTCTACCTGCGCCCTTTCGAGCGCGCGACCGTGCAGCGCTGGGGACTGACGGTCGACGCGGCGGATCGCACATGACGGCGAACCGGCGCCAGGCGATCGTCTACGGCACGATCCCGTTCATGCTGGTGATCGCGGTGTGGGCGGTCCTGCCGCATGTCGTCCACTACCCGGCCTACATGCTGCCGTCGATCGGCACGGTGGCGGCATTCGCGCGCGACTCGATCGTCGACGGCTCCCTCGTCGCCGCGATCGGCGCGAGCCTCGCGCGCCTCGCCATCGGCTTCGTCATCGGCATGGCGCTGGCCATTCCGGCGGGCCTGGCGATCGCGCTCAATCGCCACGTCGCCGACATGATGCGGCCGGTGCTGTCGTTCCTGCAGGCGATCGCCGGCATCGCATGGGTGCCGCTGACGATCATCTGGTTCGGCATCGGCAACGGCTCGGTGATCTTCGTCATCGCCAACACCATTTTCTTCGCCGCGCTCTACAACACGGTGCTCGGCGTGGAATCGATTCCGCTGGCGCTGCACCGTGCCGTGCGCAGCCACGGCGGCCGCGGCGTCCGGCTCGTCACCACGCTGATCCTGCCCGGCGCGCTGGTGCAGATCCTGCTCGGCATGCGCACCTCGCTCGCGTATGGCTGGCGCGCGCTGGTCGCCTCCGAGATGATCTCCGGCAGCAGCGGCCTCGGCTACATGACGATGGAGGCGGTGCAGTGGCAGCGCGTCGAGGTGATCATCCTCGGCATGATCGTCATCGGCATCCTGTGGGTCGCCATGGACCGCCTCGTCTTCGCCAGCATCGAGCGGCGCACCGTGGCGCGCTGGGGCCTGCTGCAACGCTGACGCGCGATGACGCGCCGCAATCGACAACCCTTGAACGCATGGAGAGACCCTTGAAGAGATTCGTCCTGATGCTTTTGCTCGCCGCGTGCGCCGGCGGCGCCGCCGCCGATGACTGGCCCGGGCGGCCGATCAAGTGGATCGTGCCGTTCCCGGCGGGCGGGCAGCTCGACGTCGTGTCGCGCCTCGTCGCCGAGCGCATCGCCCCGGCGCTCGGCCAGCCGATCGTGATCGAAGTGAAGACCGGCGCCGACGGCAACATCGGCACCGATCTCGTGGCGAAGAGCGCCGGCGACGGCTACACGTGGCTGGCCGCGAGCCCGCCGACGACGATCCAGCCGGCGGTGCGGCCGAAGTCGCTGCGCTACGACCCGCTGCGCGACTTCGCGGCGGTGTCGTTCATCGGCACCAGCCCGTTCCTGTTCGTGGTGCCGGCGTCGCTGCCGGTCAATTCGCTCGCCGAGTTCGTCGCCTACGCGAAGGCGCACCGCGGCGAGATGTCGTACGCCGGCTCGTCGTACGGCACGGTCGTTCACCTCGCCACCGAGGCGTTCAAGCACGACACCGGCATCGACATGCAGATGATCAACTACCCGGGGCAGCCGTCCGCGCTGTCCGATCTGCTGTCGGCGCGCGTGCAGTTCATGTGCCTCGGCCTCATCCTCGCCGAACCGCAGATCAAGGCCGGCAAGCTGAAGGCCCTGGCGATCCTCGACCCGCGCCGCCATCCGCACCTGCCCGACGTGCCGAGCGTCGTCGAGCTCGGTCATCCGGACCTCGTCATGCAGACGTGGTTCGGCCTGGCGATGCCGAAGGCCACGCCGCCGGCGGTCGTCGCGCGCGTCAACGCCGAGGTGGGCAAGGCACTGGCGATGCCCGATGTGCGCCAGCGGCTGGCGGACATGGGCGTCGATGCCGCGCAAGGCGGATCGCCAGCCGACTTCGAGCGCTTCCTGCGCGAGGACGCGGCACGCTGGAAAACCGTCGCCACCGATCTCCACATCGATCTCGACACGCAGTGAGGGCGTGGCGATGAGCGCGGCGCATCCCTCCGGCGCGACGCCGCCGGCCGGCTTCGACGGCACCATCGGCCGCACGCTTGCCGAATCCACGCCGTGGTGGCCGCCGCGGCACGCGGCGCCGCGAGGCGCACCGAACGTCGTGGTCATCCTGCTCGACGATCTCGGCTTTTCCGACTTCGGCTGCTACGGCGCCGAGATCCGCACGCCGGCGATCGACGCGCTGGCGGCAAACGGCGTGCGCTTTCGCAACTACACGACGGTGCCGATGTGCACGCCGGCGCGCGCGGCGCTGCTCACCGGCCGCAATCCGCACGCCGTTGGCTGCGGTTGGCTGACGTTCAACGACCCCGGTTATCCCGGCTACCGCGCCGGCGAGATCGCGGCGCAGGCGCCGACGCTGGCCGAGATCCTGCGCGGCGCGGGCTACTCCACGTACGCGGTGGGCAAATGGCACAACACCGCCGAGTACCACATCACGCAGGGCGCCGACCGCGGCGCGTGGCCGCTCGCGCGCGGCTTCGACCGCTTCTACGGCTTCATCGGCGGCGAGGCCCACTATTTCTCACCGTCGCAGCTCGTCGAGGACAATGCGTTCGTCGCGCGCGACGGCTATCCCGACGACTATTTCTGCAGCGACGACTGGACGACACGCGCCATCGACTGGCTCACGGCGCACGCGGCGACGACGACGGACAAGCCGTTCTTCCTCTACGTCGCGCACAACGCGCCGCACGCGCCGCTGCACGCCAAACCCGAGGACATCGCGCGCTACCGCGGCGTCTACGACGGCGGCTGGGACGCGGCCCGCGAGGCGCGCCACGCGCGGCAGAAGGCGATGGGCATCGTGCCCGCGCACTGGCGCCTCGCCCCGCACAGCCCGGAAGTCCCGGCGTGGGCCGATACCGATCCGGAACTGCGCGCGCTGTACGTCCACTACATGACGCTGTATGCGGCGCTCGTCGACAACGTCGACCAGAACATCGGCCGGCTGACCGCGCACCTCGCGGCGACAGGCCAGCTCGACAATACGCTGGTCATCGTCACCTCGGACAACGGCGCGAACGGCATCGGCGGACGCGAGGGCGCCGCCAACAACCTGACCAAGCGGCTGACCGGCACCGAGGACCCGCGCACGGCGTTGGCGATGATGGCGGCCGGCACGTTGGGCGGCCCGACGTCGTGGCCCGTATATCCGCGTGGCTGGACCGACGTGTCGAGCACGCCGTTCCGCCTCTACAAGACGACGACGATGAACGGCGGCATCCGCGTGCCGCTGATCGCGCACTGGCCGGCGGCGTTCGGCGGCGGCGCCATCCGCGAGCAATGGACGCACGTCACCGACATCCTGCCCACAGTGCTCGAAGCGACGGGCGTGCCGTTTCCGGCGCAATTCGCGGGCGTCACGGCGCATGCGCCGGATGGCGTCAGCTTCGCGTCCATCCTGCGCGACCCGGCCGCACCCGCCGTGCGCGCGCGCCAGCACTACGAACTGGCCGGCAACCGCGGCTACATCGAAGGCTCGCGCAAGATCGTGTCGCTGCAGCCGCCGGACAAGCCGATGAACCTCGACAACTGGATGCTGTTCGACCTCGACGCCGACGCCACCGAGACCCGGGATCTCGCCACCGACCATCCCGCCGAGCTCGCCACGCTGGTGGCGGCATTCGATGCCGATGCATTCGCCAACCACGTGTATCCGCTCGACAACCGCGGCGTGCGACGCGGCCTCAACGTGCCGCCGTTCCAGGCCGACGCGGTCGACGCGCCGCGCACGTTCCGGCCGATGCACACGACGGTGGCGCTGGCGGTGGTGTCGCCGCTGGTCGCCGATCGCGATTTCCGCGTCGAATGCCGCTTCGCCTGGCGGCCGGGCGACGCCGGCGTGCTGTTCGCGTTCGGCGATCCGATCGCCGGATTCGCGCTCTACGTGCGCGATGGCGAGCTCGTGTTCGACTATCACGGCGACGAGCGTCACCTCGTCGCCGCGCGCGGCCTGCCGTTGCGCGAAGGCGGCAATGCGTTCGTGCTCGACTACCGCGCCACCGGCGCGCGCCGCGGGCGCGGCGGCCTCGTCGTCAACGGCGAGGCGCGCGACATGCCCGACCTGTCGCCGTCGCTGATACCCGGATGGGTGGGCGAAGGCCTCGACATCGGTTGCGACCGCGGCCAGCATGCGACCACCGGCTACGGCCGCGCCGATGCGTTCGCCTACACGGGCAGCGTCGAGTTCGTGCGCATCGACCCCGGCGCACAGGCGCCGGACAGCTACGCCAATCGCCCGGAGCGGGACACGCAGCGCTAACGGCGGCGTCGCGTCGCCGGCGCAGCGTTCGCCTGCGGCGGCTGCTTCGTCGCATGCTGGCTGCGGTGCGCGGCCGGGCCTCCGGCCTGCGCGAGATTGCGGGCGGTGTTGACCAGCGCGACGTGCGTCAGCGCCTGCGGGAAGTTGCCGAGCATCATGCGGTTGACCGGGTCGTATTCCTCGGCGAGCAGGCCGACGTCGTTGCGCAGCCCGAGCAGATGGGCGAAGCGCTTTTCCGCTTCGCGCCGGCGGCCCATCAGCGCCAGCGCGTCGGCGAGCCAGAACGAGCAGGGCAGGAACGCGCCTTCGCCTTCGGGCAGGCCGTCGGCCGCCGGATGCTTGCGGTAGCGCTTGACGAGGCCGTCCTGCACGAGCTCGCGCGCGATCGCCTTCACCGTGGCGACGATGCGCGGATCGCGCGCCGGCAGGAAGCCGACGATCGGCATCAGCAGCAGCGCGGCGTCGAGTTCGCGCGAGCCGTAGTGCTGCACGAACGTGCCGCGCGCCGGGTTGAAACCGCGGGCGCACACGTCGCGATGGATCGTCGCGCGCAGCGCGCGCCAGCGCGCCACCGCGCCGTCGAGCCCATAGCGCTGCGCGGTGCGCACCGCGCGGTCCATCGCCACCCACGCCATCACCTTGGAGTGCGTGAAATGCTGCGGCTCGCCGCGCATTTCCCAGATGCCGTTGTCGGGGTCGCGCCAGTGGCTTTCGACGAAGTCGAGCAGCACGCGCTCGAACGCCCACGCATCGTCGTATTGCGCGAGGCCGGCCTCGCGGCCGACATACAGCGCATCGATCACTTCGCCGTAGATGTCGAGCTGGAATTGCGCAGCCGCGGCGTTGCCGATGCGCACCGGCGCCGAGCGCGCGTAACCGGGCAGCCATGGCAGCACCGTCTCGCCGAAGATGCGCTCGCCGGAGACGCCGTACAGCACGGCGAGGTCCTGCGGCCGTCCGGCCGCCGCCCGCAGCAGCCACTCGCGCCATGCGCGGGCTTCGTCGCGATAGCCGGCGAGCAGCAACGCGTAGAGCGTGAACGTGGCGTCGCGCAGCCAGCAGAACCGATAGTCCCAATTGCGCACGCCGCCGATGCGCTCGGGCAGCGACGTCGTCGGCGCCGCCACCATGCCGCCGGTCGGCGCATAGGTGAGCGCCTTCAGCACCATCAGCGAGTCCTTGACGGCGTCGGCGTATTTCCCCTGGTAGCCGCACTGGGCGCAGTACGCGCGCCAGGCCGCGACCGTCGACTCGAGTGCCGCCTCGGCGTCGAGCGCGATGGGGCGCGGCTCGTGCGAGCGCGAATAGGTGAGCACGAACGGTATGCGCTGGCCGGCGTGCACGGTGAAGCGCCCGCGCGTGGAGAAGTCGACGCCGTGCAGCTCCACCGGCGTGCGCAGCTCGACGGTGTCGGGACCGCCGGTCGCGGTGAGCGTGTGGCCGAAGCGGCGCACCCACGGCACCACCGCGCCATAGCCAAAGCGGATCGTGAAATCCACCGCCATCGGCACCGCGCCGCGCACACCCTCGACAATGCGCACGACGTCGGTGCGGCTGTCGCCGAGCGCCATGAAGTCGATCAGGCGCACGGTGCCGTCGGCGACGTGCATCTCGGTTTCGAGCACGAGCGTGTCGCTGCGGTAGCGGCGTGCGGTGCGCAGCACGCGCCCGCGCGGGGTGATGCGAAAGCGTCCGTGCTGCGGCTCGCCGATGAGCGAAGCGAACGCGGCCGGCGAGTCGAAGCGCGGCATGCAGCACCAGTCGATCGAGCCCTCGCGGCTCACCAGCGCGGCCGTGTGCGTGTTGCCGATCAGCGCGTAGTCCTCGATGCGGGTGGTACCCGCCGGCAGGATGCGTGCGCCGTGAGCGCGCCGGCGGGGCGTCACGCGCGCGCCTCCGGATCGAGCCATTGCGTGCCGCGCGGCAGCAGCGTATCGGCGGCCGCCGGGCCGAAGCTGGCGCGCGCATAGCGATGCACGGGGATCGCGGCACGCAGCACGGGTTCGACGACCCGCCACGCCGCGTGCACGCCGTCGGCATGCGCGCTCACGGACGTGTCGCCGGCGACCAGCGCTTCGATGACATTGACGTACGCATCGCGGTCCTCATCGTGTGCGAAGGGCGCATCGAGCGCGACCGGCACGTGCGCCGCACGCGATCCCGGCGCGAGGCGCTCGGTGGCGAGCGTGATGCCCGTGGCGCCGGGTCCCAGATGAAAGCACAATCGGTCGCCACCGGCGAGTCGCAGCGTCAACGTGGTGGCGGTGAGCGCCATCGCCTTGCCGGCGCGCACGCGGATCGGCACGCCGGCGAGACGCGGCGTGTGCACCGCCAGGCGCACGGCCATGTAGGTCGCCACCTGCGAGTCGCGGGCGACGCCGGCTTCGCCGCGATAGCCGTCATACTGCCCATAGACGACGTCGCGCGGCGCGAGCGGCGCGATCGCGCGCAGCGCGGCGATGCGCGAGCGCGCGAAGCCGTCGCCGTCCGCCGGCGGGCAGGGCTCCATCGTCGCCAGCGCGACGAGCTCCAGCAGGTGGTTCTGGAACACGTCGCGCAGCACGCCGGTGCTTTCGTAGAACGCGCCGCGCGTGCCGACGCCGAATGCCTCGGCCATCGTGATCTCGATCGCCGCGACCGTCGGCTGCGACCACAGCGCGTCGAGCCACGTGGCGCGCGCGCGCATGTCGGCGAGGTTGCGCACGGGATCCTTGGCCAGGAAGTGGTCGATGCGAAACACCTGCGACGACACGAGCGTGCGGGCGACCACGGCGTCGAGCGCGACCGCCGAGGCGAGGTCGTGGCCGAACGGCTTCTCGATGGCGACGCGCGCATCCGCGGCGAGCCTGGCGTGAGCGAGGCCCTCCAGCGCCGGGGCGAACAGCGCCGGTGGAATGGCGAGGTAATGGATGGGCCGGCGGGCGTGCTGCAATGCGGTGGCGACGCGCGCATACACGGTGTCGTCGCCGAGGTCGCCGCCGACGAACGCGATGCGCGCGGCGAGGGCGTCGAACGCGGGAACTTGCGCGGCGTCGATGGCGCCGACATGGTCGCGCACCCGGCCGCGCAAGATGTCGGCGTCCACCGCGTCGTGACCGACCGCGACCAGCGCCGCGAACGGCCGGCGCGCGGCAACGCGACAGAGCGCCGGCACGAGCATCCGTGCCGCGAGGTCCCCGGTCGCGCCATACAGCACGAAGGCGTCGGCCGGCGGCGGCGCGGATGCGGGCTCGGCGTCGGTCATCGCCATGCTCCTTCGGTGCGCCGCGCGCCGATTGGTTCCTCGCGCGCCACGGGATCCGGGCATGGCCGACACGTCGCCCGGGCCATCGACGCTAGAATCGACGCTTTTGAGCGCGCTTCGCCATGACCGACGACATGCCCGCGATCGAGATCGAGACTGCAGCGTCACCCGACGCCGCGGTGATCTGGCTGCACGGCCTGGGCGACGACGGCCGCGGCTGGTCCGACATCGTGCGCTCGCTGCCGCTGCCGCCGGGTGCCGCCATCCGCTTCGTGTTCCCGCATGCGCCGCAGATGCCGGTGTCCATCAACAACGGCATGCGCATGCGCGCGTGGTACGACATCAAGGCCGCCAACCTCAACGAGCGTGCCGACCTCGCGGGCGTGCGCCGCTCGCAGGGCGACCTCGAGGCGCTGGTCGCGCGCGAGACGACGCGCGGCATCGCCGCCCGGCGGACCGTCGTCGCCGGCTTCTCGCAGGGCGGCGCGATCGCGCTCTATGCGGGATTGCGCCACGCCGAACGGCTGGCCGGCATCGTCGCGCTGTCGACATACCTGATCGACGGCGCGGGCCTCGCGACGCAGGCGAGCGCCGCCAATCGTGACGTGCCGATCTTCATGGCCCACGGCCTCTACGATCCGGTCGTCCAGTATCCCTGGGCCGAGTCATCGCGCAACGCGCTCGTCGCGCAGGGCTATGCGGTCGAGTGGCACAGCTACCCGATGGAGCATTCGGCGACGCTCGAGGAGGTCGCCGACGTCGGCCGCTTCCTCACCCGCGTGCTCGCCTGAGGGCCGCGCTGCGTGACGTCAGTCGTCACGCGGCGCGGCGTCACCGGGGGCGTCGGAGGTCGACGGCCGGACGCCACGGCGGGAGAGGCCTTCGCGGAGCATGAACTCGATCTGGGCGTTGACGCTGCGCAGCTCGCGCTGGGCGAGCGCCTCCAGCGCGCTCCACAGCGCCGGGTCGATGCGCATCAGGAAGGCCTTGCGTTCGGCCATCGGCTAAGGTCCGCTCGCGCGTTCGCGCACTAGCGTGGATCTGCGCGGAAGCGCAGGACCAGCGAGATCGCCCAGACGGCCATCGCGATGCCGAACACGCCCATCACCGCACCGAGCGCGGCGGGGTCGAGGTGTGGAGGCGCGACCTCGTTGGCGCGCAGCACGACGAGATGAGCGCCGGCGATGCACGCGGTCACGAGAATGCCGGCGATCGCACCGTATATGCCGAGCACCGAGAGCGCCTCGTCGCGTCGCGGCGACGAGAGCCAGGCGCGCACGTTGGGCACGTTGACGAGCGGAGGCACCGCACGCGGCAGCGCCGCCATCAGCACGGCGATCGAAAAAGGGATGCCCATGGCGAGTGAGAGCATCAGGAGCTCGTAGCGCTCGCGCGACATGTAGCCGTTGGCGTTGCCGCGGGCGCCGAAATGCGAGGCGACCGTGTCCGGGAGTCCGGCCGACGTGCCGACGATGACGGCGCCCGAGGTCAGGATCGCCACGGCGGCGAGTGCGTAGAAGAGACGGTTCATGGCGTGTGGCTAGCCGTTGTACAGCGTGCCGGTGTTGACCACCGGCTGCACTTCGCTTTCCGCGCACAGCACCGTCATGAGATTCGACACCATCGCCGCGCGGCGTTCGGCGTCGAGGTCGACGACCTTCTTCGCCGACAGCTCGGTGAGCGCCATCTCCACCATCGACACCGCGCCATGCACGATCTTGCGGCGCGCGGCGATGATGGCCTCGGCCTGCTGGCGGCGCAGCATCACCTGCGCGATCTCCGGCGCATAGGCGAGGTGCATCAGCCGCGACTCGTCGACGATCACGCCGGCCGGGTCGAGCCGGGCCTGCAGCCCGATCACCAGCGCCTTGGCGACGACGTCGGCTGACTCGAGGAGGGTGGGCTCGCGGTGCGCGACGTCGGCGGGCGCCTCGCCCTCGTCGTAGGCGAACGAGGACGCGAGGTGGCGCACGGCCGCTTCGCTCTGCACCTTGACGAAGTTCTCGTAGTCGTCGACGTCGAATGCGGCCTTCGCGCTGTCCGCGACGTGCCACACGACCACGGCGGCGATCTCGATCGGGTTGCCGCGCTTGTCGTTGACCTTCAGCCGCTCGCTGGTGACGTTGCGCACCCGCAGGCTGATCTTCTTGCGGCCGTACCAGGGCAGCACCCAGCGCAGGCCGGTCCGGCGATCGGTGCCGACATAGGTCCCGAACAGGGTGACGAGATAGGCCTCGTTGGGCTGCAGCGAATAGAAGCCGCAGCTGACCAGCAGGAACAGG
>DASYSP010000004.1:0-5825 GCA_036003195.1 Casimicrobiaceae bacterium
GGACGTGCTCGACACCTGGTTCTCTTCGGCGCTGTGGGCGCACTCGACGCTCGGCTGGCCGGCGGCGACGCGCGAGATGGCGACGTTCCTGCCGACGTCCACGCTCGTCACGGGCTTCGACATCATCTTCTTCTGGGTGGCGCGGATGATCATGATGACGACCTACATCCTGGGTAAGGTCCCGTTCCGCGACGTCTACATCAACGCCATCGTGCGCGACGAGGAAGGCCAGAAGATGTCGAAGTCGAAGGGCAACGTCCTCGACCCCATCGACCTCATCGACGGCATAGGTCTCGAGCCGCTGGTGGCCAAGCGCACCGCCAACCTGATGGACCCGCGCCGCGAGGAGTCGATCGCCAGGCGCACGCGCAAGCAGTTCCCGCAGGGCATCCCGGCCTTCGGCGCCGACGCGCTGCGCTTCACGTTCGCCTCGCTGGCGACGTTCAACCGCACGCTCAACTTCGACCTCAATCGCTGCGAGGGTTACCGCAACTTCTGCAACAAGCTGTGGAACGCCACGCGCTTCGTGCAGATGAACGTCGACGGCCAGGATGTCGGACTCGACGATTCCGCGCCGCGCACGCACTCGTTCGTCGACCGCTGGCTGCTCGGCAGGCTGCAGCAGGCGAAGCAGGACATTGCCGGCAACCTCGAGGCGTATCGCTTCGATCTCGCGGCACGTGCTCTCTACGAGTTCGTGTGGGACGAATACTGCGACTGGTACCTCGAGCTGGCGAAAGTGCAGCTCGCGCAGGCCGAAGGCGCGGGGGATGCCGCCGCCGCACGCGGCACGCGGCGCATGCTGGTGCGCGAGCTGGAAGCCACGTTGCGCCTCGCGCATCCGTTCATGCCGTTCATCACCGAAGAGCTTTGGCAGACGGTGGCGCCACTCGCCGGCAAGGCGGGCGATACGATCCTGCGCCAGCCGTTTCCGCGCGCCGACGCTTCGCGCATCGACGCCGCGGCCAACGCGCGCATGGCCACGCTCAAGGCGCTGGTCGACGCGTGCCGCGCGCTGCGCAGCGAGATGGAACTCTCGCCCGGGACGAAGGTGCCGCTGGTCGCCACCGGCGATCGCGCGCAACTCGCCGAGTTCACGCCTTACCTCGTGGCACTGGCGCGCCTGACCGGCGTCGACATCGTCGACGAGCTGCCGGCGACCGATGCGCCCGTGGAGATCGTCGGCGACTTCCGGCTGATGCTGCGCATCGACGTCGACCCGGCGGCCGAGCGCGAGCGTCTTGGCCGCGAGAAGTCGCGGCTCGACGGTGAAATCGGCAAGGCCACTGCCAAGCTTGCCAACGAGAGCTTCGTCGCGCGGGCGCCCGCCGCGGTCGTCGCCCAGGAGCGCGAGCGCCTCGCCGGATTCATCGCCACGCGCGACCGCATCGCCACGCAGATCGAGCGGCTTGCCGGATAGTGCTTCAGCCAGCGCGGGACGACCGCACCCGCCAGCGCGCGGACATCGCGCGGTTCATTGCACGCGCGCCAGGCAGGCGGTGACCTCGGCGCGATCGTGATAGAGCTGGCGCACGCGCAGCGTGGCGTCGACGCCGTCGCGCGCGAGGCGCGTGTCGATCGCGTCGATGCAGCGCAGCACCTCGTCATAGCGCCGCTTCATGGGCAGCTTGAGGTTGAAGATCGCACGGTGCGCTGCGCCATCGGCGATCCAGCCTGCCATCAGTGCCGCGATGCGCAATGGCTGCTCGACGATGTCGCAGACCACCCAGTCGACGCGCCGCTTCGGCCGGTACTTGAGGCCGTCGGCACGCACGTGCGTCACCTGCGGATCGCGCGTCACCTCGCCCTTGAGCGCGCCGTTGTCGACGGCCACAACGAAAAGGCCGCGCCGTGCGAGCTCCCACGTCCAGCCGCCCGGTGCGGCGCCGAGGTCGACGGCGCGCATGCCGGCCCGCAGTCGTGCCGTCGCGTCGTCGCCGAGAAAGGTGACGATTGCTTCCACCAGCTTGAGCGCGGACCGCGATGGCGCACCGGCGGGCATCCTAAGCCGCGCGATGCCCATCGGCCACGGTGAGCCGCTTTCGCCGATGCTGACGCCGACGTAGGCAGCCGTTCCATCCGGCAGGAACACGTGCAGCCGCTTGCGATTGCGCGCGGCACGCGGCGTTCCGGACGCCTCATTGTCGAGAATCCGGCGCTGGCGCAACGCATCCTTGACGCGCGGCTCCAGCGCACGCGCCAGCGTCGATATCGCCTTGCCGTCGTTGGTATCGGGATATTCGATCCACAGGTCGGATGCGCCCGTTTGCAGCGCCTCGATCGCGGCGACGATCGGTGTCACGCGGTCGACGCCGCCGCGCACGCCCGCGACATGGCCGGCCGCTACCAGCGCATGCGGACCGCTGCCGACGAACATCGAGCGGACGAATATCGGCGGCGCCGCGTCGAGCGTGCGTCGCCACCTGGCAAGATCGAGACGGTCGAGTGCGGCCACGACAAAACCGGTGTCCGCGACAGTCGCCGCGGTGGCGGTGGCACCGGCGGCATGCGCGGCACGTGTGATGTCGATCGCCGCCTCGGTCTCGAAGCCGGCGCGGCAATAGGCGACGGCGATCATCGGCGCTCGAGCTTGGGATCGAGCGCGTCGCGCAGGGCGTCTCCCAGCAGGTTGAACGCGAGCACGGTGGCGAATATCGCGATCGCCGGGAACACCGCTTCGTGCGGCGCGGTGAGCATGTCGGCGCGCGCGGCGTCGAGCATCGCGCCCCATTCCGGCGTCGGCGGCTGCGCGCCCATGCCGAGGAACGACAGGCTCGCCGCGGTGATGATCGAGGTGCCGATGCGCAGCGAGAAGTACACGATGACGGCGGGCACCGTGCCGGGGAAGATGTGCCGCGCAATGATCGTCCAGTCGGTGGCGCCGACGCTGCGCACGGCCTCGATGAACGTCAGGTGCTTGAGCGCGAGCGTGTTGCCGCGCACCAGCCGCGCGAACGTCGGGATGCTGAAGATGGCCACCGCCACGATGACGTTGGCCATGCCGCCGCCGAGGATGGCGACGATCCCGATCGCGAGCAGGATGCCGGGGAATGCGAACAGCACGTCGGCGATGCGCATGATGATGCGGTCGGCCCATCCCTCGTAGTAGCCGGCGACGAGTCCGAGCAGCGTGCCGACCAGCGCGCCCGCAGCCACGGACACGAAACCGGCCGCCAGCGAGATGCGCGCGCCCATCAGGATGCGGCTGAGGATGTCGCGGCCCAGCGCATCGACGCCGAACCAGTGCGCGAGCGAGGGCGCCGCATTGAGCTGGTCATAGTCGAAATAGTTCTCGGCGTCGTAGGGCACGATCCATGGTGCGGCGATGGCGACCACCACCAGCAGCACGACGAATGCGGCCGCGACCAGGCCGACCTTCTGGCGGCGGAACTTGCGCCAGAACTCGCTCCATGGCGTGCGGATCGCGTCGGCGGCGACGACCCGAAGAGTGGCGTCGTTCATCGGTAGCGGATCGTGGGGTTGATGAGCCCGTACAGCACGTCCACCACCAGGTTGATGACGATGAACTCGAGTGAGAACAGCAGCACCAGCGCCTGGATGACCGGGTAGTCGCGCATGTCGACGGCGTCCACCAGCAGCCGCCCCAGTCCCGGCCAGTTGAAGACCTTCTCGACGACGATCGAGCCGCCGAGCAGGAAGCCGAATTGCAGGCCCATCATCGTCACCACCGGGATCAGCGCGTTGCGCAGGCCGTGGCGCAGGATCACCTGGCGCTCGTCGAGGCCCTTGGCGCGTGCCGTGCGGATGAAATCGTCGCCCAGGATGTCGACGAACGACGAGCGCGTGAAGCGCGCCATGATCGCCGCTACCGCCGCGCCGAGCGTCAGCGACGGCAGGATGTAGTGCCGCCACGTGTCGTCGCCGACCGTCGGCAGCCAGTTGAGGTCGACGGCGAACACCTGCATCAGCACCATGCCGAGGGCGAACGCCGGAAACGAGATGCCGGACACCGCGATCGTCATGCCGATGCGGTCGGGCCAGCGGTTGCGCCACACGGCCGACACCACGCCGATCGTCATGCCGAACAGCACGGACCACGCCATGCTCCACAGCGTGAGCCAGAACGTCGGCATGAATCGCGTGGCGACTTCGGTCGACACTGGCCGCTTGGTGGACAGCGATCGCCCGAAATCCCAGTGCAGCACACCGACGGCGAAGCGCGCGAACTGGCGCGGCATCGACTGGTCGAGGCCGAGGTCGCGGCGCACGAGCTCCACCGTCTCGGGCGTGGCATCGGGACCGGCGGCAAGGCGTGCCGGATCGCCGGGCAGCAGGTGGACGAACAGGAATATGAGGACGCCGACCAGCAGCAAGGTCGGCAGCAGGCCGAGGAGGCGCTTCGCGATGTACTGGAGCATGTGAAGCGACGCTCAGGGGCAGCGCCGCTGGAGGCGCGGCAGCGCCTGGCGACGGCGCCAGATCCATCGCGCCTGGCAACTACGCTGGATCACCGCATTCGCGGGGATGACTGACAGGTCCGACGGTACGAACCCATTCATGCGGCAACACGCTGGTTCCCCGCATTCGCGGGGATGACTGAAAGGTCCGGCGATACGAACCCATTCATGCGGAAACACGCTGGATCCCCGCATTCGCGGGGATGACTGAAAGGTCCGAAGATTCGGACCTTTCAGTCACTTGAGGTCGGCGTCGATGAAGTTGAACGACGCGTCGGGCATCACGTACACGCCGCTGAGCTTCTTGTTGTGTGCCGACAGGAGCTTCTCGACCACCAGCGGCGCCCATGGCGCGTCGTGCCAGATGGTCTCCTGCGCGTCCTTGTAGAGCTTGGCCTTTTCCTTGCCGTCGGTGGTCAGCAGCGCGCCTTTGATGTCGCCGTCCACCTTGTCGCTCTTGTAGTAGGCGGTGTTGAAGAGCGTAGGCGGCCACGATTCGCCGTAGAGAAGCGGTCGCAGCGCCCAGTCGGCTTCACCGGTGGACGACGACCAGCCGACGTAGTACAGGCGCACCGGCGCGGTCTTCGGATCCTGCCAGCTTTCGACGCGCTGCACGCGCTGGCCCGCTTCCAGCAACGTGATCTTGGTGCGGATGCCGATCTGCTGCAGCTGCTGTTGGATGAACTGCGTGACTTTCTGCGCGGTGCTGTGGTTGTACGCCGACCACAGCTCGGTCTCGAAGCCGTTCGGATAGCCCGCCTCGGTGAGCAGCTGCTTGGCCTTCGCGACGTCGTACGGCCACGCGCCCATCTTGACCGCGTATTCGACGCCCTGGGGTGCGATCCCTTCGGCCGGCGTCGCGTAGCCGTTGAACGCCACCTTGGCAAGCGCTTCCTTGTTGATCGCGTACGCGATCGCCTGGCGCACCTTCGGGTTGTCGAACGGCTTCTGCTGCGTATTCATCGACAGGTAGCGCAGCACGATCGACGGCGCCGCGACCAGCTCGAGGTCGGGCTTCTGCTTCAGCACGTCCGCGACCTCGTACGACACCGGGTAGGTGAAATGCGCCTCGCCCGTCTGCATCAGCGCGGCGCGCGTGTTGTTGTCGACCACGGGCTTCCAGGTGATCGAGTCGATCTTCGGGTAACCCTTGCGCCAGTAGTTCTCCCACTTGGCGACCTTGAGATAATCCGTCGCCTTCCACTCGACGAACTTGAACGGCCCCGTGCCGACCGGATGGAACGCGATGTCCTTGCTGCCGTACTGCTTGAGCGCGGCCGGGCTGATCATCACCGTCGACGGGTGCGCGAGCTGGGCGATGAACGGCGAGAAGGGCGTCTTCAGCGTGATGCGCGCCGTGTAGTCGTCGACGGCCTCGGTCTTGGCGATGTTGTCGTTGTACAGGCC
>DASYSP010000005.1:0-27775 GCA_036003195.1 Casimicrobiaceae bacterium
TTGTTGTACGAATCGAGATACGTGTCGCGCGTCCCGCTGTAGCTCCCCGTCGCGTCCTGCAGGCTCACCGTGCCGCTGCCCGCCGCCGCGTCCACCGTCACCGTCACCGGCAAACTCACCGTGCTCGCACCGGCGTTGTCCGTCACCTTCACGGTCAGCGCATGCGGCCCCGCGGCCAAACCTGCCAGCGGCGCGGTGTACGGCGAGGTCAACCCCGTCAGCGTCGCGAATACCGTGCCGTCGGCATACATCATCACGCTCGCGATCGTGCCGTCGCTGTCGCTTGCGCTCGCCGTCACCTGCACCGTCGCGCCCGCCGCGACGTGCGTCCCGTCGAGCGGCGCGTCGATCGTCACCTGCGGCGGCACGTTCACCGGCGCCGTGACCGTCACGCCGACCGCCTGGCTGGTGGTCACCGCGCCGCCGTTGTCGACCGCCTTCGCCGTCAGGCTGTAGGTTCCCGGCGATGCGTTCCACATCACGCTGTACGGCGGCGTGCTGTCGCTGCCGATCAGCGTCGCCCCGACGTAGAAGTCCACCCGCACCACGCTGCCATCGTCGTCGCTGGCAGTGGCATCCACCTTCACCGTCGCAGGTCCGCCGATCTGTGCCCCGTCCGATGGCGCAGTTACGCTCACCGACGGCGGCGCGTTGGTATCCGGATCGGACCAGCCAACGGGTTTGTACAGCCAGACGTCGCCATGCACGTCGAGCGCCATGAACGCATCGAGATTCGGGATGTACTTGAACTTGCCCAGCACACCGGTTCCGGTGTCGGTCGGCGGGATCGCACCCGATGCGGGCGGCTGTCGATCGATCACCCACCCAGTCGGGCCCACCGGGTCGGGTGGCGTGGCCGTCCACACGGTGCCGCCGCCATTCCACAGCACGAACTGCGCGCGGCGCGGATCGAAGTCCATGCCGAAGTTGGGATTCATCGAGAACGCGCCGCTGGCGTCGATCACCGACGTGATGGGCACGTCGCGATTGTTCGGCCCCGCGGTATTGAGGTTCCAGTACGAGAAATACATCGAGCTGCTTGATCCGGTGCGCAGGAAGATGCGCCGCACGGGATCCAGTGCGCCGCCGCCTTGCGACGACGTGCCAGACCACCAGATGCCGACGCGGTCGAGCGTGTCCTGCGTGCGGTCGGCGAGGTCGCGGATCTGCAGGCGGAACAGGTTCTGGCTGGTGCCGCCGCCGATGCGGCCGGCGACATACACGGTATCGAATCCCTGTTCGCTGGTGACGTCGGTGACGCCCATCACGAAGGTGCTCGGCAACACGAGCGACCCGAAGCGGCCATCGTAGATGTCGAGGTTCTGCCACATGTGGCCGCCGACGATTTCCGGATGCGGGGCGACGCGCTGCACGTGCGAGCCGGTGGTGCCGCCGACCTTGTTCGGGTCGCCGCGCGACGGATCCCACAGGAACGGCCCGGTGGCGCGAATCGTGCCGTCGTCGAGCAGCATCGGCTGGCCGGCTCCAGTGTCGAACGACGCGCCGCCGAACGTCATGAAGCGATCGAGCTTCGGCAGGAAAAGACTGTTGTCGTAAGTGTGCGCCGCCACCGGGGCGTTCATCGCGCCGTCGATGGCCTCGTAACGCACGCCGCTCAGCAATTGCACCTGGCTGGGGACAGACGCGCGCTCCCAGAGTTGCGTCGTGCCGTGCCAGCGATACACCTCGTTGCCGCCATAGTTCGCGTGACCGCCGCCCCAGAGGATGAGATCGCCGCGATTGAGGTCCCAGGCGAACGAGCTCCACGCCGCCAGGATCGAGCCAGGCTTGCTGGCGCCCACGTACGGCAGAACCTGCAGGTCCGGCGAGACCCACGTGTCCGAGAACGCGTTCAGGTTGACCTTGACCCAGCTGCTTTCCGGTGTCGCCGCGAGAATGGCCTCGAGATTCGGCAGCTGCACCTGCCCTTGCGCGACACACGGCATGAGGCCGATCGCGGCCACTGCACCCAAGCGGCGTGCGAGCCGGCGGAACGTCATCGTCATCGACATTGCGTTGCCATTCCCCTGGTGGTCTGCGCGCCGGGCGCGGGCCGATGCCGGCATCGGCGTCGTGTCGCAATCTTACGACCAATCGCGCCCGCGCCACATCACGATCGCGCACGCGGGATGTGTACGACAGTACGAACGCGAGTCGCTCTGCAGCCGATCAGCGCGGGACGATCCAGGTCGGCGCCGGCGGCAGATGCGGCTCCGTACCTTGCGATGGCGCAGATGGCGCATCGAGGCTCCGCGACAGCACTCCCGCGAGCTCCGGCGGCACACCGATGCGATGCCGGGCGATGCAGGCAGCCGCCACCTTGTAGTGAATGGGCTGCGTCGCAAAGCCCATTCCGCCGTGGTAGAAGTTGAGGAACAGCTCCTCGATGTCGACGTCGGTGACGACCGTGCGCTCGCCGACCAGCGCGTCGTTGATCCACAGTCGGCCGTGGTTGGCGTCGACGTCGAGCTCCTGCTCGATCACCACGGGAACGCCCACCGGAAACGTGCGGCCGTAGTCGCGGATGTTGCCGTAGCCGCCGCCCGACGCCACGTCGTAAAGGTAGTCGCGCACGGTGAGATTGTTCTTCGGGCCATGTTCCATGCGCCACGAGAACGTCTTCGTCCCCGCATGCGGCGGATGGAAGATCGTGTCGCTGTAGGTACCGGCGAGACCCGGCAGCTTGACGCCCTTCTCGGTCATGTACAAAAGCACGTCCGGATCGATGACCATCACGTAGCGCGCGTACGCATGGCGGATCGACGGCGGCGCGAACAGGTGCGCGGCCATGATGTCGCGGGTGCCTCCGAAGCGCATGAACGCGAGGCCATGCTCGACGCCGAATTGCGGATCGGTCGCGCAGAAATTCTTGCCGTCGGGCTGGCGCCGCGGCGCGCACCACGCGCGATGGTGCTCGTCCTGCCAGTTCGACCGCGAAAGATCGGCGCGTACCGTCGCCACGTCCTTGAACTCGACGTAAGCGAGGACCGCTTCGTGGCTGCGCAGGTCGAGGTCGTGCACAAGCTTCGATGTCAGCGTGGTGGTCTCGATCGGACCCATTTCCTTCGTCGCCAGCGACAGACCTGTCGGTGGCGCAATTCCGGGACGCACGCCGGGCGTCGCCGCTGCCGCCAGCGCCGGTGCCAGCGACGACAATGACGCCGTCGCCGCGCAGGCGCCGAGGAATCGCCGGCGGTCGGGGCTCATGCCGACATCGCTGCCGACGCGATCGGCGCGCCGCGCTGCCGCAGGTTGCGCAACATCATGAGATCGAAACGCAGCGGCTTGCGCGACCATGGCGTGAATCGCGGCAGCTGGTGCACGTCGGCGTCGCGTCGCGCCACGCCGGGCGCGGTCGATACGGCCGCGGTGAAGCCGGCAGCGGCGACCATTCGCACATGCTCGGGCGTGTAGTCGCGCGCGGGCTTGCCATTGGGATACGCAAACAGCCGGATTGGCTTGCCGAGCATGGCTTCGAGGTCATGCTTGCTGGCGGTGATCTCGCGTCGCGCGGCATCGGAGTCGAGACGCGCGAGGATGGGATGGGTCACGGTATGCGCGCCGATGCCGATTCCCGCCGCATCCAGCGCGGCGAGTCCCTGCCGCGTCAGCATCAGACCTTGCGGTGGATCCACCGCGGCGAGCTCGAGCGTGCGCCGCGCGTGCGACTCGCGCTCGCCTTGCGGCAGGTACTTGAGATGGCCGAGAACGGCGTCGATGGCCCGGCGTCGCGCGACCGTCGAGTCGAGCGCGACTCGCCCGAGGCCGATCGTCGCGAGGTCGAGCGCGTCACGCGCAGTTTTGCGCAGCGCCTCGATCACGAGGTCGTTCCACATCGCCCCACCATCGAGGTAGCCGGTGGCGACGAATACCGTCGCCGGCACGTGATGCCGCTGCAGGATGGGCAGGGCAACCGACAGGTTGTCGGCGTATCCGTCGTCGAACGTGATCGCCAGCGCGCGCGACGGCAGCGTGCCGCGGCGCAGCGCGTCGATGGCGTCAGCCAGCGGCAGCACGCGAAAGCGCGCCGCGACGTGCGCCATCAGCGCCGCGAATTGCGCGGCGTCCGGCTCTTCGGGGAACAGTGCGTCCGGCGCCGCCAGCACCCGGTGGAAGATCAGGATCGACAGACGGGCGCCGCGACCGCCCGGCGACGCCAGCGCGAACGCGCTCCGCCAGATCATGCGAAGCTCCGATCCTTGGGGGGCGGTGCCGCGGCGACATCGACGGGCGCAGACGCTTGCGCAGGCCCGGCCGTCGCAGTGGCGGCCTGCTGCGCCTCCTCGACGACCATGCGCGTGATCACGACCAGCACCAGCAGGTCGTAAGGCAGATCGAAATAGGCGAGGCTGAGGAACGCGCCGCCGACGAGATAGCCGGTCAGGCTGACCTGGATCATCGACCCGAGCTTGCCTGCCCAGGCGACCGGCGGGCTGCGAGCACCGAGCCGGCGCAGGCGACCCGCGTCGCGCCAGACCAGCCACCACAGCAGGAGGAACAGCATGACGCCAGGAAAGCCGTGCTCCCCAAGCACCTCGAAGTAGATGCTGTGCGCAGCGTGGATGTCCTTGGGATTCGGCGCGTAACGCATGAACATCTCGGGCGTGGTGACTTCGAATCCGCCCCCGATCGGCCGATCCTTGGCCAGGTTCCACGCCATCTTCCATGCATTGAGACGACCCAGCGCGGAGCTGTCGAGATTCTCGGTGTCGATCGTCTGCATCCGCGCTTCCCACGTGCTCGGCATGAATGCCACGAGGCTCACGGCCAGCGTCGCGATGACGATTCCCGAGACCAGCTTGTGCTCACTGCGCAGCCACAGCAGTCCCGACATTGCGCCGATCGCCAGCAGCGCGCCACGCGACTGGCTGCCCAGCGCGGCCAGCGCGGTGAACACCATGGTCACGCCGAGGCCGATGCGTACCCAGCGATTGCTCGATACCATCTGCAGATAGCGCATCAGCGGAATCGCCATGATCAGCGCCAGCGCGATCTCGTTGTTGCCTTCGATAAAACTGCCCGCCGGTCCCCAGACACGGAACTCGCCGCCGCCGACCAATGTGAAGAGTCCGCCCTTGAGCCCGTAGAAGCCCAGCGAGATCACCAGCACCCACACCAGCAACTCGACGTGCTTGCGCGAGTTGAGGAGGCACATCGCGACGAAAACCATGAACATGATCTTCATCACCCGCGAGAACAGCTCGCCGATCTGCTCGGGATAGATCGCCATTGCCGACGTGAAGCACATCCACGCCACGAACAAGGCCAGCACGACTACCGGCGCATAGCGCGGCGGCATGCGGCGCCGGTCGCGCGTGAGCAGGATGCCCGCCATCGTGCCGATGACCACCGTCAACGCCACCGGAAAGTTCACGGCGAACCCCCACGCCAGCCGGTGCGGATTCATCACGCTGACCCACGTCCACGCCAGCACGCCGACATACGGATGCATGACCGCATAGGCCGACAGGCCGAACACGAGCCCGAGGACGAGGACATCACGCATGCGCGTCCTCCTTCGCCGGGTGCCGCGCCTGCGGTCGCGCGGGCCAGCCGCCGGCGGCGTCCTCGTAAAGCGCGCATTGGCGCTCGACGATCTCGTCCCAGCCGAACTGGCGCGCGTACTCGCGCACCTTCTGCACCGGCAGCTGGCGCGCGATCATGGCGTCGAGTGCCTGCGCCCACACCTCGGCATCGCGCGCCGCGACGATCTTCGCCGGCGCACGGGCGCCGCCGATGATCTCGGGTACGCCGCCGACCTCGGCGGCCACCACCGGCGTGCCGCAGGCGATCGCCTCCAGCACCACGTTCGGCCAGCCTTCGCGCAACGACGGCAGCGCGAGCACATCCGCCGCCGAATACGCGTAGCGCAAGTCGGCCTGCGGCATGTCGGCGCGCCAGTCGACGCGTCCGGATACGACGGCATCGGCCTGCGCCCGCAGCTTGCTTGCGAGCGGCCCCTGGCCGACGACGAGCAGGCGTGCGGCGGGCATGCGTGCCAACGCTTCGACCAGCAGGTCGAACCCCTTCTCCGGGACGAGGTTGCCGACCGCCACCACCAGCGGCCCGGTGTGGGCGATGCGCAGGCGCGCGCGTGCATCCTGGCGCGCAACCGGCGCGAAGACATCGACGTCGACGCCATTGCGCAGCACGTGCAGGCGCTTGGCAGGCATGCCCATCGCGGTCATTGCCCGCGCGAGGGCGCCCGACACCGCGATCAGCGCGCTCGCCCGTTGCGCCGCCGCCAGCATGCGGCGGCGAGCGAATTCGATCTCGCCGATGCGATTGATGTCGCTGCCGCGAGCGCTGATCACCAGCGGCAGTCCGAGCGCATCGGCCACGCGCGCGGCGGCGACGCCGTCGGGATAGAAGTAATGCGCGTCGACCACGTCGAAGGCGCTGGCGTCGAGCTTGCGCCGCCGCAATTCGCCGAGGATCGCCGCCGCCAGCGCATCGGGTTGCATGCGCATGCCGACCAATGGCAGATGCGCGTAACGCGGATGGAACACGTCGAAGCCGTAGGTCCGCTCCGCCGGCGGCGCACCGGCAGCGGTCCTGTACATGCCGGGAAAGCGCGGAATCGCGGCCACCACGACGCTGGTCGCGCGCCCCGAATCGCAGATCCGGCGCAGCCGGTTGGCGACGAAGATGCCATGCCGCGGCTGGGCCGCGCTGGGGAACAACGTCGACAGCGTCAGCAGACGCACGCGCTTGGCCGGCCGCGCCATGACGCGCTCGGCGCTCATGGCAGCGCTCGCTGGGCGCCGATCACCAGCACAGGCCTTCGACGGTGCACGGCCACGCCCCGGCATCGGGCAGGCGCGCGAGATCGACGAGGGTGTGGCGCGCCTCCACCATGCCGCGCAGCCGCGCGAGGATGGCCGCATCGGACATTCCGACCACCAGCACGTCGGACTCGGCCACCACCTCGGCCAGGTCGTCGCTGATCAGGTTGCCGATGTGCGGCAGGTGGTGCTCGATGAACCGCTTGTTGGCGCCCAGCAGGCGCGACAGATGCACTTCCGGATCGAACACGCGCAGCGCCATGCCCTTGCCGATGAGCTGCTCGGCCAGCGCCACCAGCGGGCTTTCGCGCAGGTCGTCGGTGCCCGTCTTGAACGAGAGGCCGATGAAGCCGATGCGACGCTTGCCGGCGGCGAGCACCTTGTCGAGCGCGAGGTCGACGTGCACGCGGTTCGACGGCAGGATGCCGGCGTGCAAGGGCATTTCCACGTCACGCTGCTTGGCGAGATGCATCGTCGCGCGCAGGTCCTTCGGCAGGCAGGAGCCGCCGAACGCGTAGCCGGGCTTGAGGTAGGCCGGCGAGATATTGAGCTGGCGGTCCTTGCACAGCAGGCCCATCACCTCGAACGGATCGACGTCGAGCGCGTCGCATAGCCGCGCGGTCTCGTTGGCGAACGTGATCTTGAGCGCATGGAAATTGTTGCAGCAGAGCTTGACCATTTCCGCCGCGCGCACCGAGGTCGTCAGGAATTCGCATTGCAGATGGCCGAACAGTGCGCGCAGGCGCTCCACCGGGTAGTCGTGGTTGGCGCCGACCACCGTGAACGGGGGCTTGTCGTAGTCGCGGATCGAACTGCCCTCGCGCAGGAATTCAGGCTGGAAGCACAGATGGAAGCCGACGCCGTCCCGCTTCCCCGACGCGCGCTCGACGATGGGCCGCACCACGTCCTCGACGGTGCCGGGCGCGAGCGTGGAGCGGAACACGAACACGTGCGGCTCGCGCTTGTCCTGCATCACTTCGCCGATGTCACGCGCGAGCCCGAGCACCGCTCCTTGGTCCTGGCTGCCATTGGCGGCCGACGGCGTACCGACGCAGATCAGCGACATCTCGCTGCCGGTCACCGCGTCGCGCACGCTCGACGTCACGCGCACGCGCCCGCTCGCGGCCACGCTCGTCATCAGGTCGACCATGCCCTCCTCGACCACCGGCGTCCTGCCTTCGCGGATCAAGTCGAGCTTCGCCTGATCGACATCCACGCCGATGACTTCGTGGCCGTCGCGCGCGAGGCACGCGAGCGACACGGCGCCGACATAACCCAGACCGAAAATGCTGATTCTCACGCCCGACCTTTCATTGCCATCCGTGAATGCCGCGGCTGGCGACGGCACGCCACGAGGTCCATTGCCCGTGCCGCCGTCAACGACCTCCGGTTTGTTGCCGACTTCCTCACCTGCTATCTCCCGCCGCGACGCATCGCGCGCAGCGCAAACCAGTTCGGCACCGTGTACACGCCGTCCCATCGCAGCTTCAGCGAAGCGGCATCCGCGTAGAGCTCGGTGATGGTGCGTGGCAGGCCGGCGATGCCCTGTGACTTGAGGCGCGCGCCCAGCAGCTGGAACTCGTAGCGCCGCCGGCCGTAGCGCACGGCGCGCTTCCAGTACACGCGCCAGTCGGCGGGACGCGTGAGCGACATGGGCTCGAACTCGAAGCGGGCGTCGGCACACGGCGCGATGCGTGCATCGTCGAACCGCGCCGACCTGGGATCGAGGTCCCATTTCACCAGCGCGCCCACAAGGCCGTCATCGCCTTCGAGCGCGAGCGGGATGTGGACGCCCATGGTCCGCAAGCGCTCGACGAACGTTCCGCGCAATGCATAGAGGTTGGCCACCAGCCCGTGCTGCTCGACGATCTCGCGCGCGTCGCGCGTGCGGTTGCGGCCGCTGCCGGGGACCGCGGAGGCGGCATGCGCCTGCGGCTGCGCGCGCAGCGCGTCCAGCATCACCGAAAACGAGCCCGGCGTCGCGCGCGCATCGCCGTCCATGAAGAAATACGCCTCGCGCATCGGCGCCTGCGCCGGAACGGTGTCGTGGATGAACACGTTCCACGCGTTGCACTTGTCGCCGAGCGCGATGCTCACGAGATGCACCTGCGGGCGCGCACGGGCGTAGTCCGCGACGATCGCCTCGGTGCGGTCGGTGCAGCCGTTGGCCATCACGTAGACGTCGAAATCGAGCGCCGGGTCGGCGGCGAAAATGCTGTCGAGACACGCGCCGATGTGGCGTTCCTCGTTGTGCGCCAGCACCATCACCGGGAAACGCGCCTGCTCGCGCGGCGCGTCCGTGCTGCCGACGCCGATCGCCCGTTCGCCCGCGGGCGGTTGCACGGTGGCCGTCATCGCGGCGCTCCGTCGCCGACCATCGCGCGCGGTGCCGTGGCGCGCGCGCGTGCCGGCGCCCGCGGCGCGCTCGCCACGCAGCGCGCGATGATCCCGTCCAGCCGTCGCATCGATGCCTCCCACGCGTGATGGGTCAGCACGCGCTCGCGTCCGGCGCGCGCAACGCGCGCGCGCTCGCCGGGATCGTCCATCAGGCGCAACACTGCCGCGGCCACCGCCGCCGGACCGTCGGCCACCACGAAGTCCTCGCCGGCGCGGGCATCGACCCCGCCCGCGGCGACGCTGCTCGTGACCACGGGCACGCCCGCCGCCATCGCTTCCAGGATCTTGTTCTGGGTGCCGCGCGCGATGCGCAACGGCGCCACCATCACCGCCGAGCGCCGCAGGTGCGCGCGCACGTCGGGCACCGATCCGGTCACCGTCACGCCGGGTTGCGCGGCGAGCGCCCGCACAGCCGGGCTGGGGTCGGCACCGACGATGACGAGTTGCGCCTGCGGGCGCGCGGCGCGGATGAGGGGGAACGTCGTGCGGCAGAAATCGAACATGCAGTCCTGGTTCGGGAAGTAATCCATGCGCCCGACGAAACTGAGCGTGTCGGCATCGTAGGCGGTTTCATCCGGCGCGAAATAGTCGCTGTCGACACCATTCGGAAACCAGTCCGTCGCGGCACCGGTGGCATAGCCTTGGAGCGTCTCCCATTCGGCGCGCGTCGTCGTCGTGCACAGGTCGAACGCCCGCGCGAGTCGCTTCTCCTCGGCCGCCAGCTTGTGCCCTTCGAGGCGGTAGCCGACGCTCAGCGGCCACGGCTTGAACGCGCCGTATTCGAGCCATTTCTGCGAATCCATGTCGCCGAAATCGAGGATCTTAGGCATGCCGCGCGCTTGCTCGACGTAGCGCGCCACCGACGAGCAGTGCACGAAGACGAGATCGAACGCCTGCTCGGCAAGCAGGCGGTCGATCGTCGACGCCATCGCCGTCGAGCGGAAATAACCGAACGACGACGGCGTGGTGGTGGGCAGTCTGGCGACCATCCGCAGCGCCTGCAGCGGCGCGCCCACGCGCGCCATCTCGAAGCGATGACAGTAGGGGGCGATGCCTCGGCCCTCGTCGGCCTCGGCAGCCGAACGCACCAGCGACACCACGGTGACTTCATGCGCGCGGCCGAGGTGGCGGATCATGTTGAACGGCCGGATCTTGCCGCCACGCTTGGGCGGAAAAGGAAAGCGATGGCAGACGTAGAGGATCTTCACGCGCGCAGTCGCCGCAGCTCGTCGGCGACGTCGTCGGTGCTGCGCCGGTCGAGGAAGATGCGGCCCCACAGCTCGAGGTTCATCAGCGCCAGCAACGCATCGGTGCGGTCCTCGCGGCCGCTGGCATGCTCGGTGATGAGGCGGTCCACCGCGGCGTGACGGAACCAGCCGCGACGGTCGACGCTCGAGGCCGACAGGAGCTCGCGCAGCGTCGGTGCCAGGTCGCCCTTGAGCCACGCGCCCATCGGCGTGCCGAAGCCGCGCTTCTGGCGATGCAGGATCGACTCCGGCAGGATCCCCGCCAGCGCCTTCTTCATCGCGTACTTGAGCGTGCCGCCGCGCATCTTGATCGACTCGGGCATCGCCGCCGCCAGCTCCACCAGCTCGTGGTCGAGCAGCGGCACGCGGCACTCCAGCGACACCGCCATGCTCATCTTGTCCGTCAACAGCAGAAGGTCGTCGGGCAGCTGGGTCTCGGCGTCGACGGCGAACATGCGGTTCATGCCGTCGTCGCCGGCGGCGTCCGCGAACGCGCGCCGGATCGCGTGCGGTTCGATGCCGCCGGCGGGCGCGCCACGCAGCGCACTTCGTGCGCCCGCATCGCAAACCTCCACGTAGGCCAGATAACGCTGCTCGAACGGCAGCTCCGCCGATTCGAGGAAGCGCTTGGCGTAGCGAAAGCGGTTGCGCCAGGCCGAATGACGATCGCTCGGCAGGCGGCGGGCCGCACCCGCGGCGAGCCGCCGTGCCCACCCGGGGAAGCGCCGGTAGCGCCGCGCATAGTGATCGCCGAGGTAGCGCCGGTAGCCGCCGAAGAGCTCGTCACCGCCGACGCCGGACAGGATCACCGTGACGTCGCGCCGCGCGAACTGCGACACGAGGTAGGTGGTGACGAACGCCGTGTCCGCGATCGGCTCGTCCATGTGCCACAGCAGGCGCGGCAGCAGCGATACCACGTCCGGACGCACGACGATCTCGTGATGGTCGGTGCCGAACTGCCGCGCCACCTGCTGCGCATAGGGCAATTCGTTGTAGAACGCGTCCGCCGCACCCTGGTCGAAGCCGATCGAATACGTCTTCACCGGCTGCGAGCTGTGGCGGCTCATGAACGCGACCACCGCGCTCGAGTCGATGCCGCCCGACAGGAACGCGCCGATAGGCACGTCGCTGACCATCTGCATCCGCGTCGACGTCTCGAGGCGCGCGCGGATGGCATCCGTCCATTGCGCCTCGGAGCGGCCGCGGTCGATCGCATGCGGCAGGCGCCAGTAGCGGCGCTCGTCGACCTTGCCACCTTCGATGACGAGCAGCGTCGCCGGCGGCAGCTTGGCGATGCCGGCGAACATCGATTGCGGCGCCGGCACGTAGCCGAGCTGCAGGTAGCTGTCGAGCGCCTGCGGATCGACGGCGACGCCGATCCCGGGCAGCGTCAGCAGGGCCTTCGCCTCGCTGGCGAAGGCGATGCGGCGTGCATCGCGCGCGACGTACAACGGCTTGACGCCGAGGCGATCGCGCGCGACGACCATGCGCCGCCGGCGCGCATCCCACAGCGCGAACGCGAACATGCCGTTGAGGCGCGACACGCAGTCGTCGCCGTACTCGGCATAGGCATGCAGGATGACTTCGCTGTCGGAATCGGTGCGGAAGTGGCAGCCGCGCTGCGCGAGCTCGCGACGCAGCTCGCGGAAATTGTAGATCTCGCCATTGCAGACGAGCCACAGCATGCGGTCGTCGCTGGCGAGCGGCTGGTGGCCGCCGGCGAGGTCGATGATCGACAGGCGGTTCATGCCGAGCAACGCCGCGCCGTCGGCGTGGTGCCCGTGATCGTCCGGCCCGCGGTGGGTCATGATGCGCGACATCGCGGCGACGACCCCGACGTCGGCCGCCGCGCCGTCGAGCTGCACGAGCCCGAATATGCCGCACATCGCGCGCTAGCTCCCGGCCGGACGCCGTTGCGCCGTGATCGCCGTGACCCGCGTCGGCGCGACGCGCCGGTACACCTCGCGATAGCGGGCGACGCTGCGGTCCCAGCTGCGTTCCTCCTCGACGAACGCACGCGCCCGGGCACGCATCGCCGGCCATTGGTCGCGGGTGCCGAGCACGCGCGCCAGCACCGCCGCCAGCGCCGCGACGTCCCCTGCCGGAAACAGGTTGCCGTTGTCGCCGTCGCGAATGAGCTCGCGGTGGCCGCCGACGCCGGATGCGACCAGCATGCGCCCCTGCGCCATCGCCTCCAGCGGCTTCAATGGCGTCACGAGCTCGGTGAGACGCATCGAGCGGCGCGGGTAGACCAGGATGTCGATGAGGTCGTAGTAGCGCTGGACGTCTGCATTCGGCACGCGCCCGGTGAACACCACGCGATCGGCGATGCCGAGCTCGGCCGCGCGCTCGCGCAGCAGCGGCTCGTGCGAGCCGCCGCCGACCAGCAGCACCTTCAGCGCCGGATGCGTCGGCACCAGGCGCGCCAGCGCTTCCAGCAGCAGGTCGACGCCCTCGTACGCGTAGAAGGATCCGACGAAGCCCAGCACCGTGGCCTCGCCGAGCCCGAGCGCATCGCGCAGCGCGATGTCCGGGGCACCCGACGTCGAAAAGCGCCGGATGTCGACCGCATTGGGAATCACGGTGACCCGCTTCGACGCGATGCCGCGGCCGACGATCTCGTCGCGCAGGCCTTCACAGATCGTGGTGATCGCGTCGCAACGGCGCAACGCGAAGGTCTCCACGACGCGCGACGCACGGTAGCGCAGGCTGCCCTCCCGCGTCGTGCCGTGGTCGACCGCCGCGTCCTCCCACAGCGCACGCAATTCGTAGACGACGGGCACGCGCCGGCGGTGTGCCGCCCACAACGCAGGCAGCGCGTTCAGCACCGGTGAATGCGCGTGCACGATGTCCGGCCGCAGGCGGTCGATGAGCTCGCCGATGCGCCGCGACGTCGCCGCCATTTCGGCGAGCTCGGCGGCGAGCGGCACGTTGCGCCAGCGCGGGTTGGGAGGCGACGTGCGGAAGAAGCGCCAGCCGTCGACGGTTTCCTCCGCCGGCGTCGACGACTTCAGCGCGAGACCGTGACGCGGGGTGGTGAGATGGAACGTGCGCCAGCCGAGCGCAGCCTGCTCGCGCAGGATGGCGACGGTGCGAAACGCGTAACCGCTGTGCAGCGGCAGCGAGTGATCGAGGACGTGCAGGATCGAAAGACTCATGACGCGATCGCGAGCTCGCGTGGCTCGTCCGATTCCTCGAGCGCATTGCGCAGGAACGCCTCGAACATGAGCAGGCTCCACAGCGGCGCGCTGTAGTCGCGGGTGCCGGCCTGGTGCGCGTCGACCAGCTCGCGCAGCGTCGCCGCGTTGAAGAGCCCGGTGGCGGCGAGTCGCGGGCCGAGCACCGCGTCGCGCACGCGCGCCCGCAGCGGCCCGCGGAACCAGCGCGCCAGCGGCACGGCGAAGCCCATTTTCGGCCGGTAGAGGAGATCGCGAGGCAGGTGCGGTTCCATCGCCTTCTTCAGCAGGAACTTGCCCTCGCCCGCGCGCAGCTTCAGCGACGACGGCAGGCTCGCCAGCCATTCCACCAGCGGATGGTCCATCAGCGGCTCGCGCACCTCGAGCGAATGTGCCATCGCCGCGCGGTCGACCTTGGTGTTGATGTCGCCGACGAGATACGTCTTGAGGTCGAGGTACTGCACCAGCGCCAGCGGGTCGTCGGTGTGCGCGTTGCGCGCGTGGCGGGCGAACACGTCCAGCGCATCGTAACCCGCCAGCGCTTGCGTCAGCCGCTCGCTGAAGAGCCGCTTGCGCATCGGCGCGGCGATGATCGACATCGAATGGAAATAGGCTTCGACCGACGTTCGCGCCATGGCCTCGAACGTGGTCTTGGCGCGCAGCACGCGCGGCGCCCAGTCGAGCTTCGGATAGGCGCTGCCGAGGAAGCCGAACGCCGGACGCCGCAACGCCAGCGGCAGTGCGCCGCGCACCCGCTCCTCCATCACGTGCAGCCGATAGCGGCGATAGCCGCCGAAGCTCTCGTCACCGCCGTCGCCCGACAACGCCACCGTGACGTTCTCGCGCGCGAGCTTGCACACGCGCCACGTCGGGATCGCCGAGCTGTCGGCGTAGGGTTCGTCGTAGATGCCTGCGAGCTTGTCGACCAGGTCGAAATCGTCGCTTTCCACGATCTCGGCGCGGTGGTGGGTGTGATAGCGCTCGGCCACCTCGCGGGCGTAGCGCGACTCGTCGAACGCCCGCTCGCGGAAGCCGATCGAGCACGTTTCCACCGGTGCGGCCGACAGCCCGGCCATCGTCGCCACGACGGCGCTCGAGTCGACGCCGCCCGACAGGAACGCGCCGAGCGGCACTTCCGAAATCATCCGCAGCCGCACCGATTCCGCGAGGCGATGTCCGAGCTCGGCGCAGGCGTCGTCCAGCGACACCGGATTGTCGAGCGTGAAGCGCACGTCCCAGTATTCGCGCGGCGGCGGCGGCGGCGCGCCGCGGCGGATCGCCAGCGTGTGCGCAGGCGGCAGCTTGTGCACGCCGCGAAAGATGGTGCGCGGATCGGCGACGTAGCCGAGCGCGAAATATTCCTCGACGGCGAGCGGGTCGATGTCGCGGGCGAGCGCGCCATGCGCCAGCAGCGACTTGAGCTCCGAGCCGAACAGGAGCCTGCCGTCCGCCAGCGTGGCGTAATACAGCGGCTTGACGCCGAGGCGATCGCGCGCAAGGAACAGCGTCGCGCGGGCGCGATCCCACAGCGCATACGCGAACATGCCGCGGAACCGCTCGACCGAGCGCTCGCCCCATGCCTCCCACGCGTGCACGATGACTTCGGTGTCGCTCTTGGTGCGGAACGTGTGGCCGAGCGCCATGAGCTCGGGAATCAGCTCCTGGTAGTTGTAGATCTCGCCGTTGTAGATGACGCACACCGAGTGGTCCTCGTTCCACAGCGGCTGCTGCCCGGTGGCGACGTCGATGATCGACAACCGGCGGTGGCCGAGCCCGATGCCCGGCTCGACGTGCACCGAGCCTTCGTCGGGCCCGCGATGGAGTTGCGACGCGTTCATGCGCGCGAGCGCTGCGCGATCGATGTCGCGCGCGCCGCGGGTGTCGAAGATGCCGGTGATGCCGCACATGATGGCCTCGCGTCAGCGGTCCGCGAGCGGCAGCGTTGCCGCCGTGCCGTCGACGTAGGGTTGCGGGGCGCGATGCGCGCGCAGCGTGTCGTACAGGCGGCGATAGCCATCCACCATCGCGTCGAGGCTGAACGCGCCCAGCACCCGCTGGCGCGCGGCGCGTCCGGCGGCGCGCGCCGCGCCCGGGTCGCGCGCCTGCGCCACGATTGCGCGCGCGAGCGCCTCGGCGTCCGCCGCCGGCACGAGCGCGCCGGTGCTGTCGCCGACGACGAGCTCGGCATTGCCGCCCACCGCGGTGGCGATCACCGGCAGGCCCGTCGCCATCGCCTCGAGGATCGTGTTCGAGATGCCTTCTGCGAGCGACGGCAGCACGAAGGCGTCGAGCCCGCGCAGCACGTCGGCGACATCGTCGCGCTCGCCGGGCAGCCAGGCCAGGTCCTGCACGCCGGCGCGCGCGAGCATCGCATTGACCTCCGCGTAGAGCGCGCCGTCACCCACCATCACGAGACGCAACCGCGCGCGCAGTGCGGGATCGATGGCCAGCGCGCGCACGAATGCGCGCACGAGGTTCTGCGGATCCTTGACGGTCTGCATCCGCCCGACCGTGCCGACGATCCACAGGCCCGCGCCGTCGAACGGGCATCCTCCGATTGGCAGGCGGCGCTCGGCAGGATGGAAGCGCTCCGCATCCACGCCGTTGTAGATCTGGCTCACCTGCGCGCGCGGCACGCCGACGCGATCGACGAGGTAGCGCGCGAGATCGCGCGACAACGCGACCTGATGCGTGACGAACGGCCGGTAGAGCCTGCGCATTCGCTGGTATTTGCGGTTCGAGCCATCGAGGTCGCCGACGTCGCGCCCGTGTTCACCGTGCAGGCGCACGGGCACGCCCGCCGCCCACGCCGGCACCGCCACCTCCAGCGCCGCGAGATTGCGCGTGTGCACGATCGCGGGGCGCAGACGCCGAAACAGCGAGTAGAGCCGCGGATACAGGTGAACGGCGTGGCCCGGCCGCTTGCCGAGGGCGATGAACTCGACGTCGTCGCGCTGCACGCGTGCGCGGAACTCGGTGATGCGCGTCAGCGCCAGCACCGCGTGCCGGTAACTGTCGCGCGGCATGTGGTTGATCAGGTTGACGATGCCGTTCTCGAGGCCGCCGACGTCGAACGCGTGCATCACGTGCACGACCAGCGGCCGCGGGTCGCCGCTCATCGCCGCTCCCGCGTGGCTGCAAGCGCGGCGAGGATCGCTCCGCCCTCGTCGTGGAGGAACGCGCGCAACAGCGGCGCCGCGGCACTGGCGTTGTCGGCCGGCGCGTAGACGATGACCGCCGCCGAGTCGTCGCGGTCGTGGCGCCAGCGCGCCCATGCGGTCGCGACCTTGGCGACCGCATCGTTCGCCGTCAGGCGCCCGTCGATCCAGTAGAATTTCCACACGACGAATCGCACACCGCTCGCATGCACGATTTCGTCGGCATTCGCGCGCGTGGACTCGTTGCCCACGGCGACACCCTCGACGCGACCCGCATTCACGCGGCGCCAGTTGCGGTCTTCGCTGCGCACGAGGACATTGTTCGAGCTCACGAGCCGATGCTCGGGATCCTGATTGCGATAGTAGGCGAGATAGACACCTACCGCCTTGTCACCGAGCGCGAAACGCGTGTCCGAGATGGCGGATGCGCCCTCGAATATCGGACGCCATGGCGACGCGCCGGCGGCGGAGGAATTCCAGCCGGCCACGGGCGCGATGGGTGCCAATACCACCGGACCTGCGGCGTCGGCGGCGTCGAAGCGCGCTTGCGCCAGGGGAAAGGCCGCGGCGACGATCATGGCGGCGATCATGGTCGTCCACGGCTGCGGCGCGTGCACCAAGGTACCGCCGGCAGCGGCGCGCGCCAGCGCGTCGTCGCCGGGACCGCTGAGCACGCGTGCGTCACCGGCACCATCCTCGCGCCAACGTCCGCCGATCCAGAACATCAGCACGACGACGAACGCAAAGAACAGCCAGCCGTAGATCAGGTGGTCGACGCCGACGGCGAGGCGGTTGCCCGAAAGATGGCCGAGCAGGACGATCAGATAGGCGCGGATCCAGTTGGCCACGATCGGCACGACCGCGGCGAAGCCGACGAACAGCCAGCGGCGGCGGTTCGAGCGATAGGTCAGGTAGGCGTAGAGCGTGCCGACCATCAGCGATGCGATCAGGTAGCGCACGCCGCTGCACGCCTCGACCACCGACCACGTGCCGCTCGGAATCACGAACACCAGTCCTTCGCGGTAGACGGGAATGCCGCTCACGCGCAACGCCGCCACGGTGAAGTTGGCCGTCCAGTCCATCAGCGCCGGCAGGAATACTTCGCCGAACGGCACGGCGAAGAACAGGAAGGCGAGCGGAAAGGCCAGCATGCGTCCGATCCGCACGCCGAGCACCGCGACCACGGCGAGCACGATCATCCCCGTCATCGCAAACTGGGCGACGGCGTTGACCTCGGCGAGCCGGCCGAGGAACCAGACGGCGCCCACGATCGCGATCGGCACCAGCGTCCACGGCGCCGGCTGCGGCGGCGTGCGCGCAAGCATGCTGCGCAGCCGCCACGCGAGCCACAGCGCGATCGGCGGCACGACGAAGCCGTGGGCGAACGTTTCGGTGTGGGCCCACGTGCGCACCATCCCCATCGCCGTCGATGCGTACAGGGCGAGTATCCACGCGACGAGCAGCCCGATCGCCAGCAGCGACCGCCGCCACGCCACGCGAATGTCGACGGCCGGTGCTGCCGGCGCCGCTGCGGCGCCGAGACGCGGATCGAGGAGACTGGAGGCCATGTCAGCCCGTTGTCCCGTGCGCGTTCACCCGAGGCTCCGCACGATGAGCGGCCCCAGGCGGTTGGCGAGCGCGAGCGGCATGCGCCGCCAGAGCGCGATGAACGCGCGGTACTTCGGATTGGCCGGATTGTTCTGCGGAATCGCGTCGCGCTTGTACAGCCGGAATTCGTAGTGCAGCGGCAGCGGTTCGAAGCCCCAGTTCTTCTTGAATGCGTACGGACCCGTGTCGCGCTTGCTGCGGCCGTAGTCGAACAGGCGGCAGCCGCGTTCGCAGGCGCGACGCATCAGCTCCCAGTACTTGTAGTCGTTGGCGGCGAGATCGCGCGCGGCGACCGCATCGCCGGCGTAATACGGCAGCACCTCGTCGCGGAAGTAGAACGACAGGACCGTGGACAGCGGCGTGCCGTCCGGCGCCGTCACCGTGAGGATCTCGCAGGCCTCGCCGAACACGCGTTGCAACGTGTCGAAGTAGCGCCGCGGCAGCGCCGGCGTGCCGTGGCGATGGACGTTGCCCGCGTACAGCGCGAAGAAACGGCCGGCATCGGCATCGATGGCGCTGGCGAGACCGTTGCGGATGCCCTTGCGCACCATCGCGCGCTGCTTGCGCGGAATCGCGCGCATGTTGTCCTCGGCGTCGGCGAACAGCGCCTTGCGGAACGTGAAGTAGAGATCCTGCGTCGGCCATTCGGGATGGCGCGCCTTCACGTTGCGCAATTCGAGATGCGCCACGCCGAGCACCTGCGCCAGGCGCTCGGCCTCGGCCTCCAGTGCTGCGGCAGCGGCGGCGTCGCTCGCCGCAACCCCCCCGTACACGGCGAAGGGCAGCGACACCAGCGCATCGCCGAAGAGGAGGCTGCGGTTGCGCGCCAGCGGCAGCACGCCGACGATCGCGCCGTCGCGCTCGGCGTACAGGAAATGCGCGGCGTGGCCGAACACGCCGGCCATCACCTCCAGCCAGCCGGCGCGATGGAAGAACGTCGCGTCGGCGCAGCCCATGACGAACGCATCCCATCGCGCCGCCGTGGCCGCGTCGCCGCGCGCCAGCGTCGCGATGCGCAGCGGCGCGGGGGTGCGCGTCGGGGTGCGCACGGCGGAGGCGACCATGTCCATGGCGATGCCGCTCAATGCGCCGGATTCGCGAGGAGGAACACGTCGTCGACGCGGCTCCATGCGAAGTCTTGCAGCAGGCGCGCGAGGCGCGCCTTGGTGCGGTTGAGGTTGACGTAGTGGCGAAACCGCGTCCTGGCGTCGATGCCGGGGATGCGCGGTTGCGCGGGGTCGATCTCCCAGGGATGGAAGTAGAAGATGGCCGAGGCGCCGTCACGCTGGTTCACGCGCCGCAGGAGCCAGCGCGACATCGCATAGGGCATGAGCCTGAAGTAGCCGCCGCCGCCTGCCGGAAAGTTGCGCTCGAACAGGCGCGCCGTCGTCAGCGGCACCTCGACGAGACCGGGCCGCACCTGGTGGGCGAAACGCGGCGCGTCGGGCATGCCGTAGTGATCGTGACGGATCGGATAGACGCTCGAACTGTAGCGATAGCCGGCCTCGGCGATGCAGTCGAATGCCCACAGGTTGCCGGCGCCGACCGAGAAGCTCGGCGCGCGGTAGCCCTTGACCTCCACGCCGGCGATGTCCTCGAGGATGATCTTGGCGAGGCGGATGTCGGCGAGGAACAGCGCCTGGCCCTGGTCGGTCGCGCGGTGGTGGCCGAAGCCATGGCTCGCGACTTCATGGCCGCCGTCGACGATGCGCCGCACCACCTGCGGATAACGCTCGGCGATCCAGCCGAGCGTGAAGAACGTGGCATGCGTGTCCCGCGCGGCGAGCAGCTCGAGGATGGCGTCGATGTTGCGCTCGACGCGGCAATCGCGCGTGTCCCATTCGGCGCGCGGGATGTAGGGGGCGAACGCCGACACCTGGAAATAGTCCTCGACGTCGATCGTCAGCGCGTTGACGATCGACGCGCGCTGCGCGGCGGCCGACGCCGCCAGCGACGGCCGCGCCGCGGCCGGTGACCTCGCCGGCGATGCGGTGGCCGTGATCATGGCGCGGTTGCCTTCACCGAGGGGCGCTGCGCGAGCCACGCGCCGAGGTCGGCGGCGATGCGCTCCGCCGCGTGACCGTCCCAGCCTTCCGGCACCCGGCCGCGCTTGCCGCCGGTGGCGAGGACGTCGTCGACGCCGCGCAGGATCGCCGCGTGATCGCGCGCGACGAGCGTGTTGGTGCCGGCTTCGATCGTGATCGGCCGCTCGGTGTTCTCGCGCAGCGTCAGGCACGGCACGCCCAGCGCCGTGGTCTCCTCCTGGATGCCGCCCGAATCGGTCAGCACGACCGTGGCCGCCGCCATCAGCCCGAGCATCTCGAGGTAGCCCTGCGGCGGCAGCACGGCGATGCGTTCACCGCCGAGCAGATCCGCGAGGCCCGCGCGGTCGATGCTGGCGCGCGTGCGCGGATGCATCGCGAACACCAGCGGCAGCCGCGTCGCGACCTCGGCCAGCGTGCGCAGCAGTGCCGCGAGCACCGCCGGGTCGTCGACGTTCGATGGCCGGTGCAGGGTGACGACGCCGAAACCGCCCGGCGCCGCCACGAGGCGCGCGTCGCCGCCGGCGCGCGCGAGCGTGTCGGCCGGCGCGACCGCGTGCGCGCGGCTCGCCAGCAGCGAATCGATCATCACGTTGCCGACGAAGCGGATGCGTTCCGGCGCGATGCCCTCGCGCGCGAGATTGGCGTGCGCCGTGCGCTCGGTCGTGTACAGCAGATCGGCCACCTGGTCGGTCAGCACGCGGTTGATCTCCTCCGGCATCGCGCGGTCGAAGCTGCGCAGGCCCGCCTCGACGTGCACGACCGGCACGCCTTTCTTCGCCGCGACGAGGCTGCAGGCGAGCGTCGAGTTGACGTCGCCGACCACCAGCACGCACGCCGGCGCCTGCGCGTCGACCAGCGGCTCGAAGCGTCGCATCACCTCGGCCGTCTGCACGGCGTGGCTGCCGGAGCCGACCTCGAGATTGATGTCGGGCTGCGGCAGGCCGAGGTCGGCGAACACCTGGTCGCTCATCGCCGCATCGTAGTGCTGCCCCGTGTGCACGAGCAGCGCAGGCATCGGTGGGCGCGCGGCGGCGAACGCGCGCAGGATCGGCGCGATCTTCATGAAGTTCGGGCGGGCGCCGACGACGCAGAGAATCGGCGCCGGCTTGGGCATGACGTCGTCGCGGCTCACGCCGGGCCTCCGGGTTCGGGCGGCCGCGAGCGAAGCGCGTCCAGCAGCTGCTGCAGCAGCGTCAGCGTGGCATTCGCCTGGCGCTCGAGGCGCGTCAGGCGCTCGTCGACTTCGCTCGCCTGCAGGCCGGCGATCAGTTGCGATGCCTCGCGCGTGACCGCGGCGTCGAGCTCGATGTCGAGGCGCAGCGGCAGCGACGGGTCGAGCATCGACTTGACGGCGCTCGAGTCGGGCAGGATCGGCGCCGGCGCGGGCTCCGGCGGCACCGGGCCGGAGAACGTCTCCTCGCTGATCTCGTGCGCCACCTCCTCGACGTCGCTGCGCGCGAAGTTGCGCTTGCCGGCAAGGTACCCCGAGAGCAGCACGCGGTCGCACACCGCGTTGATCCGCCGCGGGATGCCGCCGGTGGCGCGATAGACCGCCTCGTACGCATCGGCCTCGAAACGCGGCACGCCCTTCCAGCCGACCTTGCCGAGGCGGTGCTCGATGTAGCCGCGCGTCTCGTCGGCGTCCATCGGCCCGATGTGGCACGCCGCGATGACGCGTTGCCGCAGCTGCAGCATGCGATCGCTTTGCATGGTCTCGCGGAATTCCGGCTGGCCGACGAGAAAGCTCTGCAGCAGCGCATGCGTCTCGAGCTGGAAGTTCGACAGCATCCGCAGCTCCTCGACGGCGCGCGGCGCGAGGTTCTGCGCCTCGTCGACGATCAGCAGCGCCCGCTTGCCCTGCTGCGTGACGCCGACCAGGAACGCCTCCAGCGTGAGCAGCATCTCCGACTTGGGGATTTCCTTGCTCGGCAGGCCGAACGCGGCGCCCACCATGCGCAGCGTGTCCTCGGCCTCGAGCTGCGTGCTGACCAGCTGCGCGGCGACGACCTTGCCCGGGTCGAGCTTGTTGAGGAGGCTGCGCACGATCGTCGTCTTGCCGGCGCCGACGTCGCCGGTGATGACGATGAAGCCCTCGTTCTGGTGCAGGCCGTATTCCAGGTACGCCATCGCGCGCCGGTGCTGCCGGCTGCCGAAATAGAACGACGGATCCGGATTGAGCTGGAAGGGCTTGGCGGTCAGGCCGTAGAAGGTCTCGTACATGGCGTGACGCTCAGAACTGCATCAGCAGCGATGCGATCAGTGCGTTCTCGCGGTAGTCGGAGGCACCGCCCGTGTCGCTGTCGAATTTCGTATAGCGGTATTCGAGGGAGCCGGTCGTGAGCCGCCCGAATGACGAGGACAGGCCGGCGCGCGCGGTCCATTCCTTGCTGGTGACGTCAGGACCCGATGTCGAGTTCGTCTTGCGCCACGTTGCGCCGGCATTCAGCGTGGTGAAGGCCGTCAGGCGATGAATGAAGTTGGCTCCCGCGCCCCATTCGTGCGTGTTATTGGTGCCCGGAGGCAGCACGCCCACGTTCTCGCCCGGCGCGAACAGCGCGTCGCGCGTCGTCTGGTAGACGCTGAACGAGATCGTGTTGCGCACGCCAAGCAGCGTCACCGATGCCTGCTGGCGGTCCTCGAGGTACGCGGTGCCGACGATGAAATCGGGTGGCAGCCCGAGGTCCGACGGGATGCTGCCGGAATGCAGCAGGCGCTGGGCCTCGGCGGCGCGGTCGATCGGGTCCGGAAAGCGCGTCGCGAGCGCCGAGAACAACAGGTTGTACGCCGACTGGAAGCCGCTGCCGCCAAGGCTCGACTGGGCGTCGGTGGTGACATCGCGCGTGTCGCTGATCGTGAACGAAAGATACGGCGAATGATTGCTCACGCCGTAATTCCAGCCGTCGCCGAAGAAGCGGCGTTCCCAGTTGCCCCACACCTTGCTGCGCGACGTCGGCGCCCACTCGAAGCCGCCGCCGTACGTGCTGTTGCCGGTGGTTTCCAGCGTGATCAGGTCGTTGCGCTCGTACCCCAGCGTGCCATTGATCTTGAACTGCGGGTCGATGGCATAGGTCAGCACGCCGCGCACGCGATTGTCCTGGGTATCCCGCGTGAACTGGTTGTCGACCGATTCCGCCGTGGCTTCCGCGGACCAGCTCAATTGCGTGAGGGTCGTGATGCCCGCCAGATGCGCGCTGAAATTCCCGACCTTCGAATCTCCGCTCGCGCTCGATTGCGAGTGCATGTCGGTGTAGTCGTAGCGCACCAGGTAGTCCGTCGCGCCGAAGAGGCGGCCACGGATATAGGGGCTGAGCTGATAGGTACGCGTCTCCGTGCGATTGTTGTTGATGCTGGTGGCGTCCGTCGGCCGCGGCCCGAACGGCGAAATCGCCTCCTGCGAGATGGCGGCGCGCGCATCGAGGAACAGGAAATTCTCGATCGCCTCGAGCGACCCGGATGCGTCGAGATAGTTCTGCAGGTTGTTGTTCGACGATTCGCGCGCGTACACCACGTTGTCCATCCGGTAGTCGAGATGGAGCTTGACGCGGGCGCCCTGGCCGTCGATGCGGATGCCGGGAACGATCTCCGTCACCCAGTCGCTGCGCGCGGTACCCGGTGGCGCCTGGTTGACGTTGTCGGTCGCGGTTTCGCGCAGGGTGAGCGTGGGCACGATCAGCCAGCCGCCCCTGGCGTTCGTGCTCGCCGCGCCGGCGGACGAAGGCGACTGCGCGGCATCGCCCGCGGGAGCCGGCGCCGAGTAGGCGCCTACCTGTGCACCGGCCGCGCCGGCGACCCAGAATGCCAGAAGCCCCGCGCGCCAGATCGCTCCCGACGATCGCCCGTCAGTTGCCATAGCCATAGCCATAGCCGTAGCCATAGCCGTAGCCCGATCCCGCGGCGGTCGAGCGTGTCTTGTTCAGCATCATCATCTTGATCGGACACGCTTCGATGGTGGCGAGCGCCTGCTTGACGGCGCCCTGTTGGGTTTGCTCGGCCTCGACGACGACGACCACCTGGCCCATCTGCGATGCGAGGACGCGAGATTCCGTCGTCACCAGCAGCGGCGGCGAGTCGAAAACGATGATGCGGTCGGCGTAACGCCGCGACATGTCTTCCAGCAGGCGGCTCATCGACACGCTCGCCAGCAGCTCGGTGGCGCGCGGGTGCGGGCTGCCACTCGGCAGGATCGACAGCTTCTCGACGTCGGTGCGGATCAGCACGTCGCGCATGTCGGTGCCGTCGTCGAGCAGCACGTCGAGCAGGCCGCGTGTCTGCGGCCACCCGAGAATCTTCGGCAGCGAGGGGCGTGCGACGTCGGCGTCGATCAGCAGCACCGTGTGATCGAGCTCCATCGCGATGCTCATCGCCAGGTTGAGCGCGGTGAAGCTCTTGCCCTCGCCGGGCAATGCGCTCGTGATCATGATGAGGTTGCCGTGCTTGATCGACGCTGCGTTGCGGCCGGTGGCGTTCTGGATCAGCGGCCGCTTGATCACGCGGAACTCGTCGGCGATCTGCGAGCGCGGCGCGTCTGGGGTGACGATGCCCGCCGCCGCGAGACGCGGCAGATCGAGCGACATGCGCTGCGTCGGCGCCGGCGCCGACTCCGCCGGCGCGATCGCGTGCGGGCCGGTGTGCAGCGCGCTCGGCACCTCGTCGCGCGGGGCCGCGGGCGTCGCACGCAACGTTCGCACCGGCTGCTGCTGCGCGACTGCGCGCTCGATGAGGCTCGCTTCCGCCGGCTTGTCGGCCGCGCGCTCGGGGGCCGGGGCCGGGGCGTCGAATCCGGCGCGCCGCAATTCCTCGAGGCGCTTGGCTGCCTGTTCGATGAGGCTCATATCCGGTCGCTCAGAACGATGCCGCGTGCGCGGCTTGCAGGAACAGCATCAGGAAGCCGGCGCCGAACGACGCGAGGAACGCGATGAAGCCGGAAACGAAGCCGACAAGACGGCGCCGCTCCTTGCGCTTCTGCGGCGCCCCCACGAGCATCGACACCGTGCCGAGCACCGGCAGGCCCGTCGCTTCGCGCAGCGTGCTCGAATCGAAGAACGTCGGCCACAGGCGGCTGGCGGCGAGCGTGGCGAGAAGTCCGGCGAACAGCGCGCCCACCAACGCAAGGGGGAACAGCACGAGGCGATCGGGCGAGACCGGCCGCGGCGACACGCGCGGCGGATCGATCAGGCGGAAATCCGCGACGCCGGTAGTGGCTTCCATCTCGCCCGAGATTTCGGCCGACTCGCGGCGCGAGACGAGCGCGTCGTAGTTGCGCTTGTTGATGTCGTAGTCACGATTGAGCTGCGTGAATTCCGCTTCGATCTCGGGCACCCGCATCGCGGACGCGCGCAGTGCGGCATAGCGCGCCTCGTATTCGCTCACGCGCGCCTGCGCCGACGCCACATTGGCCTCGGCCTCGGCCAGCGAGACCTTGAGCTGCTGGTAGACCGGATTGGCGTTGACGGGCGTGCCCGTGACGGCGCCCCGGGTCACCGCGGCCTTCTTCTTCGTCGCGAGCTCGGTGCGCCGCTGCGCCTCGAGGTCCTCGATCACCCGCTTCAGCCCGATGATGTCGGGGTGCTCGTCGGTATAGCGCATGCGCAGCGTATCGAGGTTCTTGCGCAGGACGTCGAGGCGCGCGTCGACCTCGCTGGGTCCGGCGTCCGCGGTGGAACCGGCGTCGGCTGGATCGGGCAGGAACGTGGGTTCCTCGCCGGCCACCTGGCGCTTCAACGCGTCGCGCCCGTTCTCGAGCTGGCGCAATTCGAGCTTCGCCTGCGACAGCGAGGTCGCGACCTCGTTGATCTTGCCGTAATAGTCCTTGCCGTCGGCACTGGCGAGACTCATGTTCTTGAGCTTGAATTCCTTGAGCCGGTTCTCGGCATCCTCGAGCTTCTTCTCGTAGACCTTGATCTGGTCGTCGATGAACTTCTTGGCCGTGTCCGAATCCTTGCGCTTGCCACCGAGGCTGGTGTCGAGAAATATCGACGTCAGCGACTGCACGACGCGCTTCGCCCGCAGCGGATCGGAATCCCGGTAGGAGAGCGTGTAGAGGTTGTCGCGGCCGGCGCTGACGATCTGCAGCGACTTCATCAGGCCGTCGACCATGCGGTCCTCGTCCGGCTTCGAATGTGTCGCGAGGTCGAGATCCGCCATGCGCATCAGCTTCTCGACGTTGGGACGGCTGATCAGCGTGCGGCTCAGGATCGCCAGCTTCTGCTCGACGTTAGGCTGCACGGCGATGCCGGTCATCAGCGGTTTCAGCACCGACTGCGTGTCGACGTAGATGCGCGCGGATGCCTCGTACTTGTCGGGAATGCGCATGATCACGAGGGCGGCGGTGACGCCGACCACCCACATCACGGCCAATCCGAGCCAGCGCCGCTGCCACATGCCGCGCAGCAGGTACTTGGCCTCTCGCAATAATTCATCCATCGGAGCTTCGCTCCCCGTGTGTGTCGACGCCGCGCGCGAATCGCGTGGCCGTGGCGCCGGCGATCAGAACCAGCTTTGCGGAATGAACAGCACGTCGCCCGGCTGCATCTGCACATTGGCCGTGACGTCACCGCGCTTGATCAGGTCCTTGACCCGCACGTGGTACTGCTTGTTCCCATCGGCGGCGCGCAAGAGCGTGGCCGAATTGCCGTCGGCGAAGTCGGTCACCCCGCCCACCGCGATCATCACGTCGAGCAGCGTCATCGCCTGCTTGTAGGGCAGCGTCTGCGGCCGGGCCACCTCGCCGACCACGCGGATCTGCTGGTCGTAGGGGCCGACGAAATTGGTGACCACCACCGTCACCACCGGATCACGGATGAACTTTCCGAGCGCCTTCTCGATGTCGCGTGCCAGCGTCGACGGGTCCTTGCCCTGGGCCGGCAGGTCCTCGACCAGCGCCGTCGAGATCTTGCCGTCCGGACGCACCGGCACGGTTCCCGAAAGCTCGGTGTTGCGCCAGACGATGATGTTGAGCGTGTCGCCGGGGCCGATCTTGTACGTGTAGTCCGGCGACGCCGCCGTGGTGGGCGGCGTTGGCATGTCGGTGGCGCAGCCGGCAACGACGAGCGACGCGGCCGCGACGCAGAGCATTTGTTGCAGTGCGGACATGAAACGGCGGGGATCGATAAGCATGACGATTCTCTCGAGCGAAACGTTGACGACCGGAAGGGGCTGGACCGCCGCTGGAAGCATAGCGGAAATCGCCCGATCTGCAATGTCCGCCAGAGGAACGAGCGCGAATCGGCCGCAAGCGGTCATGCCCCATGAAGCGGTGGCATTCTGTCGTGTGCAAATTGCACATGCACGCTAAAAATCGACAAAACCGGCGGCTTTTGCCTCAATCCTGCAATTTTATGACGCGCAGATGGCGAATCC
>DASYSP010000006.1:0-52158 GCA_036003195.1 Casimicrobiaceae bacterium
GTGGCCGGCGGCGCGCACGACGCCGTCGAGGGCGTCGAGCCATTCCTGGGTCTCCTGGGGATCGGTGTCGCCGGCCTCGACCAGCGCACCGTGCGCGATCCATCCGGGGGTGTGCATCAGCATGGCAGCTCCTCGCGAGGCGCCAGTTTAAGCCCGGCCCTTGATTCCGCCGGCCGTCACCCGCACGGTACGGTAAGGCGGCAGGCGCCGCCGCCAGGAGGACCCATGCAGGTGGTCTGTTGGAAGTGCGGCACGAAGAACCGGGTGGTCGAGGCACGCCTGCACGAGGCGAAGTGCGGTGCCTGCGGCGCCCCGCTCGCCCCGCCCGAGCCGGTCGCGATCGAGGGCGCGCGGCTGGACAAATACGTCGCCGGCACGGAGCAGCCGGTGGTCGTCGACTTCTGGGCCGACTGGTGCGGCCCGTGCAAGATGATGGCACCGCAGTTCGCGCGCGCCGCCGGTACGATGGAGCCGCGCGTGCGCTTCGCCAAGCTCGACACCGAGGCGGCGCAGGACATCGCCGCGCGATACGCGATCCGCAGCATCCCGACGATGATCGTGTTTCGTCATGGCCAGGAGGTGGCGCGCCAGTCGGGCGCGATCGATGCCAATGCCATCGTGCGTTTCGTGACGCCGTTCGCCGACGGCGCTGCCGCCGCCTGACGCGCTCAACCCGCGAGATCGTCGGGCACGTCGACGTCGCGCACCGCGCCGTCGTCGTCGACCTCCACCTCGCACAGCGCAGTGCCCGCCGACGCCACGAGGTCGCGCGCGCCGCGGTCGCCGTCGAGCGCCATCAGGGCCTCGGCGTACGACGCGGCGAACCCGACCGGATGCCCGCGACGCTCGCCCACCACGGCGGCCGCCACGGGCGCGCCGTCGCGCAATGCCTGGGCGACGAGATCGATCGTCGACGCGCGCACCCAGGGCATGTCGGCCAACGCCACGACGAAGCCCCCGGCATCGCGCACGGCGGCGATGCCGCACGCGAGGCTGCGGCCCATGCCGCGGTCGGCGTCCGCACACTCGACCACGCGCACACCGAGCTCGCCGAGCTTCGCTGCGAGCGCCAGGTCGCCGGCGCGCACCACCGCCACGCTGTCCGGCAGCGCGGCCAGCAGGTGGCGACAGGCGGCGACGCCGACAGCCTCGTCGCCGGGCAGCGGCGCGAGCAGCTTGTCGCCGCCGAAGCGCGAGCCGCTCCCCGCCGCCAGCAGCACGCCGACGATGTGCATGGGCGTCAGTCCGCCAGCAGCCGGAAGCGGCCGTCGCGGACCGTCACCAATACGCGGGCACGCTCGTCCATGCCGTTGTGATCGGTCGGCGACATGTTGAACACGCCCTGGCAGCCGACCACTTCCCGCTGCTGTTCCAGTGCATCGCGCAGCGCGACGCGAAACGCCTCGGTGCCCGGCTTCGCCGCCGCCCGCGCGGCAGGCATTGCGCGCTCGAGCAGCAGGCCGGCGTCCCAGGTGTTGGCGCCGAACGTCGCCGGCACGCCGCCGAAGTGCGCGGCATAGGCGGCGATGTACGCCTGCGCCACCGGCTTGGTCGGGTTGGTCGCCGGGATCTCGTCGATGACCAGCATCGGACCCGCGGCGAGGATCGTGCCCTCGACCTTCTCGCGCCCGAGCTTGATGAAATCCTCGGTGGCGACGGCGTGCGTCTGGTAGATGCGGCCCTTGTAGCCGCGGTCGAACAACGTGGCCTGCGGCAGCACCGCGGGACCGCCGACCGCGGCGACGAGGATCGCGTCCGGATGCCCGGCGAGAAGCTTCAGCACCTGCCCGGTCACGCTCTGGTCGGTGCGCGCATAGCGCTCGATCGCCGTGACGCGGATGCCCGCCTTGTCGGCCATCGCGCCGAACACCTTGAACCAGTTCTCGCCGTACGGATCGTTGAATCCGATCATGCCCACCGACCGGATGCCGGTCTTCTGCATGTGCGCGAGCAGCGCCGCGGCGATGAGATCGTCGTTCTGCGTGGTCTTGAACACCCAGCGCCGCTTGCCATCCACCGGCTCGGCGATCGTGGCGGTGCCCACCGTCGCCATCATCGGCACCTTGTGCTCGGCGACGATGTCGAGGATGGCGAAGGCGTTCGGCGTGGTCGACGGGCCGATCAGGGCGTCGATGTGATCTTCCTCGATCAGCTTGCGCACGTTCTGCACCGCGCGCGTGGCGTCGCCGCCGTCCTCGAGCGACAGGTAGCGGACGTGCTCGCCGGCGATCGTGCGCGGCAGGATCTCGCCGGTATTGCGCTGCGGTATCCCGATCGCCGACGTCGGCCCGGTGGCCGACACCAGGAGGCCGATGGTGATGTCGGCGCGCGCGGCGTGCGACGCCAGAAAAAGGGCTGCCGCGCACATCAGCGCCGGCACGGCATCGAAGGTTGCAATGCGTGGACGTTGCATGATCAGGTCCGCCAGGCGATGACGCGATCCTAGCAGGCCGCGCCGGGGCCGGCGACCTGGCGCGGGTCACGGGCGCGTGCGTCCGCAACGATCGACGCCGCCGCAGTGAATGTTAGGGTGCCGGCATGCAGGCCTACGACGTCATCGTCATCGGCGCCGGCGCCGCCGGGATGATGTGCGCGGCGCAAGCCGGCCAGCGCGGCCGGCGCGTGCTGCTGATCGACCATTACCCGAAGCTTGGCGAGAAGATCCGCATCTCCGGCGGCGGCCGCTGCAATTTCACCAATCTCAACGCCGGACCGGCGCAGTTCCTGTCGCGCAATCCGGACTTCTGCCGTTCCGCATTGGCGCGCTTCACGCCGCGCGACTTCGTCGCGCTGGTGGAGAAGCACGGCATCGCCTACCACGAGAAGAAACTCGGCCAGCTCTTCTGCGACGGCCCGTCGCTGGCGATCATCGCGATGCTCAAGGCCGAATGCGCGGCGGGCGGCGTGGCGTGGCGCATGCCGTGCGCAGTCGACGGCGTGACGCGCACGAGCGAGGGGTTCGTCGTCGCCACGGCGCAGGGTGCGGCGGCGTGCGCCGCGCTGGTGGTCGCCACCGGCGGCCTCACGGTGCCGAAAATCGGCGCGACGCCCTTCGCCTATCGCCTGGCCGCGCAGTTCGGCATCGCGGTGGTACCGCCGCGCCCGGCGCTGGTGCCGCTCGCCTTCGCGCCCGACGCGCTCGCGCGCTACGGCGACCTGTCGGGCGTGTCGATGGACGTGACGATCCGCTGCGGCGAGGGCAGCTTCCGCGAGAACCTCCTCTTCACCCACCGCGGGCTCTCCGGCCCGGCGATCCTGCAGATCTCGTCGTACTGGGACGGCCGATCCGCGTTGCACATCGATCTCCTGCCGGATGCGGCAGCGGACGCCCTGCTGCGCGGCGCGGCCGACGCCGACCAGCGGCTCGACACATTGCTCGCGCGAGCGTGGCCTGCGCGCTTCGCGCGGCAATGGACGGATGCGCAGGCGGCCGCGCTGCCGATGCGGCAGCTCGTGGCCGCGCGGCGCATCCCCGCGCTCGCCGCGGCGATTCACGACTGGTCGGTCGTGCCGTCGGGCACGCTCGGCTATGCCAAGGCCGAGGTCACGCTCGGCGGCGTCGACACGCGCGCGCTGTCGTCGCGCACCATGCAGGCCGAGGCTGTCCGCGGTCTCTATTTCATCGGCGAAGCGGTCGACGTCACCGGATGGCTCGGCGGCTACAACTTCCAGTGGGCCTGGGCGTCCGGTCACGCTGCGGGCCATGCGGTGTGAACGTCGTGGCGCGCACACCCGCGAGCGCGTCGACGCTTGCGTCGGCGCAGGCCGCCGAGGTCTGCAATGCTAAGCTTGCTGCCGCGGCACCCGCCGGGTGCAGGCGCACCCATGCAGGCACGCGACAGTCCGTGAAGTCCCTCGTCTTGCCCGAAGTATCGTCCCGCGCGCTGTTCTTCCGTTTTCTCGAAGTGGGATTGTCGGGCTTCGGTGGCGTGATGCCGATCGCGCATCGATCGCTGGTCGAGCGCCATCAGTGGCTCAGCGAGGCCGAGTTCACCGAAATGCTGTCGATGGCTCAGGTCCTGCCCGGCCCCAACATCGTCAACATCACCATCATGGTCGGGCGCAAGTTCGGCGGATGGCGCGGCGCGCTTGCCGCATTCTGCGGACTGCTGCTGATGCCGATGGTCATCGTGATCTTGCTCGCCGTCGTCTACGCACGGCTGTCCGATCTGGCCGTCGTGCAGCATGCGTTCACCGGCGTCGCGGCGAGCGCATCGGGACTGGTGCTGGCGATGGGATTCAAGATGGCGCGCGCCGTACCGCGCGGAATCGCCATGATGGCGATCGCGCTGATCGCGTTCGTCGCGATCGGCGTCCTGCGCCTGCCCCTGATGTGGGTATTGGCAGCGATGGCGCCGGTCGCCATCGCCATCGCATGGATGACGCGTACGCGATGATTCCGCCGATCCTCGTCGAGCTCGCGTCCCAGTTCCTGGTGCTGTCGCTGCTGTCGTTCGGCGGCGGCATGGCCACGCTTCCCGAAATCCATCGCCGCGTCGTCGAGGTGCATGGCTGGCTGACCGACGCCAGCTTCGCGCAGATGTTCGCACTGTCGCAGGCGGCGCCCGGACCCAACGTGCTCGTGGTCAGCCTGATCGGCTGGAAGGTCGCAGGTGTCGCGGGAGGCGTGGTCGCGATGCTGGCGATGTGCGCGCCGTCATCGGTGCTGGCCTACCTCGTCGCGCACGCTTCCGATCGATTCCGGGAGGCACCCTTGCGCGTGGCGATCCAGCGCGGACTCGTGCCGATCACCGTCGGCATGATCGTCGCATCGGGGTTCGTGCTGATGCGCACCACCGACCATGGCTGGCCGGCTTACGCCCTGACGCTGGCGACCGCTGCAGCGATGACGCTGACGCGGGTCCACCCCCTATGGCTGCTGGGCCTCGGCGCGCTCGCCGGCGCAGGCGGCTTGGTGTAGCGCCCGGCGCGACACGTCACTGCCCGAAGAACTCCTTCACCTTGTCGAAGAAGTTCTTGGCGCGGGGGCTGTGCGCGTCGGGATCGAGCTGGGTGATCGCCTCGAATTCGCGCAGCAGGTCCTTCTGCTTGGTGGTGAGCTTGACCGGCGTCTCGATCGACACGTGGCAATACAGGTCGCCGGTGACCGAACCGCGCACGGGACGGATGCCCTTGTTGCGCAGGCGGAACACCTGGCCCGTCTGCGTCTCCGGTGGCACCTTCACCTTGGCATGGCCGTCGAGCGTCGGGATCTCGAGCTCGCCGCCGAGCGCCGCCGTGGCGAAGCTGATGGGGAGCTCGCAATGCAAATCGGCGCCGTCGCGCTGGAACACGGAGTGCGGCTTCAGGCTGACCACGACATACAGATCGCCGGCCGGACCGCCGTTGACGCCGGCCTCGCCTTCGCCGGCGAGCCGGATGCGGTCGTCCTGGTCGACGCCCGCCGGGATCTTGACCGACAGCGTCTTGTGCTTGCGCAAGCGGCCCGCGCCTTCGCAGGTGGCGCAGGGATCGGCGATGACCTTGCCGCGGCCGTGGCATTGCGGGCACGTCTGCTGCAACGAGAAAAAGCCCTGCGACACGCGGACCTCGCCGCGGCCGTGGCAGGCCGGACATTGCTTGGGCTGCGTGCCCGGCTTGGCGCCGCTGCCGTGGCAGGTGGCGCATTGCTCGAGCGTCGGGATGCGGATCTTCGCCTCGGTGCCGCGCGCCGCATCCTCCAGCGAAAGCTCGAGGTTGTAGCGCAGGTCGGCGCCGCGATACACGCCGTTGCCGCCGCGACCGCCGCGCTGCTGGCCGAAGATCTCGCCGAAGATGTCGCCGAATGCATCGGCGAAGCCGCCGAAGCCTTCCGCGCCGCGCGCGCCTGCGCCGAACGCCGCGGCCTGGTCGACGCCGGCGTGGCCGAACTGGTCGTAGGCCGCGCGCTTGCGCGCGTCGGTCAGCACCTCATAGGCTTCCTTGCACTCCTTGAATTTCTCCTCGGACTCCTTGTCGCCGGTGTTGCGGTCCGGGTGGTGCTTCATCGCCATGCGGCGATAGGACTTCTTGATCTCGTCCTCGGCGGCGTCGCGGTTGACGCCCAGCACCGAGTAATAGTCGCGCTTGGCCATGGCTCATGCGCGGCCGGGCGCGCGGGCGCACACCGGCCGACGATCGAAAATAACGCTGCTTTTCCCCATGACTCCCTGCTTCCTGCCTGATGCGCCGCGGCGGATTCTACTTTAAAGACCGACCGTGGATTCCCGCTTTCGCGGGAATGACGGCAGTAAATGCGGGCAATGGCATGCCGCCGACACGAGCAGCGAGGAAAGATCCACGCGATCGGCGGGAAAGACGTTCCGCCCCGGCATCGTCTGCATCCTTATCCGCGACGGGTAGTCCGCCGCGCCCGAATCCCCGCCAGGCACGCGACAGTCCGCCGCGACGGACTACCGGTCCTTGACCTCGGTGAATTCCGCATCGACGACCTTCTCGTCCGCCTGGCCGCCGCTGCCGGCGCCACCGCCACCCGGCTGGCCGCCGCCGCCCGGCTGGCCGCCGCCACCCGTTTGCCCGCCGCCGCCGGGCTGGCCGCCGCCTGCCGCCGCCTGCGCCTGCGCGTACATGAGCTCGCCGAGCTTCTGCGAGGCCTTGGCCAGCGCTTCCGACTTCGCGGTCAGCGCTTCCTTGGTCGCTTCCTTGTCCTTCAATCCCGATTCGGCGTCGTTGATCGCCGACTCGATCTTGGAGCGCTCCGCGGCGTCGATCTTGTCGCCATATTCCGTCAGCGATTTCTTGACGCTGTGCACCAGCGCATCGAGGCCGTTGCGCGCCTGCACCGTTTCCATCAGCTTGCGGTCGTCCTCGGCATGTGTCTCCGCGTCCTTGACCATCGCCTGGATCTCGGACTCGGACAGTCCCGAGTTGGCCTTGATGGTGATCTTGTTTTCCTTGTTGGTCGCCTTGTCCTTGGCCGACACGTGCAGGATGCCGTTGGCGTCGATGTCGAACGTGACCTCGATCTGCGGCGTGCCGCGCGGCGCCGGCGGGATGCCCTCGAGGTTGAACTGGCCGAGGCTCTTGTTGCCGCCGGCCACGTCGCGCTCGCCCTGCAGCACGTGGATCGTCACCGCGCCCTGGTTGTCGTCGGCGGTGCTGAACACCTGCGTCGCCTTGGTCGGGATCGTGGTGTTCTTCTGGATGAGCTTGGTCATCACCCCGCCGAGCGTCTCGATGCCGAGCGACAGCGGCGTGACGTCGAGCAGCAGCACGTCCTTGCGCTCGCCCGCCAGCACCGACGCCTGGATCGCGGCGCCCACCGCCACCGCCTCGTCCGGATTCACGTCCTTGCGCGGGTCCTTGCCGAAGAACTGCTTGACGGTGTCCTGCACCTTGGGCATGCGCGTCATGCCGCCGACGAGGATGACGTCGGCGATGTCGCCGAGCTTGACGCCGGCGTCCTTGATCGCCATGCGGCACGGCTCGACCGTACGCGCGATCAGCTCCTCGACCAGCGACTCGAGCTTGGCGCGCGTGATCTTCATCGACAGGTGTTTCGGCCCGCTCGCGTCCGCCGTGATGTACGGCAGGTTGATCTCGGTCTGCTGCAGGCTGGACAGTTCGATCTTCGCCTTCTCGGCGGTTTCCTTGAGCCGTTGCAGCGCGAGCACGTCGTTCTTGAGGTCGACGCCCGATTCCTTCTTGAATTCCGTGACGATGTAATCGATCAGGCGCTGGTCGAAGTCCTCGCCACCGAGGAAGGTGTCGCCGTTGGTCGACAGCACCTCGAACTGATGCTCGCCGTCGACGGTGGCGATCTCGATGATCGAGATGTCGAACGTGCCGCCGCCCAGGTCGTAGACCGCGATCTTGCGGTCGCCTTCCTTCTTGTCGAGCCCGAACGCCAGCGCCGCGGCCGTCGGCTCGTTGATGATGCGCTTCACTTCGAGGCCGGCGATGCGGCCGGCGTCCTTGGTGGCCTGACGCTGCGAGTCGTTGAAGTAGGCGGGCACGGTGATCACCGCCTCGGTGACTTCCTCGCCGAGATAGTCTTCGGCGGTCTTCTTCATCTTGCGCAGGATCTCCGCCGACACCTGCTGCGGCGCGATCTTCTTGCCGCGGATCTCGACCCACGCGTCGTTGTTGTCCGCCTTGACGATCGCGTAGGGCATCAGGTCGATGTCCTTCTGCACTTCCTTTTCCTCGAACTTGCGGCCGATCAGGCGCTTGACCGCGTAGATCGTGTTCTTGGCATTGGTGACCGCCTGGCGCTTGGCTGGCGCGCCGACGAGGATCTCGCCGTCGTCCGCGTAGGCGACGACCGAAGGCGTCGTGCGCGCGCCTTCCGAGTTCTCGATCACCTTGGGCGTGCCGCCCTCCATGATCGCGACGCAGCTGTTGGTGGTGCCGAGGTCGATACCGATGATTTTGGCCATGATGGTGGGACTCCGCGATGCTGGGAAAATGTTGTCGGTTATCTTGGGTTGGCGGGGGCCGGCATCAAGCGGCGGCCCCGCCCGCTGCGCCGGCGACACCGCCGGAGGCCGCGTCGTCCGGCTTGGCCACGGCGACCAGCGCCGGGCGCAGCACGCGATCGTTCAGCAGGTAGCCTTTCTGGAACACCTGCACGACGGTATTGGGAGGCGCCTCCGAATCGATCATCGCCATCGCCTGGTGGCGATGGGGGTCGAAGCGCTCGCCGGCAGCCGCAATCTCGACGATGCCGGCCTTGGTGAGGGCGGCGTCGAGCTGCTTCAGGGTGAGGGCCACGCCCTCGCGCAGCGAATCGGCATCGCCGGGCGACGACAGCGACAGTTCCAGCGCATCCTTGACGGGCAGGAGCTCCCCGGCGAACTTGTCGATGGCGTACTTGTGGGCGCGCGCGACGTCCGCCTGGCCCTGCTTGCGCACGTTTTCCAGCTCGGCGCGGGCCCGGATCCAGGCGTCCTTCATGTCGGCCGCCTCGGCCTCGGCGCGGGCAAGCCGCGCCTCGACGGCGTCGCCGGCGGTATCGCTGGCGCCGTCCCCGCCCGCGGGCGGTGAATAGGGAGTGTTTTCGGGGGTCATCCTCGGCTTCCTTCGCGTTCAACCCAATAGGGTGGGGCCCGCCGCACCGCTTTCAAGGCTCGGTGCGCTGCCGTTGTCGCCGGACGTGGCGGCAGGGCGACCCTTGCCGCACGGGATGCCGGCCCGATGAAGACGGTTACAGCCCGACCGCGGCGGTTCGCCCATCGGCGGCCGCGCGCCCGGCAGTCAGCGCTTGGCGCCCATCGCCTGCGCCCGCAGCAGCGTCTGCTCGCGCTCGGCGGCATCCGGCGGCGCCACGAGCCATCCCTGGAGATTGCGGAAGGCGAGGTCCGCGAGCGCCGCGATCCACAGGGGATGGGTGTCGAGACAGCGCAGGGCGCGCAGCTCCTTGCCGCCGGCGGCAATGAACCGGTCGCGACCCTCGATGCCGATCTCCTCGAGCGTCTCGAGGCAATCGGCGACGAAGCCCGGGCAGAACACGTCGACGCGGCCCACCTTGTCGCGGGCCAGCCGCGCGAGGACCTCACTCGTGTACGGGGTGAGCCAGCGGGCGCGGCCGAAGCGCGACTGGAAGGCCAGCGTCCAGCGGTCGCGCGCGAACCCGAGCTCGGTGGCGAGCAGGCGCGCCGTCTTCTGGCATTGGCAATGGTAGGGATCGCCCTGCTCGAGCGTGCGCCGCGGCAGGCCGTGGAACGACAGCACCAGGTGGTCGGGCTGGCCGTGCTTGACCCAGTCGTCGTTGACGACCTGCGCCATCGCCTTGATGTATTTGGCGTCGTCGTGGAACGCGTCGACGAAGCGCAGCGCCGGCACCCGCCGCTGCGTGCGCAGCGCGGCCGCCACGGCGTCGAATGCGCTGCCGGTGGTGCTGGCCGCGTACTGGGGGTAGAGCGGCAGCACCAGGACCTTGTCGGCGCCCGCGTCGGCCAGCTTCGCCATCGCCGTGGCGATCGAGGGTGCTCCATAGCGCATCCCGAGCTCGACGGCGCACAGGTCGGCGGGCAAACCCGCCGTCTTGAGCCGCTGCCCGAGGTATCCCATCAGCAGCGTGCGCTGCTGCTGCGAGATCACCAGCAACGGCGAGCCGTCCCGGGTCCAGATCGCGCGGTAGCGCGCCGCCGACTTCGCCGGCCGCGTGCGCAGCACATAACCGTGCAGCAACGGCCGCCACGCCAGGGGCGGGATCTCGACGACCCGCGGATCGCTGAGGAACTCGGCCAGGTAGCGCCGCACTGCCTGCGGCGTGGGCGCCTGCGGCGTGCCGAGATTGACGAGCAGCACGCCGAGGCGTGGCATGCGGTCGTGGGCGAACCCGGGGGCATCCGCCATGCGCGACGGCGGCGAGCTCACTCTTCGCCGATCTGGTGCGCGAGCGCGCTCGACAGGAGCTTCGACGTCAATTCCACGATCGGGATCACGCGCTCGTAGGCCATCCGCGTCGGGCCGATCACGCCCAGTGTGCCGACCACGCGGCCGTTGACCTCGTACGGCGCGGTGACCACGCTCATCTCGTCGAGCGGCTCGAGCCCGGACTCGCCGCCGATATAGATCTGCACGCCCTGCGCGCGCTGCGACACGTCGAGCAGGTGCAGCAGCGACGAGCGCTCCTCGAACATGTCGAAGAGGCGCCGCAGCCGCGACATGTTCGACACGAAGTCCTCGGTGGTCAGCAGGTTGCGCTCGCCGGCGACCACCACGTCGTCGCCGCCGCTCGTCGCGTCCTCGCCGGCGTCGACGGCGGCCGTCATCAGTTGCCCTATGTCGTCGCGCAGGCGCGCGAGGTCGGCGGCGAGGCGCTCGCGGATCACCGTGAACGACTGGCCGGCGAACTGCTGGTTGAAGTAGTTGCTGGCTTCCGTGAGCTGCGCCTGGGAGTACGCGCGATCGGTGTGCAGGATGCGGTTCTGCACGTCGCCTTCCGACGTGACGATGATCAGCAGCACGCGGCGGTCGGAAAGGCGCAGGAACTCGAGGTGGCGGAACCCACCTTCGCGGCGCGGCATCAGCACCACGCCGGCGAAATGCGTCAGCTGCGACATCAGATTGGCGGCCGACGCGACGAGGCTTTGCGGGCGGGCGCCGCCGAACTCGCCTTCGAGGCGGTTGATCTCGACGGGCTCCAGCGGCTTCACCACCATCAGCGTGTCGACGAAGAAGCGGTAGCCGCGCGCAGTCGGCACGCGTCCCGCCGACGTGTGCGGGCTGGTGATGAAGCCCATCTCCTCCAGATCGGCCATCACGTTGCGCACCGTCGCCGGCGACAGCTCGAGACCGGACTGGCGCGACAGCGCGCGCGAGCCGACCGGCTGGCCATCGGCGATGTAGCGCTCGATCAGCGTCTTCAGGAGGTGCGCGGCGCGGGCGTCGACCATCGGCCTATTCTAGTCAAAATCCGGCATGCGCTCGCCGGCTTTCGCCGCCGCCTGCGGAGTACGGCCCTGCGCGCGACGCGCGGCGCATCGCGCGAGTTTCGGCCGAAAGCGCGATGCCGGCGACGTCGCCCCCTGTGTTTAAATGCTGGCCATGCCCGCCTCGCCCGCTCGCTTCTCGCGCATCGCGCTCGTCGGACGATATGCCAGCCCGAGCATCGGCGTGCCGCTCAAGGCGCTGGTGGAGTTTCTGCATCGGCGCGGCCACGCGATCGTGCTGGAGAGCGAGACGGCGCGCTACACGTCGCTGCCCGATCTGCCGACGGCCGATGCCGAGACCATCGGCGGCGACGTCGATCTCGCGGTGATCCTCGGCGGCGACGGCACGATGCTGACGGTCGCGCGCAAGCTCGCGGCATTCGACGTGCCGTTGATCGGCATCAACCAGGGCCGCCTCGGATTCCTCACCGACGTGCCGCTCGCGGCGATGACCTCGACGCTCGGCGCGATGCTCGACGGCGCCTACGTCGAGGAGGCGCGCACGCTGCTGGCGGCGACGATCGAGCGCGCGGGCAAGCCCACCGAGGAAACGCTGGCGCTCAACGACGTCGTCGTCAACCGCGGCAGCCACGGCAGCGTGATCGAGGTCGGCATCGACATCGACGCGCGCTTCGTCTACGGCATGCGTGCCGATGGCGTGATCGTCGCCACGCCCACGGGATCGACCGCGTACGCGTTGTCGGCGGGAGGTCCGATCGTCGATCCGGGGGTGCCGGCCCTCGCGCTGGTGCCGGTCGCGCCGCACGCGCTGACCTACCGGCCGATCGTCATCGCCGATGGCTCGCACATCACCATCAGCGTGCAGCGCGGCATCGACGCCGCCGTCAACTGCGATGGCCAGGCGTATTTCGCGCTGGCCGAAGGTGACCGGGTGCACGTGCGCAGGGCCGCGCGCGCCGCGCGCTTCCTGCACCCGCACAACCACGATCATTTCGCGATGCTGCGCGAAAAGCTGCACTGGAGCGAAACGCCCGAGCGGCTGGCGGCGCGCCGGCCGCCCGACGCGGCGGCCTCCGCCTGACCCGCCGGGCCGCGGCGATGCTGCGCGCGCTCTCGATCCGCAACTTCGTCGTCGTCGATGCGCTCGACGTCGAATTCGACGCCGGCTTCACCGTGCTGACGGGCGAAACGGGTGCCGGCAAGTCCATCCTCGTCGACGCGCTGGCGCTCCTCATCGGCGATCGCTTCGACGTGCGCCAGCTGCGCGCCGGCGCCGCGCGCGCCGAGCTGTCGGCCGTATTCGACGCCGGGTCGCTGCCGCTCGTGCGCGCATGGCTCGAGGCCGAAGGTCTCGCCGGCGACGACGGCGAGGTCCTGCTGCGGCGCACGCTCGACGCCCAGGGCCGCTCCCGCTCGTGGATCAACGGCCATGCGGCGACGCTCGTCCAGGTCGCGGCGCTGGGCGAGATGCTGCTCGACCTGCACGGCCAGCACGCGCACCAGGCGCTGGCGCGCGCGCCGATGCAGCGCGCGCTGGTCGACGCGTACGGCGGATTCCTGGCGCTCGCGCGCGAGACCGCCGAGGCATTCAAGGCATGGCGCGGCGCGCTTGCCGCGCGCGACGCGGCGCGTGCGGGTGCCGACGCATTGGCGCGCGATCGCGACGATCTCGCAGCGCGGCGCGACGAGCTCGCCAAGCTCGCTCCCGGCGACGACGAATGGGCGGATCTCGCCGCGACGCAGTCGCGCCTCGCCCATGCCGCGGCGCTGATCGACACCGCCACCGCTGCCGAGGCCGCGATCGACGGCGACGCTGCGATCACCTCGCAGCTTCACGCGCTGTTGCAACGGCTGTCGCAGGCGGCGGCGCACGATCCGGCGCTCGGCGACATCGCGGCGACGCTCGCATCGGCGGTCGCCGAGCTCGACGACATCGCGCGCACGCTGCGCGAGTACCTGCGCCGGCTCGACGCCGACCCGCGGGCATTGGCGCGGGCCGAGGAGCGCCTGGCCGCGCTCCACGATGCGGCGCGCAAGTACCGCGTGCGCCCGGAGGCGCTGCCGGGCCTGCTCGCCGACACGCTGGCGCGTCTCGCGCAGCTGGCCGAGGACACCGACGTCGCCGCGCTCGAAGCACGCGCCGCGGCTGCGGAACGAACGTACCGTGAGCTTGCAGGCACGCTGACCCGGAAGCGACGCCTGGCGACGAATGAGCTGTCGACGCATGTCACGGCCGCGATGCAGACGCTGGCGATGCGCGGCGGGCGCTTCGAGGCGCGTGTCGCGCCGCTGACGGAAGCGGCGAGCCACGGTCTCGAGAACGTCGAGTTCGACGTCGCCGCGCATCCGGCGCAGCCGCCGGGACCGCTGGCCAAGGTCGCCTCGGGCGGCGAGCTGTCACGCGTGGCGCTGGCGATCGCGGTGGCGGCCAGCGAGGTCGCCGGCGTGCCGACGCTGGTGTTCGACGAGGTGGATACCGGCATCGGCGGCGCGGTCGCGGCCACCGTCGGCAAGCTGCTGCAATCGCTCGGCGCGACGCGCCAGGTGTTCTGCGTCACGCATCTGGCGCAGGTGGCGGCCCACGCCGACCATCATTTCCGCGTGCGCAAGGCCGATGCGGGCGGCGGTGTCGCCAGCGAGCTCGCGGCGCTCGACGACGGCGCACGCGTCGACGAGCTGGCGCGGATGATGGGAGGTGCCGCGATCACGGCGACGACCCGCGCGCATGCGCGCGAGCTCTACGACCAGCACCGGCGGCGGAAAGCGGCGCGCAAGGCGAAGCGCGCCTGATCGTGCGTCAGCGGCGCCTGGCGCCCGTGGTGTCCGACGCAGGCACGCCCTTGATGGTGCCCTTCACCGATTTGCGCGCGTGGCTCGCCGGCGGCGCCTTGGCCGGCGGCAACGTGTTGCCGGTCTCGAGCCAGTACTTGACCCGGTTGGCGTCGGCGATGCGGGTGTACTTGCCGACGGAATCGAGCAGCACGATGACGAACGGCTTCTTGGCGATCTCGGCCATCATCACGAGGCAGCGGCCGGCTTCGTTGATGTAGCCGGTCTTCTGCAGCTTGATGTCCCACTTGTCGGACCCGACCAGCCGGTTCGAGTTGTTGAAGCCCATGATGCGTCCGGTGGGCTGCATCTCGACATAGTGCGATGGCGTGGTCGTGAACTCGCGGATCAGCGGATAGTCGGCGGCCGCCGCCACCATCTTCGCCAGCTCGTGTGCGGTGGAGACGTTCTGCGGCGAGAGTCCGGTGGAATCGTGGAAGCTCGTGTGCGTCATGCCGAGCGCGAGCGCCTTGGCGTTCATCGCCGCGACGAAGGCCGGGGTGCCGCCGGGGTAGCTGCGCGCCAGCGCCGACGCCGCGCGATTCTCCGACGACATGAGCGCGAGTTGCAGGAGCTCGCGGCGCGTCAGCTCGGTGCCCATGCGCAGGCGCGAGCCGCTGCCCTTCAGGTAGTCGAAGTCGTCCGTGTCGATCGTCACCGTCGCATCGAGGTCGGGATGCGCGTCGAGCACGACCATCGCCGTCATCAGCTTGGTGATCGAGGCGATCGGCGTCACCTCGTCGGCGGACTTGGCGTACACCGTCGCGTGATTGGCCGGGTCGATGATGAGCGCGCTCGCCGAGCCCAGCTTGAGCTTGGCGGGGTCGAGCGTGCCGGTATCGGCCACCGCCGCCAGGGCGGTTGCGAAAAACGCAGCAAAAACAATGGGTCTAGTCAGAATCATGATGCGAAACGCGAATTGCCAGAACGCCTTATAGCATGCCGGGCGGGGGGATTGAAATCCGCAGGGTGACGGACGGCGCCTCGAATGTTGCGCCGCCGCTACAGAACGGCCGGCGAGTCCCGGGCGTTGACAGGCAGCACGCCGTCGGCGCGATCGACGCGTTCCCTGCCGCGCCTTCGGTCCGCCGGGATGCTCACTCCGCGGCGAGCGCGCTGCGCTCGGCGGCCTTGGCCGCGCGGTCCTCGGACTCCTGCAGCCGCCACATGCGCGCATAGGCGCCGCCGGCCGCGAGCAGCGATGCGTGCGTGCCGCGCTCGACGATGCGGCCGGCTTCGAGCACCAGGATCTCGTCGGCGTCGACGATCGTGGACAACCGATGCGCGATGGTGAGCGTGCTGCGCTCGCGCGAGATCTCGGCCAGCTCCGCCTGGATCAGCTTTTCCGATTTCGAGTCGAGCGCCGACGTCGCCTCGTCGAATACCAGCACCGCGGGCGCCTTGAGGATCGCGCGCGCGATCGCCACGCGCTGCTTCTCGCCGCCCGACAGCTTGAGCCCGCGCTCGCCGACCGGAGTGGCGTAGCCGTCCGGCAGCGTGACGATGAAATCGTGGATCTGCGCGAGCCGCGCGGCGTCGACGATGTCGTCGTGCGTCGCGCCGGGTCGCCCGTACGCGATGTTGTATTCGATCGAGTCGTTGAACAGCACGGTGTCCTGCGGCACGATGCCGATCGCCGCGCGCAGGCTCGCCTGCGAGACGTCGCGCAGGTCCTGGCCGTCGATGGTGATGCGCCCGCCGGTGACGTCGTAGAAGCGGAACATCAGGCGCGCGAGCGTCGACTTGCCCGCGCCCGACGGGCCGACCACGGCCACCGTGCGCCCCGCCGGGATCGTGAACGACACGTCGTGCAGGATCTGGCGCTTCGTGTCGTAGCCGAAATCGACGTGCTCGAAGCGCACGACGCCGCCGCCGACCGCCAGCGCCGCGGCGCCGGGCCGGTCGCGCACCTCGGCGTGCTCCTCGATCAGCGCGAACAGGCGCTCCATGTCCGCCAGCGCCTGCTTCATCTCGCGGTAGATGACGCCGAGGAAGTTGAGCGGGATGTAGAGCTGGATCATGAAGGCGTTGACCAGCACCAGGTCGCCCACCGTCATCGAGCCGCCGACGACGCCGGCGGTGGCGCGCCACATGATCAGCGACACCGCGATCGCGATGATCGCGCTCTGGCCGACGTTGAGCACCGACAGCGACGTCTGGCTCTTCACCGCCGCGTGCTCCCAGCGCTCGAGGCTCTCGTCGTAGCGGCGCGCCTCGAATGTCTCGTTGCCGAAGTACTTCACCGTCTCGTAGTTGATGAGGCTGTCGACGGCGCGCGAGTTGGCGCGGCTGTCGAGCTCGTTCATCTGCCGGCGGAAGTGCGTGCGCCATTCGGTGATGCCGATGGTGAACGCGATGTAGAGGGCGAGCGCGCCGGCGGTGATGGCGATGAACGAGCTGTCGTAGCGGGTGGCGAGGATCGCCGCCACCAGCGAGATCTCGACCAGCGTCGGCAGGATCGAGAACAGCGTGTAGCCGATCAGCGTGGAGATGCCGCGCGTGCCGCGCTCGACGTCGCGGGTGAGGCCGCCGGTCTGCCGGTCGAGATGGAAGCGCAGCGACAGCGCGTGCAGGTGGCGGAACACGGTCAGCGCGATCGTGCGCACCGCGCGCTGGGTCACGCGCACGAACAGGATCTCGCGCAGCTCGGTGAATATCGTGGTCGACAGCCGCAGCACGCCGTAAGCGACGAGCAGCGCCAGCGGCACCACCAGGATCGCGAGCTTCTGGTCGAGGTTGTCGACGATGTGCTTGAGCACGATCGGCACGGCGACGTTCGCCACCTTGGCGGCGACGAGGCAGATCACCGCGGCGATCACGCGCGCCCTGTAGCGCCACAGGTACGGCAGCAGCGTGCCGATGGTCCGCCAGTCGGCGCCGCGCACGCGGCGCGGCGCGGATGGCGCGGGCGGCGGCGTGGACGCGTGGCGGTGATGCATCGGCCAAGTCTAGCAGTGCCGGATCCGGCCGATTCGGGGCGGCGCGGCGGCGACGCTGCGCCGGCCGGAGACCGGCAATCGCCCGCGCGGTGGAGGGCTACCCGTCGCTGGATTTGCCCGCGTTCGACGACGTGGCTGACGTCTCGGCGCCAGCCTCGTCGAGCGCTGCAGCCGGCGGGCGCGCCGCGGCGCCGCGCCACCATTCGTTGCCGCCGTAGCCGAGAAAGCCCATCGCCACGCGCACGATGCCGTACGCGACCCAGCACGCCGCCTTGGTGAACCACGGACGCGCCGCCCACGATTGCGACGCCAGCGGCGCGGCGCCGCCGCCGATCATCGCCCGCAGCTCGATGCGCAGCTGGTCGGCGAAGCGCGGATTGCGCACCACGATGTTCGCCTCGCGCGCCATCAGCAGCGAATACGGGTCGATGTTCGACGAGCCGACGGTCGCCCAGCGGCCGTCGATCACCGCGACCTTGGCGTGCAGGAACGAGCGCGAATACACCTGGATCGTGATGCCGCCGTCGATCATCTGCCCGAACAGCGCGCGCGAGGCGTAGTGCAGCAGCCGGTACTCGACGCGTGCCTGCAGCAGCAGCGTCACCGCCACGCCGCGTCGCGCGGCGGCGATCAGCTCGTGGCGGAAGCTGATGCCGGGGAAGAAGTACGCGCTGGCGATGATGATCTCGGCGCTGGCGGTGCGGATCGCCGCCAGATATGCACGCTCGATGTCGCCGCGGTGGCGCAGGTTGTCGCGGACGATGAAGCGTGCGGCGACGTCGCCCGCCGTGTCCACCGAAGGCGCGCCGGGCTCGGCGTCACCGATGTCGGCGAGGTCGCCGTCGAATTCGAAGAACTGCACGATGTCCCACAGCCGCTGCATCGTCGGCACGATGGTGCCGAGCATCGGCCCGCGCACGCGCACGGCGAAATCGACGCGCGGCGGCTTCTGGCCCGGGGTGTTCATGTCGTCGATGACGTTGATGCCGCCGACGAACGCGACGCGGCCGTCGACCTGGGCGAGCTTGCGATGCAGCCGCCGCATCCGGTTCGAGCTGAACTGCCAGAACGCGACCTCGGGTCGGTACTTGGCGACGCGCACGCCGCCCTCCTCCATGCGCTGCTGCAGCCGCCGCGTCAGGTAGTGCCGCGCACCCCAGCCGTCGACCATCACGCGCGCCATCACGCCGCGCGACGCGGCGCGGATCAGCGCCTCGGCCACGGCGTTGCCGGCGGCGTCGTCGGCGAAGATGTATGTCTCGATCCAGGCCTCGCGCTCGGCGGCGTCGATGGCGCCGATGAGCGCCGGAAAGAACTCGCGTCCGCTGCGCAGGAGGTCGACGGCGTTGCCCGTCAGGAAGCGGCGCATGGCGCTAAGGCTTCAGCGGGTGCGTGCGGACAGCTCGAAGGTCGCGGCCAGCGCCGCGTGGTCGGAAAGCCGGTTGCCCGGAAAGGCGTAGTGGACGCGCGCGTCCAGCACGTTGAGGCCGCGTGCGTAGATGCGGTCGAGGCGGAACATCGGCATCAGCGACGGATACGTGCGCGCGGTGCGGCCCTCGACCTCCTCGAACACCTCGACCACGCCGAGGTCCTCGATCAGCGCGCGGTTGGCCTTGTGCCGCCAGTCGTTGAAGTCGCCGGCGATGATCAGCGGCGCCGCGCGCGGCACCGTGGCGCGGATGCGCTCGACCAGCGAATGGATCTGCCACTGGCGGCCGCGCTCGAACAGTCCCAGGTGGACGTTGAGGCAATGCAGCTCGGGCATGCGCGGTCCGGGCTTCAGCACGCAATGCAGCATGCCGCGGCTCTCGAAGACGTGCGCGGAGATGTCCTCGTTCTCCTGGCGCGTGATCGGAAACCGCGACAGCAACGCATTGCCGTGGTGGCCGTCGCGATACGACGCGTTCTTGCCGTACGCCACTTCATGCCACACGCTGTCGGCGATGAACTCGTGCTGCGACTTGCCCGGCCAGTCGCGATAGCGCGTGGCGTTGCGCCGATGCACGCCCTGGACTTCCTGCAGGAAGAGCACGTCCGCCGACAGCCCGCGCAGGCGCTCCCGCAGCTCGTGGATCACCATGCGACCCTTGAGCTGCGTGAATCCCTTGTGGATGTTGTACGTGGCGACGGTGAAGCGCATGGAGCCGATCCGCATTCGCGCGCAATGCGCGAGCTTGCCATCTTAACGAACACGTCGTGGCCGGCGTTGGTGCGGCGGTCGACGAGCTTCGGCGTTCGTGCGCCGCGATCGAGCGCGCCATGACCGGCCGCATGCACCGACGCTGCATTGATGCCCCTGCGTGCGGCGGACCCCCCGTCCGTCGGACGCCGCGCGCCTGCGCGGGATGGCCGAACTCCCCGCCGCGATGGCGTGCGGCACGCGGGGGCACGCTGCGCTGAAGCACGGGCAGCGATGTCTGTCCAAGCAGTTATCCGTGCGGGTGTCCGGGGCGGGCGCCACGCGGAGGGCTTGGAAATTGTCCTACAAAACCACACACCCCGGTTTTGGCTGGAATGTCGTCGATTTGAGACGGTTGACGACAATGACATATGGGTTTTCAATCGGCACCGGGCTATACCCCGATACCGCCTGCAAGCAGACATCAGGCACCCGGGACACCCGAAAACCACTTTTTTGTTACATCGGGCCGGGTTGTTTGCTACACTGCGTCGCAGACCGGCCACCCGGGATTGTAATCATGGTGGCAACGTGCGGCCCACGCGCCGGAAGGGGAACGAGATAGCACCCAAGACTTCGCTTAACGCGCGCGCATACGATGGTCCTTGCGCCGCATCAACCGCGCGTGCAAGCGGCGTCCGCGTGGACCGCTCGCGTCATGCACGCTTTTCCTCGCACCTTTCGACTCGCGACGCGCCTTCGCACTTCGAGCACGGCGTCGTCACGCTGATCGCGCAGCGTGGCCGCACCGCCGCGAAATCCTCGCCGCGCGTCGCGGCGGAATCGCCGCCATGCGGCGAAGCCACTTTCGCGCGCGCCGCGAGCCTGTGCGCACGCAAGGCTGAATCACTCGCGGACTTCGAGGCGGCACAGGCGCTGGTGCGGCGGCGGTACGCCTGGCGCGGATACGACGTGCCGGCCCTTACCGACGCCCGCGCCCGCAAGTCGCCGGCGACCCGTGCGCACGAGATCACGTTCGTCGCCACGCACGACGAGGACACCGTGGGCACCATCACGCTGGGCCTCGATGGCCGCGACGGCTTGCTGGCCGAGCGCACGCACGGCGATGCGATCGCCCAGCGGCGCGCGGCCGGAGGCAACGTCTGCGAGCTGACGCGCCTCGCGGTGGCGGAGCGCGCCGATTCGAAGTCGGTGCTGGCGGCGCTGTTCAACGTCGCCTATGAGGCCGTCTCGGTGCACGGCGTCACCGACGTCTTCATCGAGGTCAACCCACGCCATGTGGGTTTCTACACCCGCGTGCTCGGATTCGCCGTCGCTGCCGCCGAGAAATTCTGCGAGCGCGTGCAGGCGCCGTCGGTGCTGCTGTCGCTGGCGATCGAGGAGCTCGAGCGGCGGCTGTGCGAGCTCGACCGCGCGCTGGCGCCATTCGGCTTCGCCGCGCGCGCTGCCTGACGCCGCGAGTCGTCGCGCGCCAGGCGGCGCCTGGCGTCAGAAATCCCAGCGCGCTTCGGTGTAGACGCGGTCGCGGTCGGTGAAGCGGCCGAAGAACGTGTCGCGAGGACCCGAGAAGATGTCGACGCCGAACCCCAGCGTCAGGTTGGGGGCGACCGACCAGTTCAGGCGCGGCCGCACCATCTGCCCGCCATCGTGGAAATTGCGGATCCACAGCAGCTGCGGCTCGAGCGTCGGCGTGAGCTTGGTCGAGATGAACACGCTGGCGCCGACGCCGTCGTTGGCGAAGGCGATGCCGTCGGCGCCGCCGTCGTAGATCCGCTGGAATCCCTGCACGTTGAGCCGCGTGTCGTGCGGCAGCGACCATTCGAGGCTGACGATGTAGTCGATCGTCTGGCGTTCGACCGTGCTGGGGTAGACCGTCAGGTCCGACAACGCGAACGACCGGCCATGCGTGTAGACCGCCTCGCCGCGCAACACCGCGGGGCCGAGGTCCTGGCTCACGGTGCCGCCAGCCTGCCAGATGCGGTCGTAGCTCGGATCGAAGACGTAGGGGAACGCGGCGTTGCCGCTGGGGACACGATAGAACGTGGGCGAGGTGCTGAAGCTGCGATAGTAGAACGCCGACAGGTCCCAGCCGCTGATGACGGTGTTCGCGCGCACGCCGTAGTTGGCGTTCGACAGCGAATGCGACGGTCGTTGCGGATCGTGGAACACCTCGCCGACGTTGTTGCTGGCCGGCAGGTCCAGCGGCACCGGATAGAAATCCGAGCCGGGCTTGCCGATGTCGTCGAATGCCGGCACCGGGATGTAGATGAATTCGACATGGCCGTCGCCCGCCGTGTACTCGGCGCGCGCCGCCCACTGCGGGATGCGCATGATGTCGAAGCTCGGCAGCAGGAAATCGCGCATGTCGCGCGCCGACACGACGTCGGCGAAATAAAGCCCGACGACCTCGCCCCACACGATCTGCTGCGCGCCGAGGCGGAAGTCCCAGTTGCCCGCGGAAAAATCGAGGTAGTTCTCGCGGTAGAAGAAATCGAGGCGCTGGTCGCGCTTGACTGCGTCCGGGTAGAAGCCCGAATTGAGGTAGATCGGATCGCCGTCGACGCGGCCGCTCAACTTCCAGCGGATGCCGGGGCCGAACTCGCCCTGCGCCGTGAGCTGCAAACGGCCGACGGCACGCGACCAGTGCGCGGGGTCGTCGTAGCTGTAGGCACCGAGCGCATCGAGGAAGCCCGAAAAGCGGAACGACGGCTGACCGTCTGCACCCGGCAGCGCGTCGCCCGCCGGCGCCGCGGCCGGCGACGTGCCGAACAGCGCGTCCTTCGAATCGGGCGCCGCGTCCTTGGCTGCGGCCGGCGGCGTGCCGAACAATTCGTCGCGCGACGTGGGATCGGCCGCATGTGCAGTCGCGCCGAACGCCATCAGCAGCGCGGCCACGATGCAGCGCGCGCCTACAACGGTCGAACGCCTCATCGCACCCTCCTTCGCGTCGCCACCTCGCCGCGGCCGCGCACCGTGGCCGTCTTGCCCGCCCGCACCACCACCCACGACAGCGCGGAGCGCACGCCGAGCTTGTGGATGCGCCCGTCGGCGATGCGCACCAGGCGGTCGGCCTTGGCGATCACCTTCTTGTCGTGGGTCGAGAACACGAACGTCGTGCCCTGCGTACGGTTGATGTCCTTCATCAGCTCGAGTATGCCCTCGCCGGTCTTGCTGTCGAGGTTCGCCGTCGGCTCGTCGGCGAGGATGATCCGCGGCCGCGTGACGAGCGCGCGCGCGATCGCCACGCGCTGGCGCTGGCCGCCGGAGAGCTCGTTCGGGCGATGGCGCGCGTGCGACGACAGATGCACGCGTTCGAGCACCTCGGCGACGCGCTTCCGGCGCTCGGCGGCGTCGATCTCGCGCGCCTGCAGCAGCGGATATTCGACGTTTTCCTGCGCCGACAGCACGGGGAAGAGATTGAACGTCTGGAAGATGAAGCCGATCGCGCGTGCGCGCAGATCGGCGAGCGCGTCCGGCGTGCGGCCGCTGGTGTCGACGCCGTCGATGAAGATTCGCCCGCGCGTCGGCGTATCGATGCAGCCGATGAGATTGAGCAGCGTCGACTTGCCGCTGCCGGACGGGCCGGCGATCGCGAGGAACACGCCCTCCTCGATGTCGAGGCTGACGTCGGTCAATGCCGGGACCGATTGCTTGCCGAGGCGGTAGTGCTTGGTGACGCGCTCGACGCGTATCAGCGGAATCGAATCAGGCATCGCGCGTCACACCGCACCGGCCATTCGGCTTATCATGAAAACGATGAACCCAGGACCGATCGGCCGCCCGTCGGCACGCATGCCGAGGCTATGGGCCGGCGCGGCGTACGCCGCCGCCTGCCTCGCGTTGGCTGCGCCGCCGGCGCATGCCGCGGATGCCGCCGACGACGATGCCACGGCAATCGTGCGCAAGGCCGACGAGGTGCGCTTTCCCGCCGAGGGCTTCGAGGCCGGCGTGGCGATCGAGTCGGTCGCGGAAGGCAGTGCGCCGCAGGTGCGCAAGTACCGCGTGCTGTCGAAGGGCAACGAGAACACGATCGTGATGGTAACCGAGCCCGCCGCGGAACGGGGCCAGATCATGCTGATGAAGGGCCACGACCTGTGGGTGTTCCTGCCCAACGTGTCGCAGCCCGTGCGGCTCTCCCTGTCGCAGAGGCTCACCGGCGAAGTCGCCAACGGCGACCTCGCGCGCGCCAACTTCGCCGGTGACTACGATGCGCACGTGCTGCGTGTCGAGGATGGCGACGGCGGCCCGCTGTACGTGCTCGAGCTCCTCGCGCGCGAGCGCGGCGTCACCTACCACAAGGTGCTGTACTGGGTGCGCAAGGCCAACGCATGGCCGGTCAAGGCGGAATTCTATTCGGTGTCCGACCGCCTGCTGAAAACGGCGCGCTACGAAGACTTCCAGCGCGTCGCCGGCAAGCTGCGGCCGATGCGCATCGTCATGCGCGATGCGCTGCACGAGGACGAAGTGTCGACGCTGCGCTATAGCGACATGAGGCTGCGCGAGCTGCCGGACCGCGTGTTCACCAAGGACTACCTGAAGCGTCTCGAATGAAGACCTCCCTGCGCAAGGTGCTGACCAAGCTCGGCGTGACGAAGTCGCCGCGGCGCAAGACCGCGGCGGCTACGAAGCCGCCGGCAGCGTCCAAACCCGGGCCGGCGACGCGCACCGGCGCTATGACGCGGGCCGGCGCAACGACGCGGGCCGGCGCGAGCACGCGAGCAGGCAGCGCCGGCAAGCCGGGCGCGACAACGCGCGCGGGCGCCACCACGAAAGCCGGCGCCTCGCCGCATGCACGTCCTGCCCTGCGATCGGGCGCGGCGGCGAAATCCGCCACCTCCGCCACAGCGTCCAAAGGCGCAGCGCCCGCGCCGCGGCGAATCGAATCACCCGCAATGCGCGCGGCGAACAAGGCCGCGATCGCCGCCCGCACCGGCGAAACCATCTTCGGCCAGCGCGCACTGCGCTTTCACAGCCTGACGCTCAACGCCGCCGACCTCGAGCAGCTCGAGCATCCCGGCGGTATCCAGGGCGGATTCAAGATCCGCGTGGCGCGGCAGGCCGGATCGCGCCGCAGCGCCGGCTCGCTCGTCGACAAGCGCTATTCCGGCCGCGGCTACACGACGACGCCGGCGGCGGTCGATCCGCAGCTGTCGACGTTCCTTGCGTTCGACGAAGGCATCCTCGTCGGCACCGTGAGCGTGCGACTCGATTCGCGCAAGGGACTGTCGGCCGACGAGCTCTACCACCGCGAGATCGACGAGATGCGCCGCAATGGCTGGAAGCCCTGCGAGTTCACGCGGCTCGCAGTCGACAAGACGGTGGCCAGCAAGCCCGTGCTCGCCGGCCTGTTCCACACCGCCTACCTGTATGCCGCGCTGATTCGCGGCTATACGCACGCGGTCATCGAGGTCAACCCGCGCCATGTGTCGTTCTATCGCAAGGCGCTCGACTTCGAGCGCGTCGGCGACGAGCGCATGAACCTGCGGGTGCACGCACCGGCGGTGCTGCTGTGCGTGGCGTTCGACGCGATCGCTGAAGGCCTGCACAATTTCGCCGGCAGGATCAACGCGCCGGGCGCCGGGCGCTCGCTCTACCCGTACGGCTTCGAGCAGGGCGAGGAAAGCGGCGTGCTCGGGCGGCTGCGCGAGCTGGTCGACCAGTCGCCGGCATGACGCCGATGCGGCAGGGCCCTCCCGCAGGCTTCGCCTATGACCAGGCATTTTCACGCAACCTCGGCTGGGTCACCCCGCTCGAGCAGCAGCGCCTGCGCGGCAAGCGCGTCGCGATCGCCGGACTCGGCGGCGTGGGCGGAATCCATCTGCTGACGCTCGCACGCCTCGGCATCGGCAAGGCCCATCTCGCCGATTTCGACGCATTCGACATCGCCAATTTCAATCGCCAGGCCGGCGCCACGGTGTCGACGCTGGGCCGCGCGAAAGTGGACGTGCTGGCGGAGATGGCGCGCGACATCAACCCGGAGATCGAGCTCGGGCTTTTCGCAGACGGCGTGACGGCGGCGAACCTCGACGCATTCCTCGGAGGCGCCGACATTTATATCGACGGCCTCGATTTCTTCGCGTTCGACGCGCGCGAGCGCGTTTTCGCCGCATGTCATGCAGCCGGCATACCCGCGGTCACCGTGGCACCGCTCGGCATGGGCGCTGCGCTCGTCAATTTTCTGCCGGGCAGGATGTCGTTCGAGCAATATTTCCGGCTCGCCGGGGCCTCGGACGCCGAAAAGCGCATACGCTTCCTCGTCGGCCTCGCGCCGTCGATGCTGCAACGTCGCTACCTCGCCGACCCGAGCTTCGTCGACCTCGCCCACGATCGCGGGCCGTCGACGGCGATGGCGTGCCAACTGTGCGCGGGCGTCGCCGCCACCGAAGCGTTGAAGATCCTGCTCGGGCGCGGCCCGGTCAGCGCGGCGCCGGTCAGCGTGCACTACGATGCGTATCGCGGCGTGCTGAAGCGCACCTGGCGCCCCGGTGGCAACCGCAACCCGATCCAGCAGGCGGTCATCGCACTGGCGCGGCGCCAGATCGCCGGCATGGCAGGCGCGCAGGCGAAGGACGGAATGTCCGCGTGAGCGTTCCCTTTGCGGACATTCTCGATCTCGCGCGCTGGGCGCCGAGCGGCGACAACACGCAACCCTGGCGATTCGCCGTCGAGTCGCCCGATCGACTGGCGATCATCGGCCGCGATACGCGCGAGCATTGCGTGTACGACCTCGACGGGCACGGCAGCCAGGTGTCGCTCGGAGCGCTGCTCGAGACGCTGGCGCTCGCCGCCACGCGCTTTGGCTTCGCGGTGCGCTTCCTGCGTCGTCGCGGATCGCCCGAGGACGCACCCGTGTTCGAGGCGACGTTCAGCGCCGCGCCGGCGATGGCCGAGGATCCGCTGGTGGCGGCGATCGAGGCCCGGCGCGTGCACCGCGGACCGCTCGGCACACGCGCGCTGACGTTGCAGGAAAAGGACGTGCTCGGCCAATCGGTGGCACCGGGCTATGCGATCCGCTGGTTCGAAGGGTGGCGCGGCCGGCATCGCGTCGCGCGATTCAATTTCCGCAGCGCGCGCATCCGCCTCACGATCCCGGAGGCTTACCGCACGCACCGCGCAGTGATCCAGTGGCGCGCCCGCCAGAGCGCGGACCGCATTCCCGACGCGGCGCTGGGCGCGAGCGGCCCGACGTTGATGCTGATGCGCTGGGCGATGGCGGACTGGGGACGCGTCGACCGGCTCAACCGTTTTTTCGCAGGCACCCTCGCGCCGCGCGTCGAGCTCGACTATGTGCCGGGCGTGGCCTGCGCGGCGCACTGGATGCTCGTGGCCGACGACGTGCCGCGCTCGCTCGACGATCATGTCGCCGCCGGCCGCGCGGTGCAACGCTTCTGGCTGTCGGCCACCACGCTCGGGCTGCAATGCCAGCCCGCCTATACGCCGATCGTGTTCGCACGTTATGCGCGCGAGTCGGTGTGCTTCACGCAACGCGCCGACGCCCTCGCGCGCGCGGCGGCGATCGCCCGCGAGCTCGGGGAGCTTGCCGGCGCCGACGTGGCGCCGCGCGTCGTCTTCATGGGCCGCATCGGCAGCGGCCGGCCGTGCGTGGCACGATCGCTGCGCCTGCCGACGCAGGACTTGATGGTTGCGCGCTTGCCGGAAGCGGCGCGAGCCCCGGCGTCAGCCGCTGCGACCGAGCGCGTCGACGATCGGCAGCCTGGCGATGCGCCAGGAGGGGACCAGCGCGCCGCCCACCGTGGCGGCGAGTCCTAGCACGAAGCCGTACAGGATCACTTCGGGTACGAGACGGATGGCGGCGACGAAGCCGCTCTCGGAATTGGGCGGCGGCGGCATCGGGATGCCGATCGCCGAGACAGCCAGCGCAATCAGCATCGCGGCGACGACGCCGATCCCGGCGCCGAGCGCGCCCAGCAACAGCCCCTCGAGGATGGCGAGGCCGAACACGTCGCGATCCTTGCCGCCGAGCGCGCGCATGACGCCGAATTCGGCGGTGCGCTCGTGGAGCGTCATGGTGACGCTGTTGGAAACGCCGAGCAGCACCATCACCAGGATGATCGCCTGCAGGAAGCCGAACTGGCGCTGGTAGAGCGCCGCCGTGCTGTTGTAGAACGTCGCCAGCTCGTGCCACGGCTTGATCTCGAAGCCGGCAGGCAGCCGCGCCGCGAGCGTGGCGAGCGCCCCGTCGGTGCGCGCCGTGTCGTCGAGCAGCACGACGACGCTCGACACGCCGTCGGTCGCCGTCAGTTCCTGTGCCGCCGCCAGCGTCACGCGCAGTGCCCGCGCATCGAAGTCGCGCGACAGCGTGCGGAACACGCCGACGACCTGGAACGGCAGCGTGTTCATCGCGCCGTCGCGCGCGGCCAGCACGAGGTCGATCGTGTCGCCGGGGGCGGCGCCAAGCGCCCGCGCGAGGCCTTCGCCGAGCATCACGCCATAGGTGTCGCCGGCGCGCAACGCACGTCCCTGCACCACGGTGATCGCCGAGCCGATCGTGGCCTCGGGCCCGGGCTCGACGCCTTCGCCGATCATCGGCAGCTCGCCGCGGTGAAAGCTCGCGAGGCCGGTGAAATCGAGCCGGCGTGCGTGCGCGGCGACGCCGCTGACCGCGGCGAGGGCGCGCTCCACGGCGCCGGTATCGTCGATCAGGTAATCGAACGGATGCGAACCGTCGCTCGCGTAGCGCCCGGCCTTGTACACCTGCAGGTGGCCGAGCTGCGAGCGGATCGTCGCCTCGCGCAACTGGTGCAGGATGTCGGCGACGAAGCCGCCGGCCAGCACGAAGCACGCGACGCCGAGCGCGATCGCGAACAGCGTCAGCGCCGAGCGGGTGCGTTGGCGCAGCACGTTGCGGAGCGCGAGCTTGAACATCGGTCAGCGATTCTGCCGCAGCGCGTCGACGATCGGCATCCGCGCCGCCTTCCACGACGGGTAGAGGCTCGCCAGCACGGCGGCGAACGTGGCCATCGCCAGGCCCGCGGCGACGAGCGTCGGGGTCAGGATGATCGCGCCGAGATACCCCGCCTCGCGGCCCGGCGGCGGCGGCATCGGGATGCCGACGTAGGAGATCGCGTGCGCCAGGCCGTAGCCGATGGCGAGGCCGGCGCCGGCGCCGACCAGCCCGAGCAGCAGCCCCTCGAGCACGAACAGCCATAGCACCGCGCGCCGCCGCGTGCCGATCGCGAGCATCGTGCCGATCTCGCCGGTGCGCTCGAGCACGTTCATCGTCATCGTGTTGGAAATGCCGAGCACGATCATCGCCGCGATCATCAGGCCGACAACGGCGATCTGGCGCGAGAGCAGGACCACCGACTTGCGGTAGAAATCCGAAAGGTCGTGCCAGGTCGCGATTTCGTAACGGTCGGCCGGCAGGCGCGCCGCGAGGTAAGCGCGCACTTCATCGGTGTGCACGGTATCGTCGAGCCCGACCACCCAGACGTGCGCACCGCTCGTGCGCAGGAGCTTCTGCCCCAGCGCAATCGGCATGCGCACCGCCGTATCGTCGTAGGCCTTCACCTGCGTTGCAAAGACCCCGCGCACGGTGCCCTCGACGGCGTTGATGCCGCCCCCGGGCACCGTCACGATGAAGCTCACACGACCGCCGATCCCGACCGCCAGCGTCTTCGCCAGGCCGCGGCCGAGCAGCACGCCGTCGGGGGACGACGCGGACAGGCGCTCGCCCTGCACTTCGAGCACCCGTGCGATCGCCCGATCGGCGTCGGGGTCCACCGCTTCCGCGACGAACGGAACGGTGGTGTCGCCGTTGCTCGCAAGCCCGCTCACCGCCAGCCGCGGGTCGACGGCGACCACGTGAGGCACATCGCGCAGTGGGGCCGGAACGCACGGTGCCGCAGCGGCCGCACAGTCGGCGGCAGGCAGCACGAAGGCGGACGGATCGGCCGCCCCGCGCTCGCGGTAGCCGACGCGGGACACCTGAATGTGGCCGAGGCCTGTCTGGATGGCCGCTTCGCGCATCGCCCAGAACACCCATTCCACGAAGCCGCCGGCGAGCAGCAGCGCGACCACGCCGAATGCCACCGCCGACAGCGAGATCAGCGTGCGGCCGCGGTGGCGCGGCAGGTTGCGCAGGGCGAGCGTCAGCGTGGACACGGACATGGGGAAATGGGCACCAGGTAGCAGCCTTGGCGAAATGCCCGAGCCGCCTGTCGGACGACTTTACACTCGCTCGCCGGGACTACCGCACGTCGGCTCTTTCTTCAATGTAACTATATGAAAACAAAAATGATTAAGGTCGAGGCATACCGATTGCTTAATAGGTGGCGACCCAGTTTGATTTTCGCCTCAGGAGGCATGATGAAAAAGCTTCAAATAGCACTCGCGGTGATGGCCCTCGGTGGCGCGCTCGCAGCAGCGCCCGCCAGCGCAATTACCATCACCAACGGCGACCTCACCAATGCCCAGTGGAACGGCATCGACTGGGATTCGGCCGGCACGGCGTTTACGTCGGGCTTCACCGGCACGCCGGGCAATACGTTCACGCTGACCTACTTCGCGTGGGCCACGGCGCTCAAGCTCAACGGCTCGACGCTGTTCACGCCGCATCTCGACAACAACGCGGACGGCGTCCCCGCGGCCCCGGGCACCTATGAGTATACGGTCGTCGGGCAGCTTACCGAGCAGATCGTCTCGTGCGACGGGTCCGGCAAGTGCTCGTTCAACATCCTGGGTGGCACGTTCCAGACGTACTACGACACCACACCGGATGCCAACAGCACCTCGGGAAGCCTCGGCACGGGATTCACGGACGGCGACCCGCTGTACGGCGGCATCATTCCGGCGCAAAGTGGCGGCACGTTCGACACGAATGCTGCGAACACGGTCAACGCGTTCACGGTGACGAACCAGATCACCCAGACCAACCCGCTGTACATTCATCCGAACCTCGACCACGGCGTGACGACGGGAACGCTGCAGCTCGGCGTCTCCGGTACGGCGTACACGAATCCGGGCGGCTTCAGTGGCGTGCCGTTCGTCCCTGGCCAAGTCGTGCTGCAGGCCGATGGCAATTCGATCGTGTTTCCGGCGACCGTTCCCGAGCCGGGCACGCTGCTGCTCCTCGGCGCCGCCATGCTGGGATTCGCCGCGGTGCGTCGCAAGTCAGAATAGCCTCGTCACCGACGAAAAAGGCGCCGCGAGTCGGCGCCTTTTTTTATGCTTGCGTTTTGTTGCCGGTCCTCGAAGTTCGGTCGTATCCCGGACTGATCGAGTCGACATCACCGCCGACCACCATCCCGGTCAACTGTCATTCCCGCGAAAGCGGGAATCCAGCATTGACGGCACGATGGGGTCGTCGACGCGCCTGACGAGCCGGGCCGGCACGCCGCCCCAGATCTCTCCGGCACCGATCGCCGTGCCCTTCGGCACGACTGCGCCGGCCGACACGATGGCGCCGTCGCCGATGGTGACGCCCGACAGCACGATCGCGCCGGCGCCCACCGTCGCGCGGTCGCCGATCCGGATCGCGTGATGCGCGAGCCGCTCACCTTCGATCACGTGGGGGATCAGCAGCGCCGACTGGCCGACGACCGAGTCCCGCCCGATCGTCACGAACGGCGGGTCGTGCAGGATTCCCTGGCTGTACGTGTTCACGCCGAGGCGTGCGCCGAGCGCGCGATAGAACGCGCGCATGAAGGGCGCGGGCGGGATCCCGCTGCGGATCACCGGATAGAACAGCATCAGGTAGAACAGCACGTAGACGTGGTAGACGAACTCCTGGCCCGACCCCTTGGCGATCTCGCCTTCGCGCAGCGGGAAGCACGCGAGGAATAGCCGGTAGACCGCGATCGCGTACGCGTACAGCAACACGACCGCCACGAGCACCAGCACCACGCCGCGAAAGTCGCCGAGCGGCGCCCGGCCGAGGAGCGCGCAGGTGGTGGCGACGGCGAGTGCCGCCGCGAGCGCCGCCAGCGCGGCGAACACGAGCATCTGCAGGACGGTGATCCTTCGCATGGCGAGGCCGGCGGTTCAGGCGTCCCGCGCGGGGGACGACGGCGCGCCCGTCGACCGGCCGCCGTGGGGGGACGCCGTGATAGCGCGGCCGGCGCCGATCATAGCGCGGATGGCTTCCGGCAACGCGCGCTCGGGCGTCGTGCGCGCCGCGCAGTCGCGCACGTCGGCGGCGCGCGCGCGGTACCGCGGGTCGTCGAGCAGGCGACGCGTCGCCGCACGCACGTCGCGCGGCCGCACGCGATCGGCGCGCAAGAGCACGCCGGCGCCGAATCGCTCGACATGGCTCATGTTGAGGAACTGGTCGAGGTTGGCGGCGATGCCCACCACCGGCACGCCGTGGACGAGCGCCTGCAGGCTGGTCGGACTGCCGCCGTTGCAGACGACGGCGCACGCCTTCGCCGCGACGAGGTCGCCCGGCACGAACTCGGCGACATGCACATGCGCGCCGCCGACGACGTCCGATGCGCGGCCGGCCGTGGCGACGACGATGTCGCGGCCGAGCGAAGCGAGCGCGTCGACGATCCCTCGCACGCCGTGGGCGAGCCCCGAGCTTCCCATCGACACGTAGATCGGCGCCGGCCCCGTCATCACGGCGTCCCACCATGGCGGCGGCTCGACGGGCGGCGCCCATTGCAACGGGCCGATGTAGCGATGCGTCGGCGGCGCGCCGACGGTCGGCACCAGCTCCGGCACATCGGCGTAGAGCGTGCAGTCGCCGTCGCAATAGACGTCGCGGATGTCGGCGCGCAGCGGCGCGAGGCCATAGGCGCGACGCACGCGATTCATCGGCCGCGCATGCACGGCGAAGGCGAACGGGCGCACCAGCCGGAAGGCGGCGTCGCCGATGCGTGCCGGAACCGCGCGCGATCCCGGCAGCGCCGGCAGGCGATATCGCGACGACGCGAAGCGGCTCCAGTAGGCGTTGGTCACGTTCGCGTACGGCACCTTCGCCAGGCGCGCGCTCACCGACAGCGACAGGCGGAAGTCGCCGACGACTGCATCGGGCCGCGTGTCGCCGAGCAGCGCCACGTCGTCCTCGATCGCATGCCGCAGCGTGCGCTCGTCGAGCACGGCGCGACCGTGCGCCAGCGCCTCGAGGAACGCCGCCGGCGGGATCGACGCGAGGCCGGTGACGGCGAACGGCAATCCGTCGAGGAAGCGCTCGTGGCGGCGATCGCAGGCGAGGACGACGCGAAAGCCCGCGCGGTGGAGGATGCCCGCGACCGCGATGCCGCGGCCGAGATGGGCGAGCGTCACCGCCTCGGCCATCACCAGCACGCGCGACGGTTGCGACACGGGGCCGCCCGCGTTCGCCGGGGCGAAGGAATCGGCGCCGGGGGCGCCGCTCAACGCGGCACGGCGGGCGCGAGCTTCGCCACGTCGGGCGACGGCTCCGTCACGCTCGCATCGTACGGGTGCGTGGTTTTGCCGAACACCTTCATCACCCGCCGCACGTAGTCGCGCGTCTCGGCGTACGGCGGCACGCCGCGGTAGCGCTCGACGGTCTTCTCGCCTGCGTTGTAGGCAGCGGCGACGAGCGGCACGTTGCCCTCGAAATACGCCAGCAGCCAGCGCAGGTAGGCGAGGCCGCCGCGGATGTTCTGCGTGATGTCGTAGGGCTTCTTGACGTTGAAGCGCTGCGACGTCTCGGGAATGAGCTGCATCAGTCCCTGCGCGTTCTTCGGCGAGCGCGCGTGGATATCGAAGTTGGATTCGGCGCGGATGACGGCGAGCGCCAGCAGCGGGCTCACGTCGAACTGCGGCGCCAGCTCGCGCACGAGCTTGGCCACGCGCGCCTGCTCGGCGTTGGCGGCGACGAACGAGCTGCCGTCGTCGAGCGGCTCGGGCGGCGGCGGTGGAGGAGGCGGCGGATCGCGCATGCATTCGGGCAGGTCGGCCGCGGGCGTCCCGGCATGCGCGAGCAGCGCCTGCGCCTGCGCGTGTCCCTGCGCGGCCGCCAGCGCGAAAAAGCGCGCCGCCAGCGCGTCGTCGCGCGCGACGCCGCGACCGTTGAGATACATCCAGCCCACGTCGTATTGCGCCTCGGCGTCGCCGGACTTTGCCGCCTGGCAATACAGCGCGTACGCGTGCAGCGGATCGCGTGGCACGCCCTCGCCGTTCTCGTAATGCGCGGCCAGCGTGCGCAGCGCCACGATTTCGGCCTGCAGGGCCTCGGCGTCGAGCACCGGCGCCGCCGGGCCGGCGTCCGATGGCGTCGCCGCCATGGATACGACGGCCTTGGCCGCGGGTTGCACGGCCGCCGGTGCGACGGACGGTGCGGCCCTCGGTTCGCCGCCGGCGAGCGCCAGCGCGGCCAGCACCAGCGGGAACGCCATGCGCGCTGGAATGCGTGCCGCCCGCGCCGCACGTGGACGCGCGCCCGCTGTGCCGATCGATGCGTAAGCCTGCCGGCTCACTAGCGCCCCGCTGCCACGCGCGCGCCCTTGGCGTCGGCGCCGCGGAAATGTTCGACGTACCAGGGCATCGCCGCGCGCAGTCCCTCGGCGAGCGTGTAACCGGGCGCATAGCCCAGCAGGCGCCGCGCCTTGCCGATGTCGGCCTGCGAATGACGGACGTCGCCCTCGCGAAATTCGCCGTGCACCGCCTGCATGCGCGCGACCTCGGGCACATGCACCGCCAATGCGTCGCGCAGCAGGGTGAAGAGCTCGTTGAGCGTCGTGCGCTGGTCGAGCGCGACGTTGTAGATCTGGTCGATGGCCCCGGCATCCACCGCGACTCCGGCCAGCAGGTTCGCCTGCACGGCGTTGGCCACATGGCAGAAATCGCGGCTCGTCTCGCCGTCGCCGTTGATCGTCGGCGCCTGGCCCTGCAGCAGGTCCCGCACCCAGCACGGGATCACCGCGGCGTAGGCGCCCTGCGGGTCCTGGCGCGAGCCGAACACGTTGAAATAGCGCAGGCCGATGGTGGCGAGCCCGTAGCAGCGGCCGAATACGTCGGCGTAGAGCTCGTTGACGAGCTTGGTCACCGCATAGGGCGACAGCGGCCGGCCGATGCGATCCTCCACTTTCGGCAGTCCCGGATGGTCGCCATAGGTCGAGCTCGAGGCGGCGTAGACGAAGCGCGCGACGCCGGCGTCGCGCGCGGCGACCAGCATGTTGACAAAGCCGTCGACGTTCACCGCGTTGGTGGCCACCGGATCGGCGATCGAGCGCGGCACCGAGCCCAGCGCCGCCTCGTGCAGGACGATGTCGGCGTCGCGCATCGCTTCACGGCATGCCGCGAGATCGCGGATGTCGCCTTCGACGAACCGGTGGCGACGCCACTGTGCGGCACCGACCTTGGCCGCGACTTCGTCGAGATTGGCGCGATGGCCGGTGGCGAAATTGTCGAGGCTCGTCACCGTCTGGCCGAGGCCGAGCAGCGTCTCCACCAGGTGCGAGCCGATGAAGCCCGCGCTGCCGGTCACCAGCCAGCACCGCGGGCGCTCGCCCAGTTCACGCATCGCCGATTCGATCGCGGTCATCGCTCCGGTCCTACAGCCGCCATACGGTGACGGGATGCGCATCGAACGCACCCGCCGCGAACTGGCACTTGACGTCGATGACGACGCCATCGCGCTCGAGCTTGTCCGTGAAATCGGTCACCGGCCGCTCCTTGAGCCCGCGATGCGCCACCGCGGCGACGATGGCCGCGGCACGCGGCAGGTCGTCCCACGCGGTGAGGCGGATGCCGTACTCGTGCAGCGCCTCGTCGGCGTTCGCCACCGGATCGTGCACGTGCACGGTGGCGCCATAGCTCTCGAGCTCGCGGATGACGTCGATCACGCGCGAATTGCGCAGGTCCGGGCAGTCCTCCTTGAACGTGAGCCCCAGCACGATCACCGGCGCCGCCTTCACCTGCCAGCCGTTGCGCACGAGGTGCTTGATCGCCTGCTCGGCGACGAACTTGCCCATGCCGTCGTTGATGCGGCGGCCGGCGAGGATCACCTCGGGGTGGTAGCCGACCATCTCCGCCTTGTGGGTGAGGTAGTACGGATCGACGCCGATGCAGTGGCCGCCGACGAGTCCGGGCCGGAACGGCAGGAAGTTCCACTTGGTGCCGGCTGCAGTGAGCACTTCCAGCGTGTCGATGCCGAGACGGTCGAAGATGATCGCCAGCTCGTTCATCAACGCGATGTTGAGGTCGCGCTGGGTGTTCTCGATCACCTTCGCCGCTTCGGCCACCTTGATCGACGACGCCTTGTGCACGCCCGCGGTGACCACGCTCGCGTACAGCGCGGCGACCTTCTCCAGCGTCTGGGGCGTATCGCCCGAGACCACCTTGGTGATCTTCGTCAGCGTGCGCTCCTTGTCGCCGGGATTGATGCGCTCGGGCGAATAGCCGACGAAGAAATCGCGCTTCCATCGCATTCCCGAATGCTTCTCGATGATGGGCACGCACACTTCCTCGGTGGCACCCGGGTAGACGGTCGACTCGAAGACGACCGTGGCGCCGCGCTTCAGGTTGCGGCCCACGGCTTCCGAGGCGCCGACCAGCGGCGTGAAATCCGGCTGGTGCGCGATGTCCACCGGTGTCGGCACCGCGACGACGATGAAATCCGCCGCGGCGAGCGCGGCCGGGTCGTTGCCGACCTTGAGGTGGCGGGCGGCGACGAGTTCGTCGCGGCTCACTTCGCCGGTGGGATCGACGTGACGCCGGTAGTGGGCGATCTTGTCGGCGGAAAGGTCGAAGCCGATCGTCGGATAGCGCTTGCCGAACTCCACGGCGAGCGGCAGGCCGACGTAACCCAGGCCGACGACGGCCACGGTCGTGGTCGCGGCGTCCGGCGTCGATGACGCGTCCGCGCGCGTGGTGGATGTTGCGACATTGCCGGATGCATCCGGCCGGTCAACGCGTGCCATTCACAGCCCCCTGCGCAGGCGCGCGACTTCCGCCTGGTCGTTGAATTTGTCGCCGAGGCTCGCGAGCGTGTCGAGCTCCTTCTTCGCCGCTTCCGGCTGTCCGGTCTTGACCAGCGCGCGCGCGAGGTTGAGGCGGATCGCCGGCAATCCCGGCGCCAGCTCCACCGCATGGCGCAGCAAGTCGACGCCGCGTTTGGCGTCGCCCTTGTCGACGAGAAGCACCCCCAGGGTATCGAGTATCCGCGGCTGGTCGGGCGCGATCTTGTTGGCGCGTTCGGCATATTCGAGCGCATGCGGATCGTTGACCTGGCCCGCGACCCATGCAAGGTTGTTGAGCAGCACTGCATTGCCTGGCTCGTTCACCAGTGTCTGCTGGTAGTAGCGGACCGCCGTCGCGTAATCCTTGCGCTGTGTCGCCTGCTCCGCCAGTGCAAAGCGGAACGCGTCGTCGGTCTGATGGTCGCGCAGCCAGGCCGCGGCCATCTTGTCGGCCTCCGCCGTTTGCCCGGCGGCGACCATCGCCGAGTGCAGCTTGGCTGCCGACGCGGTGGTGCCCGACACGTTCATCGCCTGGCGGTACGCGGCAATCGCCTTCGGCCACTCGTGACGCGCGGCGTAGATCTCCCCCTCCAGCGCGTAGCCGACCGATTCCTTGGGCCGTTGCTTCTGCATGTCCTTGGCGATCCCCAGCGCGTCGGCCACCTTGTTCTGGCCGAGGTCGACCGCGGCGAGGCCCTCCTGGGCTTCGACGAAATCGGGCTTGATGGCCAGCGCACGGCGGAAGCTGTCGGCCGCCGCCGCTTGATTGCGCGCCATCAGGTGCAGCGTTGCCATGCGGAGGTATGGCAACGGCGAATCCGGCGCCGCCTCGGCGAAGCGCCCGTAGGCGACCAGGGCGTCATTCGTGTTGCCCGCCGCCTGTTGTGCCTGCCCCAGCGCATCGTAGAGGTCGGCGCGGCCAGGCAGCGCGGTGAGCGCGTCCTGCGCCACCGATGCCGCCTGCTTCGGGTCGCCGCTGCGCATGTAGTGGCGCACCAGCGCGAGGCGAGGCTCGACCTGGTTGGGATTCATCTTGATCGCCTTGTCGATCAGGCCCGCGACCTCGGCCTTCGACGCACCGCCGGCGGCACGGATTTCGGCGAGCGCCAGCATCGCCTGGCTGCTCTTCGGATTCTTGGCGACGAAGTCCTCGAGGCGCTTCTGCGCCGCGTCCGGCTTGTGCTCGGACATGTCGACGCGCGACAGGCTCACCACGGCGGGAAAGTACGTTGCATCGATCGCGAGCGCGTGCTCGAAGCTCTGGCGGGCACCGGGCAGGTCGTGCTTGCCGAGCAGCGCCAGCCCGCGCAAATTCGACGCCAGCGGCTGGTTCGGCTGCTTCTTGTCGAGCACGTCGATCGCTGCCAGTGCGTCGTCCCATTGGCGGCGCCGCAGTGCGACGGAAATCAGCATCAGGTCGGAACGCGAGCCGGGATCGACGGCGGCCGCGGCCTCGAGCTCCTTGACGCCGGCCGCCGTGTCGCCCTGCGCCAGTCGCGTCATCGCCAGGCCGGTCCTGGCGCGCGTGCCTTTCGGATCGAGCGCCGCGGCCTTCTCGAAGTAATCCGCGGCTTGCGATGGATCGCCGTTCTGCAGATACACCTCGCCGGCGACGCTTTGCATCACCGAATCCTTGTCGATGCGGCCGAGCATCGGCTTCAGCGTCTCCAGCGCCTTCCCCGGCTGTCGCATCTGCAGGTAGGTGCTCACCAGCAGGCGCCGTGCGAAGTCGTTTTGCGGCGAGCGCGACAGCGCCTTGACCAGCGTCGATTCGGCACGCACGAAGTCCCGCAGCTCGATGTCGATCGCCGCGGACAGCACGGTGCCGACGGGGTCGTCGGGCAGCATTGCGAGCTCCTGCTGGATCGCCTCGCGCGCACCCGCGTAATTGTGTTGGGCCGCGCGCACCAGTGCTTCGTAATAGAAGGTCTTGGGATGCTTGGGCGCGACGGCCTTGAGCGCCTCGAGCGCCTTGTCCGCCTCTGCGGTCTTGTTCTCGCGCACGAGCAGGCCGACGAGTGCCCAATGCGACGGCAGGTAGTCCTGATTCCTGGCCAGCACCGCGCGATAGGCGGTGATCGCCTCGTCGATGCGTCCCTGCGAGAGCAGGATGTCGGCCTTCAGCTGCAGCGCATCGGCCAGATCCGGCGCGCTGGCGAGTGCCTTGCCGGTGGCGGCCAGCGCCCCGGCGTAATCGCCATCGCGTGCGGCCAGCACGGCGTCGCCCAGGTAGGCCGGCGCATACCCCGCGTCGGCCGCATGGGCTTCGGCGAACGCAGCCTTGGCGAGGTCGGGCTTGCCGATGCCGAGCTCCGCCTGTCCCAGCGCCGTCTTGAGTTCCGCGGTCCCTGCCGGCGTCGCGGCCTTGGCCTGCGCCATCTCGTCCACCACCTGCTGATAGCGTCCGAGCTTCGTCCACGCGCTGGCGAGCGCCGGATCGACCTGGTCGGCGGGATACTTGAGATCGCGCGCACGGCGCAGTTCCTTCTCGGCCGCCGGCACGTCGCCGCTCGCGAGCAGCGTGCGGCCGAGCAGATAGCGCGCCTCGCCGAGGTCGGGATTCTTCTCCAGCGCGTTCTTGAGCTGAATCACCGCCGACTTGGTGTCGTTCTTGGCGAGATAGTCCTTCGCCGACGCCAGCATGGCGTCGGGATTGTTGCCCGAGCACGCCGCGAGCGCGCCGCAGAGCGCGGCGATGGCAGTGAGGTGGACGAGCGTTGCGCGTGCGTTCATGGCGTTGGTCTTTCCCGGCATTGGCAGGGCACGACGGTGACGTGGTGTCACCTTCGCGCATGGGCCCGCGTGCATCGCCCGCGTGGCGTCGTTCATTTCAATCCGAATCGGTGCATGAGGTCGTAGAGTGTCGGCCGGCTCACCCCGAGGATGTCCGACGCCTTGACGATGTTGCCGTTGACGCGCCCCAGCACCTTGACCACGGCGGCGCGCTCGGCGTCGTCGCGCACCTGGCGCAGGTTGAGCGTCGCGAGCTCCGCGTCTTCCGGCACCGGCAGTCCGAGGTCGGCGGCGCCGATCTGGTTGGCGTCGGCCATGATCACGGCACGGCGGATGCAGTTCTCCAGCTCGCGCGCATTGCCCGGCCACGGATGCGACTCGATCGCCGCGACGGCGTCGGCCCGCAGCGTCATCGATCCGCGCCGCTGCTCCGCCGCGTAGCGCTGCACGAACGCGTGGGCCAGCAGCGCGGCGTCGCCATGGCGCGCGCGGATCGGCGGGATCTCGACGACGATCTCGGCGAGGCGATAGTAGAGGTCCTCGCGGAAACGGCCCTCGGCGATCAGCGCCTTCAAGTCCTGGTGCGTCGCGCAGACGATGCGCACGTCCACCGCGATCTCGGCGCGGCCGCCGACGCGCTCGATCACGCGCTCCTGCAGGAAGCGCAGCAGCTTCGCCTGCAGCGCCATCGGCAGATCGCCGATCTCGTCGAGCATCAGCGTGCCGTTGTGCGCCGTCTCGATGCGTCCGAGGGTCTGCTTGACGGCGCCGGTAAACGCGCCCTTCTCGTAGCCGAACAGCTCGCTTTCGAGCAGGTTCTCCGGTATCGCCGCGCAGTTGATCGCGACGAAGCGGGCATCGCGCCGCGGCGACAGCTCGTGCAGCGCGCGCGCGAGCAGCTCCTTGCCGGTGCCGCTTTCGCCGAGCAGCAGCACGGTGGCGTTGCTCCCCGCCACTTTCTCGATGACACGGCAGATGCGCAGCATCTCGGGATCGCGCGTCACCACGCTGCCGAACGCATCCGGCCGGTGCACGCTCTGCAGCCGGCGATTCTCCATCTGCAGGTCGTGCAGGCGAAAGGCGCGGTCGATCGTCAGGCGCAGCAGGTCGGGCTCGAACGGCTTGGCGAAGAAATCGTAGGCACCGGCGCCGATCGCGCGCAGCGCGTTCTCGCGATCGTGCTGGCCCGTGAGGACGATGACCTTGGTGTCGGCGGCGGTCGCCAGCAGCTCGTCGAGGAGCTTGAACCCTTCCGATACGGCATCGGGATCGGGCGGCAGCCCCAGGTCCATCGTCACCACCGGCGGCGCCTGCCGGCGCACGTGCGCCATCGCTCCGGCACGGTCGGTGGCGAGCAGGGTTTCGTACTGGTCGAATGCCCAGCGCATCTGCTTTTGCAGCGCGGGATCGTCCTCGACGATGAGCAGCGGCCGGCTCTTGTCGGTCATGACGTCCCCAAACCGGTTTCGCTCATGCCACGTCCCGCTGCGGATCGGAGGGCGCGGCCGGCAAGGTGCGGAACAACGGCAACAGCAGCCTCATCCGCGTGCCCGCTCCCGGCGTCGTGTCCACCAGCACACGCCCGCCGAGCTCGTGCACGTACTGGTAACTCTCGTAGGCGCCGATGCCCATGCCCGTGCGCTTCGTCGTCTGGAACGGCTTGAACAGGCGCTCGCGCACGAACTCGGACGTCATGCCGTGGCCGGTATCGCCGATCTCGACCAGCGCCTGGTCGGCCTGGCGCGCGAGGCGGATCCAGACGCGTCCCTGGCCGCCGGTGGCGTCGATCGCGTTCTGCACGAGATGGCCGATCACCCGCTCCAGCCGGTCGTCGTGCCCCTGCGCGGCGACCTCCTCGACGATCTCCACTTCCAGCGCCGGCTGCTGGCCGGCCTTGGCGTTCTCGATGCGGCGGATCGCGGCGGCGAGATCGACGCGGTGGCTCGCCTCGATCGGCGCGGTGCCTTCGCGCAGCTGCATCATCAGCTGCTTCATGCGCTCGACCGAATGCTCGACGGTCATCAGCATGTCCTTCTGGAACTCCGGGTTGTCGCGATGGCGCTCGGCGTTGCGCACCATCAGCGACAGTTGCGCCACGATGTTCTTCAGGTCGTGCACGACGAACGCCGACATGCGGTTGAAGGCGTCGAACTTGCGCGCCTCGAGCAGGGCCTCGGTGGCCTGCATCTGGCCCAGGAAGCTCGCGGCCTGGCGGCCCGCGGTCTTGAGCAGGTCGTTCACTTCCCAGTTGACGTCGATCGGCGTGCGCGCCGTCACCAGCACCACGAAACCGATGAGGTCCGGGCCGTTGGCCAGCGGCACGACCAGCCACGCGTTCGGGATGGCCGACAGCCACGTGGGTAGCTGCAATTCGCCATAGCGGTCGGGCGCGAAGCGGAATTCCTCGAGGTTGACCACCCAGCCGCTGTCCTGCAGGAAGCGCGCGAAGCCGCCCTCGAGGTCCTCGGCGCCGTCCGACGCCGGCATGTTCCAGCGCGCCGCGGCCTGGAACGTGCGCGCGCCGTGGTCGCGCAGCCACAGGCCGCCTCCCGGGCTTTCCACGAGGTTGGCGAGGCCGCGGATGACGTGCTCGCCCATCTGCGGTTCCGCGCCCTGCGCGGACAGCGCGCGCGTGAACCGCAGCCACTCCTCGCGATAGTCGTAACGGTACTTGAAGAAGTGCTTGCTGACGAGCACGCGCACCTTGGCGCGCATCGAGCCCGAGAACAGCAGCAGCATCAGCAGCAGGGCGCCGGCCATCAGCAGCCCCGCCTGCAGCGCGCGGCCCCACTCGCCGCCGAAGTAGCGCACGTAATAGCCGGCCGCCGCCATGAACAGCAGGTAGATACCGGCCGCGATCAGCGCCAGCGAGCGGAACATCACCTGGCGCGAGACGACGACCTTGAGCGCGCTGCCGCCGTGGCGCGATACCGACAACGCGATCAGCGGCACGGCCAGCGCATGCACGAAACCGCGCGCGCTCCAGATGTCGAGGTCGAGGCGGTTGAAGAGCAGCGCGTCGGCGTAGACATAGACGTCGTAGGCCGCGATGCCGACCAGGCCGAGACACAGCGGCATGATCGCCCAGCGCGCCGCCTCCGTGGTGTTGCGGAAGATCTGCTCGACGAGGATCAGCGTGAACACCGCGGCCGCCAGCGTGCCGTACGCAGCCACGCGCACCGGATGCCCGAACACCATGGACTGCGTCGCGATGAGGCCTTGCGCGACGAAGCCCCAGCCGACGATCGCCGCGGCGATGCCGATCAGCGCGCGGTCACGCATGCGCCCTTCGGTCGCCGCGGCGCCGCTGCGGTCGGTCAGCGCGATCAGGAACGCGAACCATGCGCCGCTGCACAGCACGTCGGCCATGCCTGCCACCTCGAGCGTCGGCGCCGGCGCGTCGAGGATCGCGAACAGGAAGATCGCCACGCCCCATGCCGCGGCCAGTGCCGTGGCCGCGAGCAGCGACCAGTCGCGCACGTCGCGCCGCCGCCGCGCGCCGGCCAGCCACAGCGCATAGCCGCCGTACAGCAGCGCGGCGATGCCGTAGCTCCAGGCGAGAATCGTGGCGAGGGATCGGGTCATGGGCACTTGAGGTCGGACGCTGATTTTCGCACGGCTGCCGCAACGGTCGAGGCGGCGCCATGCGGCGGCGGCACGGCGTGGGAGGCTGCGGTCGAGATTTCGACTATCGAACCGCGGATCCGTGCGCTGGCCACGACGCACCCATGCACGATTCGTGCGACTTGCGGAGGGTTGTGCGCACGTTGGCCGGCGGTCACCGAGGCCGCGATCGCCCGGTCCGGCGACGTCACCCATCGAGGACAATTGTCCTATACAGATGACAAAAGTCCGGTCGCAGACCCCTGCACCGGCTACTGCGCGCCCTTGCCGGTCAGCACCACGCCGACGGTCTCGACGAGGATCAGCATGTCGAGGAAGAGCGTGTGATTCTTGACGTAATAGAGGTCGTACTGGAGCTTTTGCACCGAATCGTCGACGGAGGCGCCATAGTGGTAGCGCACCTGGGCCCAGCCGGTGACGCCCGGCTTGACGCTGTGGCGCGCCGCATAGAACGGCACTTCGCGCGTCAGCCGGTCGACGAAGAACGGTCGCTCCGGACGCGGGCCGACGAGGCTCATGTCGCCGCGCAGCACGTTGAGGAGCTGCGGCAATTCGTCGATGCGCAGCTTGCGGATCACCCGCCCGACATTGGTCACGCGGTCGTCATTGGACGAGGCCCAGCGCGGCTTGCCGTCGTCCTCGGCATTGCGCCGCATGCTGCGGAACTTGATGACGTCGAACACGCGACCGGCCTGGCCGATGCGCGGCTGGCGGTAGAACACCGGAAAGCCGTCCTCGAGTGCGATTGCGATGACCGTCAGCAGCATGATCGGCAGCGTCACCGTGAACACCAGCGTCGACACGCCGATGTCGAACAGGCGCTTCACGGTCGTGCGCAGGAAGCCTTGGCGGAAGCCCTCGCCGAAGATGAGCCAGCTCGCGTGCAGCGCGTCGAGTCGCACCTGGCCGAGCGCGCGCTCGTAGTAGCTCGACAGGTCGAGCACGCGCACGCCCGACAGCTTGCATTGCAGCAGCTCGTTGAGCGGCAGCACGCCGCCGCGCCGCTCGCGCACCGCGACGATGAGGTCGTCGATGCCATGCCGGCGCACGGTCTCGGCGAGCGGCAGGTTCGACGCGAAGACCTTGTCACCGGCGCCGACGTCGTGGCGCAGGCCCTCTTCATGGTTGGACGCCGGGTAGAAGCCGACGACGTTCATGCTCGGCCCGAACTGGTGCAGCGAGCGTCCCACCGCCGAGGCTTCGGCACCGGTGCCGAACACCAGTACGCGGCGCACGAACATCGGCGCCCTGCCCCAGTGCGTGAGGTAGCCGCGCACCAGCGCGAGCACGCCGAGCGCTCCGATGGCGGCGACGGTGAGCGCCTCCTGGTGCGACTCGTTGCGCGGCAAAACGTAGAACACCAGATACGCGAGCGGCAGCGACAGCAGCAGCGACAGCATCACCCGCGCCGCCGTCTGCACGCCCGTGCGGTAGGGATTGCGCTGGTACATGCCGATCATCGTGTTGAGCGCCGCCGTGGCCACGGCGAACAGGATGGCCGTGGGCAGCAGGAATTCGACGCCCGGCTGGCCGCGGGTCAGCCACACGGCCGCGAGCATGAACGTGACGAACAGCAGTGCCGAGTCGAAGGCGACGTGGAGCACCGCGTTCGATGGGAACCAATGATTGAACAGCCTTACCATTGCCGCCTTTGGGGTCTTGTTGCCGGTCGTGCAATCACCGAGGCATACACGCCAATGCCGAACCGTCGATTATGCGTTTGCCATTGCCTTAAAGCACGCCCGGCGGTCAGGTCGAAGTAGCCGATGATCCATCCTTGACACAGTATTCTTGGGATCCGTTACAGCAGCGTTTATACCCCGCGCGTCCCGCGCGCCATCGTGAATATTCGGCAATCTTCTGCAACAAGCGCAGCGCAGCGGGCAAACGCCTCGTCGGCGCGACACTTGTGCGCAGTCATTCGCAGGAAGCGTGCCCATCCCGTCGCGTGGACGGTTGAAGGATTCGTGTTGTGCTGAACGAATTGTCATGGCTGAAGCCCGCATTGAAGGTTCTGGTGTTGCCGCCGACCAGCCTCGTGCTGCTCGCGCTTGCCGGCCTCGTCGCCTCTCGCTGGCGGCCGCGGATCGGTCATGCGATCGCGTTCGCGGCAACACTCGCGCTGCTGGCGCTGTCGTTGCCGGTCGTTGCACTATGGCTCACGGAGCGGCTCGCGCCGCCACCGGTGTTCGACATCGCCGCGGCGAAAAGTGCGCAGGCGATCGTGGTGCTCGGCGGCGGCGCGCGTCGCTACGCCGCCGAATTCCACGGTGACACGCTTTCGCCGCTGACGCTTGAACGGATACGCTATGCGGCGATCGTCGCGCGCGCGACCGGGCTGCCGGTGCTGGTAAGCGGCGGCGCGCCGCAGGGTGGCGCGGCGGAAGCGGCGCTGATGCGGGCTGCGCTCGAGCAGGAGTTCGGCGTGCCTGTGCGCTGGGTCGAAGCCCAGTCGCGCAACACACACGAGAATGCACTGTTGTCGACAGCAACATTGCGCGCGGCCAAGATCACGCGCGTCGTGCTCGTCACACACGCGTTCGACATGCGCCGCGCAACGGCGGAATTTGCCGCACAGGGCATCAACATCGTGCCGGCGGCGACAGGACTGACGACGCCGCATGGCGTCAACTGGCGCGACTTCGTGCCGCAGTTCGATGCTTTCAGCGCGAGCTACTACGCCGTGTACGAGATCCTCGGCAATGCAGCGATGACGCTGCAGTGACGCGACGCGCCGGCGGCCACGCGAGCAACGCGCGGACCGGCGCAAGCAGTCACTTCGGCGTCGCCGGAACTGCGGGCGCAGGCGCGGCCACTGGCGCCGGCGCTGGGGACACGGCAGCGTCCTGCCATTTGCCGGCGGCGACGAGCTTGTTCTTCAGCCCGGGCAGCGGGAAGCCGAGCGCGTAGGCCTTCTGTGCGTGAACCAGCGCCTTGTCGTACTGGCCGGCATCGAGGTAGACGAGACCGAGGTTGTAGTGCAGGTTGGCATTGTCCTCGGCAGTCGCCTCGGCTTCCTCGAGCATCTTCAGCGCCTTGGCCTTTTCGCCGGCCCGGAACAGGTAGGTGCCATAGATCATGTAGACGGTGCCGTCGGTGGGCGCGAAGCGGATCGCGCGGTCGAAATAGCAGTCGACCGTGTAGTGCGCGCCATGCACGTGCTTGGTCCTGTCACGCAGCGCAAGGTTGGCCATCGCCATCAGCGCGCGAGGATGATTGGGCGACGCGCGCAGCGTGTAGTCGATGTCGCCGCCCATCGAGCTGGTGTTGCCGCCTTGCAGCGCTTCCACCCCCGGCGTGAAGTGGTAGCGCTCGACGATCTCGAGCTTGGCGCGGTGTGTCCGGTAGTCGAAGGGACCATAGGCGTTCTGCAAGGGTCCGCAGGCCTCGTAGGCCGCGCGCGCAGGCGCGATCGCCGACAACGCCAGGATTGCCGCCACGACTATCGGACGAACACTCATTTCGCCTCCGCATTGACAGGGTGTAGCCATTGCACGAACTGCGCACGGATCCAGTCGATCGTCGCCCGCGTGGCCGCATCCTGCCAGCCAGCGTCCGAGAAAGTGTGGTCCGCTTCGGCGAATTCGACCCGACGCAAGCCCGGGCGCGCCAGGGCCGCCGCGAGCGGCGGAACCTGGGCGCCGTGCGCTTTGAACTCGGCGGCGACCAGGTCGTTCCCTGAAAGCACGATCAGGACCGCGCCGTCGAAGCGCGCGAGGCCGTCGGCGAGCCGGCGCGGCAATTCGACCGGCGCGTCGCCGGCGGCGCTGCCACCGCGCCCGGATGCCATTTGCGCCAGCCGTTGCGAGAATTCCACGGCGGCGCGGCGCCAATCCAGCGCGCCGCCCGCGAGCTTGCGCCAGAACGCGGCCGACACCACCCGCCGCGCATAGTAGCGCTTGACCAGCGTACCCGCCTCGCCGGCCGCCGTGCGCACCCAGGGATTGCACATCGCGAGGCCCGCCACGCGACGATCGCCGCCGGCGTAGAACGCGCTGGCGGAAGCGCCGTCGCACAGCCCCCACAGAACGATGCGCTCGAGCGTCGGCACGCGCTTGCAGAAAGCGTCGATCGCGGCCCGGATGTCGGCGTCGATGCCGGCAAAATCGCGCGCGTCGCCTTCGCTGTCGCCCATTCCGCGATAGTCGAAGCGCAGGCACGCAATGCCGGCCGCCGCCAGTGCGCGCGCCAGCAGCACGAACTGGCGGTGGCTCCCGACCCGGTACTGCGGGCCGCCGACCACGATCACGACGCCGACGCGCGTGGGCTCGCGCGGCTCGGTGACGATGCCGAGCATCGCTGCGCCGGCGACGTCAACGAAGAACGGTGTCTCGCGGTACGCCATCGTGCGGCGACTCCATCAGTGCGGTGACGGTGGCATCGACCAGCATCGGACACATCTCGATTTCGACGGTCTGCCAGAATCCCGGGCCGCCGACCACGGTGGCATGCACAGGCATCCCCCCGTTGCTCAGCGTGGCGACGGCGGCGAGCGCAGCGGGCCCCAGCACGGGTTGCGCCGCGCCGCTCACTTCGAGCCACTCCACCCGCCGGACCGTCGGCGCGAACGCGAGCGCGGAGGCCTCGATGCCGGCTGCCAGCGCCGGCGTCAGCCGGTAGCCCGCGATGTCGACCGGTGTGCCGCGCGCCAGCTCCGCCCGCAATTGCCGCGTGCCCGCGCGCGCGCCGTCGCCCGCGAGCGCGTCGGCGGCGAGCTTGAGGCGCAGGAACTGCGACAGCATCACGCGGCCCGACAGGACGGGTTGCCACAGCAGCACCGATGCGGCCTCGGCAAGGTGGCGCGTGGCCGCCGCGGCGAGCAGCGCGCCTGCGCGCACGCCCCACAGCCAGAGCGCCGCGTCGTCGCGCCCGCGCACCCAACGTACGGCGGCGACGATGTCGTCGATCCATGCGTCGAAGCTGGCGTCCGCGAAATCACCGGTGCTGTCGCCACAGCCGAGAAGATCGATCTCCAGCACGCCGAACCCGCTCGCCGCCAGCCGGCGTGCCGCCAGCGCCACCATCGGGCGGCACTTGTTCATCTCCTCGGCAAATGCCGGCACGTGCACGATGACGCCGCGCAGTGAACCGTGCCCGGGCGCGCGCCAGATGCACAACCGTTGGCCACCGTCCACGGCGAGGTGGAACACCTCCTGCCGCAGGCCCACGCGATCAGTCCCCGCGCTTGCCTCGCACGAAGGCGACGAGACTGCCGACGGTGGCGAACGTCGCGCCGTCGATCTCGTCGTCGTCGATCTCGAAGCCGAAGCGATCCTCGAACGTCGTCAGCACGCTGACCACCGCCATCGAATCGAGCTCGGGAACGGCACCCAGCAGCGGCGTCGCGTCGTCGAAGCGCGCGGCGCGGCCCTTGAGTCCAAGGACTTCGTCGAGTATCGCCAGTGTCTCAGCCCGGGTGTCCAACGGCCGTTCCTTCGCATTGTCCGGCACCTGCCGGGCGCGCGCGGGCCGACGCATCGGCACGATGGGGTGTCCGCGAGCGTGGTTATTATACGGACGATGCGCGCGCGCTCACTGCCGGCCGGGATCGAACGATGAAGCGCGTGCTGATGGTCGCGTTCCATTTCCCGCCGCTGCGCGGCAGCAGCGGCATCCAGCGCACGCTGCGCTTCGCGAAATACCTGCCCGAGTTCGGTTGGGAGCCCATCGTGCTCACGGCCAGCCCTCGCGCCTATGACGATGTCGGCGACGATCTGCTCGCCGATATTCCGCAAGGCATGCAGGTGACTCGCGCGTTTGCGCTCGACACCGCACGCCATCTCGCGCTGGCCGGCCGCTATCCCGCATTCCTGGCGCGCCCCGATCGCTGGAAAACCTGGTGGCTCGGCGCCGTGCCGGCCGGGCTGCGGCTCATCCGCCGTTTCGCGCCGCAGGCGCTGTGGTCGACCTATCCGGTGGCGACGGCGCACGCGATCGGTTGTACGCTGCAGCGGCGAAGCGCGTTGCCGTGGATCGCGGACTTCCGCGATCCGATGGCGCAGGACGGCTATCCGCCGGACCCGCGCACGTGGCGCGCCTACCAGCGCATCGAGCAGCGCGTGGCCGCGAACGCCCGCCGGCTCGTGTTCACGACGCCGGGCGCAGAGCGGCTGTACCGCGATCGCTATCGCGACGTCCCGGGTGACCGTTTCGCGTTGATCGAGAACGGCTACGACGAGGAAGTGTTCGCCGCCATCGACGCGGATGCCCGCACGCCGCTCGTGCCCGGCCAGCTGACGCTGCTCCACAGCGGCATCGTGTATCCCGAAGAACGCGATCCGACGGCGCTGATGGCCGCGCTCGGCACGCTTCGCGCCGAGCATCCGCAGGTCGCCGCGCGGCTGCGCATCCGCTTTCGCGCACCAGTGCACGAGACGATGTTGCGCGCGATGGCCACGGCGCGCGGCGTCGGCGAAATGATCGACATCGCGCCCGCGCTGCCCTACCAAGCGGCGCTGGCCGAGATGCTCCGGGCGGATGGCCTGCTCATCCTGCAGGCGGCGAACTGCAACGAGCAGATTCCGGCCAAGCTGTACGAATACCTGCGCGCGCGGCGTCCGATCGTGGCGCTGACCGATCCAGCAGGCGACACCGCCCTGACGCTGCGGCGGGTCGGCGGCGCGCACGTCGCCGCGCTCGATGCAGCGGCGGCGATCGCCGAGTTGCTGCGGCGATTCGTCACCGAGCCCGAATGGCGCGAGGAACTTCCCGACGCTGCGGCCGTCGCCCAATGCTCGCGCCGTGCACGCACCGCCGCGCTCGCCGGCCTTCTCGATGCAAGCGCCGCCGTAGCCGGCGAGTCGGTTGCGGACGCGACGACCGCGGGGATCATTGCACCGGGTGACGGCGCGCCCGGCGTTCGACGATAATGCCGGGGACCGTGATTCACCGTGCCGCAGTCCACGGCACTGCGATGTTGACCCCCGATCGCCCCTGCGCGGTCCGTCACCCATGACCACACCCTTTCTGCTGCACGATCTCGTGTTCGCATCCGCCGCGCGGCGGCCGCAGGCGCCCGCCCTGGTCGCCGGGCGCAACACGCTCGACTATGGCGAACTGGCGTCGCGTGTGCAGACGTTCGCTGCAGGTCTGTGCAAACTCGGGCTCGCGCGCGGCGATCGCGTGGGGATCTGGCTCGACAAGCGGTTCGAGACCGTGGTCGCCGCCTTCGGCGCCGCGGCCGCGGGGTGTGTGTTCGTGCCGCTCAATCCGCTGCTGAAGCCGTCGCAGGTAGGCTACATTTTGCGCGACTGCAACGTGCGATTGCTCGTGACCTCTGCAGAACGCCTGGCGCTCGTCGCCGACGAGCTCGCGCGATGTGCGGACTGCCAGCACGTCGCCTGCACAGGCGACGCCGCCGGCACGTCGTTACCGGGCCTTGCGCTGCATGCATTTGCCGGCATCGCCGGCGGCGCGGCGACGCGCACGCACCGCGTGATCGACAGCGACATGCTGGCGATCCTCTACACGTCCGGCAGCACCGGCGCGCCCAAGGGCGTCGTGCTGTCCCATCGCAACATGGTGGCGGGTGCGACGAGCGTCGCGTCGTATCTCGGCAATGACGAGCAGGACACGATCCTGGCGGCGCTGCCGCTGTCGTTCGACGCTGGATTCAGCCAGCTCACCACGGCGTTCCACGCCGGCGCGCGCGTCGTGCTGATCAACTATCTTCTGCCGAAGGACGTGCTCAACGCCGTGCAAAAGGAGCGCGTCACCGGCTTGACCGCGGTGCCGCCGCTATGGATCCAGCTGTCGCAGCTCGACTGGGCGCCGCAGATCACCGACCACCTGCGCTATATCGCCAACACCGGCGGCCGCATGCCCGAAGAGACACTGAAGATCCTGAGGGCCAAGCTGCCGAACACGCGGCCGTTCCTGATGTACGGGCTCACCGAGGCGTTCCGCTCGACGTTCCTGCCGCCGGAAGAGGTCGACCGGCGCCCGGACTCGATCGGCAAGGCCATTCCCAATGCCGAGATCCTGGTGCTGCGTGAGGACGGCACGCCGTGCGCACCGGACGAGCCGGGCGAACTCGTCCATCGCGGCGCGCTGGTCGGCATGGGCTACTGGAACGATCCCGTGAAGACGGCCGAACGCTACAAGCCGCTGCCCGGCCGCGTCTCGGGTCTCGTGCTGCCGGAGCTCGCCGTGTTCTCCGGTGACACCGTGCGCAAGGATGCGGAGGGCTTCCTCTACTTCGTCGGCCGGCGCGACGAGATGATCAAGACGTCCGGCTATCGGGTGAGCCCCACGGAGATCGAGGAGATCCTGTATGGCGCGCAGGACGTCGCCGAATGCGCGGCGTTCGGCGTGGCGCATCCCGTGCTCGGACACGCGATCGTCGTCGTCGCGGCCGCGCGTCCGGGGCGCGCGATCGACGAGGCGAGCCTGATCGCGCATTGCCGCGAACGCCTGCCGATGTACATGGTGCCGGCGCGAATCCATGCGCGCGATGGCGCGCTGCCGCGCAATCCCAACGGCAAGATCGACCGCAAGGCGGTGGCCGCGGAATACGCCACGGACGCGCCATGAGCGTGTCGCAACACCCGCCCCACCCGTATTTCGCGGTCGCGCGGGACGCGCTCGTCGTCGGCGGCGTGCCGATCACGGAGCTCGCCGCGCGCATCGGCCGCACGCCGTTCTATGCGTACGACAAACGCGCGCTCGACCGGCGGATCGCCGAATTGCGTGCGGCGCTGCCCGCGGCGATTCACCTGCACTACGCGATGAAGGCCAATCCCATGCCGGCGCTCGTCGAGCACGTGTCGCGGCAGGTGGACGGCCTTGACGTGGCATCGGGCGGCGAGCTCGCCGTCGCGCTCGCCGCAGGGGCCGATCCGCGCGAAATCAGTTTCGCGGGTCCGGCCAAGAGCGAAGCGGAGCTGGCGCAGTCGGTTGCCGCCGGCATCCTGATCAACATCGAGTCTTTCCGCGAGATTCGCGTGCTGCAGGCGATCGCCGACCGCGACGGCCCGCCGGCGCGCGTCGCCGTGCGCGTCAACCCGGACTTCGAGCTCAAGTCGTCGGGCATGAAAATGGGGGGCGGCCCCAAGCAGTTCGGCATCGACGCCGAGGAAGTGCCGCGCGCGCTGGCCGCGATCGCGGACGCCGGCCTCGGCTTCGAAGGCTTCCACATTTTCAGCGGCTCGCAGAACCTGCGCGCCGATTCCATCTGCGAAGCGCAGACCAAGACCCTCGAGCTGGCGGTGCGGCTCGCGAAGGATGCGCCGTCCCCGGTGCGCAGCCTCAATCTGGGCGGCGGCTTCGGCATTCCGTATTTTCCCGGGGAGACCGCGCTCGACCTCGCCCCGATCGGCGCGAATCTGCATGCGCTGGTCGCCGACGCCGCGCACCGGTTGCCGGGAGCGGCGCTGATCGTCGAGCTCGGTCGCTATCTCGTCGGCGAGGCAGGCGTTTACGTCTGCCGGGTCGTCGATCGCAAGGTGTCGCGCGGCCAGGTGTTCCTCGTCACCGACGGTGGTCTCCATCACCATCTCGCGGCGTCCGGCAACTTCGGCCAGGTGCTGCGCAAGAACTATCCGGTGGTGATCGGCAATCGTGTGCATGGAACGCGTCGCGAGACCGCGTCGGTGGTCGGTCCGCTGTGCACGCCGCTCGACCTGCTCGCCGACCGCATGGATCTCGCGCAGGCCGAGGAGGGCGAC
>DASYSP010000007.1:0-24837 GCA_036003195.1 Casimicrobiaceae bacterium
AGGCAACGGCGAGATCGTGGTCAACCGCATCCGCCTCGCACTCGTGCGCCAGGGCGACGCGTGGGTCGTCACGCGGCGGTGATCGGCTGCCGCGCGACGCGACGGCGACGTCGCCCACCGCGGTGACTCCCGCGAAAGCGGAAATCCAGAAGTAACGTCTCGTCGATGCGTGGATCCCCGCCTTCGCGGGGATGACATCAATGGGGCGTGGATCCCCGCCTTCGCGGCGATGACGGCGACAAGAATGCGTCATTCCCGCGAAAGCGGGAATCCAGAAGTAACGTCTCGTCGATGCGTGGATCCCCGCCTTCGCGGGGATGACGGCAACAAGAATGCGTCATTCTCGCGAAAGCGGGAATCCCATAGTAACGTCTGGTCGATGCGTGGATCCCCGCCTCCGCGGGGATGACATCAATGGGCCGTGGATCCCCGCCTCCGCGGGGATGACATCAATGGGGCATGGATCCCGGCCTTCGCGGGGATGACGGCAACAAGAATGCGTCATTCCCGCGAAAGCGGGAATCCAGAAGTAACGTCTCGTCGATGCGTGGATCCCCGCCTCCGCGGGGATGACATCGATGAGGCATGGATCCCCGCCTTCGCGGGGATGACATCAATGGGGCGTGGATCCCCGCCTTCGCGGCGATGACGATTCCCTACATCGCGACGCTCATGCCGCCGTCGACGTAGATCGTCTGGCCGGTGATGAATGTCGCGGCGTCGGACGCGAGGAACACGACGGCGCCGGCGAGCTCGGCGGGATCGCCCCAGCGGCGCATCGGCGTGCGCGTGTTCACCCACGCCACGAAATCGGCATTGGCCAGCAGCGCCTCGTTCATGTCGGTGCGGAAGTAGCCCGGCGCAACGGCGTTGACGCGGATGCCCGTGGGTGCGAGCTCGACGGCGAGGCCGCGCGTGAGCTGGCGCACGCCGCCCTTCGACGTGGTGTACGGCACGATGTTGGCGCGCCCGAGCTCGCTGGTCAGCGACGCGATGTTGATGATGCTGCCGCGACCGCGCTGCTGCATGCCGCGCGCGGCGGCCTGCGCGACGAGGAACGGCGCCGTCAGGTTGGTGGCCATCACCGTGTCCCATTCGTCCTTGGTGAATTCGCCGAACGGCTTTCGATGCTGGATGCCCGCGTTGTTGACGACGATGTCGAGATGCCCGTGCGTGCGCTCGATCGTGGCGATGCCGTCGCGCACGGCCTCGGGCTGCGTCACGTCGAACACGGCCGCGTCGGTGGCCAGCGCGGCGTCGAGCTTGCCGCGCGCGCCGTCGAGGGCGACGCGATTGCGGCCGTTGTAGACGACGGTGGCGCCGGCGCGAGCAAGGCCGGCGGCGATCGCCTCGCCGAGGCCGCGTGCCGCGCCGGTGACGAGCGCGACGCGACCGCTCAGGTCGAAGGGTGTTTGCATGGGGTATCCGGGAGACGAAGGTGGGCATCATCGTCGCCGAAGGGCGCGGTGCGCGCAAGGCGCATTGCCCCGAAGTCGACGCCAACATCGCCGTCGGCATCCATCGCGATCGGCGCGACGAGCCGCGCCGTTGACGCCAAGCACGCCCGCGCGCGCGGGGCTGAGACCTCAGCGCACCGACTCGCCCGTCGACGCCGCCGCTTCGAGCTCGGCAACCATGCGCGTGATGCGCGTCTCCAGCGCCTCGTTGGACAGCGACTCGCGGAAGATCTCGACCATCAGCGGGAATGCGAACGGCGTGGGCCGCGCCGACATGCGTAGCAGCGCCGGGCTCTTGCGCAGCCGCGCCAGCGCGTTGGCGAGCCGCGGCGCCTCGAGATGGCGCTCCATCACCTCGCGCACGGCTTGAGCAAGCAGCAGGTTCTGCGGATCGTATTCGGCGAAGACGTCGTAGAGAAGGCCGCTCGACGCCTGCAGCTGGCGGTTGGAATGGCCTTGTCCCGGAAAACCCTGGAACACGAGTCCGGCGACGCGCGCGATCTCGCGGAACTGGCGGCGTCCCAGCTCGGCGGCGTTGAGCCCGGCAAGGATGTCGCGCTCGACGTGCTCCTCGGCGAGCAGCCGGCCGATGTCGCCGAGCGTGAGGTCGACGGGCAGCGGCGACAGGAGGCCGAAGCCGTAGTCGTTGATGGTGATCGTGAACGTGCCCGGACGGATCTGGCCGAGCCGGTACGCGAACAGCGTGGCGAGGCCGAGATGCGCGAGACGGCCTTCCATCGGATAGAAGAAAAGGTAATGCCCGTCGCGCATCGTGATGCGCTCGATCAGCCACTCGTGCATCCGCGGCAACCCGGACCAGCGCCGCTGCAGCTCGAGCAGCGGGCGCACGAGGTCGAGCTCGGGCGATGCGTAGACACCCTGCGCGGCGTCGCCGATCAGCTTGCGCGTGCGCTCGGCGAGCAGCGTCGACAGCGCCATCTTGGCGCCCATCCAGCGCGTGATGATCGCCGACTTCTTCGCCGCCGGCTTCACCCATGCGGTCATCTCGCGCACGCGCACGAACTCGAGCACCTTGCCGGCGAACACGAAGCAGTCGCCCGGTCGCAGATGGGCGATGAACGACTCCTCGACGGTGCCGAGGCGCTTGCCGTTGCGCATCTGCACGTTGATGCTGGCGTCGGCGACGATCGTGCCGATCGACTGCCGGTGGCGCTGCGCGATGCGGCGGTCGGGCACGCGGGCGACGCCGTCGTCGCCGATGACCACGCGCCGATATTCGGGATAGGCGTTGAGGCTCGCGCCGCCGTGCACGACGAAGTCGAGCGCCCATTGCCACTGGTTGTCGTCGAGATGGCGGTAGGCGTGCGTGCCGGCAATCTCGGCGCGCAGCGCCGCCGGCGCGAAGCCGCCGCCCAGCGCGCAGGTGACGAGATGCTGAACCAGCACGTCGAGCGAGCCCTCGATCGGCGTGCGCGGCTCGATGCGCTTTTCAGCGGCCGCTTCGCGCGCCGCCGCCGCCTCGACGAGCTCCAGCGCATGCGTCGGCAGCACGGTGATCTTCGACACTTCGCCGGGCCGGTGTCCGCTGCGGCCGGCGCGCTGCAGCAGGCGCGCGACGCCTTTCGGCGAGCCGATCTGCAGCACCTGGTCGACGGGCGCGAAGTCGACGCCGAGGTCGAGGCTCGACGTGCACACCACGGCACGCAGCCGGCGATCGCGGATCGCGTCCTCGACCCACTCGCGCACGTCGCGCTCCAGCGAGCCGTGATGCAGCGCGATCGTGCCGGCCCAGTCGGGCCGCGCGTCGATCAGTGCCTGGTACCAGATCTCCGCCGACGAGCGCACGTTGGTGAACACCAGCGTGGTCTTCGCGCGCTCGATCGCGGCAATCACCTGCGGCAACAGCCGCGTGCCGATGTGACCCGCCCACGGGAAGCGTTCGATCGTTGCCGGGTGCGCGGTCTCGATGACGACCGTCTTGCTCTCCAGCCCCTTGACGATGCGGCCGCGTGCATTCGCGCCGACGCCGACGAGGCAGGCGAGCGCCTGCTCGAGATTGGCGAGCGTCGCCGACAGTCCCCACGTGCGCAGCGACGGGTCGACTCCGCGCAATCGCGCCAGCGCGAGTTCCACCTGCACGCCGCGCTTCGACGCCATCAGCTCGTGCCATTCGTCGACCACCACCGCGGCGACGTGCGCGAAGCGCTCGCGCCAGTCGGCGCGCGACAACAGCAGCGACAGGCTTTCAGGCGTGGTGACGAGCACCGTCGGCAATCGCCGGTCCTGGCGTGCGCGCACCGAGGCCGGCGTATCGCCCGAGCGCATGCCCACCGTCCAGTAGGGGCGCACCGCACCCGCGGCGCGCGTGATCGCGAGCGTGGTGTCCGCGGCGAGCGCGCGCAGCGGCGTGATCCACACCAGTGTCAACGGCGGCGGATCGTCGGCGCCGCCTTTCGGCCCGGCGGCGAGCGCGCCCATCAGCGCTGCGTACGTCTTGCCCATGCCGGTGGGCGCGTGGATCAAGCCCGATTCGCCGGCCGCGTACGCGGCCCACACTTCCTCCTGGAACGTGAAAGGCGTGAACCCCTGCGACGCGAACCACGCGCGCGTGGCGTCGAGGGGATCGGGGCTGCGCGAATCGTCCGGCATCCCCACATTGTACGGCGTTTGCCCGGGCGTATCGAACGATCGTTCGAGTCGATGATCGCGAGAACCCGGCGGCAGGGTTGCGCGGACTTTTGCTTGCGGCGGGCGAGGGCGGGCCGACGCGACGCCAGATCCTGGATCCCCGCTTTCGCGGGGATGACCGAGTGCGGGAAGACCCTGCGTCAACGTCATTCCCGCGAAAGCGGGAATCCAGTCTCGACGTCGTGCCGCTTAGGTGCTCGGTGGCGCATCGGCGAGCGCCGCGATCGCGGTTTTCACGCGTTCGCGCGTGAAGGGCACCGTGCGCAGGCGCACGCCGACCGCGTCGAAGATCGCATTCGCCAGCGCGCCGGGCACGCACACGCCAGCCGCTTCTCCCGCGCCGAGCGGCGGCTCGGTCGGCCGGTCGACGACGTCGACGCGGATGTCCGGCACCTCGGCGAAGCGCAGGATCGGGTAGCTCTGCCAGTCGCGGCTCGTCACGCCGTTGCGGTCGAACGCCACGTCCTCGTACAGCGTGCGCGACAGCGTCTGCAGGATGTTGCCCTCGACCTGCGCCTTGACGCCGTCGGGATTGATGACGAGCCCGCAATCGTGCGCGCAGGCGACACGGCGCACCTTGATCGCGCCGGTCGCGCGGTCGACGTCGACCTCCATCGCCAGCGCGAGGTACGTCTCGTTGTGCTTGTAGTGCGAATACGCGAAGCCGTGGCCGCGGCCGCTGAAGCCGCGCCTGATGTCCATGTCGCGCGGCGTCCAGCCGAACATCGCCGCCGTGCGCCGGATGACTTCCGCCCCGCGCGGATCGGTGACGTGGCGCTGGCGGAACGCGAGCGGATCGATGCGCGCGGCGGACGCGAGCTCGTCGGTCAGCGCCTCGACCGCGAACACGTTCGCCATCTTGCCCGGCGCGCGGATGTTCGACGGCCGCAGCGGCGCGTCCTTCAGCCAGTGCACGACGACGTCGACGTTGGCGACGGCGTACGGCGGATCGGCGTTCTGCGTGATGAGCCCGGTGGAGATACCCGGCGGCTGCGCGATGCCGGCCTCGGCCGGGCCGAGCAGCGGCACGTTGGGCAATCCCGCGGTGGCGCGCGGCAGCCACATCTCGGCGCGCCACGCCGTGATCGTGCCGTCGGCCGCCACGGCGGCGCTCATGTCCAGCAGCTGCGGCGGGCCCTTCGGATCCCAGCCGTGTTCGTCGGCACGCATCCATTGCACGCGCACCGGTTTTGCGGTCGCCTGCGACAGCAGCGCCGCATCGGCGGCCGCGTCGTCGTGGCCATTCATGCCGTAGCAGCCGGCGCCGTCGAGATAGACGAGGCGCACGGCGTCGGTCGGCAGGCCGAGGATGCGCGCGAACGTCGGGCGGTACTTGTGCGTCGCCTGCGACGCGGTGTAGATCGTCGCGCCATCGGCGCGCACATCGGCGACCGCGCACGATGGGCCGATCGAGCCGTGCGTCTGCATCGGCCAGTAGTACGTGCCCGCGCGGCGCACGGCGTCGCCGCCGAGCGCACTGCCGGCATCGCCTTTCTTCACCAGCGATTCGGTGGCTTCGAACGGTCCGGCGCGCATCCATGCCGCGACGTCGCCGGCGCCGGCGAGCGCGGGCGCGTCCGACCACGTGAGCGCGAGCGCGCGTGCCGCGCGCACCGCCGTCCACTCGTCGTCGGCGACCACGCCGACGAAGTCCCCCTTGCGGATGATGCGTGCGCCGTCGAGATCGGCCACCGACTTCGCGTCGACGCCAAGCAGGCGCGCGCCCGGACGCGGCGGACGGATCGCGCGCCCATGCAGCATGCCGGGCAGCGTCAAGTCGTGAACGTAGACGTGGCGGCCGGTGAACTTGGCAGGCAGGTCCGGACGCGGCAGCGGCTGGCCGACGACGCGATATAAACGCGGGTCCTTGAGCGGCGCCTTGGGATCGAGCTTGACGTCGAAGTGGCGGCCGCCGACCAGCGTGCCGATGGCCACACCGGCGCCGCCGTCGCGCGGCTTCACCACGCCGTCGACGAGCGTCAATTCGCTGGCCGGGCGGCCCAGCTGCTGCGCGCCGAGCGCGAGAAGTGCCGCACGCGCCGTCGCCGCTGCCTGGCGGATCTGCACGCCGCCGCGCATGATGCCGCTGCTGCCGGCCGTCGGGCCCTGATCGGGTGTGAGCGCCGTGTCGCCTTCGACCAGTGCGATGCGGTCGACTGCGACGTCGAGCTCCTCGGCCGCCATCTGCCGGATCGCGATGCGCAGCCCCTGGCCGAGATCGACCTTGCCGCAATAGCAGGTGATCGAACCATCCTGGTGCACGGCGAAGAAGCCGTCGACGCTCGCGGCGTCGAGGGATTTGCCGGGCAGGCGGTCGGCGTCGAGGACGTCCTGCACGGCGGCGAGCGACGGCGCGGCGAAGGTGACGACAAGCGCGCCGCCGGCCTTGAGTAGCGTGCGACGCGTGAACTTGGCGCCACCGAAGGCGTCCGGCGCATGTGGCGACGCGAGCGACGGAATGCTCATGTCGTCGTGCGTCCCCTGGCGCGCATCACCGCGCGCAGCACGCGCACATGCGAACCGCAGCGGCACAGGCAGCCATTGAGCGCCGCGCGCGCCTCGTCTTCGGTGGGGTGCGGGTTTTGCTGCAACAGCGCCACGCTCGACATCACCATGCCATTGCTGCAGTAGCCGCACTGGGCCGCCTGCTCGGCGATGAAGGCGGCCTGCACCGGGTGCGGCCTGTCCGGCGTGCCGAGCCCCTCGAGCGTGATGACCTTGCGTGCACCCACGGCCGACACCGGCAGCGTGCAGGCGCGCATCGCCACGCCGTCGACGAGCACCGTGCAGGCGCCGCATTGGCCGAGTCCGCAGCCGAACTTGGGGCCGTGGAGGCCGAGCGCGTTGCGCAGCACGTAGAGCAGCGGCTGGGCGGGATCGCGCGAGTCGACGCTGTGCGCAACGTCGTTGACCAGGAGACGGTAGGTGGGCATCCGCGCGCTCGCCGTGGCGGGAAACAAGTGTGCCAGTGTGCGCCCGGCGGGGCGCTGGCGGCAACCGGCCCCGCTGTCGACCTGGGCGTGCTTGCGGTCCCCGTTCGGTCGTTCCCGCGCAGGCGGGAATCCACGAATGACGCTGCGGCCGCGCGCGTCGTCGACGATTGCGCGCGGCACCACTGGATCCCCGCCTTCGCGGGGATGACGATATCGCCATGGCGCTGCGGCCGCGACGCGTCGTCGACGATTGCGCGCGGCACCACGGGATCCCCGCCTTCGCGGGGATGACGATATTGCTACGCCGAGCGGTCGACCGCGATCGTCTGCCCGTCCGCCGTGATGAGGTCGAAGCCGGTCACGCGTCCGCCGGCGCGGCGGAAGCGCAGGCGCACATCCTCGGTGTTGCCGAACGCGAAGAGATCGTTTGCCAGTGGCGACAGCGTCGTCGGCGCGCGGCTTTCGCGCTGGAACCAGAGCTCGCCATTAGCCAGCTTGATGCTGCGCATGCCGAATGTTCCGACGTACTCGGCGAGGGCCTGGGGATCGAGGCGCGGCGGGTGGGTGCGGCCACGCAGGCCGTCGATGGTCCACGCGTAGCGCGCATGATCGGCATCCGGGCGCGCGTCGAGCGCCTGCAGCGCGACGAGATGCGCCGCGTCGAGCGCATCGGCCGCCGGCGTGGCGACATCCGGGGCGACGCCGGTGCCTTGCCAGTTGCCATGGCTGACCGGATGCTCCGGCCGACCGGTGGACACGCTGAGCACGAAACCCTTGCCCACCCGATACAGCGAGTCGTTGTTGGCGGCGCCGGCGGTGGTGTCGCCGACGAGCGTGCCGAGCTTGAACTGGCGCACGTGATAGACGAATTCCTCGGCGGCGGATGCAGTGTCGCCGGACGTCAGCACGTACAGCGGCTTGCCCACCAGCCGCGGCGCCGGCAGCTTGTCGATCACCCGCGTGTCGAACCCGCGGCCATTCGCGCCGGCGTGGAACGTCATCAGCAGCCGGTGATCGGGCGGCAGGAAATAGCTGACGAGCGCCTGCACCGCCTCCATGCTGCCGCCGCCATTGCGACGCAGGTCGATGATCACGGCATCGCCATCGTGCGCGAAGCGCATCGCGTCGGCGACCGTGCGCGTGGTGGCCGCGCCGTTCCAGAGGAAACCGGTGAGATCGAGATAACGGACGTTGCCCGCCAGGATGCGCTGCGATTCATAGCCTTCGTTGTGCAACCGGCCTTCGCGTGCGCTGTAGTCGTGCGCGTCCCGCGACTTCTCGCCGCCGGCGAGCGCGCCGGCCTGCGCCGGGTCGTACTTGATCCACAGGTGCTTGTCGTTGCCGGCGGCGGCGAGATCGGGGCTCAGGCGGCCGGCGAGCTCGCCGGCGCTGGTGACGTCGTAGCGGCCGGCGGCTGCGTTGGCCTTGAGCCTGGCGACGATCGCGGGGCGCGCCTCGGGGAATACGTAGTTGCGCGAGATGAGGTCGATCGACTGGGCCACCACGCCGCGCGCCTCGTCGACCGTCATCGCGCCGGGCGGCGCGCCGGCCGCGACTGCGCGCAACGCCAGCAGCACCAGCATCGTCGCCAGGCAGATGCTTCGCTTGGGGCCGGGGTTTCGTTCATTCGCTTTCACGGTTCACTCCTGTCGGGCGGGGGTGCGCGCATGCACGCCCAGCGCAGTGTCGACACGCGATTTCAGCGAGCGCGCGTCCAATGCCGATTCGATGCGGTCGATGTCCGCGAGCAGGTCGGGCGCCGCCTCGGCGCACAGCAGCAGCGTGGCCTGCGTGATCGCCGTCCACAGCGGCGAGAGGCGCGTCACCATCCGCTTGCCGTCCGCGGTCAGCTCGACGAGCAGGCGTCGCTGGTCGGCGCGATCGGGCTTCGTGCGAACGAGCCCGGCGACGACCAGCTCGGCGCGCAGCTGGCTCACCGCGGCGTGCGTGACGCCGATCAGCTCGGCGAGGTCGCCGACGCTCAGCATCCGGTGCGCGTGCAGCGCGGTGACGATGGGAAACCAGCGCGGCTCGAAGGCGATCGCGCGCTCGCGGTAGATCGCCTGCACCTCGCGGTCGAGCCGCTCGGAGAGCCGGCGCAATCGTGTGCCGAAGGCCGCGGCGCCGCGCTGGCGGATGTAGTCGCGCATAATTAAGTAAGAGCTTACATAATTCGCCGAGCCGATGTCAAGGGGGCGTTCGTCACTTCACCCCGTATGAAATTGCCTGCCGATAGTGCCGGCGACGCGCAGCGCGCGTCAGCCCGGCCAGAACCGCCGCGATGCGATGCGCGCGCCTTCCGCCATCGCCGCGAGCTTGGCCCAGACGACGTCCGGGTCCACCGCCGATTGCCCGACCCACGTGCCGTAGCCGCAATCGCTGCCGGCCATCACGTTCTCGCGGCCGACCAGTTTGGCGTAGCGGCCGATGCGCTGCGCGATGAGCTCGGGATGCTCGACGAAATTCGACTTCGACTCGATCACACCCGGGATCAGCACCTTGCCGTCGGGCAATTTGACGGTCTCGAACAGCTGCCATTCGTGCGCGTGGCGCGGATTGGCGGCCTCGAGCGCGATCGCCGCGGGCCGCGCCTTGAACACGATGTCGATGACGTCGGCCAGCGCCACGTCGCAGTGGTGCGGACCTTCGTAGTTGCCCCAGCACAGGTGCATGCGCAGCCGCTCGGGCGCGATGCCCTCGAGCGCGTGATTGAGCGCCTCGACGTGCATCTCGGCCTTCTTGCGCCACTCGGGCACCGACAGGTCGGCGTGCTGGATGTGCCGCCCCATGCCGAGGTCGGGGCAATCCACCTGCAGCGTGATGCCGGCTTCGGCGATCGTGCGGTATTCGTGGCGCATCGCGTCGGCGATCGCGAACAGGTACGCCTCTTCGCTCGGATAGTGCTCGTTGCGGAAGAACAGCGACACCACGCCGGGAGACGCCGCGGTGAGGAACGCCTCGCTCGCGCCCGTCGTCACCAGCGCGGCCTCGAGATGCTCGACGTCGGTGGCGGCGGCACGCGTATCGCGCACCGTGATGGGCGCGTTGCACGCGGGCGTCTTGCGCCGCGAGCGCCCGGGATCGCCGAACACGCGCTTGGCGAGCCGCGGAAAGTCGGCGAGGTCCTGGTAGATGAACGTGTTGCCCTCGCCGCCGAAGCCGGCAAGGCGATCCTTGATGTAGGTGGCGTAGCTCGGCTTGCTCATCTCGCCGTCGTCGACGATGTCGACGCCGGCCGTGACCTGCTTCTGCACCACTTCCGCCACCGCCGCCGCGATGCGCCGCGACAGCGCGGCGTCGTCGACCGGCACGCCTTCCTCGCGTGCGAACATCGCACGCACCAGGTCGTCCGGACGCGGCAGGCTGCCGGTGTGCGTGGTGAGGAATCGCTCGGTGCTGCGCTGCATGGATTCTCCCGCATGGCGAGCGCCGGCCGTTTTGGCCGGCGTCGCCGCGATCGTACCGGAAAGCGGCGCGCCGTCCGGGCGGGTAGACGCGAGACGCGGATCGCACGCCGCCACCCCTGGATTCCCGCCCGCGCTCGAATGACGGCTACCGGCGGGGAATGACGGCGGGAAGTGACTTACGCCGCGACCTTCTCCGCGCGCAGCGGCGTGATCGGGATCGTCGGCGAACGCCATTGCGCGACGAGTTCGGCTTCCTGCGCCTTCACTTCGGCGACGAACTTGTCCTTGACGTGACCGTAGCCGCGGATGTTCTCGGGCAGCGACGCAATCGACACGGCGAGCGCGTGATTGGCGGGTGACAGCTTCGCCAGCAGCTCGTCGATCTGGACTTCGTAATCGGCCAGCAGCTTGCGTTCCATCCGCCGCTCGGCGGTGCGGCCGAACACGTCGAACGGCGTGCCGCGCAGGCCCTTCAGCTTCGCCAGCACGCGAAACGCCTTCATCATCCACGGGCCGTACTGCGACTTCTTCACGCGGCCGGTGTGCGCATCGGGCTTGTTGGTCAGCGGCGGCGCGAGGTGGAACGTCAGCTTGTAGTCGCCCTCGAACTGGGCGTCGACGCGCGCCAGGAAATCGGTCTGCGCGTAGAGCCGCGCGACCTCGTACTCGTCCTTGATCGCGCGCAGCTTGAAGTCGTAGCGCGCCACGGCCTCGGCCAGCGCCGTCGTGCCCGGCACGCGCGCGGCCTCGGCCTCGCGCACCTTCGTCACCACCGCCGCGTACGCCTTCGCATACGCCGCGTCCTGGTAGTCGGTGAGGAACGCCATGCGTCGCGCGATCATCTCGTCGAGCGAGCGCGACAGCACCTGCGTCGTCGGCTTGGATTCGCGCGGAAACGCCGCCTTCTCGACACGCGCCGGGTCGACCGCCGCGAGGCGTCCCCAGTTGAATGCGCGCTTGTTGGCGTCCACGGCGGTGGCGTTGAGCTCGATCGCGCGCATGATCGCGCCTTCGTGCACGGGGATCAGGCCGCGCTGGTACGCGTAGCCGACCATGAAGAGGTTGGTGGCGATGGAGTCGCCCATCAGCGCGGTGGCGAGGCGCGTGGCATCGAGGAACTCGGCGTCGCCCGGCGAGATGGCGTCCTTGATCTCCTGCTCCATCGAGCCGCGCGGGAACACGAGGTCGGGCTTGCGCGTGAAGTCGGCGGGCATCACCAGCGCGGTATTGACCAGCGCCCGCGTCGTGCCTTTCTGCATCTTGGCGATCTGCTCGTCGCCGACGCCGGTGATGATGTCGCAGGCGAGCACCGCGCGCGCCTCGCCGGCGGCGATGCGCGTCGCGTACATGTCTTCCGGCCGGTCGCCGATGCGGATGTGCGACACCACCGAGCCATTCTTTTGCGCGAGGCCGGTCATGTCGAGCACCGAGCAACCCTTGCCCTCGAGATGCGCGGCCATGCCGAGCAGGGCGCCGATCGTGACCACGCCGGTGCCGCCGATGCCGGTGACGACGATGCCGTACGGCGTGGCCGTCGACGGAATCTCGGGCTCGGGCATCGCCGGAAACTCGCCCGCCTCGACCTTCGCCGGCTTGCGCAACTTGCCGCCCTCGACGGTGACGAACGACGGGCAGAAGCCGTTGACACAGGAATAGTCCTTGTTGCACGACGACTGGTCGATCGTGCGCTTGCGGCCGAACTCCGTTTCGACGGCCGCCACGGACACGCAGTTGGACTTGACGCCGCAGTCGCCGCAACCTTCGCAGACGAGCTCGTTGATCACCACGCGCTTCGGCGGATCCACCATCTTGCCGCGCTTGCGGCGACGGCGCTTCTCGGCGGCGCAGGTCTGGTCGTACAGCAGCACCGTGCAGCCCGGCGTCTCGCGCAGGTCGCGCTGCACGGCGTCGAGGTCGTCGCGATGATGGATCTTGATCGACGGGTCGAAATAGGCGTCCGGATACTTGCCGGGTTCGTCGCTGACCACGACCACGCGCGTCACGCCTTCGGCGGACACCTGCTTGGCGATGTCGGCAGGCGACAGCGGGCCGTCGACCGGCTGGCCGCCGGTCATCGCCACCGCGTCGTTGTAGAGGATCTTGTAGGTGATGTTGACGCCGGCGGCGACCGAGGCACGAATGGCCAGAATGCCGCTGTGGTAATAGGTGCCGTCGCCGAGGTTGGCGAAGATGTGCTTGGTCTCGGTGAACGGCGCCTGGCCGATCCACGGCACGCCCTCGCCCCCCATGTGCGTGAACGTCGACGTGTCGCGGTCCATCCAGATCGTCATCACGTGGCAGCCGATGCCGGCGGTGGCGCGGCTGCCGGCGGGCACGACGGTGGACGTGTTGTGCGGGCAGCCCGAGCAGAACCACGGCAGCCGGGCGATGGCTATCTTGGGCTTGGCCAGCGCGGCTTCCTTCTGGTTGATCCAGTCGACGCGCGCACGCAGCTTTTCCATCGTGCGCGGGTGCAGGCCCAGCCGCTCGATGCGCTGCGCGATGACGCGCGCGATCATCGCCGGCGTGAGCTCGGACGTCGCCGGCAGCAGCCAGTCGCCGTGCGGGCGCACCCATTCGCCTTTTTCGTCGAACTTGCCGACCACGCGCGGGCGCACGTCGTCGCGCCAGTTGTACAGCTGCTCCTTGAGCTGGTACTCGACGAGCTGGCGCTTTTCCTCGACGACGAGGATCTCCTCGAGACCTTCGGCGAATTGGCGCACGCCTTCGGGCTCGAGCGGCCACGGCATCGCCACCTTGAACACGCGCAGGCCGATCTCCGCGGCGTCGGCCTCGGTGATGCCGAGGTCGTCGAGCGCCTGGCGCACGTCGAGGTAGCTCTTGCCGCTGGTGATGATGCCGAGACGCGGCTTCGGGCTGTCGATGACGATGCGGTTGAGCTGGTTGACGCGCGCGTAATGCAGCGCCGCGTAGATCTTGTAGTCCTGCATCCGCGCCTCGGTGGCGAGGAACGCGTCGGGCCAGCGGATCGACACGCCGTCGGCCGGCAGCGGGAAGTCGTCGGGCACGACGATGCCGACGCGCGTCGGATCGACGTACACCGACGACGAGCTTTCGACGGTGTCGGAAACGCACTTGAAGCCCACCCAGCAGCCCGAGTAGCGCGACATCGCCCAGCCGTGCAGGCCCAAGTCGAGGATCTCCTGCACCGACGACGGGTAGAGCACCGGGATCATCGCCGCCGAGAACTGGTGGTCGGACTGGTGCGGCAGCGTCGACGACTTCGCGGCATGGTCGTCGCCGGCGAGCACCAGCACGCCGCCATGCTTGGACGTGCCGGCGAAGTTGGCGTGCTTGAAGACGTCGCCGCAGCGGTCGACGCCGGGACCCTTGCCGTACCACATGGCATACACGCCATCGACGGTGGCGCCGGGATAGAGATTGACCTGCTGCGAGCCCCAGATCGCGGTGGCGGCGAGATCCTCGTTGAGTCCGGGCTGGAACTTGACCTGCGAGCGCTCGAGGAACTTCGACGCGCTCCACAGCGCCTGGTCGAGGCCGCCCAGCGGCGAGCCGCGATAGCCCGACACGAAGCCCGCGGTGTTGAGGCCCGCGGCGCGGTCGCGCTGGCGCTGCAGCATCAGCAGACGCACGAGCGCTTGCACGCCCGTCAAATAGACGCGGCCGGAATCGAGGGCGTACTTGTCGTCGAGGGAAACGTCGCGCAGCGCGACGGCAGTGGCAGGTGACATCGGTCCGATCTCCGAAGAACTTTTGGTTCCGTAGGGGCCCGTCCAGCCATAGGGTAGGCCGAGGACGGTGGGCTCGCAACCCGGGCTTGTGGCCCGGACGCGAAGGCGGCGCGCATCATACCCTTGGAACGTGGGGGCGTCCAATCGTTTCAACAGCCGCAACGACGCTTGCGAATTCGAGTCATGTAAATGACTTTGCGACGCCGCGCGTCGGCATCACGTCACGCGCTGCATCTCGCGCGCCGACGCGATTGCCCGGCGTGTCGGCGCTATGGCATCATGCATCGGTCGACAGGGCACGCGCCGCGGAATGCGGCTCCGCGACGGACGCATGCGGACCAGCCTTCGCTCCAACGACACACAACGCTGCATCGACCGGCGCGCCGAAGCCAGCGGCACGCGCCGGCAACAATATTGCGAACCTGCTGGCGCCGGTGACCGGTCAACTGGTTGGAGGAGAAACCCATGCACGCCCTCGTGTCGATAGCGCGACGCCTCGCCTTCGCGGCAGCGCTCCTGTTCGTCGTCGTACCCGTCGTGCAGGCGCAGGACACGCCGCAGCGCGGCGGTACGCTCGTCATGGTGGTGCAGCCCGAGCCACCGACGCTGGCGTCGTACCAGAGCACGTCGGGACCGATCGGCCAGGTCACCTCGAAGGTCTACGAAGGCCTGCTGGAATACGACTTCAACCTGCATCCGATTGCCGGCCTCGCGCAATCGTGGACGGTGAGCCCCGACGGCAAGACGATCACGTTCAAGCTGCAGCCGGGCGTGAAGTTCCACGACGGCCAGCCGTTCACCAGCGCCGACGTCCAGTTCACCATCATGGACGTGCTGAAGAAGATCCATCCGCGCGGCATCAACACGTTCCGCGCGGTGCAGGCCGTCGACACGCCCGACCCGCTGACCGCCGTGTTCAGGCTGTCCGAGCCGGCGCCCTACATGCTGATGGCGCTGTCCGGATACGAGTCGCCGATGCTGCCGAAGCACATCTTCGGCACGGGCGACATCAACAATCACCCCAACGCCAACAAGCCGATCGGCACCGGGCCCTACAAGTTCGTCGAATGGCAGAAGGGCCAGTACATGCGGTTCGACCGCAATCCGGATTACTGGAAGAAGGGGCGGCCCTACCTCGACCGGATCGTCGCGCGCTTCATCGGCGACGGCGGCACGCGCGCGGCGGCGCTCGAGACCGGCGAAGTGCAGATCGGCGGCTTCAGCGCGATCCTGCCGCTCGACGTCAAGCGGCTGCAGGCGCTGCCGCAGATCGGCGTGACCACCAAGGGCTACGAGATGCAGTCGCCCATCGTCGAGCTCGACATGAACACGCGCGTCAAGCCGTTCGACAACGTCAAGGTGCGCCAGGCGATCGCCTATGCCATCGACCGCAAGTTCATCATCGACAACATCTGGTTCGGCTTCGGCAAGCCGGCCACGGGTCCGATCAGCTCCAACTTCAAGGCCAACGGCCTGTTCACCGCGGACGTGCGCAACTACAACGTCCCCAATGGCGTCGACATGGCGAACAAGCTGCTGGACGAAGCCGGCTACCCGCGCAAGGCCGACGGCACTCGCTTCGAGATCGTGCACGACATCACGCCGTACGGCGAGGAATGGCGCCGGTTCGGCGAATACATGCAGCAGCAGCTGGCCAAGGTCGGCATCAAGGTCACGCTGCGCTACGAGGACGTGCCGACGTGGCTGCGGCGGGTCTATACCAACTACGACTTCACGCTCACCAGCAACTGGATCCAGACGCTCGCCGATCCGGTGATCGGCGTGCATCGCCTGTATCACTCGGGCTCCATCAAGGCCGGTACCGTGTTCGTCAACGACTCGGGCTGGAGCTCGAAGGAAACCGACGACCTGATGAACAAGGCGACCGTCGAGGTCGATCCGGCGCGCCGCGGCGAGCTCTATCACCAGTTCCAGAAGGACGTCGTCGAGGCGAGCCCGCTCGTGTACATCATGGAGCTCGATTTCGTCACCGTCTACAACAAGAAGGTCCACGACTGGCTGGTGAGCCCGCTGGGCATGTACTCGTCGTTCGACCAGGCCTGGCTGTCGAAGTAGCCGATCACGCAGGAGGCCACGGGGCGCAGCGAAGGTGGGGATCGGCAAGGGACTGCGCTACGTGGCGCGCCGCCTGGCGCTGGCGGTGCCCACGATCCTCACCATCGTCGTCCTCAACTTCGCGCTGCTGCATCTCGCCCCCGGCGACGCCGCCGACGTGCTGGCCGGCGAGGCGGGGGCGGCGACGCCCGAATACATGGCGCGGCTGCGCCAGACGTTCGGCCTCGACCAGCCGTTGTACGTGCAGCTCGGCGTGTATCTGAAGCAGGTCGCCACGCTCGACCTCGGCTATTCGTTTCGCCACAACATGCCGGTATCCCGGCTGATCCTGAGCCGCCTCGGCCCGACGCTGCTGCTGATGGTGACGGTGCTGGTGATCGCGGTCGGCTTTGGCGTGCTGCTCGGCGCAATCGCGGCACGCAATCTCAATCGCTGGACCGACAATCTGCTGTCGATGCTCGCCATCCTGGCGTACGCCACGCCGGTGTTCTGGGCGGGGCTGATGTTCATCGTGCTGTTCTCCATCCATCTCGGCTGGTTTCCCACCAGCGGCATGGAGGAGATCGCCGCGTTCAACCAGGGCTTCGCGCGCGTCGCCGACATCGCCCATCACCTGGTGCTGCCGGCGGTCACGCTGTCGCTGTTCTACATCGCGCTGTACACCCGCCTGATGCGCGCGTCGGTACTGGACCAGTATGCGATGGACTACGTGATCACCGCCCGCGCCAAGGGCATGACGGAGCGGCAGATCACCCGCCGCCACGTGCTGCGCAACGCCGCGCTGCCGGTGCTGACGATGGCCGGCGTGCAGATCGGCGGTCTGTTCGGCGGTGCGGTGGTGGTGGAGACCGTGTTCGGCTGGCCGGGGCTCGGCCTGCTCGCATACGAATCGCTGTTCGCGCGCGACATCAACCTGCTGCTCGGCATCTTCTTCGTCTCTGCGTGCCTCGTGGTGCTGGTGAACCTCGCGATCGACCTCGCGTACTCGCTGCTCGATCCCCGCATCGAGCTCGCCTGAAGCGATGCGCGCGTTCGTGCGACGGTTCGTTCGCAATCGCCCGGCGGTGCTGGGCTTCGCGATCCTCGTCGTCGTCGTCGTGCTGGCGGTGCTGGCGCCGGTGATCCACCCCGCCAGCCCGTTCCTGCTGATCGGCAAGCCGTTCGAACCGCCGTTCAGCGACTACGTGTTCGGCACCGACCAGCTCGGGCGCGACCTCACCGCGGCGATCCTCTACGGCGCGCGCACCACGCTGCTGATCGGCTGCGTCGCGACGCTGATCGCCGTGCTGGTGGGAGCGACCATCGGTGGGCTCGCCGGCTATTACGGCGGCCGCGTCGACGCGTGGCTGATGCGCTTCACCGAGATCTTCCAGACCATTCCGTTCTTCCTGTTCGCGATCCTGCTGGTGGCGGTGCTCACGCCGTCGATCGGCAACGTGATCATCGCCATCGCCGTGGTGTCCTGGCCGCCGATGGCGCGGCTGGCGCGCGGCGAGTTCATCGCGATGCGCGACCGCGAATTCGTGCTGGCCTGCGTGTCGATGGGCATGAGCAACACCCGCATCATCCTGCGCCACATCCTGCCGAACACGCTGTCGTCGATCATCGTCACCGCGTCGCTGATGGTGGCGACGGCGATCCTGATCGAATCGAGCCTTTCGTTCCTCGGATTGTCCGACCCCAATGTCATGAGCTGGGGCTTCATCATCGGTGCGGGCCGCACCGCGATCCGCTCGGCATGGTGGGTGTGCGCGATCCCGGGCATCGCGATCCTGCTGACGGTGATGGCCATCAACCTCGTCGGCGAGGGCCTCAACGACGCGCTGAACCCGCGCCTGCGCACGCTATGAGCGAGTCCGCCAAGGTGCTGGCGATCGAGAGGCTCACGATCGACCTGCCCGCGGGCGCCGACCGTGCGCATGCGGTCGAGGACGTCACGCTCGATCTGCGCCATGACGAGATCCTGTGCGTGGTGGGGGAGTCGGGGTCCGGCAAGTCGGTGATGGCGCGCGCGATCCTCGGCCTGTCGACGTCGCGGCACGTGCGCCCCAGCGCGGGCAGCATCCGCTACGCCGGCGAGGACCTGCTCAAGGCGTCGGCGGCGCGCATGCGCGAGTTGCGCGGCAGCCGCATCGCCATGGTGTTCCAGGAGCCGATGACGGCGCTCAATCCCGTGCTCACGGTCGGCCGCCAGATCGAGGAGATGATCGAGATGCACCGCCCGGACGGACGCGATGCGCGACGTCGCCAGGTGCTCGACATGCTCGCCGCCGTCCAGCTGCCCGATCCCGAGCGCATCCACGGCGCCTATCCGCACCAGATCTCCGGCGGCCAGCGCCAGCGCGCGATGATCGCGATGGCGCTCATCCTCGGACCGGAGATCCTGATCGCCGACGAGCCGACGACGGCGCTCGACGTCACGACGCAGGCGCAGATCCTCGCCCTGATCCGCGAGATGCAGCGCACGCGGCGGATGGCGGTGATGTTCATCACCCACGACTTCGGCGTAGTCGCCGAGATCGCCGATCGCATCGCCGTGATGCAGCACGGCAAGCTGGTCGAGCAGGGATTGGCGCAACAGGTTCTCGATCACCCGCGGCACGCCTACACGATCGGCCTGCTGGCCGCGGTGCCGAACCTCGCGCCCGCGCAGCCGCGCGCGCTCGATGCCGAAGCGCCGGTGGCGCTGCGTGTCGAGGGATTGCGCAAGACCTACCGCGGCGCCGGCATGTTCCGCACGCGATCGGCGCGCACCGTGCATGCGGTGAAGGACGTGACGCTCGCGATCCGTCGCGGGGAGACGCTTGGCATCGTCGGCGAATCGGGGAGCGGCAAGTCGACGCTGGCGCGCTGCATCGCGCGCCTGGTCGCGCCCGATGCCGGCACGATCCGCATCGGCGACCTCCGCTTCGAGGCCCTGGCGCGGCGCGCATTGCGCGATGCGCGCAAGCGCATCCAGATGGTGTTCCAGGATCCGTTCGGCTCGCTGGACCCGCGCCATTCGGTCGGCCATCTGATCGCCGAAGGCCCGATCGTGCACGGCGCCAGCGCCGCGGTCGCCTGGCAGCGCGCGCTCGAGCTCCTCGCGCTGGTCGGGCTCGACGTGCGCGCCGCGACGCGCTTCCCGCACGAGTTTTCCGGCGGGCAGCGCCAGCGCATCGGCCTCGCGCGCGCGCTGGCGCTCGATCCCGACGTGCTGATCGCCGACGAGCCGGTGTCCGCGCTCGACGTCTCGGTGCAGGCGCAGGTGCTGCGCCTGCTGGCGGATATCCGCGAGCGCCTCGGCCTGTCCATCCTGTTCATCACCCACGACCTGCGCGTGGCCGGCCAGGTCTGCGATTCCATCGCCGTGATGCGCCATGGCGAGATCGTCGAGTTCGGACCGACGCCGAGCGTGTTCGGCGCGCCGCGCCATCCTTACACGCAGGAGTTGTTCGCGGCGATTCCAGGCCGCGACTGGAGCCTGCGCCGCGCGGCCGCCACCCACGAGACGCCATGACCCTCCCGCCGTCACCGTTCGCCGACCTCACGCTTTCCGGGTTCGCCGCTCGCCTGCGCCAGGGCGAGATGTCCGCCGAGTCCGCCACGGCGACGCTGCTGGCGCGCATCGACGCGTTGCAGCCGCGGCTGCGCGCGTTCACGTACGTCGATCGCGAAGGGGCGCTGGCACAGGCGAAGGCGGTCGACCGCTTGCGCGCGGCGGGCACGGATCTCGGTCCGCTGATGGGCGTACCGATCGCGCTGAAGGATCTCTACAGCGTCGATGGCATGCCGACCACCGCCGGCAGCAAGGTCGACATCGCCGACCTGGTCGAGCCGGAGGGCGGATTCGTCACCCGGCTCAGGCGCAGCGGATGCGTGATCCTCGGCAAGACGGCGACGACGGAATTCGCGCTGGGCGGCTTCAACCTGGATACGCCGCCACCATGGAACCCGTGCGACGCCGAGGTGGCGAGGATGACCGGCGGATCGAGCCACGGATCGGCGGTCGCGATGGCGGCGGGGCTTGCCGCGTTCACCTTGGGAACGGACACCGGCGGATCGGTGCGCTGGCCCGCCGCCCTGTGCGGCGTCGTCGGCTGCAAGACCACGACCGGGCACTGGCCGCAGGACGGCATCTTTCCGCTGTCGCGGCAGATGGACAGCATCGGCACGTTCACGTCGAGCGTGGCGGATGCGGCGACGATCGAAGGCGCGCTCGCCGGCGAGGGTGAGATTGCGCCTGCGCCACCGTCGTCGCTGGTGCTGGCGTTACCCGGCGCGCATTTCTTCCAGCACATCGAGGACGACGTCCAGCGCTGCTTCACGCAAGCGGTGAAGCTTCTGCGCGCGGCAGGCGTGACGATCGTGGACGTCCCGCTGCCCGAAGCCGCGGAGATCGACGAAGTCTTCGGCGGCCTGATCGCCGCCGAGTGGCTGGCGTTCGTCGGGCGCGAGCGTTTCCTCGCCAACGCGTCGCGCATGGATCCGGTCGCCGCCGCGCGCATCCGCGCCGGGCTGGACCTCAAGGCGGATGCCTATGCGCGGCTCTGCACGCGCCACGCGGCGCTCGTCGCGCAGATTGCCGCGCGCGCCGGCGGCATCGACGGCTGGATCAGTCCCACGGTGGTCACGCTGCCGGTCCCGTGCAGCGACGTGCGCACGGCGGAGCAGGCGGCGGCGTGGAACCGCCTGAATACGCAGAACACGCGTCCCGGCAACCTGTTCGGGCAGTGCGGCATCTCGCTGCCGATGCATCAGCTCGGCGCGCGCGGGCCCGCCGGGTTGCAACTGTGCGCGGCACCGCATCATGATCGGCAGCTGCTGGCGACGGCGCTCGCCGTCGAATCGGTCATCGGCCGCGCGCCGCCGGTGCGGGACGTGACGGACCGCGCGCGCTAGCGCGCGAAGGCACGGCGGCGAACGCCGCCGCCAGCGGTGCGAGGTCGGCATCGACGAGCGTCGCTGCCGGCCCCATCACCACCAGCGCGGAATCGAGGTGCTGGCCGCCAGGCGTCGATGTCACGGCAAGGCTCCAGCGCGATCCCACCACCTGCACCAGGTGCCACGTGTCCGGCGCCTCGTCGAGGCGCACGAAACCCTTGGCGCGCAGCACCGAGGGCGGCAGGCACTCGAGCGCGTGGCGCAGCAATGCCGCCGACACTGGCGACGGCGAGCGCAGCGTGCGCGTGGCGAACTGGCGAGTGTGCACGTCGTGTTCGGCGCGTGGCGCAGCGGGCGGCATGGTTCCCGCTATCGGCGGTCGCCTGCCGTGCGCACCAGGCGCCCCGCCCAAGGGAGCCATGTCCCTTTGGAGCGCGGCATCGAGGGTATGGCCCAGGAGCTCGGCATAGGGCAATTGCGCGCCGGAGGTCTCGAATGGCGACGCCCGCGGCGCGAACGCACGCAATTCCGCGCGCACGGCATCGAGCTCGGTGGCCGAGACGAGGTCGACCTTGTTCAGCACCAGCACGTCGGCCGCCGCGACCTGCGCCTGGACGAGGTCGCCGACGTAGCGGTCGCGCGACAGCGGGCGCCACTGGTCGGCGGCGACCAGCACGATCGTGGCGTCCGGTGCGAGGGCCGGATCCGTGCGCGCGATCTGCGCGATGCGCCGCGGATCGCTGACGCCGCTGGCCTCGATCACGATGGCATCGGGCGCCGGCGCGAGCGCCATCGCGTCCATGATGGCCTGCACCAGGCCCCCCGCCAGCGAGCAGCACACGCATCCGTTGGCGAGGCCGATCGTCGTCGCGTTGCGCCGGGTGACCAGCGCGGCGTCGATGGCGAGATCGCCGAAGTCGTTGACCAGCACGGCGATCCGCCGATCGCCGACCGATGCGAGCAGCGCATTGATCGCGGTGGTCTTGCCGGCACCCAGGAAGCCGCCGATGACGGTGAACGCAATCGGCCGGCGAGGGACTTGCGCAAGCGTCATGGATCGCGCCGCCTAGCGCGACGAGCCGGCACCCGGTGCGTCGAACGGCAGGCCGCCCAGCATCGTGCCGACGACGCGCACGTCCTTCAGCGCCTGCGGTGACAGCGACAGCGGATCGTCGGCGAGCGCCACGACGTCGGCGCGCTTGCCGACCTCGAGACTGCCGATCTCGCCGTCCATGTGCAGCGTATGGGCGGCGCCCAGCGTGATTGCCCGCAGCGCGTCGGCGACCGGGATGCGCTCGGCAACACCCAGCTCGCGGCCCGACGCGGTGAGCCGGTTGACCGCGCACCACGCGGTGAACAGCGGCGCCATCGGCGTGATGGGCGCATCCGAATGCATCGCGAACGCGACGCCGAGTCGCATGGCAGTGCCTGCGGCGTTCATCCGCTGCGCGCGGTCCGGACCCACCGTCAGGTCGCGGTGCACGTCGCCCCAGTAGTAGAGATGGTTGGAGAACAGGTTGACGCACAGCCCCAGTGCACGCATCCGGCGAAACTGCGCGGCGTCGGCGAGCTGGCAGTGGTGCAGCGTGTGGCGGTGATCGGGTCGCGGGCTGCGCGTCAGCGCCTGCTGGAAGGCGTCCAGCGCGACGTCGGTCGCCTCGTCGCCGTTGACGTGGACGTTCAATTGCAGGCCGGCTTCGTGATAGGCCGCGACCAGGTCGTGCAATTGCGTCGGCGCGATGTTCCACAGGCCGTTCGGCTGCCCGCCGTAATACCCCGGCCAGCGCAGGCGCGCGGTGAACCCCTGGATCGAGCCGTCGGTGATGAGCTTGACGCCGCCGTAGCGCAGGCGGTCGTTGCCCTGCTGCCGATGCGCGCGCACGCGCTCGATGCCGTGGCGAGGATCGACGTTCTGCGCGAAGAAGGCGGCTGACAGGCGGATCGGAAAGTCGTCACGCTGCGTGACGCTCAGCAGCGCGCCGGTGGTCTCGTCGGTGAGGTCGTTGGAGATGTCCGCGGCGGTGGTGACGCCCGCGGCCTGCGCGAGGCGCGCGAAATTCCACGCCGCCGCTGACGTGCGTCCCATGGCGAACGGGTCGCCGATCACGCGGAACACCGGAAACATCGCCGCCATCTCGGCGAGCTCGCCGGTGGGTTGGCCGGCATCGTCGCGGATGACGCCATCGACGTCGAGATCGCGCGTGATGCCGGCACGCGCGAGCATCGCGCTGTTGGCGTTCAGCACGTGGAAATTGGAATGAATGACGGCGATGGGCCGTCTGGCCGAGACGCCGTCGAGATCGCCCGCGACCATGCGCCGGCCGCCATAGAGGATCGGGTCCATGCCCCACGCGATCAGCGGCGCGTCCGGATCAGCCATCGCCGCACTGGCCGCACGCAATGCGCCGACGACCGCGTCGATCGTGCGCAAGCCAGGCCAGTGCGTGCCATCCGGTCCGCGCCGGGGATAAAAGCCGACGTAGGGGTGTTCCCACATGCCGCCTTCCAGCAGATGGCTGTGCGCCTCGACGAGCCCCGGCATCAGGACGCAATCCGCATAGCGATCGTCGACGCGATGTGCGCCCCATCCGGCGAGCGCTGCCGGCGTGCCCACGCCGAGGATGCGGCCGTCGCGCACGGCGAGCGCGCGTGCGCCCGCCGCGTCGTCGGCCATGGTGAGGATCCGGCGTGCCGGGTAGAGCGTAAACGGGGGCTGGCGGTGGGTCATGATCGTCTGCAGACGACGTGCGCGGGATGGCGGCAGCGACGGCGGTGCGGCATCACGCGCCGGCGAACGGCGAGTCGGATGCGACGTCGTAGCCGCCTTCCGCCGCCGCGGCACACAACGCATGCCACAGGTCGACGGCGAGGCTTGTCGCCACCCAGACCGTGAATGCGTCCGACTGCGGGTGCCGGTAAAGCAGCACGTTGACGTGGCCGAACACGCTTTGTGCGCAATGGCCCGCCTGGAATGCGCGCGCATCGAGGTCGAGCGGACAGCCGCTCGCCAGCACCGTCGTCGCACCGTCGCCGCGCAGCGTGATCGCCGCGCGGGCGGCGGACACGTCGAACAATGCGCCGCCGCCGGCGTTGAGGGCGTCGCGGGTGGCGTCGAAGTCGACGGGTGTCGACGGCGCTGCCGCGCCCGCACGTTCGAGCAGCAGCCACGAACGCGGTCCGAGCCACAGCGCGAGCCACCTTTCTGCAACCGACGACGTGTTGGGGGTCAGCGGCAGCGCCACGCCGAAGGTCCGCCCGACATCGGCGACGAGCGTCGAGCGCGCGGGATTGCCTTGCACGTTGCATGCCCGGGCCATCGTCGCGCGGGCCAGCACGACACGCGTGCCGGCGGCACCGTAGTGTCCCGGCTGCATGGCGCCGATGACGCGCGCCGCGGCGGAGGGTTGCGCGTCAGACACGCAGGCGCTCGCCATCGGGATCGATGAAGCAGGGCGCGCCCACTTCGACGCGCACTTGCGCCCCCGCCAGCGGCGACACCGCCCACAGTTGCTCGCCGTGGCGCGCGCGACCGTTGGCGAGCAGCGCCAGCGCGATCCACGCCTTGCGATGCGGGCTGTAGCACCACGACGTGACATGCCCCAGCATCGGATTGGGTGCTGCATGCGCCGGATCGGCGACGAGCTTGCCGCCACGCGGGATTTGCGCGCCGCCGAGCGCCGTGAGGCCGACGAGCTGCCAGCGATCGGGTGCGACCAGCGCGGCGCGTCCCAGCAGCGGC
>DASYSP010000008.1:0-6442 GCA_036003195.1 Casimicrobiaceae bacterium
ACAGGCCGGCGACACCCGTTTCCACCGCCAGCCGCACGCTCTCGGCGACGCCGGCGGCGTCGTTCGCGAAGCCGCTTTCGAAGTCGGCGTTCACCGGCAGGTCGGTGGCGGCCACCATCGCGCTCAGGTGCGCGAGCGCCATTTCGCGGGTGATGCCGTTGTCCGGGCGCGCCTGCGACCACGCGAAGCCCGAGCTCGTCGTCGCCAGCGCCTTGAAGCCGAGATTTTGCAGGTATCGCGCGCTGCCGGCGTCCCAGGGATTGGGGATGACGAAGCAGCCCGCTGCGTGCAGCGTGCGGAACGTGCGGCGCTTGTCGGCGATGCTGGGACGGGTAGCGGTCATGGCAAGGCTCCGATGGATTCGGGGGCGGAGAGCAAATCGCGGTGAGCGCGGGGACGAATTCAGGCGGGTGGCTGCATGATTGTGCCAGTGCGCCGGGACGCGGTTTTCTTGATCAAACATCGATCTATTCGGTTGACAGGGGGCTTTTGAGCCGCTATGTTTGATCAAACTAGACCATTTGTCATGTCAAACAGCAACCGCGACGTCGGCCTGCGCATGCGTGACGACATCGTTGCCGGCGTGCTTTCCTTCGGCGCGCGGATCACGATCGACGCGCTAGCCACGCGTTACGGCACGAGCCACATGCCGATCCGCGAGGCACTGCGGGAGCTGCAGGGCGAGGGACTCGTGGTCATCGAGCCCAATCGCGGGGCCCGGGTGCGCACGATCGATGTCGACTTCGTGGCCAATTTGTTCGAGATCCGCACAGCGCTCGAGGTGATGCTGGTGCGACGCGCGGCCGAGCGCTGCACGCCGCGCGACATCACCGGGCTCGAGGCGATGGAGGCGGTGCTCGAAGCTCACGTTGCCCATGGCGACTACGCAGGCGTCGTCGCCGAGAATCACCGCTTCCACCGCACGATCAACCTGGTCGCCGGCAACGCGGACGCGCTGCCCATCATCGACCGTCACTGGATGCTGCTTGCCGCGCTATGGCGCGCACATGGCTATGGCGCCGCGCGCTTCGCGGGTGTCGCCAACGATCACCGCAATCTGATCGATGCCCTGGCCGCGCACGACGGCGAAGCGGCGTCGGCGATCATGGGCGCGCATGCGGCCAAGGCCAAGCTCGAGTTGATGCGCCGCATCGCGGCACACGGCGACAACGTGGCGCGCGAGCGTCGAAAGCGTCGCGCGTGAGCACCCCGAGGATTGCACGGATGACGTTGCACGTCGCCGAGGTGTCGCCGGCGACGCACTGGATATTCGTCGTACTGCAGCAGCGCGATGGACGTATCGGCAGCGGCGAAGCATCGCTCAATGGACGTGAGACCGCGGTGCGCGACGCCGCGGCGCGGCTGGCGGCGACTGCGCTGTCGGCGCCGCCCGACCAGCCCGGCGCATTCGCCGCAGGTATCGCGCCGGCGGGCCTCGCCGAAGCGGCCGCCGTATCGGCCATCGACCAGGCGCTGTGGGACCTGCATGCGCAACATTCTGGCGTGCGCGTGGCCGATGCCATCGGCGGCGCGCGTCGCGAGTCGATCGCGGTGTACGCCAACATCAATCGCCGCACGCGCACGCGCACGCCGGCTGGATTTGCGGCGAGCGCCCGTGACGCGCTTGCCGCGGGCTTCACGGCGCTGAAGGTCGCGCCTTTCGACGAGGTGGACCCCGCGACTTGCGCCGCTGGTCGCGGCTGCGAAGCGATGCAGACCGGGCTGGCACGCGTCGCCGCCGTGCGCGACGAAGCCGGCCAGCACGTCCGGCTGATGGTCGATTGCCACTGGCGCTTCGACGAGCCGACCGCGCGCACGCTGATCGGCGCCGCGGCGACGCTCGGCGTGTACTGGGTGGAATGCCCGTTGCCGGAGACCGCCGACAACGTCGACGCGCTGGTGCGGCTGCGCGGCGAGGCCAATGGGCGCGGCGTTCGACTGGCCGGCCTCGAGCTCGGCATCGGTGTCGACGCGTTCCTGCCGTGGTGCAAGGCGGGTGCGTACGACGTGGTGATGCCCGACGTGAAATACGTGGGCGGTCTGATGGAGATGCAACGCTGCGCTGACGTGCTCGCGCCGTTCGGCGTGACGCTGTCGCCCCACAATCCCACCGGCCCGATCTGTCACGCGGCGAGCCTGCATGCATCGGCGGCGCTGAACGCGTTCGACATGCTGGAATTGCAGTTCGACGAGACGCCATTGTTCGAGCGCCTCGTCGGCGGCCGGTTGCCCGTGCGCGCCGACGGCCATTCGGCGCTCCCATCCGGCGCCGGGCTCGGCGTCTCGCTCGACGCTGCCGAGCTCGCCGCGCACGCCCGCGCGCCGGCGATCACCTGGCACGCCGCGGCGTGAGCGCATCCTTGCGCCGCCTCCGTCGCGCGGTTGAGCCGCTGACCGGATTGCTCGCGGTGCTGCTTGTCTGGCAACTTGCGAGCACCCACGTCGCCAACGCCGTGCTCGTGCCTTCGCCCGCGGTGGTCTGGCACGCATTCGTGGCGATGCTCGACAGTGAATTGCCGAAGGATATCGCCGCGAGTCTCCTGCATCTGGGAATCGGCTACGTATTCGGCGCTGGAGCGGGTCTGTGTCTCGCGCTCCTGGCCGCGAGCTCGCCGTGGCTCGACGCGGTGATCGACCCCTTTGCGGAATTCCTGCGGCCGATCAGCCCGATTGCCTGGATCCCGGTGGCGATCCTGCTGTTCGGCGTGGGTCCGCGGGTGCCGGTGTTCCTGATTTTCTACGCTGCGCTGTTCCCGATCTTCGTGGGCACGCTCGACGGCGTGCGCGGTGTCGACCGCGCGCTCGTCAATGCCGCTCTTTCGCTCGGCGCTTCGCGGCGCGTCGTCGTGCTGGAAGTGATCCTGCCGGCGGCGCTGCCGTCGGTGGTTTCCGGGGCGCGACTGTCGCTCGGCGTGGCGTGGATGTCGCTGGTGGCGGGCGAGATCATCGGCGGCGATGCCGGCATCGGCTGGCGGATTCTCTGGTACCAGGAGTTTTTCCAGATGGATCGCGTGATGGCGGCGATCCTGATCGTCGGTGCGCTGGGCTTCCTCGGCGACGCGATGCTGCGTGCCGTCCAGCGATACCTGCTGCGCTGGCATCCGTCGTCTGCAAGGGCGCAGGCATGAGCGCAACGGACGCTCGCGCGCCGCTCGACGTGCGCCTGCGCTGGGCGCTGCCGCTCGGCGTGCTCGCAGTGCTCATCGTCGTATGGGAAGTCGCGGTGCGCGCCGCGCACACGCAGGGACTGGTGCCGCTTCCTTCCGGCGTCGCCGCGGCCGCCGCCCGCCTCACCGTCGACGGCGTGATCTTCCAGGCGATGTCCGGCAGCCTCGGGCGCGTCGCGATCGGCTTCGCGATCGGCGCGCTGGCCGGTATTCCGCTCGGTCTTGCCATCGGCACGGTGCCGGCACTCGACCGCGCCTTGCGCGGCGTGCTCGATACGCTGCGCTCCATCGCGCCGATCGCATGGATTCCAATGGCGATCCTCTGGCTCGGCGTGCGCGGCGACGCGGCTCTGTTCGTCGTCGCCTATGCCGCCGTGTTTCCGTTCGTCGTCAACGCGAGCCACGCCGCCGAGCTCGTCGATCGCAGGCTCGTCAACGCGGCGCGCGCACTCGGCGCCGGCCGCCTGCTCGTCCTGCGCGCGGTCCTGCTGCCCGGCTGCATGCCGATGATCTTCACCGGCGCGCGCATTGCGCTGGCATTCGCATGGGCGTCGATCATCGCCGCCGAACTCGCGATCGGCATCAAGATCGCAGGCCAGGGCCGCAGCGTCGCGGGCATTGGCCAGTTGATGGTCGAGACGCTGTATGTGAAGCGTGACGTCGACGCCCTGGTTTTCTACATGCTGGTCATCGGCGTCGTCAGCCTCTTGATCGACGCCGGCCTGCGGCGGCTGCAGCGCCGGGTCCTTCCCTGGACGATGCAATGACCGCGAGCGTCGAGCTGCGCAATGTGGGCAAGGTGTACGTCTCGTCGCGCGACGGCGAGCGCGTGGAGGCATTGGTCGGCATCGACCTCGTGGTGCCCCGCGGTGAATTCCTGGCGGTCGTCGGTCCTTCCGGGTGCGGCAAGTCGACGCTGCTGTCGATGGTGGCGGGCTTCAGCGCGCCGACCACTGGCGAAATCCTGTTCGAAGGCCGGCGCGTGAGCGGTCCCGGGCCCGAACGCGGCGTGATGTTCCAGGACTACGCGCTGTTTCCGTGGCGCACGGTGGCGGGCAACGTCGAGTTCGGACCCTACGCGCGCGGCGTCCCTCTGGCGGAACGTCGCGCGCGCGTCGCGCGCCTGATCGAGCTCGTCGGCCTTGCAGGCTTCGAGGGACGCTATCCGCACGAGCTGTCGGGCGGGATGCGCCAGCGTTGCGCGCTGGCGAGGATGCTCGCCAACGATCCACGTGTGTGGCTGATGGACGAGCCGCTCGCGGCGGTCGACCTGCAGACCCGCATCATCCTGCAGGACGAGCTCCTGCGCCTGTGGGGCGACGGCGAATCGTCGGGCGAGCGGCCCACGGTGATGTTCGTCACGCACGGCATCGACGAGGCCGTGCTGCTCGCCGACCGCATCATGGTGCTGGGTCGGCGGCCCGGCCGCATCAAGGAACTGGTGCGCGTCGACTTGCCGCGGCCGCGCGCGCGCCTTCGCAACTCACCTGAAATGGCGCGGTTGTCCGCGCAGGTCTGGGACCTGATCCGCGACGAGGCGGCGCAGGCGATCACCGAGGAAACACGCTGACCGGGCATTCGCTCGACGGCGCACGAGGAGGCAAGCGATGGGCACAGTGAATCGACGCACGTTCGTCACCCGCGTGGGCGCAATGCTCGCGCTGCCGATGTTCCGGGCCAGCCCGTCGCTGGCGCAGGCGCTGAAGATGACGATGGGCGCCGGACTCGCGCAGGAATCCGGCGCGCTGATCATGAAGATGCAGCAGGACAAGCTCCTCGAAGCGGCAGCGCAGGAGCTCGGCATGTCCGGCGTCGCCGTCGAATACCTCTCGTTTCCGGTGCTTCTACGCATGCTGCAAGGGATCGCCGCGGGTCAGCTCCAGTTCGGCACGCTGGGGTCCACGCCGTGCATACGCTCGCTGACGAGCCCCGATCCCGTGGTGCCGATCGCGATCGCCGGCGGCGGCAACAGCTTTCCGCTGCAGGTTCCGCCCAACTCTCCGATCCACAATCTCGGGGACTTGAAGGGCAAGAACGTGCTGACGATCCTCGGCTCGGATCTTCATCTCGTGCTGGTGCGCATGATGCAGGCGCAGTTCGGCGTGGAGGATCCGAAGGACCTGGGCGTCAACATACGCAACATCAACGCGCTCACCGAGCTCGGGCGGGCGCAGCCTGGCATCGACGCGTGCGTGAGCGTGAATCCGGTCTCCGGCGCTGCCGAGAATTCGGGGGATCTCGTGACCGTCCTGCGCAACGACGGCTCCACCGGCCCTGCCTATCAGGGTCCCGAAGGCAACGGCGCGGGACACCGGATCGCTTCGTTCTCCAAGACGCCTTTCGCGCCGGAGGCCTACTATCCGCACCGCATCTGGATCGTCGCGCGCCGCGACTATCTCGCCGCCAACCCCAAGGCCGTCACTGCTCTGCTCATCGCCAACCAGCGCGCGGTGTCGCTGCTGGTCAAGGCGGGCACCGACGCAATCGTCAAGGTGGGGGCGCCGAACTGGCCGGCCGACACGGCTGCGCAGAAGGCATGGATCGACACGGTGCTTTGGAAACGCCGTGGCTGGTCGTGGATCACCGAGGGCGACGCGCGCACCCTTATCGGGCTGTCGACGACCAAGGCGATTTTCCAGTCGAAGCTTGATCCGGATACCGCGAAGAAGCTCTTCGCACTCGGCGCCGACGTGTCGCGCGCGGCGTACGAAGCGGTCGGGCGCGTTCCCGACGCCACGGCATTCGCCGACACCAGCCGGGACATCCGCGGCCGCCCGGTGTGGGAGGCAGCGCAGTGGAACCTCGCCTGATGGAGGTGTTGCGCGGATGCAGCCATTGCCGAACGCAACCGCCGCATCCGTTGTCCAACGGCGGCCGGTTGCATCCATCCGGCATCTTGGCGAGAGTCGCCGCATGGCGTTGCTGCTGTCGCTCGCTCCGATCCATTCCAACGACGACCACGGAGATCGATCTTGACCAATTCACGCGCGTTGCAGCAGTGGGCACCCCGCACGCTGAGCGTGCTGCGCATCGTCACCGCATTCCTGTTCATGATGCACGGCAGCGCGAAGCTGCTTCATGTGCCGCATCAGGCCCAGTTCGACAACCTGCAGCTGATGTCGCTGATCGGCGTTCAGGGCGTGCTGGAGCTCGTGGGTGGCCTGCTGCTGCTGATCGGCCTTTTCAGCCGGCCTGTCGCGTTCCTGCTGTGCGGCGACATGGCCGTTGCCTACTTCATGCAGCACTTTCCCAAGAACTGGCTGCCGCTGCTCAAC
>DASYSP010000009.1:0-6904 GCA_036003195.1 Casimicrobiaceae bacterium
CGAAGTGGCGGCCGTGGCTGCCACGCGCCTCGCGCGCACGCTGCTCGAGCTCGGCGGCAACAACGCGCTGGTCGTCGCGCCCTCGGCCGATCTCGATCTCGCGCTGCGCGCGATCACGTTCGCCGCGGTCGGCACCGCCGGGCAGCGGTGCACGTCCCTTCGGCGGCTGATCGTCCACGAGTCGGTGCACGACGCGCTCGTCGCGAAGCTCTCGACGGTGTACGGCAAGCTGCCGATCGGCGATCCGCTCGCCGACGGCACGCTGGTGGGCCCGCTGATCGACGCGGCGGCGTTCACGCGGATGCAGGAGGCGTTGGCGCGCGCGCGCGCCGACGGCGGGCGCGTCATCGGCGGCGAGCGCGCGAGCGTCGCGGGCTGCGAGGGCGGCTACTACGTGCACCCGGCGCTGGTCGAGATGCCGAAGCAGACGGCGCTGGTGCAGGCAGAGACGTTCGCGCCGCTCCTCTACGTGCTGCGCTACAAGACGCTCGACGAGGCGATCGCGCTCAACAACGCCGTGCCGCAAGGGTTGTCGTCGGCGATCTTCACCAACGACGTGCGCGAAGCCGAGCGCTTCATGGCCGCCGCCGGCAGCGACTGCGGCATCGTCAACGTCAACATCGGGCCGTCGGGCGCGGAGATCGGCGGGGCGTTCGGCGGCGAGAAGGAAACCGGCGGGGGCCGCGAGTCGGGCTCGGACGCCTGGAAGTCGTACATGCGCCGCGCGACCAACACGATCAATTACAGTGGCGCGCTGCCGCTTGCGCAGGGCATCCGTTTCGACCTCTGAGCGGCACATTCGCTGCACTTGATGCAAGGGGACGGCATGCGCGGCCTCGACGGGTCAACCCGGCAACGTGCGTCCGAGCTGCCGTGACATCGGTCGTCGCTCAAACACGCTGTGCGAACTCGCTTTGGACCGATGCCACGGCATCTCGTCCGGGTCGCGTGGACTCGACGGGTCAACCCTGCAATGTGCGGCCGAGCTGCCGTGACATCGGTCGTCGCTCAAACACGCTGCGCGAACTCGCTTTGGACCGATGCCACGGCATCTCGTCCGGGTCGCGCCATGCGTCACGTTGCCCCCACAGCAACGTCATTCCCGCGAAAGCGGGAATCCAGCCGTAACGGCGGGGCAACGTCGCGCGCACGATGCCGTGTCAACGCGGGACTTCCGCTTGCGCAGGGAGTGACCGCCAACGAAAGCGGCGAGCATCGCGTGCCGTCCGATCGCCCGAGCGATGGCCGATGCTAAGATCGACCGCTCTCGCGTTCTCCTGACTCGACGCCTCGATGAATCGCCTCGACTTCGACGGCCGCGCGGCCGTCGTCACCGGTGGCGCGGCCGGCATCGGCCTCGCCGTTGCACACCGTTTGCATGCAGGTGGCGCGCGCGTCGCGCTGTGGGATCGCGACGCTGCGGCCCTCGCCAAGGCGGCCGCGACGCTCGGCGCCGCGCACACCGTCGCGCTCGACGTCGCCGATGCCGGTGCCGTCGATGCGGCTGCGCGCGATACGGCCGCCGCGCTGGGCGGCGTCGACATCCTCGTCTGCAGCGCCGGCATCACCGGACCCAATGCCAGCGTCGAGTCGTATCCGGTGGCGGAATGGCGACGCGTGTTCGACGTCAACGTGCACGGCCTCTTCTATTGCAATCGCGCAGCGGTGCCGCTGATGCGCAAGCGCGATTACGGCCGCATCGTCAACATCGCGTCGGTCGCCGGCAAGGAGGGCAACCTCAACGCGTCGGCCTACTCGGCATCGAAGGCCGCGGTGATCGGCCTCACCAAGTCGCTCGGCAAGGAGCTCGCGAAGTCCGGCATCCGCGTCAATTGCGTGACGCCGGCGGCGGTGCGCACCGCGATCTTCGACCAGATGACGCAGGAGCACATCGACTTCATGCTGTCGAAGATACCGATGGGGCGCTTCGGCGCCGTCGACGAGATCGCCGCGCTGGTGTGCTGGCTCGCGAGCGAGGACGCGAGCTTCTCGACGGGCGCGGTGTTCGACTGCTCGGGCGGCCGCGCGACGTACTAGCGATTCGTCATTCCCGCGAATGCGGGAATCCAGCCTCGGCGCCGCGAAGGTCGCCGGTCCGCTTCGATCACCGCCACGACTGGATCCCCGCGTTCGCAGGGATGACATCAGCCGCGTACCTCGAGCAGGATCTTGCCGATGTGCTGCGAGGTTTCCATGCGCCGGTGCGCCGCGGCGGCGTCGGCGAGCTTGAACGTCGAGTCGACCACCACCTTGAGCTTGCCGGCGCCGAACAGCGGCCACACGTCCTGCTGCAGCTCCTGCGCCAGCGCCACCTTGCGCGCGAACGGGCTGCGCCGCATCGTCGAGCCGGTCACCGTGAGGCGCTTCGCCATGATCGACACCCAGTCGCACTCGACGCGGCTGCCCTTCTGGAACGCGATCAGCACGAGGCGGCCGTCGTTGGCGAGCACCTTCAGGTTCTTCTCGATGTAGTCGCCGCCGACCATGTCAAGCACGACGTCGACACCGCGCTTGGCGGTGATGCGCGCGACCTCGGCGACGAAGTCCTGCGTCTTGTAGTCGATCGCATGTTCGGCGCCGATGTCGCGGCAGAACGCGACCTTCGCCGCGCTGCCGGCGGTGGTCAGGACCGTGGCGCCGAAAGCCTTCGCGAGCTGGATCGCGGCGAGCCCGATGCCGCTCGAGCCGCCATGGACGAGGATCGATTCGCCGGACTTGAGCGCTGCGCGATCGAAGACGTTGTTCCATACCGTGAAATAGTTCTCGGGCACGCCAGCCGCCTGCTCGAGTGTCAGCGGCGCGGGGATGCGCATGCACCACGCCGCCGGCGCCGTGCAGTATTCGGCGTAGCCGCCGCCGGCGACGAGCGAGCACACGCGATCGCCGACCTGCCATTGCGCGACGTCGGGCGCGCACGCGGCGATCGTGCCGGACACCTCGAGACCGAGAATCGGCGACGCATCCGGCGGTGGCGGATAGTGGCCGGCGCGCTGCGCGATGTCCGGCCGATTGACGCCGGCCCAGGCGACCTCGACCAGCACTTCGCCGGGGTTGAGTGACGGCAGGGGCGCGTCGGCGATCGCGAGCTGGTCGGCGCCGCCGGGCGCGCGCACGGCAATCTGGCGCATGGTCGAAGGCAATGTCATGGGGTGGCAGTCTCCGGAAGGTGGCGCGCGACGATCGCAGCGACGATCGCCGCCATTGCCATCGTACACGCGCCGAACAGCATCGTCGCTTGCGGACCGTGCGTGTCGACGATCCGTCCGGCGACGATCGTGCCGATGCCCAACCCGCTCAGGATGCACGTCGACGACCAGGTGAACGCTTCGGTGGCATAGCGCACCGGTGCGTGCGCGCTGATCATCAGCATCACCGACGTCAGCGCGGGTGCGATCAGCGCACCGGTGAGAAACGCGAGCACGCACAGGATCGCGAGATTCAGCGTCACCGCATGCAGTGCGAGCGGCACGACCATCGCCGCGAGCAGCCGCGGCGCGATCCGTTGCGGCGAAAGGCCGACGTGCAGGCCGCCGTACGCGAGGCCACCCAGCGCGCTTCCCACGGAGTTCACCGCGATCAGCACGCCGCCGATCGACGTCGCGCCGAGCGCGATACCGAATCCCGGGTAGCCGACCTCGAACGCCCCGAATCCCATGGCGATGACGATCGTCAGCGCGTAGATGCCCAGCAGGCGGCGGTCGGCGATCGGGCCGAGGAGGCTGCGCTCGGTGTGCCGATCGGTGCGCAGGTACCGCAGGGCGCGCGACAGCGCGAACGCCGGCACCGAGGCCAGCGCGAAGCACCAGGCCATCGCCAGTGCCGCGCGCGGCGAGGCGAACGCCAGCATCGCGGCGACCAGCAGCGGCCCGACGGTGAACACCATCTCGACCAGCACGGCGTCGAGCGCGAACGCCGTACGGCGCACTTGCTCGTCCGTGAAGCGCTGGCGCAGCATCGTGCGCGTGATGCCGACGATGGGCGGCGCGAACACGCCGGCGGCCACCGCGGCGACGTGCATCGCCGCGAACGACAGCCCGAGCACGTCGGCGACGAGCAGCACGCCGATCGCCAGCGGATAGAGCGCGCCGGTCAGCGCGAGCGGCGCCACGGCACCGCGGCGGTCGACCCAGCGGCCGACGAAAGGTGCCGACAGCGCGGAGGCGGTCAGGTACGCGCCGACGACGCCGCCGGCGACGGCGAACGATCCCGTCAGCGCGCGCACATGGAGCAGCATCGACAGCGTCAGCGTGCCGACCGGCATCCGCGCGACGAATGTCAGCGCGAGGATGCGCGCGACATCGGGCTGCCGCAGGAATGCGGCGTAGCGCGCCGCGAGCGCCGCGAACGGCACTAGTACACGATCGTCACGTTCGACGGCGACAGCCACTCCCGCAGGCGCTCGATCAGCGCGTCGTCGAGGTCGACGCGCCACTCGGCGGGGAGCTCGCAGTCGCCGCCGACGCCATTGTTCTCGTAGTGCACGCTGATCGGCGTCGTGCCGCGGCGATACGGCGCGAGGATCTGTTCGAGGCGGTCGCCCGACGCGTTGCCGTTGCAGGCGAGCGCCAGGCGCCGCGCGAAGCGCTTGCGCGCCTCGCCCAGGTCGTAGACGGTCTCGACGATGACGCGCAGCCCCTGTGCCTCGCCGTCCTCGGACACGCGCTGCATGACCTTGACGTCGGCGATCACCAGCGAATCCTCGCGCAGCCGCGCGCGCACCGCCTCGAACGTCTCGTTGAACACCACGATTTCCTGCGACGCCTTGCCGTCGTCGAGCGTGACGAACGCCATCTTGCCGCGCCGGCTCACCTGCGTGCGCACCGCCGTGACCACGCCGGCGATCAGGTACCGCTCGGCGCGCGGCTCGATGTCGGCGAGGCGCGTGCGCACGAGGCCCGCGATCTCCGCGGCGTACGCATTGAACGGATGGCCGGAGATGTAGAAGCCCAGCGCGGACTTCTCGTGGGCGAGGCGCTCGGCCTCCGTCCATGCCGGGACGCCGGGGAGCACCGGCATCGCGTCGGCGGCGTCGCCGCCGAACAGCGTGTCCTGCGCGATCTGCGCCTGGGCGCGCTCGGCGGCGGTGAGCAATGGGCCCAGCGCGGCGAACAGCGCGGCGCGGCGCGGCTCGATCGCGTCGAACGCGCCGCCCTTGATCAGCGCTTCGATCGCGCGCCGGTTGACCGCGCGCTTGTCGACGCGCATGCAGAAGTCGGCGAGGCTCCTGAACGCGCCGCCACTTTCGCGCGCGGCGACGATCGCCTCGATTGCGCCGAGACCGGTGCCCTTGATGCCGCCGAGTCCGTAGCGGATGCGCTGCGCGTCCACCGGCTCGAAGCGGTACGCCGAGGCGTTGACATCGGGCGGCAGGATGGCAAGTCCCTGGTCCAGCGTGTCGGCGTAGAGGGCACGCACCTTGTCGGTGTCGTCCATCACCAGCGACAGGTTGGCGGCCATGAACGCCGCCGGATGGTGCGCCTTGAAGTAGGCGGTCTGGTACGCCACCAGCGCATACGCCGCCGCGTGCGACTTGTTGAAGCCGTAGCCTGCGAACTTCTCCATCAGGTCGAAGAGCTGCATCGCCTTCGCCCGGGTGAGGCCGTTGGCCTGTGCGCCGGCGGCGAAGATGTCGCGATGCTTTGCCATCTCCTCCGGCTTCTTCTTGCCCATCGCGCGGCGCAGGAGGTCGGCGCCGCCCAGCGTGTAGCCGCCGATCTCCTGCGCGATCTGCATCACCTGTTCCTGGTACACCATCACGCCGTAGGTGTCGCCGAGGATCGGCGCGAGCCGCGGATCGGGATATTCGACGCGGCGCCGTCCCATCCGCGCCTCGACGTACTCCGGAATGAGCTCCATCGGTCCCGGCCGGTACAGCGCGACCAGCGCCACGATGTCCTCGAAGCGCGTCGGCGGCGCGCGCAGCAGGAGATCGCGCATGCCGCGCGATTCGAACTGGAACACCGCGCTGGCATTCGCGGTGCGGAAGATCTCGTAGGTCTTGCGGTCGTCGAGCGGCAGCGTGTCGAGGCGCAGCGTGTTGCCGGGATCGAGCCTTCGCACGTAGCGCAGCGTCCAGTCGAGGATCGTCAGCGTGGTGAGGCCGAGGAAGTCGAACTTGACGAGGCCGGCGGCCTCGACGTCGTCCTTGTCGAACTGCGACACCAGCGCCTCGGCGCCGGGCTGCACGTACAGCGGACAGAAATCGGTGAGCTTGCCGGGCACGATCAAGACGCCGCCGGCGTGCATGCCGACGTTGCGCGGCAGCCCCTCGAGCTCCTCGGCCAGCGACAGCACCTCGCGCACCTCGTCCTCCGCCTTCTCGCGCGCCTCGAGCTGCGGCTCGGCCTCCCGCGCGTAGATGACGTTGGACTCGCGCTCGCGGCCGGGGCGGCGCAGCGTGACCGTGCGCCCGGGCTGGAACGGGATCAGCTTGGCGATGCCGTCGACGAGGCCGTAGGGCAGGTCGAGCACGCGGCCGACGTCGCGCACGGCGGCGCGCGCGGCGAGCGTGCCGAACGTCGCGATCTGCGACACCGATTCCGCGCCGTACTTGGCCTTGACGTAGTCGATCACGCGTTCGCGCGTGTCCTGGCAGAAGTCGATGTCGAAGTCGGGCATCGACACGCGCTCGGGATTGAGGAACCGCTCGAACAGCAGTGCGTAGCGCAACGGATCGAGATCGGTGATGCCGAGCGAATACGCGACGAGCGAGCCCGCGCCCGATCCGCGCCCGGGGCCGACCGGCACGCCGTTGTTCTTCGCCCAGTTGATGAAGTCGGCCACGATGAGGAAGTAGCCTGCGAAACCCATCTGCACGATCGTGCGGATCTCGAAATCGAGGCGCGCCCCGTAGCGCTCCAGCGCGTCGGGCTGCAGCCCGAGCTCATTCGCGCGCCGCGAAAGT
>DASYSP010000010.1:0-1895 GCA_036003195.1 Casimicrobiaceae bacterium
AGGAAGTCGGCGCCGCACTCGGCGGCGAAGAGCGCGTCTTCCTGGCGGGTGAGACCACAGATTTTCACTTTCATGATTCGTTCACGAGCGCCGCGACGGCGGCGGCGCGGTCATTCTGTCGCAGGAGCGATTCGCCGACGAGAAACGCGTTGAAGTGCGCGGCCCGCAGGCGTTCCACGTCGGTTCGAGTCTTGATGCCGCTTTCCGCGACGCGGATGGCGTCGGGAGGCATGAGCGCCGAGAGCCGTTCCGACGATCCGAGATCGACGGTGAAGTCGCGCAGGTTGCGGTTGTTGACGCCGATGATGCGCGCGCCGCCGTCGACGGCACGCGACAGTTCCTCTTCGTCGTGGACTTCGACGAGCGCATCGCAGCCGTACGCGTCGAGGAGTCCGATGAACTCGGCGATGCGGCGCGCGTCGAGGAGCGACGCGAGCAGCAGCATGGCGTCCGCACCCGCCGCCACGCCGTTGGTGATCTGCGACGGCGAGACGACGAAGTCCTTCATCACGACCGGCAGCCCGGCCGTCTTCGCGCGCTGGATCCACTCGCGCGAGCCGCGGAAGAACTCCGGCTCGGTGACGATCGAGATGGCGGCGGCGCCGCCGCGCGCGTAGTCCGCGGCGATCGACTCGACCGCCGGGTCGTCGACGATCGCGCCGGCTGAGGGCGACGCCGCCTTGATCTCGGCGATGACGTTCACGCCGTCGCGCGCGAGCGCCTTGATGAACGAGAAGGGTTTCCGGCCGGCCGCAGCGCGCTCGGCGGCCACGCGGTCCGCGGGCTCGTTCGGAATCCGGGCGCGGGTGTGATCGACGATCTTCTGCAGGACGTCGCTCACGCCAGCTCCTTCGTGGCGGCCGCGAGCTCTTCGAGCTTCCGCATCGCCGCGCCGCTCGCGATGGTGTTGCTCGCGAGCGCGACTCCGTCGCGCAGCGTCGAGACCACGCCGCTCACGTAGAGCGCTGCTCCCGCATTGACGGCGACGATGTCGCGCCGCGCGCCGTTCGACTCGCCCGAAAGGATCGCCAGCGCGATGCGGGCGTTCTCGGCGGCGTCGCCGCCGGCGATCGCCTCGATCGGCGAACGCTCCACGCCGAGCGCCTCGGGCGCGAGCGCGTAGTCGCGAATCTCGCCGTTGACGACTTCGCAGACGTGCGTCGGCGCGGAGATGGAGATCTCGTCGAGGCCGTCGTAGCTGTGCACGACCATGGCGTGGTCCGCGCCGAGGGCGAGCAGCACGCGCGCGATCACCTCGACGAGGTTTGCCGCGTAGACGCCGAGGACCTGACGGCGCGCGAAGGCCGGGTTCGTCAGCGGACCGAGGAGATTGAAGATCGTGCGGACGCCGAGCTCGCGCCGGATCGGCGCCACGGCGCCCATCGCCGGATGCAGCTTCGGCGCGAAGAGAAACGCGATGCCGATGTCCTCGAGCACGCGCGACATCCGCGGCGCGTCGAGGTCGATCTGCACGCCGAGCGCGGAGAGGAGGTCGGCGCTGCCGCACGACGACGACACCGCACGGTTCCCGTGCTTCGCGACGTTCGCTCCCGCCGCCGCGGCGACGAGGGCGGCCACGGTCGAGATGTTGAACGTTCCGCGGCCGTCGCCGCCGGTACCGCACGTGTCGACGAGCCGTTCGCGGTCGACATTCAGCGGCGTCACGCGCTCCCGCATCGCGAGCGCCGCGCCGGTGATCTCCTCCGGCGTCTCCCCTTTCATACGCAGGGCGACGAGGAAGGCCGACTTCTGCACGTCGGACGCGTTGCCGTCCATCACTTCGCCGAAGACGGCGTGCATCTCGGTGCGATCGAGATCGTGACCGTCGACTACCCGTTTGATCGCTTTGTCGATCATCGCGCCACCTCCAGAAAGTTTCGGATCAACTGATCGCC
>DASYSP010000011.1:0-9280 GCA_036003195.1 Casimicrobiaceae bacterium
AACACGATGATCGGCGCCTCGATCGGACTGCCGATGGCGGTGTTCCTGATCGCGCTCGCGCTGGCATTCGACTTCATGAACGGCTTCCACGACGCGGCGAATTCCATCGCCACCGTGGTGTCGACGCGCGTGCTGCGACCGCACTGGGCGATCGCCTGGGCGGCGTTCTTCAACTTCGTGGCGTTCCTGGTGTTCGGCCTCGCCGTCGCCGACACGATCGGCCGCGGCGTCATCGAGACGCGCGTCGTCGATGCCTTCGTGCTGATCGGCGCGTTGACCGGCGCCATCGCCTGGAACGTCATCACCTGGTGGGTGGGGTTGCCGTCGTCCTCGTCGCACGCGCTGATCGGCGGCCTCGGCGGCGCCGCCGCCGCGAAGGCAGGCTTCGGCGCGCTGGTCGGCTCGGGGTTCGCCAAGATCGGCGCGGCGATCGTGCTGTCGCCGGCGTTGGGACTCGCACTCGGCATGCTGCTGATGACGGCGCTGTCGTGGATCCTGTTCCGCAAGGCGCCGCACCGTGTCGACCGCTGGTTCCGCCGGCTGCAACTCGTGTCGGCGGCGCTCTACAGCCTCGGCCACGGCGGCAACGATGCACAGAAGACGATGGGCGTCGTGGCGCTGGTGCTGGTGGCGTTCGGCACGCTGCCGCCGACCTTCGGTCCGCGCGACATCCCGCTGTGGGTGGTGCTCGGATGCCAGAGCGCGATGGCGCTCGGCACGCTGTTCGGCGGCTGGCGCATCGTCAAGACGATGGGGATGAAGATCACCAAGCTGAAGCCGGTCGGCGGCTTCTGTGCCGAGAGCGCCGGGGCGGCGACGCTGTTCCTCGCCACGCATTTCGGCATTCCGGTGTCCACCACGCACACGATCACCGGGGCCATCGTCGGCGTCGGCGCGACGCGCAAGCTGTCGGCGGTACGCTGGGGCATCGCGCGCCGCATCGTCTTTGCGTGGATCCTGACGATGCCCGCGTCGGCCGCGATCGCGGCGGCGACGTGGTGGATCGCCTCGCGGTTCGCGTGACGCACCCGATCTACGTCCTGCGGCACCTCGCGCGCGGCCTGCGCGACCTGGATCTTTCGCGCACCGCAGCGGCACTGGCCTTCACCACGCTGCTGGCACTCGTGCCCCTGGCGAGCGTCGGCGTGGCGACCGTTGCGCATTTCCCGGTGTTCGAGACCTGGCTCAACTCGCTCGAAGCGTTCCTGCTGCGCTACATGCTGCCCGTCAGCGCCTCGACGCTGGTGCATACCTACGTGCTGGGATTTGCCGCCCACGCGGCGGAGCTGCGCGGACTGTCGCTGCTGTTCATCGCGGTCACCGCGGTGCTGCTGTTCGCGATGGTGGAGCGCGAGATCAACCTCATCTTCCGCGTGCGGCGCGGGCGTCCGCTGGTGCGCCGCGTCCCCGTCTACTTCGTGGTGCTGACGCTGGGGCCATTGCTGATCGGCGCCGGCATCTGGCTGACGACATGGATCATGGCGCAGTCGCGCGCGATCATTCCGCGCAGCACGACGCTCGGCGCGTGGATCGTGGCGCCGCTGCCGATCGTGCTCACCGCTGCGGCGCTCGCGCTCATGTACAAGTTCACGCCCGCCAAGCCGGTGCGCTGGGTGCCGGCGGTGATCGCCGGCGCCGCGGCCGCCGCCGCATTCGAGGTGATGAAGCACGGCTTCGCCTTCTACGTCACCCACGTGCCGACCTACGAGATCATCTACGGCGCGCTCGCCGCGTTGCCGCTGTTCCTGCTCTGGCTGTATCTGTGCTGGCTGATCGTGCTCGGCGGCGCGTTGCTGACGGCTGCGCTCGACGGCGGCGGTTCGCGCTAGCGGCGCGGCGGCCGACGCGGATGGGTTAACATTCGTGCGCTGAACGATCCGAAGGAGAGAACCGACCGTGCTGTCCCTCATCGAAGCCGCCGGCTGGCCGATCTGGCCGCTGATCATCGCCTCGATCATCGCGCTGGCGCTCATCATCGAGCGGCTGTGGTCGCTGCGGCAGCGGATCGTCGCGCCGCAGGGCCTCGTCGACAAGGTCCTCGCCGAATACCGTGAGCGCGGCGCCGTGCCCGAGCTCCTCGCCAAGACCGCGCAACAGGGTCCGCTCGGCCGCATCCTCGCCGCGGGGCTCGCGAACGTGAAGAGCCCGCGGCCGGTGATGAAGGAAGCGATCGAGGAAGTGGGGCGCGTGGTGACGCACGATCTCGACCGCTTCCTGCCCACGCTCGGCACGATCGCCGCCATCGGCCCGCTGCTCGGGCTGCTCGGCACGGTGATCGGCATGATCGAGATCTTTGGCTCGCAGAGCTCGACCGGATCGAACCCGATCGTGCTCGCGCACGGCATCTCGATCGCGCTGTACAACACGGCGATGGGCCTCATCGTCGCGATCCCGAGCATGATCTTCTACCGCTACTTCCGCGGCAAGGTCGACGGCCTCGTCGTCGAGATGGAGCAGCAGGCGATCAAGCTCGTCGACTTCGCCCACAATGAACGCAAGTGAGCGCGCGGTCCTGACGGCCGCGCCGCGCGGGCGGCGCCTGCCGGGCGTGCAGCAGCCATGAACCTGCGCAGCGCGCGCGGGCGCGACGAGCCCGAGATCAACTTCGTGCCGCTGATCGACGTGCTGCTCGTCATCCTGATCTTCCTGATGGTGACGACCACCTACCAGCGCGTCGCCGAGCTGCAGATCACGCTGCCCGAGGCCGAGGCCGACGCGCAGAAGCAGCGGCCGAAGGAAGTCAACGTCGGCGTCGACGCGCAGGGGCGCTACGTGATCGACAAGACCGTGTTCACGTTCACCACGTCCGCGGCGTTCGCCGATGCGCTGAAGCGCGCCGCCGGCGATGGCAAGGATCCGGTCGTCATCATCAGCGCCGACGCCAACGCCACGCACCAGTCGGTGATCCACGTCATGGAGGCGGCGCGGCTCGCCGGCCTCACGCACATCACGTTCGCCACGCAGTCGACTCCCGGCGGGGCGGCCGCCGGCAAATGAGCGGCTGACAAGCCCGCGGCGCATGACGGCGGCAACGGCGCTCGCCGAGCGGTGGTATCGCCCGCGCCTGACGGCGCTCACCGCCTCGCTGCTTCCGCTCGCCTGGCTTTACGGCGCGATCGTGCGCGTGAGGCGCGCCGCCTATGCGCGCGGCTGGCTCGCGAGCCGTCGCGCGACGCGTCCCGTCGTGGTGATCGGCAATCTGACCGTCGGCGGCGGTGGCAAGACGCCGGCAACGGTCGCGCTGGCGCATGCGCTGGCGGCGCGCGGGGAGCGCCCGGGCATCGTCAGCCGCGGCTATGGCGGCAGCGCGCGCGGCCCGCGGGCGGTCGCGCGCGACGACGATCCTGCGCAAACCGGCGACGAGGCGCTGATCCTCGCCGCCAGCGGCTTTCCCGTGGTGATCGGCCACGATCGCGCAGCGGCCGCCGCGGCGCTCGCCGCGCGCCACCCCGAATGCACGGTGATCCTCGCCGACGACGGCCTGCAGCACCTCGCGCTCGCGCGCGACGTCGAGATCGTGGTGGTCGACGCCGCGCGCGGTTTCGGCAACGGCCGGCTGTTGCCGGCCGGCCCGTTGCGCGAGCCGTTGTCGCGGCTCGCCACCGTCGATGCCATCGTGCGCCTCGGCGCCGGCGTCACGGCCAGCGCCGATGGCCGCGACACCGGCGTCGTCCACCGGCCGCTCGCGTGGCGTCGCGTCGCCGACGACGCGATCGCCGACGACGCGCCGGCATGCTGGCGCGGGCGACGCGTGGCCGCGGTCGCCGGCATCGCGCATCCTGCACGCTTCTTCGCGCTGCTGCAGGAACAGGGCATCGTCGCCACCACGCGCGCGTTCGACGATCATCACGCCTATGCCGACGGCGACCTGCCCGGCGACGCCGAAGTCGTGCTGATGACCGAGAAGGACGCGGTAAAATGCCGCACGCTCGCCGACGTGCGCTGCTTCTACCTGCCGATCGCGGCGGAGCTCGATGCGCGGCTCGTCGACCGCGTGCGCGTCCTCATCGGGAAGTGACATGGACCCCAAGCTCCTCGAAATCCTCGTCTGCCCCGTCACCAAGGGCCCGTTGACGTTCGATCGCGAGCGGCAGGAGCTCGTGTCGAAGTCGGCGCGCCTCGCGTATCCGATCCGTGACGGCATTCCGGTGATGCTGGAGGACGAAGCCCGCAAGCTCGCCGCGGACGACACCGAGTGAGCCCGCCGCGGGCGCGGTGCGAGCGATGAGCGCCGAAGGGCCGCCCCGAGGCGCGCGCCCCCCTGAGGGGGGCGGCGCGCGCAGCGCGCTTCGGGGGGAGTGTGAACCTACCGAAGGGCCGCCCCGAGGCGCGCGCCCCCCTGAGGGGGGCGGCGAGCGAAAATCGCTGCGGGGGGAGACTCGATGAGCGCCGAAGGGCCGCCCCGAGGCGCGCGCCCCCCTGAGGGGGGCGGCGAGCGAAGCTCGCTGCGGGGGGAGACTCGTCTCGCATTCACGGTGCTCATCCCGGCGCGCTACGCATCGGTGCGCCTGCCCGGCAAGCCGCTCGCCGACCTGTGCGGGGTGCCGATGGTGGTCGAGGTCGCACGCCGTGCGCGGCAGAGCGGCGCTGCGCGCGTGGTGATCGCCACCGATGACTTGCGGGTCCTCGACGCGGCGCGGGCTCACGACTGCGACGCATTGATGACGCGCGCCGACCACGCCACCGGCACCGACCGCCTGGCGGAGGCGGCGTCGCTGCTTGGACTCGGCGACGACGACATCGTGGTCAACGTGCAGGGCGACGAGCCGCTGATCGACCCGGCGCTGATCCGGCAGATGGCGAACACGCTGGCCGCCAAGACCGATGCCTCCATCGCCACCGCCTGCCACGTGATCGACGATCCCGCCGAGGCGTTCAACCCCAATGTCGTCAAAGTGGTGTGCGACGCGGCGGGCAACGCGCTGTACTTCAGCCGCGCGACCATTCCGTGGGCGCGCGACGCATTCGCCGACGGCGCGCGCGCGCTGCCGCCGGGACTGCCGATCTTCCGCCACTATGGTCTGTACGCCTATCGCGTGGCGTTCCTCGCCCGTTACCCTTCGCTGGCGCCGGCGCCGATCGAGGAATTCGAGGCGCTGGAGCAGCTGCGCGCGCTGTGGCATGGTTTCCGCATCGTCGTCGACGTCACCGCGGCCACGCCGGCACCGGGCGTGGACACGCCCGACGATCTCGCGCGCGTGCGCCGACTGATCGCGGCGGAGCGCGCACTCCATTCCACGGAAGGCACCTGAACGACATGCGATTGATACTGCTGGGACCGCCGGGCGCGGGCAAGGGGACGCAGGCCGCTTTCATCAAGGATGCCTTCGGCATCCCGCAGATTTCCACCGGTGACATGCTGCGCGCGGCGGTCAAGGCCGCCACGCCACTCGGCCTCGCAGCGAAACGCGTGATCGACAGCGGCGCCCTCGTGTCGGACGACATCATCATCGGCCTCGTCAAGGACCGGTTGCGCGAACCCGATTGCGGCGCCGGCTACCTGTTCGACGGCTTCCCGCGCACGATTCCGCAGGCGGACGCGATGAAGGACGCCGGCGTGCGCGTCGACCACGTGCTCGAGATCCACGTGCCCGACGCCGTGATCGTCGAGCGGATGAGCGGGCGCTACGTGCACCTCGCGTCCGGGCGTACCTACCATGTCAGGTTCAATCCGCCCAAGGTGGCCGGCAAGGACGACGTCACCGGCGAGGACCTGATCCAGCGCGAGGACGACCGCCGGGAAACGGTGCAAAAGCGCCTCGCCGTCTACCATGCGCAAACCGAGCCGCTGATCGCCTATTACCAGCGCTGGGCGGCAGCCGGCGAGCCGGGCGCGCCGACGGTGCGCAAGGTCGACGGCACCGGCAGCGTCGAAGCGGTGCGCGACGCCTGCATCGCCGCGCTTCGCGCGTAGTGCGGTCGCGGTGCCTGCACCGCTCGTCAGCGTCATCGTTCGCAGCACGGCGCGGCCGACGCTCGACGCGGCGCTTGCCTGCATCGGTGCGCAGACACACCCGGCGGTGGAAGCCGTCGTCGTCGCCGCCAGCGGACCCCTGCATCCGTCGCCGCCGCCACGCGTGGGCGCGCATCTGCTGCGTTTCGTGCCGGCGTCGCAGCCGCTGTCGCGGCCGCAGGCGGCGAACGCCGGCATCGATGCCGTGCGCGGCGAGTGGATCACGTTCCTCGACGACGATGACCTGATCGATCCGACGCACGTTGCGGGCCTCGTCGACGCGACGACGCGCACGCGGTGCCGGGCGATCGCGTCGCTGGCGCGGGTGCGCATGGCCGACGGCAGCACGCAGCCGTGGGGCCAGCCGTTCGCGCTGACCGAGCTCTACGTGCGCAATTTCCTGCATCTTTCCACCGTGCTCTTCGCGCGCGAGCTGGTCGCTGCCGGCTGCCGCTTCGATGCCGGGTTCGACATCATGCAGGACTGGGATTTCTTCCTGCAGCTGGCGCAGCACGGGCCGCTGCATTCGACGGGATTGCGCACGTTCGAGTGGCACGCCGACATCGGCAGCTCGGGCGCCGGCGGCGGCGCCAACGACGACCCGGCGCGATTCGCGCGCTACCGCGACCGCATCTACGCCAAGTGGCAGCCGCAGCGCGAGGCCCTCGGCCGCCGGCTCGAGCCGCTGCTGCAGGCGGCGTCGCGGGCGGTCGCCGCACGCGACGATGCGCGCGGCGAGTCGCTGTGCAACGAGATCCTCGCCATCGCGCGCAACGAGCCGCATGCCCTCGAGATGCTGGCGATGGTGGAAGATCGGCGCGGGCGCCGCGACGAGGCGATCGCGCTGCAGTCGCTCGCGGCGACGGTCTGCCCGCACGAGCCGGCCTTCCTCGTCAACCTGGCGCACCTGGTGCTGGCGCGCGGCGAGCGCGACCGTGCGCGCCGTCTCGCGCAACGCGCGATGGCGATGGATCCGCAGAACGCGGCGGCGGCGCGGCTGGTGGCGGCACTCGGCGCGCCTTGAGCGAACCGGACATCAGCGTGGTCGTGCGCAGCATGGCGCGGCCAACGCTCGCGCGCACGCTGGCGTCGATCGCCGCGCAGGAGGGCGTCACGCTGGAGGCGATCGTCGTCGCGGCATGCGGCGCGGGGCATCCTCCGCCACCGGCGAGCGCGGGGCGGCACCCGCTGCGATTTGTCGCCGGTTCCGCGGGGCGTGCACGCGCCGCGGCCGCGAACGCCGGTCTCGATGTGGCGCAGGGCCGCTACGTGACGTGGCTCGACGACGACGACGAGTGGCTGCCGGGCCACCTGCGCGGCCTCGCCGACGCGGCGGCCGCCCATCCCGCGGCGGGCGTCGTGCATTCCCTCGCCGACGTACGCGTCGAGGACGCGCCACCGCGCCCGTTCGGCCAGCCGATGGCGCGCAGCGAGCTCTTCCTGCGCAGCTACATTCATCCGTCGAGCGCGCTCGTCGACCGCCGCCTCGTGCTGGAGGGCTGCCGGTGCGACGAGGCGCTGCCAGTGCACGAGGACTGGGACTGGTTCCTGCAATGCGCGCAGCGCGCGCGCTTCCATTTCGTGCGCCAGCGCACCTTCGTCTGGTATGCGGACATCGGAGACTCCGGTGCCGGCGGCGGCCGCAACCTGGACGACGCGCGCATCGCCGCCGGCACGGGGCTGTTGCGCCGCAAATGGGCGGCGGAGCGGGCGCGCCTCGAGTCGGCGCTTGCACCGGCGCTGGCGCAAGCGCGCGATGCCTGCGAGCGCCATGAATGGGCGGCCGCGGCAACGGCGATCCGCGCGGCGCTCGCGCTCGATGCCAACAACCCGGACGCGCTGGCACTGATGGCGGACGTCGAGCGCGCGCAGGGCCGTCACGCGCAGGCCCAGGCGGCGGCCTCGCTGGCCTGCGTTGTACGGCCCGACGACGCGGCCCTCGTCTACAATCTCGCGCTGGTCTGCCGCGCGCGCGGCGACGCGGCGCGGGTGCGCGAATGCGCGATGCGCCTCGCGCGCCTCGCCGATCGCGACCCGCGCGCGGCAGCGTTCGCCGCACGACTCGAGGAATCCACACGATGATGGCCCCCCGCAACGCCTTCTATGCGCAATCCGGCGGCGTGACCGCCGTGATCAACGCCAGCGCGGCCGGCGTCATCGAGACCGCGCGCCGCCACCGGCGTCACATCGGCAACGTGCTCGCCGGCCGCGACGGCATCATCGGCGCGCTGACCGAGGATCTGATCGACACGTCGAAGGAGCGCGCGGCGCTGATCCGCGCGCTCGCCAGCACGCCGGGGGGCGCCTTCGGCAGCTGTCGCTACAAGCTGAAGAGCCTCGCCGAATCGCGTGCGCAGTACGAGCGCCTGATCGACGTGTTCCGCGCCCACGACATCGGCTACTTCTTCTACAACGGCGGCAACGATTCCGCCGACACCTGCCTCAAGGTTTCGCAGATCTCCGAGAAGATGGGCTACCCCATCGTCGCGGTGCACGTGCCGAAGACGGTCGACAACGACCTGCCGATCACGGATTGCTGCCCGGGATTCGGCTCGGTCGCGAAATACGTCGCCACGAGCATGATGGAGGCGGGGCTCGACGTCGAATCGATGGCCAAGACCTCCACCAAGGTCTTCATCCTCGAAGTCATGGGCCGCCATGCGGGGTGGATCACCGCGGCGACGGGACTCGCGCAAACCAAAGCCGGCCAGGCGCCGCACGTGCTGCTCTTCCCCGAGATCCCGTTCGACCAGGACGCGTTCCTCGCGAAGGTCGATGGCGCGGTGAAGCAATACGGGTATTGCGCGGTCGGCGTTTCCGAGGGACTGCAGGACAAGGACGGCAAGTTCCTCGCCGAATCGGGTCTCAAGGACGCGTTCGGCCATGCGCAGCTCGGCGGTGTCGCTCCGCGGATCGCCGAGATCGTGCGCGGCAAGCTGGGGCTCAAGCACCACTGGGCGGTCGCGGACTACCTGCAGCGCGCCGCGCGCCACATCGCCTCGAAGACCGACCTCGAGCAGTCGTACGCGGTCGGCAAGGCGGCCGTCGAGCTCGCCGTGGCCGGACAGTCGGGCGTGATGCCGACGATCGTGCGCGTCGCGAGCCGGCCGTACAAATGGAAGATCGGCACCGCCAGGCTCATCGACGTCGCCAACGTGGAAAAGAAGATGCCGCGCGACTTCATCACGGCGGACGGCTTCCACATCACCGACAAGTGCCGCCGCTACCTCGAGCCCCTCATCGCGGGCGAAGCCTTCCCGCCTTTCGAGAAGGGGCTGCCCTCCTACGTGCGGCTCAAGAATGCCGCCGTGAAGAAGAAGGCCGGCA
>DASYSP010000012.1:0-15677 GCA_036003195.1 Casimicrobiaceae bacterium
CCCCCGTCACGTCGTGGACGGCTGGATGTTCTGGTTGAGACGGAACAGGTTGTCCGGGTCGTACCGGTCCTTGACCGCGACCAGGCGGTGGTAGGTCGCGGGCGGGTACGACGCGCGCACCCGGTCCGTGCCGCCCTCACCGGTGAAGTTGACATAGGCCGGACCCGATCCGAGTGCGCCCGGGATGGCGCGGGCCCAGTCCCGGACGGTGTCGAAGTGCTCGGCGGTCGGCGTGCGGGCGACCACGTTGACGATGAAGTCCTGGTCGCGGGTCGCGAATGCGGTGGCGTCCGACGGCACCCGGGCCATGGCGCCGCCGAGATGGTGCACGTGCAGCTCGGACAGCGGGTTGGGCACCCCTCGGTACGCCGTGGTGAGCACCTGCATCACCGCGTCGTCCAGCGCGGGGACGAACGCCGAGTTGAAGTAGTTGTGCAGGCCCCGCGGGTAGAGCGGGTCGATCAGGGACTGCATGGTCCGGTAGGGCATCGGCCCGAAGAGGTCGACGATGGGCTCAGCCAGGTGCCGGAACGGGCTGGTGGCGGCGTCCCCGTCATCGAGGGCACCGGACCACATGCCCAGCACCGCGACGACCGGCTTGCCGTGGACGGCTTCCGGCAGGAACGGGGCCGGTGGGGCGGTGGTGAGGTTGAGCACCGTGGTGAGCCCGTCGCCGGCCCGGGCGCAGGCGTCGCGGTATCCGCGGAGCACGTCGTCGGCGGCCTCGCCGTGGTAGAACACCGCGCCGGCGAACACGGTGGGCCCGACCTCGTGCAGCGCGTACTCGAACGCAGTGACCACCCCGAAGTTGCCACCGCCGCCGCGCAGCGCCCAGAACAGGTCGGGGTGCTGCGTGGCGCTCGCCTGCACCACCTCGCCGGAAGCCGTGACCACCTCGGCCGACTCGAGGTTGTCGACCGTCATGCCGAACTTGCGGCTGAGCCAGCCGAAGCCGCCGCCAACGGTCAGGCCGGCGACACCCGTCGTCGAATTGATGCCGAGTGGCGTGGCCAAGCCGTGGGACTGCGTGGCCGCATCGAGGTCGGCCAGCGTGGCTCCGCCTTCGACGATGGCGCGGCGTGTCGCGGCGTCGACCTTGACCGCCTTCATCTGCGACAGATCGATCACGATGCCGCCGTCGCACAGCGCGCTGCCGGCGATGTTGTGGCCGCCGCCGCGGATCGCGAGCACCAGCGCGTTGTCCTTCGCGAACTTGACGGCGCGCACCACGTCGGCGGTCGACGTGCAGCGCGCAATGACCGCGGGGCGCTTGTCGATCATCGCATTCCAGATCGCGCGCGCACCCTCGTAGCCGGCGTCGCTCGGCAGCAGGATCGCACCTTGGAAGCCCGCCTTCAGTTGCTCGATCTTCTGGGTTTGCACGGGAGTCATGATTTCCTCCGTTTGCAGACGGGTGGTCGGCCGGGCGGCTATTTGAGATTGAGCAACTGTCCGGGACGAAAGTAAAGCCCCGGGCGGCGGCCTCGGTTTCCACCCGCAGGAATGGTCATGGTATCGTTAACATCGCCGTTTCCGACGACCCACCAACTGTCCGAAAAGGGGGAGATCATGTCTTCACCGGCCAGCTTCGACCGCAGGCGCGTGCTCAAGTCCGCCGCGGCGCTCGGCGCCTATGCATTGGCGGGCAACTCGGCGCTTGCCGCGGGCAAGCCCTACGAGGGCACCGAGCTCAACATCTCCTGCTGGAGCGCGCCCTTCCCCAAGCTCCTGCAGACGTACCTGCCGGAATTCGAGAAGCTGACCGGCATCAAGGTCAACTACGACACGCCGGGCTTCCTCATCTACAACCAGCGCGTCGATCTCGAGCTTTCCACCAGGGGATCGTCGTACGACGTCCTCAACATCACGTTCATCTACGTCGATCGCTGGCTGCGCGCCGGCTGGTTCACGCCGCTCAACGATTTCGTCAAGAACGACACGCCCGCGGACTGGAACGTGGAGGATTTCCTGCCGGCGACGCGCAAGATCATGTCGGACAAGCAGGGCAACCTGTACGGCATTCCCTGGACGGCCGACATCTCGATGGCGTGCGCCGGCCGCTACGACATCATGGAGAAGCTGGGCCTCGCGATGCCCAGGACCTTCGACGAAATCGAGAAGGTGGCGGCCGCGACCAACAAGGACGGCATCGCGGGTTTCGTCGGCGACAATCGCCACGGATGGAATTTCCCGCCGTACCTGCAGGGGTTCGGCGGCAACGTGTTTCGCAACGCGCCGAACGACCTGATGCCCACGCTCGACACGCCCGAAGCCATCCACGCGGCGGATTTCTTCTCGCACCTGCTGCGCGACTATGGCCCCAACGGCGTGCTGTCGTACAGCTACGACCAGGTGACGGCAGCGCTCAAGCAGGGCCGCGGCAACTATGCGACCGAGGGCCACATCTTCCTGATGCCGGCGGCCGATCCCGACAGCAAGGAAGCCAAGACGGTGCGCTATTCGGCGTTCCCCAGGGGGCCCGCGGGCGACTTCCCCGGCTTCGCGACGCACGGCTGGGGAATCCCGGTCGGTGCCAAGAACAAGAAGGCGAGCTGGGAATTCATCAAGTGGGCGATGTCGAAGGACATGATGATGCGCGCGGTGACCGAGAAGGGCTATTCGTCGCCGAGCCGGCGTTCGGTGGTCGAGAGCCCCGAGTTCAAGAAGCGCATGACGCTCAACGGCAACGACGTCGCCGACATCTATCTCAAGGGCATCGAGACCGCCGGCGGCAGCGACTACATGGCGTACCGCATCGTGCAGGGCTTTCCGCAGGTCGACACGCTGATCGGCCAGGCGATCGAGCGCATCGTCACCAAGCAGATGTCCGCGGCCGACTCGATGAAACTGGCGCAGACGAGTGCCATCGCCGACCTCAAGCGTGCCGGCATCAAGATCTAGTGGCGTTCGTCCTTTTGGTCATTCCCGCGCATGCGGGAATCCAGGATTGACGCGACAACTGTGCGCTCGGCCATTCCTTCCGTGCGTCAGAACTGGATTCCCGCGTTCGCGCGGATGACCGCATCGGTTGAAAGCGCGGCACCTCGAGATGCGCGCGGCGAACCCGATCCATCAACAGCGACTTGAAGGTTCACAGCTAGATCTTCCATGGCCGCTGTCGTTGCCGCCGCGCCGAGCGGCTACAGCATCGGTCGCCGGCAGCGGCTCGCCGTGTTCGGCGGCCTGCTGCCGGCGATGGTCCTGCTCGCCGCTCTCACCCTCGCGCCAGCACTGTATCTCTTCGTCGTCAGCCTGACACCGGGGACGCCGACCAACCCCTCGTCGCTGACCGATTTCTCGGCCCCCGCGCAGAATTACCTGAGCGCACTGCACGACGACCGTTTCGTCGAATCGCTGTGGGTGCAGCTGAAGCTCTCCGCGTCGACAATCGTCGCGCAGACGCTGCTGGGTCTGGGCGTGGCGCTGCTGCTGAATCGTCGCGCCCGTCTCGTGCAGGCGCTGCGCACCGTCTTCCTCATCCCGATGGTGCTGCCGCCCATCGTCGCGGCGCTGATCTGGAAGATCCTCTACACGCCCGACATCAGCCCGATCCATCGCGCGCTCGCCGCGTTGCACATGCCCGTGTCGTCGCTGATCACCAATCCGGACACGGCGCTATGGGCGATCGCCTTCGCCGACACCTGGGAATGGTTTCCCTTCACGATGCTGATCATCCTGGCCGCACTGCAGATGGTGCCGCGCGAGCCGCTCGAGGCGGCGCAGGTGGACGGCGCCAGCAGGCTCCAGCTCTTCTGGTTCATCGAGCTGCCGTACATCCGGCCGGCCATCGTGGTGGCCGCATTGTTCCGGCTGATCGACAGCATCAAGGCGTTCCCGCTGATCTACGTGCTGACGAGCGGCGGACCCGGCACCGTCACGCAGGTCACCAACTACTACGCGTTCACCCAAGCCTTTAATTACGCCTATTGGGGCTACGCCAGCGCGATCGCGATCATGCTGACCGCGAGCGTATTCGTCCTGAGCTGGCTGATCGGCAGTCGCGGTGCGAGGTCGGCTACGTATGGCTGACGTGCTTGCGCTCGATGCGGCGGGTGGCGCTGGCAGGCGCACCGCGTGGCGACGGCGCGTCGGCCGGGTGTCGGCCAACGTGGCGCTCGGCCTCGTGCTGCTGTTCGTGCTGTTCCCGATCGTGTGGCTCGTGCAGATGTCGTTCCGTCCCGACGAGGACATTCTCGGCTACCGGCTGCTGTTCACGCCCACGTTCGCGCACTACGCGTCGCTTTCCGAGAGCAAGTTCCTGCACTCGTTCCTCAACAGTGTCGTGTCGAGCTGCGTGTCGACACTGGTTGCGCTGATCGTCGGCACGCCCGCCGCTTACGTGCTTTCGCGCTGGCGCTTCCGCTCGCGCGGCAAGATCGCGATGTGGATCCTGTCGACGCGCATGGCGCCGCAGATCACGTTCACGATCCCCTTCTTCCTCTTCTATCGGTACGTGGGTCTCAGCGACACCGTGTGGGGGCTCGCGCTGATTTACCTCACGTTCAACCTGGCGCTGGTCATCTGGATGATGCAGTCGTTCTTCGATGCCGTGCCGAGGGCGCTCGAGGAAGCGGCGTGGCTCGATGGCGCCAGCGTCTGGAGTGCCTTCCTGCGCATCACGCTGCCGCTGACGGCGCCCGGCCTCGCCGCAGTCGCCGTCCTCTGCTTCATCTTCTCGTGGAACGACTTCTTCTACGCGCTGATCCTGACGCGCACCAAGGCCATGACGGCGCCCGTGGCGATCATCAACTTCCTGCAATACGAGGGGTGGGAATGGGGGAAGATCGCCGCCGGCGGCACCGTGGTCATGCTGCCGGTGGTCATCTTCACCGTGCTGGTGCGCAAATGGCTGGTCAGCGGATTGATGGCGGGGAGCGTCAAGGATTGACGCGCTTGACGCTATTGCTTGCCTGTCCTCGCGGCGGACAACAGGCGCCTGAACACTTTCAGTGCATCGTCGACGCCGTGCCCCCTCGGTCGGCGTCGAGGCGCGTCACGGTATCGAACTCGAGATCGCGGTTGTCGACGACCTTCGCTTCCAGCTCGCCGCTGCCGCGGGGGACGAAATAGAACCGGAAGTTGGGATTCTCGCTGATGGAAAAATCGACGTCCGCGCTCATCACCGGCTTGCCGTCGTAGCGTACGTCCACGCGGCGCACGAAGTGGGGCGCCGCGTACAGGCGCGTCACCTGGTCCATCGCCAGGCCCGAGTCGTTCGGGTGGCTGACCATCAATTGCACGAGCACCAGCTCTCCGGACGCCGCCACGTCGGCCACCCGCAAGCGCATCTTGCCGAGGTTGGCGCGCGCGGCGATGGCGTCCTTGCCCGCGGGTGCGGAGCAGCCGCCCGACGCCTTCACGTAGTTGGCCGCCATGTGGAACTTGCCGTCCTGCGTCAGCGCGATCGCGCGCACCCAGGTGTACTGCTCGACGCGGATGCGGGTCTCGATATCCGCGCGGCCGCTATCGAGCGTGAACTGGAACACCGCCGCGATCGGCGAGGGATTGTTGTCGACGATCAGCCAGATTTTCTCGATGGAGCGCGCCGGTGTCTGCGCGAATCGGGAACGGATCGCCACCGGCACGATCGCCGCGTCCTCGGCACGCTGCGGCGTGTCGAGCGTGATCACGTCGGCCGCGGTGTCCATCGGCGCGCCGGCGAACACGTCGGCGTGCACCTTCTGCCAGATCCTGCTCGCGTCGGGCGAGGCGTCCTGGGCATGCACCGAGACAGCAGTGCACAGCGCCAGCACGAGCGCCACGCGCGCGAGGCGTGCGGATGCGCGAGACTTCCGCGGGTCGCCGATCATTTGCCCAATATACGCCGCCACCGTCACTCGCTCCACTCGAGCTCCGCATAGGCCGCGGTGACGTTGCGCCGGTGAAAGGCGCCGACCAGCTGCCACCCGGGATCCGCCGGTGGCGTGCTAGCGGCCAGCGTTTGCGAAAGGCTGAGTCCTTTGCGGATCGCCGCGCGCACATCGCGCTGGAGTCCGCGCAGGTAGCGCTCCTCGGCGTCGAGCGCCTGCGGCCACGCGCCAGCGCGGCCGTGCCCCGCGATCGCACGCGCGGCCGGTTGCAGGCGCAGGGCCTCGATCGCCGCGAGGAACCCGCGCAGGTTGCCGTCCAGCACCGGAAGATGCTCGACGAACAGCAGGTCGCCCAGCCACAGCGTGCCGCTGCCGCGATCGAGCACCGTGAGGTCGCAATCCGTGTGCGCAGTGGGCCACGCGCGCAGGGTCAGGATCCGGTCGCCGAGATCCAGGTCCAGCGTGTCGACGACGCTGCGCGACGGCAGGACAATGGTGCTGCCCTCGGCGACGTTGCCGAGGTCGCGGTAGAGCGCCTTGAGATAGTTGGGCGCACGGCGCTGCAGCGCATCGGCCAATCGCGCATGGCCGACGAACTCGGGGTGGTCCGCGACGAACGCGGCGTTGCCGAAGACGTGATCGGGGTGCCCGTGCGTGTTCACGACATAGCAAATGGGCAGCGGCGTCGTCCGACGAATGGCCTCCCGCAGCGCGTGTCCCACCGCATACGTGCCGCCGGTGTCGATGACGGCGACGCAGCGGCTGCCGACCACGAACCCCATGTTGGCCACGTCGCCGGCGTTCGCCCGCGACATCTCGGCCACCACACCGTAGTGCACGTAGACGCCGGGCGCCGGGTTCTCGAGCGCGAAGTCCGTGGCGTCGGTGGCAGCCGGCGCGCGCACCGCGCAAAAGATCGCGAGCACGGCCAGCAGCCAGCAAGGCCCGGAGGACAACCGGCGGGCCGCATTCACGGGGACGCTCCGTTTGCCCTATCGCGTGATGAAGCAGGCTTTCTTGGCGTTGCTCTCCACCTCGCGGAAGGAAGCCACCATCTTCCGGCCGTCCTTCAGGTCGCGCATGACACCGCCGCGCTCGCCGGCGATCGTCATGCCGTCGGCGACGGTCGAAAGGTCGACAAACGTCGCGTAGTCCATCTTGTCGGCAATCGCATCGATGGCACAGGAACACTTGTACATCGATTCCTGCGGCGGCGCCTGGCTGTCCTTCATGCAGCCGAGGACGAACTCCACGCGAGCACGGGTCGGAAAATCGTTGGCGTGCGCCGGCAGCACGCCGGCGCAGAGGACCAGGAGTGCGTATCGCGCATGTCGAATGGCCATCGGAATTCTCCCGCGATGCGTCGCTATTGGAGAGGCTCCCCGCGCTCGTCGACCAGCGGCACCGAATATTCGCGCAGGATGGCGGTGATCGCCGCCTGGTTGTCGGTGATGAGCTTGTTCACCGTCGTCCGCCACTCGCCTTCGCCCTGGCGTACGCCCATCGCAATCGCATAGTCGAACTTCACGCCCGGCTCCGAACGCAGCGGCACGACGACGAGATCCATGTTATGAACGCGCTTGGCGTAGTAGCTGGCGATCGGCCCCCACACGATGGCGGCGTCGATCCTGCCTTGCGCGAGCTCCTTGTCGACGATCGAGCCGGGGTACTGGTCCGGGTCCGGCGACATCATCGGATAGGGCTTCGCGCGCGCCTCCAGTCCGTGCTTGGTCAGCCACAGGCCTGCGGGCGAACGGTCGTAGACACCGATCACGAGGTTCTGCAGGCGCTCCGGCGGCAACGCGAAGAGATCGGTGCCGCGCTTCACGGAGTCGAGGCCCTTGCCCTTCGGATACACGAGCGCATACGTGGACCGGTAGTACGGCGAGGTGGGCCACGCCTGGTCGTAGTCCGCAGGAACGCTCATGACGACATCGCAGGCGTAGTCTTCGCCCGGCGCACGGTAGCGCAGCGTGTTGCGGATGAAGTTCATGCGCTGCGGAAACGTGTAGTTCCTGACAGGCAGGCCGAGCTTTTGCGCGAAGAGGTCGGCGATGCGGTTCTCGAAGCCCTCGCCTTTCGCATTCGCGAACGGGAGGTTGCTCGGGTCGATGCACGGGCGGAACGCGTCGCGCCTTTCCTGGGACTGCGCCAGTCCCGCGAACGCCGTCAACGCCGCCAGCGCCATCGCCGACAACACGCGACGTTGCACCGTCATTGCACGCGAGCCGGTCACGGCTTGATCTCTTCGACGTGCGTGCGCGTGATGTCGCCGTTCGAGCGGCCCTTCAGGTACGCGTAGAGATTGTCGATGTTGTCCATCACGGTCTTGCTGTTGGCGAAGCTCACCATGCCCTTCTCGAGGCGGCCGTCGCGCACGGTCTTGACGAAATCGTCCTTGCTGAGCGTCTTCAGGCTCTCGATCAGCGACGGTCCGACGAGGCCTTGCTGGTTGGCGCCGTGGCAGCGATCGCAGGCGGCGGCGCGCCAGGTGCGGAAACCTTCCATCGTGTTGTGATCGACCTTGTAGCCGTCGACGACCGTGTACAGCTTGGTGCCGGAGGCCGTGGCGGGTGACGCGGCCGGTGGCACCGTCGCGGCCGCTGGCGGGGCGGGTGTTTGCGCCGCAGCGAGCGCGCAGAAGAGCGTCATGCAAAGCGGCAGGCAATGCCGCGCCTGGAACGAGCCATTCATCGGGGGAGCCTTGGAATCGTGGAAACCGCTCGCCACGACAGCGTTGCGTCGGGCGAAATTCGGGGAGCGCGCGAAGCGACGGTCAAGCGTCGCCGGCGCGGAAGAACCACGCCGGCGACGGTACCGCTCACGCTATTGCGGCAGTGCGAAGACGGTGAGGGAACCTCCCAGCTCGGTGTAGTCGCGCAATTCCTTGTAGCCGCCGACCGCGCCCAGCCCGTCCTGGTCCTTCTCGAGGCCCGCCGCCATGCCGATGCCGGCCCAGCCGCCGATGCCCGAGAACACGCCCATGTACTGCTTGCCCTTGTGCTCGTACGTGAAGACGTTGCCGATGATGCCGGACGGCGTCTTGAACTTGAAGAGCTCCTTGTTCACGTCGTTGGCGTCGACGCACTTCAGGTAGCCTTCGAGCGTGCCGTAGCAGGCGATGCCGCCAGCCGTGGTGAGAACGCCGCTCCACACCGAGAACCGCTCGGACTTCGACTGCACGATCTTGCCGGTGCCGGCGTCCCACACGGTGAAGTTGCCCATGTTGGAGCCGCCGGGCGCGGGATACATCGACAGCGTCGCGCCCACGTACGGCTGGCCGGCCACGTAGTCGATCTTGAACGGCTCGTAATCCATGCAGACGTGATTGGTCGGAATGTAGAACCGGCCGTTGCGCGGATTGAACGATGCCGGTTGCTCGTCCTTGCTGCCGAGCGCCGCCGGGCAGATGCCCTTGCTGTTCACGTCCGGCCCGTTGTGCGCCGTCGAGTACTTCGGCACCACTTGCGGCCGCCCCGTCTTCATGTCGACGCCGGTCGCCCAGTTCACCGCCGGATCGTACTTCTCGGCGACCAGCAGCTCACCCGTCGTGCGGTCGAGTGTGTAGCCGAAGCCGTTGCGGTCGAAGTGCACCAGCGCCTTCGTGGGCTTGCCCTTGACGTTGATGTCGGCCAGGATCATCTCGTTGACCCCGTCGAAATCCCATTCGTCATACGGCGTCATCTGGTACGCCCACTTGGCCATGCCGGTGTCGACGTCGCGCGCGAACACCGTCATCGACCACTTGTTGTCGCCCGGCCGCTGCGCCGGGTTCCAGGTCGACGGATTGCCGGTGCCGTAGTAGAGCAGGTTCAGCGCCTTGTCGTAGCTGTACCAGCCCCACGTCGTGCCGCCGCCGGTCTTCCACTGGTCGCCCTGCCACGTCTTCAGCGACGAGTCCTTGCCGACGGGCTTCATCGACCCGTCCGTCCAGGCCATCGTCTTGTCCGGATCGACCAGCATCTCGGCGTCGGGTCCGGTGCTGTACGCCTTCCACACCAGGTGGCCGTCGTTGATGTTGTAGGCTGCCAGGAAGCCGCGCACGCCCCACTCGCCGCCCGAAATGCCGGTGATGACCTTGTCCTTGAAGACGTGCGGCGCGTTGGTGTTGACGGCGCCGAGCTTCGGATCGCCGTTCTTCACCGACCAGATGACCTTGCCGTTGGTGGCGTCGAGCGCGACGAGCGTGCTGTCGGCCTGCTGCAGGAAGATCTTGTTCTCGGCATACGCCAAGCCGCGGTACACGGTGTCGCAGCACATCTGCGGGATCACCGCCGAGTCCTGCTTGGGCTCGTATCGCCACTTGATCTTCTGCGAGTCGAGGTCGATCGCGAAGACCTTGTTGGGGAATGGCGTGTGCAGGTACATCGTGTCGCCGATGACCAGCGGCGAGCCTTCGTGGCCGCGCAGCACGCCGGTCGAGAACATCCAGGCGACCTGCATCTTGCCGACGTTCTGCGCGTTGATCTGCGTCAACTTGCTGTAACGCTGGTTGTACATGTCGCCGGCCTGCATGGCCCAGTTATTGGGATTGGCGATGTTCTTCTCGACGTCCGCATTCGCCGCCGCAACCATCGGAACCGCCGCGCAAAGCAGCGCCAGCGTCCCGTCGATCAACGATCTCAGAGCCCTGTTCATGCTCCCTCCTGGTTGGCCATTGCCAAGTCGAAATGTCGATGACCGGCGTGTCCGCGTGTGCGTACGCGTGGAGCGCGTCGAGGCAATGTACGGCCAGTGTCGCGCCCTGTTTGCGCATTGTCAATTTGAACAGTACATTCCTTGTCGTCGGCACGTTCCGCTGCCGACGACGCTTGCGCTTCTGCGCGCCTATCATTGGCCGTCCCTGACCGTCTTGCACGAATGGATGTTGCACTGCGTCAAAACCATCCCACCCTCGCAATCGGCTCGCGGTTCCGGTGGCGCCTTTCGCGCTGCACAGTCATTGGCGGGCCGGGGGTCCGGCATCGCGCGGATCGGCGCGACGCTCGTCGCCGCGTTCGGCCTGACCAGCCCTGCGCCGGGCGCCGCGCCGCTGGCTGTCGCCGTCGCGCCCGGCATTTACGCGCTGCCGGGCCAGGGAGGAGAAATCGGCTGGAGCAACACCGGATGGGTCGCCAATGTCGCCTTCGTGGTCGGCCCGCGCGGCGTGGTCGTGGTGGACAGCGGGGCCTCGCGACGCCAGGGCGACGAGATCATCACCGCCGTGGCGAGCGTGACGCGCCAGCCCATTCGCCTGCTGGTGCTGACGCACGCGGCCCAGGAGGTCGTATTCGGCGCAGCGGCGTTCCAGGCCCGCGGCATTCCGGTGCTGATGAGCCGCAACGCCGCCGCGCTGATGGCCTCTCGCTGCGACGGCTGCCTTGCCAATCTGCGCGAAGTCATGGGCGAGGATTTCATGACCGGCTCCCGGGTCGTCGCCCCGGACCGGCTGATCGAGCGCACGCAGACGCTCGACGTCATCGGGCGACCGCTGCGCGTCATGGTGCCGGCGGACACGTCGTCCGTGGGCATGATCGCAGTGCTCGACGAGACGACCCGTACGCTCCTCGCCGGCGATCTCGTGTCGATCGATCGCATTCCGGATCTGCGGGACACCGGGGGCGAAGGATGGCGGGGTGCGCTCGGGTCGCTGGCCGCCACGCACTGCGCCCACCTCGTGCCGGCCTATGGAAGGCTCGGCAGCTGCGAGGACATCGGCGCCTTCGACGCGTACCTGAAGGCGCTCGACGCGCGCGTGCGCGAGTTGCTGCACCAGGGCGTGGGGCTTGCGGAATTGCGCGAGCGCTGCGATCTTCCCCGTTTCGCGGGCTGGGACCGCTATCCCGACCTGCACGTGCAGAACGCCAATCGCGCCTACCTGCGCCTCGAGCGCGAGCTGTTCCTTAACTGAGTCGAAGAGGGAGGACCACCGTGGATGTTCGCGCAGCAGTCGCCCACAAGGCAGGAGCGCCGTTGACGATCGAGACGGTCCAGCTCGCCGGTCCGAAGGCGGGCGAGGTGCTGGTCGAGATCAAGGCCACCGGCATCTGCCACACCGACGAATTCACCCGCTCGGGCGCCGACCCCGAGGGGTTGTTCCCCGCCATCCTGGGTCACGAGGGCGCCGGCATCGTCGTCGACGTCGGTCCCGGCGTGACGACCCTGAAAAAGGGCGATCACGTCATCCCGCTCTACACGCCGGAATGCCGCCAGTGCAAGTCGTGCCTGTCGCGCAAGACCAACCTGTGCACGGCGATCCGCGCGACCCAGGGCAAGGGCGTGATGCCCGACGGCACCAGCCGCTTCTCGCTGGGCGGCAAGCCGGTGCATCACTACATGGGCTGCTCGACCTTCGCCAACTTCACGGTGCTGCCCGAGATCGCGCTGGCGAAGATCCGCGAGGACGCGCCGTTCGAGAAGGTCTGCTACATCGGCTGCGGCGTCACCACGGGCATCGGCGCGGTGATCAACACGGCCAAGGTCGAGCCCGGCGCCAACGTCGTGATCTTCGGCCTGGGCGGCATCGGGCTCAACGTCGTGCAGGGCGCGCGCATGGTCGGCGCGAACATGATCATCGGCGTCGATCTCAATCCCGCGCGCGAAGCGCTCGCGCGCAAGTTCGGCCTGACCCACTTCGTCAATCCGAAGGACGTCAAGGGCGACCTCGTGCCGCATCTCGTCGAGCTCACCGGCGGCGGCGCCGACTACTCGTTCGAATGCATCGGCAACGTCGACGTGATGCGGCAGGCGCTCGAATGCTGCCACCGCGGCTGGGGCGTGTCGGTGATCATCGGCGTGGCCGGCTCGGGACAGGAGATCAAGACGCGGCCGTTCCAGCTCGTCACCGGCCGCGTGTGGAAAGGCACCGCGTTCGGCGGCGCGCGGGGCCGCACCGACGTGCCGAAGATCGTCGACTGGTACATGGACAAGAAGATCAACATCGACGACCTGATCACGCACGTGCTGCCGCTCGACCGGATCAACGAAGGTTTCGATTTGATGCACGAAGGCAAGTCGATACGGGCGGTGGTCAAGTTCTGACACCGGACGATCCGACAGGCTCGTTGGAACGGTGCCGAACGGCGCCGACTACGCTGGCAACTCACCAACAGGAGGTCATCGACATGGCAACTTCCATCCACCCCGCGGTCGACAACGGCATCAAGCACGCCGCCGCCAACTTCGCCGGCGGCACGCTGTCGTGCAAGTGCGCCGACAACAAGGTGACGGTCTCGGTCAAGGGACAATCGGCGCACAACCACGTGTGCGGCTGCACCAAGTGCTGGAAGCCGAAGGGCTCGCTGTTCTCGCAGGTCGCGGTGACCGGCCGCGACAACATCAAGGTGACCGCCAACGAGCAGAAGCTGAAGGTGGTCGATCCCAGTGCGACGATCCAGCGCCACGCCTGCACCGCCTGCGGCACGCACATGTTCGGGCGCATCGAGAACAAGGATCACGCGTTGTACGGCATCGACTTCATCCACACCGAGCTGTCGCCCGAGTCGGGTTGGTCGCCGCCGGAATTCGCCGCGTTCGTGTCGTCGATCATCGAGTCCGGAGCCGATCCCGCCAAGATGGGCGACGTGCGCAAGCGGCTGAAGGAACTCGGCCTCGAGCCCTACGACTGCCTGTCGCCGCCGCTGATGGACATGCTCGCCACGCACACGGCGAAGCAGAAGGGCACGCTGTATCACGCGTGAGCGTGGAGACCGTCGCCCGCAACCTCTGCTTCGGCGGAGTCCAGGGCGTCTACCGGCATGCGGCGCAGGAAACGCGCTGTGCGATGCGCTTCGGCGTGTTCCTGCCCCCGCAGGCCAAACACGGCCGCGTGCCGGTGCTGTACTGGCTGTCCGGCCTGACGTGCACGGAGGAGAACTTCATCGTCAAGGCTGGCGCTCAGCGCGTCGCCGCCGAGCTTGGGCTCGCGATCGTGGTGCCGGACACGAGCCCGCGCGGGCTGGGCTTTGCGGGCGAGGCGGACAGCTACGATTTCGGACTGGGTGCGGGGTTCTACGTCGACGCGACGCAGGCGCCGTGGGCCGCAGGCTACCGCATGGACTCGTACGTCACGCGCGAGCTGCCCGCGCTCGTCGCCGCCGAGTTTCCGGTGGATGCGCAGCGCACCGGAATTTTCGGACATTCGATGGGCGGACACGGCGCGCTGGTGCTTGCGCTGCGCAATCCCGACCTCTATCGATCGGTGTCCGCGTTTTCGCCAATCGCATCGCCGATGCGCTGCCCCTGGGGCGAGAAGGCGCTTTCAGGTTATCTCGGTCCGGATCGCGCCGCATGGCGCGAATACGACGCGACTGCACTGATCGCGGATCGCGGGTGGAAGGGACCGCCGATCCTGGTCGATCAGGGTACTGCGGATGGGTTCCTCAAGGAGCAGCTCAAGCCTGAGTTGCTCGAGGAAGCGTGTGGCAAGGCCGGGGTCGCGCTCGACCTGCGCATGCGCGACGGCTACGACCACAGCTACTTTTTCATTGCGACGTTCATCGAGGAGCACCTGCGGCGGCATGCGCAGACGTTGACTGCCTAGAGGAGCCGGCAACGGTAACGCCTTCGAGTCCGCCGCTACCTCAAGCCGGTGCGCCGCCTGCGCCCTTCCTGGCAACAGGATAGGTCTGTGGTGACCGGACGTACGCCTCCGCACATCGTTCGGAGCAAAACCACGGACCGGTCGGCATCGCCTTGACGTACGCCTCGAACGGCGCGTGCATCTTGCAGACCGGACAGATCCACGCAGCGTCGGCGACGGGCGCCATTTCAATGGCGAACAGCGGCACAGGCTCGGCGATCGATCGCAGCGCTACGTTGCCGATGCCGCGGGCGACGATTCCCGACGCTGTGGCGAACGTGGCGACGGGCTGCGTCGCCAACAACTGCCCCGGCGACGCGATCGCGGCGATGCGTGCCGCAACATTGACCGTCGAACCGAAGAGGTCGCTTCCCCGGCGCAGTACGGGCCCGTGGTTGATGCCCGTCCTTGTCAGCGGCAGCAGAGGCTCGGACCGGCAAGCCGGCAGCAGGCGTCCGAGCACGCCAAGCGCGGCTTGCGGATCGGCGAATCCGAACATCGCCTCATCGCCGATCCACTTGATCGGTGCGCCGAGCGGACCAAGGGCCTCGCGCACCAATTGCTCGAAAAGCGTGAGCACCGCAATGGCCGATGTATCGCCATACACGTCGCTGAGCGCGCTGAACCCCGCGAGATCGACGAAGGCGACGGTCGCGACCGTGGATTCGAAGCCGTCAACATTCGTGGAAGACGTGGTCACGCTCGATTTTCGTGCGCCCGGCAATTGCGGGTCAAGGGTGGAGTTCGCGCGCGTGTTCTGTCGCGCGCGACACGCTCAGGCATGTCCGAGCAACGCCGCCGGATCGACCTCGACGAGGTCACCGATGCGCTCGACCGTCAGGTCCGCCGGTGGATACGCAACGGCGTTCGCCGGGTCAAGCGCGTAGTGACCCTGCCGCGCGAACACCGTCGTCAGCCGGTCGCCCCACAGCGCCTTCATCGCGGCGAGAATGCGCAGCTTGTCGTCGACCATGACGTAGTGGCGCGCCGGAAATCGCCTTTCGACTTCGCTCAGCATGCGTTCCTTGTGGATGTAGATGAGCACGCGCCCGGCGACCACATTCCACAGCCCGGAACGCTGGATCTTGAGTGGCTGGAACACGACGTCGCCGTCCGTCAGAATCACCGGGGTCCCAAAGCGGCGCAGATGCGCGATCGCCGCCATCGCGCCCGGGTAGAGCCGGCTCGCGAACGGATAGTCGACCAGGAAAGCCGACATTCGCAGGAGTTCCGGATCGTTCATCGCGTCGAGCCGATAGCGCTGCAATGCGCCGAGGTAGTCGGCGTAGCCGAGCTCGGTGCGCAGC
>DASYSP010000013.1:0-79145 GCA_036003195.1 Casimicrobiaceae bacterium
ATGACCGAAGATCATCTCTTCGGCGACGCGGCCGCCCATCATGATGATCAGCCGCGAGGTCATCTGTTCATAGCTCATCGACAACTTGTCGCGTTCCGGCAACTGCATGACCATGCCGAGCGCACGGCCGCGCGGAATGATCGTCGCCTTGTGCACCGGGTCGGTCGCCTTAACGTTGAGCGCGACGATGGCATGGCCGCCTTCGTGATAGGCGGTGAGGAGCTTCTCCTCCTCGGTCATGACCAGCGACTTGCGCTCGGCGCCCATCATCACCTTGTCCTTGGCGTCCTCGAACTCGATCTGCGTCACCATGCGCTTGTTGCGCCGCGCCGCCATCAGGGCGGCTTCGTTGACGAGGTTCATCAGGTCGGCGCCCGAGAAGCCGGGCGTGCCGCGCGCGACCGTCTTGAGGTTGACGTCGGGCGCGAGCGGCACCTTGCGCACGTGCACCTTGAGGATCTGCTCGCGGCCGACCACGTCCGGATTCGGCACGATCACCTGGCGATCGAAGCGGCCGGGCCGCAGCAGCGCCGGGTCGAGCACGTCGGGCCGGTTGGTGGCGGCGATCAGGATGATGCCTTCGTTGGTCTCGAAGCCGTCCATCTCGACCAGCAACTGGTTCAAGGTCTGCTCGCGCTCGTCGTTGCCGCCGCCGAGACCGGCGCCGCGATGGCGGCCCACCGCGTCGATTTCGTCGATGAACACGATGCAGGGCGCGTTCTTCTTCGCCTGCTCGAACATGTCGCGCACCCGCGCCGCGCCCACGCCGACGAACATCTCGACGAAGTCGGAGCCCGAGATGGAAAAGAACGGCACTTTCGCTTCCCCGGCGATCGCGCGCGCCAGAAGGGTCTTACCGGTCCCCGGCGAGCCCACCATCAGCACGCCGCGCGGGATGCGCCCGCCGAGCTTCTGGAACTTGGACGGGTCGCGCAGGAACTCGACCAGCTCGGCCACGTCCTCCTTGGCTTCGTCGCAGCCCGCGACGTCGGCGAAGGTGACCGTGTTGTTCGCCTCGTCGAGCATCCGCGCCTTGCTCTTGCCGAAGCTGAACGCGCCACCGCGCCCGCCCCCCTGCATCTGGCGCATGAAGAAGATCCAGACGCCGATCAGGAGCAGCATCGGGAACCAGGAGATGAACACCTGCGCCAGGAAGCTCTGTTCTTCCTCGGGCTTGGCGTCGACCTTGACGCCGTCCTTGACGAGGTCGCCCACCATCCAGATGTCGCCCGGGCTGTAGGTGACGAACTTCTTCTTGTCGGTCGACACCCAGGTGATCTTGCGGCCCTCGATCGTCGCCGACTCGACCTTGCCGGACTTGGCCTGGTCCATGAATTCGGAATACGAGGGGTTGTCGCGAACCGTCTGCCGCGCGTCGAACTGCTTGACGACGATCAGGATCACGAAAACGATGACCACCCAGATCCCGATGTTCTTAAAGAGGTTGTTCAAATGCCACTCCCGGCGGCGGTCGTCGGTCGCAAGTAGGCTTGCCGGCGCGACCGCGCGCGGACATGCCCTTGATGCCTGGTCCCCTACTTGGGGACATCCATGGCGGATTCTAGCCGTTTCGGCCGGTGCCGCCCTCGTCGGCGCGGCCAAGGAAGCCCTTGCCGACCACGAACACTTCCCGGCTGCGGTCCCGCGAGGCCTTCGGCTTGCGCACGTAGGTCTTGCGAAAGTGGCCGCTTACCTGCCGCACGTAGGCATCGAAGCCCTCGCCCTGGAACATCTTGACCGCGAGGTCGCCGCCGGGTTCGAGCCACGCCGCGGCGAATTCCAGCGCCAGTTCGGCCAGGTGAACCCCGCGCGCGCGGTCGACGGCATCGATGCCGGAGAGGTTGGGCGCCATGTCGGAGACCACGAGGTCGACGTTGCGCCCGTCCAGCGCCGCCTCGACGGCCGCCAGGCCCTCGTCGCTGGCGAAATCGCCGCGGATCAGCGCCACCCCGGCGATCGCGTCCATCGGCAACAGGTCGATGGCGACGATCCGGCCCGCGCGCCCGAGCTTCTGCGCGAGGACCTGGCTCCAGCTGCCGGGCGCGGCGCCGAGGTCCACCGCACGGATGCCCGGGCGGAAAAGCTTGTCCTTGTCGGCGATCTCGAGCAGCTTGAACGCCGCGCGCGAGCGGTAGCCGAGCCGGCGCGCTTCCTGCACCCAATGGTCGGTGACGTGCTCGTGCATCCACGCCTTGCCGAAGCGGTGCTTGCGGCCGGCCGGATTGAGCGGCCCGGTCGCGGACTTGCCTTTCATGCGGCCGACATTACACGAAGCCGGCGCGCTAAACTGGCGGCATGACGACACTCGAATCGGCCCAGCGGCGCGCGCTTCGGGCGCGCGCGCATCACCTCGAGCCTGTGGTGGCCATCGGCCAGCAGGGCCTGACCCCGGCGGTACTGCACGAGATCGACGTCGCGCTCCTCGCGCACGAGCTCGTCAAGGTGCGCGTGCACAACGAATCGCGCGCCGAGCGCGAGGCGATGCTCGCGGAGATCACCGCCAAGCTCGACTGCGCGCCGGTGCAGCACCTGGGCAAGCTCCTGATCCTCTGGCGCGAAAACAAGGACAAGCCGGCCGCCGCGGCGCCCGCCGCGACGTCGCGCCCGTCGGTCCGGCCGGCGACGCGCCCCGGCGCGCCACCCGGGGCGGAGGCATTGCGCCGGCGCACGCGGCCCGGCCAGGACGGCTCGGGCAACGCGTTGCCCTATTTCTCGCGTCGCGGCGCCGGACGCTTCGTTGCCGCCACGCCCAATACGCCGACAATCCGCAAGCGCGGCCGCGGCGGCTGAGTCCTGCGCCGTATAAATTAGTAAAATCAATTGCTTGACGCGATCGGCGCCGCCGATCGCAGGCATCGGATCATGCGATTGGGATTTCCGCCGGGCGAACCGTATATTGATTGTGCGCCGCACCATTGCGCGGCCACAATCACCCGGAGAGCCCCATGCATTCGCACCGCCCGCCCTTGGCCGAGAAGTCCCTCGAGGCCTGCCTCAACGATGTGCAAATGAGCCGCGCCGACCGCGAAGCGGCGATTCGCCAGTTGCAGATCGCCGACGGTGTCGCCACGGCGATCGTGCGCGGCATCGACTTCCTGCGCGGACTGTCGCCCACGCCGCGCTGAGCCTGCGCCTCAGGCGTAGCGCACGCCGCGTATCTCGTAGCTGCGCACGCCGGCCGGCGCCACGACCTCCGCCACGTCGCCTTCCGACTTGCCGATCAGCGCCCGCGCGATCGGCGAGTTGATGGAGATCTTGCCGTGGCGGATGTCGGCCTCGTCGTCGCCGACGATCTGGTAGGTCCGTGCCTCGCCGGAATCGGCATCCTCGATCGTCACCGTCGCCCCGAACACCACGCGGCCCTCGGCATCCAGCGTCGCCGGGTCGATCACCTGCGCGCCGGCGAGCTTGTGCTCGAAGTCGGCGATGCGTCCCTCGATGAAGCCCTGGCGCTCCTTGGCCGCGTCGTAATCGGCATTTTCCGAGAGGTCGCCATGCGAGCGCGCCTCGGCGATCGCGGCGATCACTGCGGGGCGTTCCACGCTCTTCAATCGCGCGAGCTCGGCCTTGAGGCGCCGTGCGCCTTCGACGGTCATCGGTGTCTTGGTCATGGTTCGTGTCGTGGGTGTCCGGCGGACACGCTGTCGCGCCCGGTGCCGGCCACCCCGGAGTCAGGTCGTGGCGGCCGCTTTCGCGGATATGGCGACGGGGTCCGCCGACGGCAAGCGCTCGTGCAGCGACTGCAGCGAATACGGCGCGAGGCTCGCCAGGTTGTCGAGACCGATCGCCACGGCGCGCGCGCCCGCGATCGTGGTGAACGTCGGCACCTGGTCGGTGAGCGACGCGCGGCGGATGTGGTAGCTGTCCTGGATCGCCGTGCGCTTCTCCTCGACGGTGTTGATCACCATCGCGATCTCGTCGTTCTTCAGCAGGTCGACGATGTTGGGGCGCCCCTCGGCCACCTTGTTGATCGTGCGCACGGGCAGGCCCGCATCGGCCAGCGCCGCCGCCGTGCCGCGCGTGGCGATCAGGCCGAAGCCCAGCTTGGCCAGGCGTTTCGCCACCTCGGTGGCGCGCGGCTTGTCGGCATTCTTCACGCTGATGAAAACGTTGCCGCTGGTCGGCAGCCGTACGCCGGCGGCGAGCTGGCTCTTGATGAACGCCTCGCCGAACGTGTCGCCCACGCCCATCACCTCGCCGGTCGATTTCATCTCCGGGCCGAGGATCGTGTCGACGCCGGGAAACTTGATGAACGGGAACACCGCTTCCTTGACCGAGAAATACGGCGGCAGGATCTCGCCGGAGACGCCCTGCGCGCGCAGCGACTGGCCGACCATGCAGCGCGCGGCGATCTTCGCCAGCGGCCGGCCGGTGGCCTTGGACACGTAGGGCACGGTGCGCGACGCGCGCGGATTGACCTCCAGCACATACACCACGCCGTCCTGGATCGCGAACTGCACGTTCATCAGGCCGACGACGTCGAGCGCCTTGGCCATCAGCACGGTCTGGCGGCGCATTTCCGCCTGCAGCTCCGGCGACAGCGAGAACGGCGGCAGCGAGCACGCCGAGTCCCCGGAATGCACGCCCGCCTGCTCGATGTGCTCCATGATGCCGCCGATCAGCACGTCGGTGCCGTCGCTGATGGCGTCGACGTCGACCTCGATCGCGTCGTTGAGAAAACGGTCGAGCAGCACCGGCGAATCGTTGCTGACCTTGACCGCCTCGCGCATGTAGCGCTCCAGGTCGCGCGGGTCGTGGACGATCTCCATCGCCCGCCCGCCGAGCACGTACGACGGGCGCACCACCAGCGGATAGCCGATCGCCTCGGCGCCGGCCAGCGCCTCGGCCTCGGTGCGCGCCGTGCGGTTGGGCGGCTGCCTGAGGCCCAGCCGCTCGATCATCTGCTGGAAGCGCTCGCGGTCCTCGGCGACGTCGATCATGTCCGGCGACGTGCCGATGATCGGCACGCCGTTCTTCTCCAGCGCGCGCGCGAGCTTGAGCGGCGTCTGCCCGCCGTACTGGACGATCACGCCCCAGGGCTTCTCGCGGTCGACGATCTCGAGCACGTCTTCCAGCGTCAGCGGCTCGAAGTACAGGCGGTCGGAGGTGTCGTAGTCGGTGGACACGGTCTCCGGGTTGCAGTTGACCATGATGGTCTCGAAGCCGTCCTCGCGCAGCGCCATCGCCGCGTGCACGCAGCAATAGTCGAACTCGATGCCCTGGCCGATGCGGTTGGGACCGCCGCCGAGCACCATCACCTTGCGGCGGTCGCTCGGCGCCGATTCGTCCTCGTCCTCGTACGTCGAATACATGTATGCGGTCTGCGTGGCGAACTCGGCGGCGCAGGTGTCGACGCGCTTGAACACCGGGCGGATGCCGAGCGCGTGGCGCCGCGCGCGCACCGCGTCCTCGTCGGACTTCAGCAAGTGCGCGAGGCGGCGGTCGGCGAAGCCCATCCGCTTCAGCGCGCGCATCTCGTCGTGCGTGATCGATTGCAGCGTGCGCGTCTCGACCTTGAGCTCGGTGTCGACGATTTCCTTGATCTGCGACAGGAACCAGGGATCGATCCGCGTGTAGCCGTGGATCTCCTCGAGCGACATGCCGACGCCGAACGCGTCGGCGACGTACCACAGACGCTCGGCGCGCGGATAGGCGAGCTCGTCGCTGATCTTCTCCATGTCGACCGACTTCAGGTTGAAGCCGTCGACGCCGGTCTCGAGCCCGCGCAGCGCCTTCTGCAGCGACTCCTGGAACGTGCGGCCGATCGCCATCACCTCGCCCACCGACTTCATCTGCGTCGTCAGGCGGTCGTCGGCGGCCTTGAACTTCTCGAACGCGAAGCGCGGCACCTTGGTGACCACGTAATCGATCGTCGGCTCGAACGACGCCGGCATGCGCCGGCCGCCGGCGACCGACGTGATGTCGTTGGCGAGCTCGTCGAGCGTGTAGCCCACCGCGAGCTTGGCGGCGATCTTGGCGATGGGGAAGCCGGTGGCCTTCGACGCCAGCGCCGAGCTGCGCGACACGCGCGGATTCATCTCGATGACGATCATCCGGCCGTCGGCGGGGTTGACCGCGAACTGCACGTTGGAGCCGCCGGTGTCGACGCCGACCTCGCGCAGCACGGCGATCGACGCGTCGCGCATCACCTGGTATTCCTTGTCGGTGAGCGTCTGCGCCGGCGCCACGGTGATCGAGTCGCCGGTATGCACGCCCATCGGGTCGAGGTTCTCGATCGAGCAGACGATGATGCAGTTGTCCTTGCGATCGCGCACGACCTCCATCTCGAACTCCTTCCAGCCGAGGAGCGATTCCTCGATCAGGAGCTCGTGCGTCGGGCTCATCTGCAGGCCGCGCTTGCAGATCTCCTCGAACTCGTCCTTGTTGTAGGCGATGCCGCCGCCGGTGCCGCCGAGCGTGAACGACGGCCGGATGATCGCGGGAAAGCCGATGTCGGCCTGCACGCGGTGCGCGTCCTCCATCGTGCGTGCACTGCCCGAGCGCGCCGAGGCGAGGCCGATGCGCGTCATCGCCGCCTTGAATTTCTCGCGATCCTCCGCCTTGTCGATGGCCTTCTTCGACGCGCCGATCAGCTCGACGTCGAACTTCGACAGCACGCCCTCGCGCGCGAGGTCGAGCGCGCAGTTGAGCGCGGTCTGCCCGCCCATCGTCGGCAGCAGCGCATCGGGGCGCTCGCGCTCGATGATCCGCGCCACCATCGGCCACGTGATGGGCTCGATGTAGGTGACGTCGGCCATCTCCGGGTCGGTCATGATCGTCGCCGGATTGGAATTGACGAGGACGACCCGGTAGCCTTCCTCGCGCAGCGCCTTGCAGGCCTGCGCGCCGGAATAATCGAATTCGCAGGCCTGGCCGATGATGATCGGGCCGGCGCCGATCACCATGATCGACTTGAGGTCGGTGCGCTTCGGCATCGGCGTCAGCCCGCCGGCGGCGCGAGATGCCGCTCGACGAGCTCGATCAGGATGTGGATCACCTTGATGTGCAGCTCCTGCACGCGGTCGGCGTAGCGCCCGCCCGCGGTGACGATGGCGACGTCGGCCAGCGCCTCGAGCGGCGAGCCGGGCTTGCCGGTGAGCGCGATGACGCGCATGCCGCGTGCACGCGCCGCCTCGGCGGCGGCGACGACGTTGCGGCTGGTGCCGCTGGTGGAGATGCCGAGCAGCACGTCGCCGGCATTGCCGTGCGCCTCGACGTAGCGCGCGAACACGCGGTCGAAGCCGTAGTCGTTGCCGACGCAGGTGAGATGCGTGACGTCGCTGATCGCCACGGCGGCGTACGCCGGCCGATCGTCGCGAAAGCGCCCGGACAGCTCTTCGGCGAAGTGCATCGCGTCGCACATCGAGCCGCCGTTGCCGCACGAGATCGCCTTGCCGCGCGCGGTGAACGTCGCGGCGAGGAGCTCGCCGGCGCGGGCGACCGCGTCGATGACCGCGGCGTTGGCGCGCAGCGCGTCGAGCGCGCCGGCGGCCTCGTCCAGTGCCGCGCGCACGGCGGCGATGTCGTTGGTCCTGCTCATTGCGGCCTGGCCTCCGTCATCTGCGCCACGAAGCGGTCGAAGAGATGGCCGATGTCGTGCGGTCCCGGGCTCGCCTCGGGGTGGCCCTGGAAGCTGAACGCGCGGCGGTCGGTGCGCTGCATGCCCTGCAGGCTGCCGTCGAACAGCGACACGTGGGTGACGCGCACGTTGCCCGGCAGCGATGCCGGATCGACGGCGAAGCCGTGGTTCTGGCTGGTGATGAACACGTGTCCGGAATCCTTGTCGAGCACCGGGTGGTTGGCGCCGTGATGGCCGAATTTCATCTTGACCGTCTGCCCGCCGGAGGCGAGGCCGAGGAGCTGGTGGCCGAGGCAGATGCCGAACGTCGGCACGTCGCGCTCGACGATCTCGCGGATCGCGTCGATCGCGTAATCGCAGGGTTCGGGATCGCCCGGACCGTTCGACAGGAACACGCCATCCGGGCGCAACGCCATCACGTCGGCAGCAGCCGTCTGCGCCGGCACCACGGTGACGCGGCAGCCGCGCTCGGCGAGCATGCGCAGGATGTTGTGCTTGACGCCGAAATCGTAGGCGACGACGTGCAGCTTCGGCGCCGCCAGCTCGCGGTAGCCGACGCCGAGCGCCCACGTGCTCGCCGTCCAGTCGTAGCCGGCGCTCGCCGTCACCGACTGGGCGAGGTCGAGCCCCGCCATCGCCGGCGCGCCGCGCGCGAGATCGAGCGCCGCGCGCTCGGTGGCGGCGTCGATCATGGATGCCGCGACGATCGCGCCGTTCTGCGCGCCCTTCTCGCGCAGGATGCGCGTCAGCCGGCGCGTGTCGACGTCGGCGATCGCCACCACGCCGTTCTGCGCGAGGTAGGTCCCGAGGTCCTGCTGCGACCGGAAATTCGACACCTGCCGCGGCAGGTCGCGGATCACGAGGCCGGCGACGAAGGGTTTGCGCGACTCGACGTCCTCGGCATTGACGCCGACATTGCCGATGTGCGGATACGTGAGCGTGACGATCTGCCCCGCGTACGACGGATCGGTGAGGATCTCCTGGTAGCCGGTCATCGACGTGTTGAACACCACTTCGCCCGCGGCGCGGCCGTCGGCGCCGATCGCCACGCCGCGCAGCAGCGTGCCGTCGGCGAGCGCGAGGATCGCCGGCCGACGCGGCGCGAACAGCACCGCCGGTGCGGGCGTGGCGGGAGTGACGTGCGAATCGGGCATGGTTTCGGGCCGGGGAGCTTCGGATCGGCGATGTCCGCCTCGAAGCGCGCGACAGGCACTCGCGCGGCGGCGACGCCGCTCGCACGATTGCAAAACGCCGCGCGGCGGACGTGCAAACGGGGAAGGTCGCCCTTCCCCGCTTCGAAGCACCGCATTCTACCGCCAACGCCCCGTGGCGGCAAGCCTCGGCGGCCGTTGCGTCAACGTGCGCGTCGCGCCATCCGCCGCGCGCAGCGCGCCACCGTCACAGTCCCAGCACGTCGTGCATGCCATAGAGGCCCGGCGGCTTGCCGGCGACGAAGCGCGCGGCGCGCAATGCACCCGCAGCGAACGTCGCACGCGACGTCGCGCGATGCGTGAGCTCGATGCGCTCGCCGGCGCCGGCGAAGATCACGCTGTGCTCGCCGACGACGTCGCCGCCGCGCAGCGCGGCGAAGCCGATCGCGCCGGGTCGGCGCTCGCCCGTCATGCCCTTGCGCGCGTACACCGCGTGGTCGGCCAGCGCCACGCCGGCGCCGCGCGCGGCGGCCTCGCCGAGCCCGAGCGCGGTGCCGGACGGCGCGTCGACCTTGTGACGATGGTGCATCTCGACGATCTCGATGTCGAAGTCCGGACCGAGGCGCGCGGCGGCGAGCTCGACCAGCGCCAGCAGCACGGTGACACCGACGCTCATGTTCGGCGCGAACACGATCGCGACGCGCGACGCGAAGTCCGCGAGCGCGGCCTTCTGCGCGGCGTCGAGGCCGGTGGTGCCGGCGACGAGGCGCTTGCCGTGCCGCGCGCAGGCCGCGGCGTGCGCCAGCGTGCCCGCGGGCCGCGTGAAATCCACCAGTACGTCGCAGTGCGCGAGCGCCGCGTCGACGTCGGTGCCGACGATCGCGCCGGTGACGCGCCCGAGGTGCGCACCCGCATCGGTGCCGACCAGCGGGCTTGCGGCGACGTCGAGCGCGGCACCGATCGCGAGCTCGGGTGCGGCGAGCGCCGCTTCCACCAGCGCCTGGCCCATTCGCCCCGACACGCCGGCGATGCCGATGCGCAGCGTCATCGCCGGCGCCGCGCCGCGCGCAACGGCTCAATCATGCTTGTGGAAGATGTCGAGGAAGCGCTGGAAGAAGCCGCGATCGTCTTCTGCCGGCTTGCCGAGCGAGCGCTCGGTGGCGATGCGGTTGAGCTCGATGGCCGACCTCGGCACCTCGTCGCCTTCCCAACGCGCGAGTTTCTGGTCGGCGAAGAACACCCGGAACTCGCGGCTCTCGATGACCTTGTCCTGGCGCGTGTAGCGGTACAGGTAGTCCCAGCGATCGGCGTGGAACGGGTCGGCGAGCATCGGCGTGCCGAGCACCGACTGCACCTGTGACGCGCTCATGCCGACCTTCAGCTTCTCCACCATGTCCTGCGTGATGTAGTTGCCCTGGTTGATGTCGAGCTTGTAGACGCCGAACGAGCGCCACGTCGGCAGCATGCTGTCGACCGTCTGGCACGACGACAGCGCGAGCGAGGCGAGGGCGCACGCGGCGAGGCGGCGGAGAAAAACCGGAAGCACGTTGAATCGCTATGGGAATGACCTGATGTAATGGCTATTATAGCCGCGAGGGGTCCGCGCCGGACCCGCGCCCGGACATCCGCCGATGACCACCCACGACCTCAAGAGCGCAGGCCTCAAGGCCACGCTGCCGCGGCTGCGCATCATCAGCCTGTTCGAGCACTCGAAGGTGCGCCATCTCACCGCCGAGGACGTCTACCGGATGCTGGTGGCCGAGGATCTCGACATCGGGCTCGCCACCGTCTATCGCGTGCTCACGCAGTTCGAGCAGGCGGGATTGCTGGTGCGCCATCACTTCGAGTCGGGCAAGGCGGTGTTCGAGCTGAACGAGGGCACGCACCACGACCACCTGGTGTGCATGCAATGCGGCCGCGTCGAGGAGTTCTACGACGCCGAGATCGAGAAGCGGCAGACCCGCATCGCCCACGACCGCGGCTTCGAGATCCGCGATCACGCGCTTTACCTCTACGCCGATTGCACCAAGCCGCGCTGTCCGCATCGCGGCGGCGGCGACTGACGGCGACGCTCGCAGGGGTTCCGCAGCGGGCCGCGATTGCGCCGCGAGCCGCGGCTCAATGCACCTCGCGCCGGTCGAAGTCGGCGACGCGGAAACCGAGCAGCGCCAGCGTCGCGAAATAGGCGAACGCACCGGCGGCGATCGTACCGGCGAGGCGCAGCAGGCGATGCCAGAGGTTGGCCGCGAGCCACGCGTCGGGCGAACCGACCAGCGCCAGCAGCACCGCCGCCAGCACGCACAGCGCGACGACGATCCTGACCACGAACCCGCCCCATCCCGGCCGCGGCTGGAAGAGCCCGCGGCGCACGAGCAGCGCGAACAGCATCGCCGCGTTGAACGACGCGCCGATGCTGGTGGCGAGGGTGAGGCCCGCATGCCCGATCCGCCACATCAGCGTCAGCGCGATGGCCTGCGTGACGAGCACGGTGGCGAACGCGACCTTCACTGGCGTCTTCATCATCTGCCGCGCGTAGAAGCCGGGCGCGAGGATCTTGACCAGGATGATGCCGAGCAGGCCCACGCTGTAACCCAGCAGCGCATCGCGGGTCTGCAGCGCGTCGTTGACGGAGAAATGCCCGTATTGGTAGAGGGTGACGATCATCGGCAGCGCGAGCACCCACAGCGCCACCGCGGCGGGCAGCGCAAGCAGGCACGCGAGTCTCAGCCCCCAGTCGAGCAGCGCCGAATACGCGGCCGGATCGGCGTCGCTGTGATGCTTGGCGAGCGACGGCAGCAGCACCGTGCCGAGCGCGACGCCGAGCAGCGCGCTGGGAAATTCCATCAGGCGGTCGGCATAGGTGATCCATGAAATCCGGCCGTCGCCCAGCCACGCCGCCAGTTGGGTGTTGATGAGCGCCGAGATCTGCGCCGCCGACACGCCGATCACGGCGGGGCCCATCGCCCGCAGCACGCGTCGCACGCCGGGGTCGCGCCAGTCGAGGCGCGGTCGCGCCAGCATCGCGATCGCGGCGAGCGGCTTCAGCTGGAACGCGAGCTGCGCCACGCCGCCGGCCGCCACGCCCCACGCCAGCGCCAGCACCGGGGGATCGAAATACGGCGCCAGCACGACCGCCGCGCCGATCACGCAGAGGTTGAGCAGCACCGGCGTGAACGCCGGCACGGCGAAGCGGCGGTACACGTTGAGCACGCCGCTGGCAAGCGACGTGAGCGAGATGAACAGGATGTAGGGAAACATGATGCGGATCATCTGCGCGGTGAGCTCGACCTTGCCGGGCGTCCGCGCGAAGCCGCCGGCCAGCAGGTAGACGAGCCATGGCGCGGCGATCACGCCCAGCACCGACACCACCAGCAGGATCAGCGCGAGCAGCCCGGCGGCGCGGGAGACGAGCCCGCGCGTGGCTTCCTCGCCGCGGCGCCGATGGTATTCGGCGACGATCGGCACGAACGCCTGGCTCATCGCGCCCTCGGCGAACAGCCGGCGCAGCAGGTTCGGCAGGCGGAACGCCGCTTCGAACGCGTCCATGGCAGGGCCGGCGCCGAACACCACGGCCTTGATGCTCTCGCGCGCGAGGCCGGTGATCCGCGACAGCAGCGTCATGCCGCTGATGGTGGTGACGACGCGCAGGAGGTTCATGGCGTGAGGGTGGCCGGCGCGCGCGGGCGGCACACGCGCGCGACGCTAAGGCATTGCGGGAATTGGAAAAATCGGATAATATTCCAAGTCTTTGTTGTTCTTGATCGAGCTGCCCGCGCGCGCCTTTGCGCCGGCGCCGGCGGCGACCCACGAGGGAATCCACAGTCATGGCGAATTCGGCGCAAGCCAAGAAACGCGCGAAACAGGCGGAAGCCACGCGCAAGCGCAACGCGAGCTTGAAATCGGAGCTGCGCAGCGCGGTGAAGAAGGTGAAGAAAGCGATCGCGGCGGGCGACAAGGCCGCGGCCGGCAAGGTGCTCCAGCAATCGCAGTCGACGATCGATCGCATCGCCGACAAGAAGATCGTGCACAAGAACCTGGCGTCGCGCACCAAGTCGCGCCTCGCGCAGGCGATCAAGGGCCTCGCCTAGCGTCCTCGCGCAGCGCGCGCCCCGCCGTCGAAGGCGTCCGCGTGCGGGCGCCTTTTTTGTCGCCCGGCGCGGCCGTTCCGGCCGTTGCCGCGCCGCGTCTGTGGTGTGCAATCCGGTTGGCGTCAGCGCTGCCCGCCCGGCACTCCCCTGCGGTTCGGGACGCCGGCGGGGGATGTCGAAGGCCCTCACACCGGCTCGCGCGGTTCGGCGCCGGCGGCGGGCATGCCGGGCGGAACGAGGCGCCGCGGCGCATCGATCGCACCCGCCTCGAAGGCCAGCACCAGCTCGTTGTCGCGTGCGAAATTCATCAGGAACTGGTACAGCCGCGGCTCGAGGTCGGCCAGCTCGTGCGCGACGATCAGCGCGCGCACGCCGCGCACATCGACCGGGCAGACGAGCGGTGAATACACGAGCTTCTGGTCGGCGCCGAACGCCGAGGTGAGTCCCGCCAGGCGTTCGGCCCAGTCGCTCGGGCGAAACACGCGGCCTGCCGCGGTGATCCCCCACAACACCGCGTCGGGACGTGGCGCGGCGGCGGGCGATTCCGGCTCGGCAGGCACATCCTCGATTCTACGCATCGAGCATGTATGGCACAGTTCAGGCAGAAGCCTTGCATAGTTGCCGTCAGCCGCTAAGATCATCCATTGCACCGCGCCGCCGATTCGTCACCGATGCCCGTCCTCGCTCCTCCGCTCGCCACCCCCTCGCCCGCGATGGCCACGGATCGCGGCATCGAGCTGTGGGAGCGTCATTTCCGCGATCCGGCGGTGGCGCAGGAATCGGCACGCGCGCTCGTCGACGACCCCGCCACCGACGAGCGCACACGGGCCTGGGCGGAACTGACGCTGTCGTTCAACTACCTGTACTTCTCGGCGATGCCGGTCGAGGCCGAGTCGGGGCTTAAGCGCGCGCAGAAACTGTTCGACACCGTCGGCGACCGCCGCGGCCAACTGCTCACGGAGATCGGCAGCTCACGCCTGCTGATCGTGCAGCAGGCGCCGCTGCCGGCGCGCGAGCGGCTGCTGGCGATCCGCGACGAGGCGGCGGTGCTGCTGCCGCCCGAGGACCGTTTCTGGCTGCTCAACGCGCTCGGCGCGACGTTCTTCTACGCCGACGAGATCGACGAGGCGATCCGCTACATCTACCAGGCGCTGGAAACGCTGCGCGCGGTCGATCTCTCGCCGCAGCTGCCGACTGTCATGTCGAACCTCGCCGCGGCGCTGGTGACGGTCGGCGACTACACGCCGGCGCGCGAGCTCGCGCAGGACGCGCTGGAGATCCAGTCGCGGTTCAACAATCCGCAGCTCATGCTGTACGCGCGCTCGAACCTGGCCGAGGCGCTGCAGGGTCTCGGCGACCATCCCGCGGCGCTCGCCACCGTGGACACGATGCTCGGCGACGCCACGCTGCGCGTCGCACGTGCCGCGCAGAACCACTATTGCGCGATCGCCACGGAGGTCTACGCGCATCATGGCCGTTTCGACGACGCGGCCAACGCGGTCGAGCTCGGACGGCGCATCTACGAGCAGTACCCGGGCGGCTACAACGAGGTCAACTATCGCTGGGCGGAAGCGGTGCTCGCCCATGCGCGCGATGCCGGCGAAGCCCCGCTCGCGGCGCTCGAGCAGGCGATCGACGCCGCGGTGCGGCTGCACCACGTGCCGACGCTGTGCAAGGCGTATGCGCTGGTGGCCGCGCGCAACGCCGCGCTCGGCCGTTTCGAGGCGGCCTACGCCAGTCACCAGCGCCTGTTCGCCACCACCAGCGAGCGGCTCATCAACCGTGCGAGCGTCAAGTACGACCTCCTCAAGTTCGATCACGAGCTGCGCCACGCGCGCGCCGAACGCGATCGCGCGGAACGCCAGCGGCGCGAGAGCGAGGCGCTCAACCGCCAGCTCGAGCGGCTCAACAACGAGCTGTCGCGCAAGGTGCGCGAGGTCGAGGAGCTGCAGTCGCGTCTCGCCAGCGAGGCGGTGCACGATCCGCTGACGCAGCTGTTCAACCGCCGCTACCTCGATTCGGTGGTGCCGGCGCTGCTCTCGGGCTCGGCGCGGCGCGCGAGCTCGCTGGCGGTGGCGCTGATCGACCTCGATCGCTTCAAGCGCGTCAACGACATGTACGGCCATCTCGCCGGCGACAAGGTGCTGATGATGATCGGGCGCCTGTTCTCGTCGGCGCTGCGCCCGTCCGACGTCATCTGCCGCTACGGCGGCGAAGAGTTCTGCATCGTGCTGCCGGACACCGATGGCGAAGGCGCGACCGTGGCGCTCGCCTCGCTGGCCGACCGCCTGCGGGCGATGGCGGTCGACTGGGCGAGCGAGACGCTGACGGGCTTCACGTTCTCCGCCGGCATCGCGGTGGCGCCCATCCACGGCCAGAACTTCGCCGAGCTCATCTCGGCTGCCGACCGCGCGCTGTACGCGGCGAAGGGCGGCGGCCGCGATCGCGCAATCGTCGCGCCGGGCGCATAGCGCCGGCACGACCGCGCGCGCCGGTGCCGATGTCGGGCACGAGGCGCGTGCTAACATTTCCGTTTACCAGACCGGACGTCGCGTCACCGCCCGCCCGCATCGCGTCGCATGACGCCGCCCACCCGCCATTTCCTCCAGCTCGCCGATTTCTCGAGGGACGAGCTCGAGCACCTGTTCGCGCGCACGCGCTGGATCAAGGACCGCTTCAAGCGCTACGAGCTCTACCAGCCGTTGCGCGACCGCACGCTGGCGATGGTGTTCGAGAAGGCATCGACGCGCACCCGCGTGTCGTTCGAAGCCGGCATGAACCAGCTCGGCGGCATCGCGATCAACCTCAACCGCGGCGACACCCAGCTCGCGCGCGGCGAGCCGATCGAGGACGTCGCGCGCGTGATCTCGCGGATGGTCGACGTGGTGATGATCCGCACCTTCGAGCAGGCGATCATCGAACGCTTCGCCGCGCACTCGCGCGTGCCGGTGATCAACGGCCTGACCAATGAATACCATCCGTGCCAGATCCTCGCCGACATGTACACGTACGTCGAGCAGCGCGGCACGATCGCCGGCCGCACCGTGGCGTGGATCGGCGACGCCAACAACATGTGCTACACGTGGCTGCAGGCGGCGCGCATCTTCGACTTTCGCCTGAACGTCTCGGCTCCCGCCGGATATACGCTCGACGCCGCGCGCGTCGCCCAGGCCGAGCGCGGCCACCTCGCCGAGTTCGGCGACCCGCACGCCGCATGCCGCGGCGCCGATCTCGTCACCACGGACGTGTGGACGAGCATGGGCTACGAGGCGGAGAACGCAGCGCGTCTCGCTGCGTTTGCCAACTGGACGGTGGACGCATCGATGATGCGGCAAGCCAGGGCCGACGCGCTGTTCATGCACTGCCTGCCCGCGCACCGCGGCCAGGAAGTCGCCGCCGAGGTGCTCGACGGCCCGCAGAGCGTGGTGTGGGACGAGGCGGAAAATCGGATGCACGCGCAGAAGGCGCTGCTGGAGTACCTGTTATGCGGCCGCGTCGAATGAGCGCGTGCTGCAATTCCCCGGGGAGAACGACCATGACCTTTCGCACGCTGGGGCGCGCCGCCATTGCCGCCTGCGCGATCCTGTTGGCGCTGCCCGTGCACGCCGATACCTGGCCGGACCGGCCGATCAAGTTCGTGATGACCGCACCCGCCGGCAGCTCGATCGACGTGCTCGGGCGCACGATCGCCGACAAGCTCGGGCCGCGCCTCGGGCAGACGGTCGTCGTCGAGAACAAGCCGGCGGCGGGTGGCACCGTGGCCACCGCGGAAGTCGCGCACGCGGCGCCCGACGGCTACACGATGCTGCTCGGCTACAACGGGCCGCTGTCGTTCGCGCCGCTGCTGCAAAAGCTGCCGTATGACGTGAAGAAGGACCTGGCGCCGGTGATCACCACCACCAGCCAGCCCAACGTGCTGGCGGTGACGGCGAGCCTGCCCGTGCATTCGCTGGCCGAGCTCGTCGCCTACGCCAAGGCCAATCCCGGCAAGCTCTCGTACGCTTCGGTGGGCAACGGCAGCTCGTCGCATCTCAACATGGAGCTTTTCAAGCGGATGGCCGGCATCGACGTCGTGCACATTCCGTTCAACGGCTCGCCGCCGGCGGTGATGGCGACGATCCAGAACGAGACGCAGATGGTGTTCGCCGTGATGCAGCCGCTGCAGGCGCAGATCAAGGCGGGCAAGCTGCGCGCGCTGGCGGTCACCACGGCCAAGCCGTTCCCGCTGCTGCCCGGCATCCCGGCGATCGCCGAATCCGGCTATCCCGGTTTCGAGGCGCTGGCGTGGAACGGCATCATGGTCCCGGCGGGCACGCCGCCGGCGGTGATCGAGCGCCTCAATCGCGAGATCAACGCGATCTTCAAGGAGCCCGACGTCGTCGACAAGATGAACGCGCAAGGGTTCGCGCTGGTGGGCGGCACGCCGCAGGCGTTCTCCACGCTCGTCGACGACGAGGCGGCGCGCTGGGCGCCGGTGATCAAGTCGGTGGGACTCAAGATCGACTAGCGCGGCGGCGCCGATCGAGACCCAGGTTGCGTGACGCGCCGCAGTCCCTGGCGAGCGGCCGCATGCCGGGCCTGCGCACGACGCGCAAACGCGCGAACTCGAGCGCCCGTCGTTATTCGCCGTCCCCCTTGGCGAGGCGCGGCAGCGGCGACGCGGCGGACGGTTCGAGGAGGCCGGTGCGCACGTAGGTCGCGAGCTTGTCGCGCGTGTCGGCGATGTCGAGATTGCGCATCGTCAGCTGCCCGATGCGATCCTGCGGCGTGAACGCCGAGTCGCCCTTCTCCATCGTCAGGCGCTCGGGCTGGTAGGTGAGATTGGGGCTGCGGGTGTCGAGGATCGAATAGTCATTGCCGCGACGCAGCTCCAGCGCGACCTCGCCGCTGACTGCGCGCGCCACCCAGCGCTGCGCGGTCTCGCGCAGCATCAGCGCCTGCGGGTCGAACCAGCGGCCCTGGTAGAGCAGCCGGCCGAGGCGCCGGCCGTTGTCGCGGTACTGTTCGATCGTGTCCTCGTTGTGGATGCCGGTGACGAGTCGCTCGTAGGCGGCGTGCAGCAACGCCATGCCCGGCGCCTCGTAGATGCCGCGGCTCTTCGCCTCGATGATGCGATTCTCGATCTGGTCGCACATGCCGAGACCGTGACGGCCGCCGATGGCATTCGCCTCGAGCATCAGCGCCACCGGATCGTCGAAGCCGACGCCATTGAGCGCCACCGGGCGTCCTTCGTCGAAGCCCACTGTCACTTCCTCGGCCTTCACCGCCACGTCGTCGCGCCAGAACGCGACGCCCATGATGGGCTCGACGATCCGCATGCCCTTGTCGAGGAACTCGAGGTCCTTCGCCTCGTGGGTCGCGCCCAGCATGTTGGAATCGGTGGAGTACGCTTTCTCGGTCTTCATCTTGTACGCGAAGCCGGCGCGCGCCAGGTATTCGGACATTTCGCGGCGACCGCCGAGCTCGTCGATGAACCGCGCGTCGAGCCACGGCTTGTATACCTTGAGATTGGGATTGGCGAGCAGGCCGTAGCGGTAGAAGCGCTCGATGTCGTTGCCCTTGTACGTGCTGCCGTCGCCCCAGATGTCGACGTCGTCCTCGCGCATCGCCACCACCAGCATCGTGCCGGTGACGGCACGGCCGAGTGGCGTGGTGTTGAAGTACGTAGCGCCGGCGGTCGAGATGTGGAATGCGCCCGCCTGCAGCGCGGCGAGACCTTCGGCGACGAGCGCGGCACGGCAGTCGACGAGGCGCGCTCCCTGTGCGCCATACGCCCTGGCGCGCCGCGGGATGTCGTCGTAGTCGTCCTCGTCGGGCTGGCCGAGATTCGCCGTGTACGCGTAGGGAATCGCGCCGTGCGCGCGCATCCAGTGCAGCGCCGCGCTGGTGTCGAGGCCGCCGGAGAACGCGATGCCGACCTTGTGGCCGACGGGAAGGCTCTGCAGGATGTGCGACATGGCGGGCGTCGTGGCGACGCGCGGGATCGAAACCGTGTAGTTTAGACGAACGCCGCCGCGCGGCCGGCCCGCGCCACGCGTCGCAGTGCCGCGCCGTGCGGCAATGCGTCACCATGCCCTCCACGAGCCATGCCCGAGCTGCCCGATATCGATGTCTACGTGAATGCGCTCGACGCGCGCATCGTCGGCAAGCCGGTGGTCGGCATCGACATCGCCAATCCGTTCGTGCTGCGCACCGCGCTGCCGCCGATCGCGGACCTCGTCGGCCGTGCGCCGCGCCGGGTGCGCCGCATCGGCAAGCGCATCGTCATCGACTTCGACGCCGACCTCCATCTGGTGGTGCACCTGATGATCGCCGGCCGGCTGCGCTGGATCGAGCCGGGTGCATCGGCGCCGGCACGGATCACGCTGGCACGCATCCGGTTCGCTTCCGGCACGCTGGCTTTCACCGAAGCCGGATCGAAGCGCCGCGCGTCGCTGCACGTCGTCGCCGGCAGCGCCGCGCTGGCCGCGTTCGACATGGGGGGCCTCGAAGTCGAGGACATCGACCTCGCCGCCTTCGGCGCCCGGCTCACCGCCGAAAATCACACGCTGAAGCGCGCCCTCACGGATCCGCATGCGTTCGCCGGCATCGGCAACGCCTATTCCGACGAGATCCTGCATCGCGCGAAGCTCTCACCACTGGCGATGACGCAAAAGCTCGCGCCCGAGGCCATCGCCATGCTGTACACGGCGGCGCGCGAGGTCCTCGGCGAATGGCGGCAGCGCCTCGGCCGCGAGGCCGGCGACGCCTTTCCCGCCAAGGTGACGGCGTTCCGCGACGGCATGGCGGTGCACGGCCGCTTCGGCAAGCCCTGTCCGGCATGCGGTGCGCCGGTACAGCGCATCGTGTATGCCGAGAACGAATGCAACTATTGCCCGCGCTGCCAGACCGGCGGGCGCATCCTCGCCGACCGCGCGTTGTCGCGGCTGTTGCACGCGAGCTGGCCGCGCTCGATCGACGAGCTGGGCTGACGCGCCTTGGCGGCGCATTGCGCGGCCGCCGCGGCGCGTGCTAAAAGTCGGGGCATACAAAGGAGCACGCCATGCCGTCATTCGACATCGTTTCGGAAGTGAACCAGGTCGAGGTGCGCAATGCCGTCGACCAGGTGAACAAGGAGGTCTCGACGCGCTTCGATTTCAAGGGCTCGGACGCGCGCGTCGAGGTCGGCGACAAGACGCTGACGCTGTTCGCCGACGACGAATTCAAGCTGAAGCAGGTCACCGACATCCTGCTCGCCAAGCTCGCCAAGCGCAGCGTCGACACGCGCAGCCTCAAGCACGCCGATCCGGAAAAGATCTCGGGCAACAAGGTGAAGCAGCTGGTCACCGTGCGCACGGGCGTCGAGCAGGAGCTGGCGAAGAAGATCCAGCGCCTGGTCAAGGACAGCAAGCTCAAGGTGCAGGCGTCGATCCAGGGGGATTCGCTGCGCATCGCCGGCGCCAAGCGCGACGACCTGCAGGCGGCGATCGCGCTGGTGAAGAAATCGATCACCGACTATCCGCTGCAATATGAGAACTTCCGCGATTGACGCGTGCGCGAGCGACATGAGCGCAGAGTCGGCGGTGGCATGACCGTGCCCCGGGGCTGTCCCGAGGCGCTGCCCGCTGCGGGCGTCGCGTGCGAAGCGCGCTGCGGCGGGCGTCAGCAGTGAACCTTCCGCGCGCCATCGACGGCGGCCGCGTGCGGCTGCGACCGCTGACGCGGGCCGATGCGCCGATCGTGCAGCGCCTCGCCGGCGACGCCCGGGTGGCGGCGATGACCGCGACCATTCCGCATCCCTATCCGCCCGGGGCGGCGCGAGCCTGGATCGCCACGCACGGCAGCGCCCGCCGCGCCGGCGACTTCATCTACGGCGTGGCGCTGGCCGACGGCACGCTGGTCGGCACGCTCGGCCTGCGTATCGCGCCCAATCCGCACGGCAACATCGGCTACTGGATCGGCCGCCCGTACTGGGGCCATGGCTATGCCTCGGCGGCGGCGCGCGCCGGCGTCGATGCGCTGTTCACCTACAGCGATCTGGCGTGGCTGATGGCGGCGCACATCGCCGACAATCACGCGTCGGCACGCGTGCTCGCGAACTGCGGGATGCGCGAGGTCGCGCGCATGGCGGCTGATCATCGCGGCCGGCGCACGACGCTCGTGCTGCGGCGTGTCGACCGCGAGGACTGGTTGCGCCCGCGCGCCTAGGCCAGGTCGGCGACGAGCGCGTCGCGCGCTGCCGTGTCGAGCGTGACGCGCGCGCGATAGCCGGGATGGTCGACGCCGATCGTCAGCGCCGCGCCGGACTTGAGCGCCGCAATCATCGCCGGCGCGAGCTCGAAGCGCAGGAAATGCACGGAGGACGTCTTGTCGGCATCCTCGCGCGCGAGATCCTCGTCGGCGATCGCGCGCACCGGCTCGCCGCCGTCGACGGCGACGAACGTCGCGACGGCGATGCCCTTCAGCCGCGCCAGCGCGACCGCGCGCGCCATGGGATCGTCGTACTCGATCAGCATCGTCGCCTTGAGGTTGCTGCCGTCGGGCACCAGCGGGTTGTAGGCGGCGAGCTCGTCGTCGATCCCCTCGGGCTCGAAGATGCGCTCGATGCGCAGCATCTCCTGCACCTGGTAGCGCATCGTCAGCTCGTCCTCGAACAGCAGCGTGACATGCTCGCCCAGATGCACGGTGCGCCGCTTCTTGTGCGCGATCACGCGTGCGCGGAATTCCGGCCGCGCCTTGGCGTAGGCCTCCAGCGTCATCAGCGATTCGCGGGCGATCCTCGGCATCATTCCGCGAGGCCGTAGGCGATGCACAACAGCGTGAGCGGATGCTCGCGCCGCGGCGCCGGCGCCGCGGCCGTCGCGTCGAGCGTGCCGATGCCCTGCGCGATGCGGCGCCCGGCGATCGGGCAGTCCGAGCTGACGAAATCGGGGCCGCCCTCGGCCATGCGGCGGAACACGGGGAGCCCGATCTTCATCGACGTCGCATAGAACTCGCGCTTGACGCCGTAAGTGCCGTCGTGGCCGGCGCAGCGCTCGACCGTCTCGACCTCGGTGCCGGGAATCCATTCCAGCGCCTCGCGCGTCTTCTGGCCGACGTTCTGCACGCGCGAGTGACAGGGGATGTGGTAGCTGACCCTGCCCAGCGGAGCGCGGAAATCGCGCTTGAGCAAACCGTCACGATCGCGCTGCACGAAGTACTCGAAGGGATCGAACATCGCCGCGGCGACGCGCGCCGCGTCCTCGTCCTCGGCGAACAGCAGCGGCAGCTCCTGCTTGAACATCAGCGTGCACGAGGGCACCGGCGTGACGATCGCCCAGCCCTCGCGCGCATACGGCGCGAGCACCGGCAGGTTGACGTTCTTCAGCCGCTCCACCGCGGCGAAATCGCCGAGCTCGAGCTTGGGCATGCCGCAGCAGGCCTCTTGCTCGACCAGCGCGTAGGGAATCTCGTTGTGCTCGAGCAGCCGCAGCAGGTCGTGGCCGATGCCCGGCTCGTTGTAGTTGACGTAGCACGTCGCGAACACGGCGACGCGCCCGGGCGTGCGCGTGCCGTCGCGCACCGGCCATGCGAGCGACTTCGCGGCATGGGCGCGAAATCGCTGCGAGGTGTACGGCGGCAGCTCGGTGGCGGCGGCGACGCCGAGCGTCGCGTCCAGCGCCTGGCGCAGCACCGGCGTGCGCGCCGCCGCGTTCACCGCCTGCGACACCACCGGAATCGATGCGAGCTTGCCCACGCGGTCGGTGGACGTGAGCACGCGGTCGCGCAGCGACGTCCCGCCTGCGGCGAACTTGATCGCCTTGCCGCGCAGCATCAGGTGCGGAAAGTCGACGTTCCACGGGTGCGGCGGCACATAGGGACACTTGGTCATGTAGCAGACGTCGCACAGGTAGCACTGGTCGACGACCTTCCAGTAGTCCTTGTGCGCCACCGCGTCGACCTCGCCGCTGGTGCCCGCATCGACGAGGTCGAACAGCGTGGGGAACGACGCGCACAGGCTGACGCAGCGGCGGCAGCCGTGGCAGATGTCGAAGATGCGCGCGGCCTCGGCGTAGAACGCGTCGTGGTCGAGGTATTGCGGGTCGCGCCACTCGACCGGATGGCGGGTCGGCGCCTCGAGGCTGCCTTCGCGGGTCATGGCAGCCCCGCGCAGCGCGGGTTTCCATGGAAAGCAATCAACTCAATACTTTCCATGGAAAACACCGTGCGCCGTCGCCGCCGCGCCTCGCGACCGGCGCGCGGGTTTCGCGCGCATGCTCAGTCGGTCAGCGCGTCGAGCGCCTTCTGGAAGCGGTTGGCGTGCGAGCGCTCGGCCTTGGCCAGCGTCTCGAACCAGTCGGCGATCTCGTCGAACTTGTCCTCGCGGGCGGCCTTGGCCATGCCGGGATACATGTCGGTGTATTCGTGGGTCTCGCCGGCGACGGCGGCCTTGAGGTTCTGCCGCGACGAGCCGATGGGCAGGTCGGTGGCGGGATCTCCCACCTGCGCCAGGTAGTCGAGGTGGCCATGGGCGTGGCCCGTCTCGCCCTCCGCGGTCGAGCGGAACAGCGCCGCCACGTCGTTCTGCCCCTCGACGTCCGCCTTGTTGGCGAAATACAGATAGCGACGATTCGCCTGCGACTCGCCGGCGAACGCGGCCTTCAGGTTGTCGTGGGTTTTGGTGCCCTTCAATGGCTTCATGGTACTGCCCTCCTGGTCGAACGGCCGCGCGCACGTCGATGTGGCGTCGCCGAATTTTCGCCGCCGGTCGAGTGCCGGCGGGCGCCGCATGGTGAAAATGCTACGCGTACGCGCGCCGCCCGTCCAATTGACGAATTCAATTCGGCCGATAGGTGGAAGCTATGCGGGCAATGGGCGGATCAATCGAGGAGCGCGTACGCCGGCAGCGTCAGGAACTCGGCAAACGCGTCGTCGTCGACGAGGTCGGCCAGGAGCTTCGCCGCCGCGTCATAGCGCCCGGCGCCGAACGCATCGCCGAGGCCGGTGCGGATCTTCTGCAGTTCCTCGGGGATCATCGCCGCGACCATCGCCTTCGACACCTTGCGGCCGTCGTCGAGCGTGCCCTTGGGCGAGCGGATCCATTGCCACAGCTGCGAGCGCGAGATCTCGGCGGTCGCAGCGTCCTCCATCAGGTTGTTGATCGGCACCGCCCCCTGTCCCGCGAGCCACGCGCCGACGTACTGGATGGCGACGCTGATGTTGAGGCGCACGCCGCCTTCGGTGATGGGCGTCTCGGGCTCGAAGCGCAGCAGGTCGGCAGGCGTGACGCGAACGTCGTCGCGCGGCGCCGTGGCGATCTGGTTGGACCCCGGCATCAGGCGGTCGAACGCCTCCTTCGCCACTGCCACCAGGCCCGGATGCGCGACCCACGTGCCGTCGTGTCCCTGGCGCGCCTCGCGCTCCTTGTCGGCGCGCACCTTGGCAAATGCTTCGGCGTTGGCGCGCTCGTCGTTCTTGACCGGGATCTGCGCCGCCATGCCGCCCATCGCGTGCGTGCCGCGGCGATGGCAGGTCTTCACCAGCAGCTCCGCGTAGCTGCGCATGAAATGCGTGGTCATCGTCACCTGCGCGCGGTCGGCGAGGCAGAAATCGCGGTTGACGCGCAGTTTCTTGATGCAGCTGAAGATGTAGTCCCAGCGCCCGGCATTGAGCCCGGCCGAATGCTCGCGCAGCTCGAACAGGATCTCGTCCATCTCGAACGCGGCGAGAATCGTCTCGATCAGCACCGTCGCCTTGATCGCGCCGCGCGGCAGTCCGAGCGCGTCTTCGGCCATCGCGAACACGTCGTTCCACAGCCGCGCCTCGCGATGGCCTTCGAGCTTCGGCAGGTAGAAATAAGGGCCGCTGCCGCGCGCGCGCAGCTCCTTCGCGTTGTGGAAGCAATACAGCGCGAAGTCGAAGCAGCCGCCGCCCACCATGCGGCCGTCGACCTTGACGTGCTTTTCGTCGAGATGCAGCCCGCGCGGCCGCACGAACAGCGTGGCCACGCGATCGTTGAGGCGGTAACTGCGGCCCTCCGGCGACGTCCATTCGATGCGCCTGCGCACGGCATCGACGAGGTTCACCTGGCCGTCCACATTGTTGCCCCAGGTCGGCGTGTTGGCGTCCTCGAAGTCCGCCATGAACACGTTGGCGCCGGAATTGAGCGCGTTGATCACCATCTTGCGATCGACGGGACCGGTGATCTCGACTCGGCGGTCGACGATGTCGGCGGGAATCGGCGCGCACGTCCAGCTGCCCTCGCGCACGGCGCGCGTCGACTCGAGGAATTGCGGCAGCGAGCCGGCGTCGAACTCGCGCTGGCGCGCAGCACGCGCGGCGAGGCATTCGGCGCGGCGCGACGCGAACGCGCGCTCCAGCGTGGCGAGGAACTCGAGGGCCTCGGGCGTCAGCACCCGGGCGTGTTCGGCGGAGATCGGCGCGCAGATCTCGACGCCGGGCGGCAGCACAACCGTGGACATGGGACACCTCGCGCGGGCGCCGCAGCGTCGGCCGCGGGGCGATCGTGATGAGTAACTGCCGACCCCATTCTAACGATTTTGCTGCACTGCGGCAAATGCGCGGCGCCCCTTCGCCCGAGGGCTGCCGGCGGTGTCTAAGGATCGGCCGCGCGCAGTTGCAGCGTCGTCAGCCACTTGACGTGCCGCACCGGCCGCGTATCGGCGACGGCAACGAGTGCGACCGGCCCCTCCTCGGCATCGAGCGGCACGCCGTCGCGGCGATACACGACGAACACGCTGTCGCCACCCGGCGCAAGAAAGATCTCCGCCCACGAGAACACCACGGCATACCCGTCGCGTGCACGCGCGACGACATAGCTGCGGCGCAATTCGCGCGGCGCGTGCTCGGCGGGCTTGGCGGCGGCGAGCACGTCGCGCAACAGGACGCCGGTGTAGCGACGCGGCGCGACCGCGACCGCCGCCGGCTGTTGCGCGGCGCCCGGCGCGAGCGTGATGTCGTGTGCCGGCAAGCGGGCGAGATCGTCGATCGAGAGTGCGAGCGGCGCGGCAACGTTGCCATCGACACGCAGCACCGGGACGCTCGTGCCCGGCATGCCGGGCGATGTCGCGTTCTGCGCGAGCGGATTCGGTGCGGGCGGCGGGAGTGCCGGCGTGGCGGCCACGACGCCGCCTGCCCACATCGCCGCGAGCGCCCATGACGCGACCCGCTCTCGGATCCTCATGGTTCCGCCTCCTGTCGCGACGCGCGCCTTTGCCGCGGCACCGAGCGCAGTAACGGTGCGAGACGCGCAGTCACGCCGGCTTTCGCCTCGCGCTCGAGGTCGCGATAGCAGCGCACGAATTCGATGCCGGCGGGCGTCAGCTCGGCACCGCCGCCGCGGTTGCCGCCGGTGGCCGTGGTGACGGCGGGTGCCGCGAGACAGCGATTGGTTTCGTCGACGAGGAGCCACGCGCGCCGGTACGACATCCCGAGCGCCCGGGCAGCGGCCGAGATCGATCCGGTGCGCGCGATCGCCTCGAGCAGTGCCACCTTGCCCGGACCGATCGCCAGCGCGGCACGCGCCTTCGCGTCGCGCACGTGGAAACGCACGTCAGGCTTCATCGCTGCCGGCTCGCGGTGTCGCCACGTAACCCGTGCTGTGGCGGTCGAACGACACGGCCTTCACCAGCGCATGGATCTCGAGGCCCTCGCGGATGCCGAGCTGCGCGAGCGAGCGGCGCGTGATCTGCGCGACGATGGCGGCATCGCCGACCGCCAGCGCGATGTCGGCGACCGGGCCTTCGCCCTGCTGGATCGACGTCACACGCCCATGCAGGACGTTGAGGATGCTGATGCCCGCCGGGCGCTGCAGCGCGAGCGATACGTCGCGGCCGCGAATGCGCGCGCGCACCCGGCTGCCGATCGCGGCGTCGAGCCCCGGAACGATGAGCTCGCCGCCGGTGAAGCCGAGCGTGGTCAGGCGATCAGCGGGGTCGTGGGCGGTGACCGTGGCCTCGATCACCGCGCCGGCCTCGTAGCGTCCGGTGAACGGGCGCAGGTCGACGCGGCCCATGACGTCGTCGACGTCGCCGGCGGCGATGCACCGTCCCTCCGACAGCACGACGACCGCATCGGCGAGTCGCGTGATCTCCGGCACGGCGTGGCTGACGTAGACGATCGGAATGCGGAACGCGTCGCGCAGGCGCTCGATGTAGTCGAGGATCTCCGTCTTGCGCGGCATGTCGAGCGACGCCAGCGGCTCGTCCAGCAGCAGGATTCGCGGCTGCGCCAGCAGCGCGCGGCCGATCGCCACGCGCTGCCTCTCGCCGCCCGAGAGCGTGTCGGGCTTGCGATCGAGCAGCGCCGCGAGGCCGAGGACGTCGATGACGCGCGCGTCGTCGATGAATCGCTGGGATGCGGGACGCAATCGCTGGCCGTAGTGGAGATTGGCGCGCACCGAAAAGTGCGGGAACAGCAGCGCATCCTGGAACACGTAGCCGACGCGGCGCCGTGGCGACGGCAGATCGACCCCGCGTGCGGCGTCGAAGAGCAGGGTGTCGCCGACGCGGATGTGCCCACGCTGCGGGCGTGTGACGCCGGCGATCGCATTGACGAGGCTCGTCTTGCCGGCACCGGAGCGGCCGAACACGCCGGTCACCGGCGCTTCGGTGGCGAAGCGCGCCGCCAGCCGGAAGGCGCCCTGCGCCTGCTCGATGTCAACGTCGAGCATGGCCGTTCCTTCGCCGCGGCGTCAGCCACTCGGCCGCGACGAGCGCCGCGAACGACAGCACGACGGCGACGATGCACAGGCGCAACGCCTGGGCATCGGCGCCGGGAACCTGGGTGAACGTGTAGATCGCCAGCGGCAGCGTCTCGGTCTCGCCGGGAATGTTGGACACGAATGTGATCGTCGCGCCGAACTCGCCGAGACCACGCGCGAACGCCAGCAGCACGCCGGTGACGATGCCGGGCAGCGCGAGCGGCAGCGTGATCGAGGCGAACACCCAGGGACGCGAGCCGCCGAGCGTGCGCGCGGCGGTCTCCAGGCGCCGGTCGATGGCGTCGATCGACAGGCGGATCGCGCGCACCATCAGCGGAAAGCCCATCACCGCCGACGCGAGCGCGGCGCCGGTCCAGCGGAACGCGACGACGATGCCGAACACGTTCTCCAGTACGCGACCGAGGGGCCCGTGACGCCCGAACAGCACGAGCAGCGCGAAGCCGACCACCACGGGCGGCAGCACGAGCGGCAAATGCACGGCGGCATCGACCAGCGCCTTGCCGGGAAAATCGCAGCGCGCGAGTACGTAGGCGACGAGGACGGCGATCGGCAGGCTTACCAGCACGCTGGCGGTGGCGACGCGCAGGCTCAGCAGAATGATGCCGATTTCCGCGGCCGTCAGGCCGTGGACCGGATCCGGCATGGCTACTGCGCGAGGCCGAACCCGTACTTCTCCCAGACCGTCGCGGCGGGAGCGCTGCGCAGGTAGTCGAGCAGAAGGCGAGCGGCCGACGACTTGGATGTCGCGAGCATGGCCGCAGGGTACACGATCGGCGGATGCGTATTCGCGGGAAACGTGTCGACGATGCGCACGCCCTTGTCGGCGGCGGCATCCGTGCTGTAGACGATGCCGAACGGCGCTTCGCCGCGCGACACCAGCGCCAGCGCGGCGCGCACGTTCTCGGCCCGCGCCACGCTGGCCTGGACGTTGGCCCACACGCCGAGCGATTCGAGCGCGGCCTTGCCGTATTTGCCGGCCGGCACGCTGTCCGGATTGGCCATCGCGAGCTTGCCGCCGCCAAGCGCCGTCGCCAGCGCGAAGCCCGGTGCGATGTGGAGCGATGCCGTGCTCGACGCGGGTGCCACCAGCACCAGCGTGTTGCGCAGCAGCGTGACGCGCGTTCCCGGCGCCACGAGGTGGCGCGCGTCGACATAGTCCATCCACGCGACGTCGGCGGAGATGAACACGTCGGCCGGCGCGCCGGCCTCGACCTGTTTCGCCAGCGTATTGCTGCCGCCGTAGACGACGATCACCTTGTTGCCGGTCGTGGCATCGAATTGCGCCGCCTGCGCATCCATGGCCTCCTTGAGGCTTGCCGCGGCAAACACGGTGACCTCGGCGGCCGCGACCTGCGGCGCAACCGCGGCAGCGACGACGGCCAGGACGATGGCGGCCGACCACGAGCGCAATGCCTGCATCCGGAATCTCCGGGGTGGAAGCCCGGTAATATACGGCGATATATAACGCACGGCAACGCTCGCGGCGCGTGGCGACCGCGAAGTGCTGGCTACGGGTGTCGAAGCCGGGCCCGCGTTGATGCCCGGGCGCCTGCCGAAGTGCAGGCGCCCGGCCGCGGTCAGGCGGTGACGGTCTTGCGCGCGGCGACGCCGTCTGCCGGCAACGCCAGCATGCCCTGCGCGATGCCGCGATTGACGGCGCTCACCACCGCCTTCAGCGTCGCCGTGACGATGTTGCTGTCGAGCCCGACGCCGTACACCGCGCGATCGGCGCCGACGCGCAGCTGCACGTACGACACCGCCGTCGCATCCTCGCCCGCGCCCACGCCGTGCTCGTGATAGTTCTGCACGTGGATGTCGAGCCCGAGCGAGTTGCGCAGCACGTGCACGAAGGCGTCGACGGGCCCGTTGCCGGCGCCCTGCAGCGTGCGCTCGGTGCCGTCGATGACGATGCGCGCCGACAGGTGCTCGACGCGGCCGTCCTCGGCGTTGTGCTGCGCGCGGTGGTCGCGGTAGCGCAGCGGGATGTCGGGCGCCACGTACTCGCGCTCGAACACCGCGCGGATCTCGGCGGAAGGCACTTCCTTGCCGGTGGCGTCGGTGATCCGCTGCACGACCTGGCTGAACTCGATCTGCAACAGGCGCGGCAGCGCGAGGCCGTAGTCGCGCTCGAGCAGGTAGGCGACGCCGCCCTTGCCCGACTGGCTGTTGACGCGGATCACGGCGTCGTACGTGCGGCCGACGTCGGCCGGATCGATCGGCAGGTAGGGCACGTCCCAGCGCTCGTTGCCGTCGGCCAGCCAGGCGCGGCGCTCGGCGAGGCCCTTCTTGATCGCGTCCTGGTGCGAACCCGAAAACGCGGTGAACACCAGGTCGCCGCCGTACGGATGTCGCGGATGCACCGGAATCTGGTTGGCGTACTCGACGGTGCGGATGATCGCGTTGATGTCCGAGAAGTCGATGCCCGGCTCGATGCCCTGCGTGTACAGGTTGAGACCGAGGGTGACGAGGCAGACGTTGCCGGTGCGCTCGCCGTTGCCGAACAGGCAGCCCTCGACGCGCTCGGCGCCCGCCATCTGCGCCAGCTCGGCGGCGGCGACGCCGCAGCCGCGGTCATTGTGCGGATGCACCGACAGCACGATGGCGTCACGCCGTGCGAGGTTGCGGCTCATCCACTCGATCTGGTCGGCATACACGTTCGGCGTCGCGAGCTCGACCGTCGACGGCAGGTTGAGGATGACCTTGCGCGCCGGCGTCGGCTGCCAGATGTCGGTGACGGCGTCGCAGATGTCGCGCGCGAAGTCGAGCTCGGTGGCGGTGAAGCTTTCCGGCGAATACTCGAACGTCCATTGCGTCGCCGGATATTGCTTCGCGACGTCGCGGATCAGCGTCGCGCCGGAGGTCGCGATCGCCGCGATGCCCGCGCGGTCCATGTTGAACACCACGCGCCGCTGCGTCGTCGACGTCGAGTTGTAGAGGTGCATGATCGCCCGCGCAGCGCCTTCGAGCGCCTCGAACGAGCGCCGGATCAGCGGCTCGCGCGACTGCGTCAGCACCTGCACCGTGACGTCGTCCGGGATGAGGCGCTCTTCGATCAGCTTGCGGATGAAGTCGTAGTCGGTCTGCGACGCCGCGGGAAATCCGACTTCTATCTCCTTGTAGCCCATGGCGACGAGCAGGCGGAACATCTTCATCTTGCGTTCCGCGTCCATCGGCTCGATCAGCGCCTGGTTGCCGTCGCGCAGGTCGACGCTGCACCAGATGGGCGCGCGCTCGATCGTGCGCTGCGGCCATTGCCGGTCGGCGAGACCGATCGGTGTGAACGGCTGGTATTTGGCTTGCGGCTTCGGTGACGGCGTTGCGGTGCTCATGACGGATTTTCCTCGGCTGACGCGCTGGCGGCGACATGAGTCCTCGCCGGCGGGACGACAACGCCTCCCGGCGGCGGGACGCATTGCCACGGTACTGCTCGAATTGGGGGTTGGGTTATGTGCGCGCGAGGCGCAGCAGCAGCAGCAGGCCGAGCGCCAGCGCGAGCGTCCCTGCCAGCGCGTTGGCGGCGAGGGTCAGGCGCAGGGCGGCCTTGGAGGAGGCGCTGCCGGGGATGAAGCGGTTCATGGCAACGACGTTAGCGCAAATTGCCGCACTGCGCAAGAAGATCCGGCGTGCGGCGCCGGCGGGTGTCGCTTATTCGCCGCACCGGCGAGCGGCGTCGCCGCGCGCTACATCCGCCGTCCTCGCGATGCAACGCCGTGCCGCCCGTGTATCAGGCGCCGCGCACGCGGCGCCGACGCAGCAGGTACGCGCTGACGACGAAACCGGAGATCGCGTAGGCGACGAATCCGGCGAACAGCACGGTCGCGGGCTGGTACGACAGCAGCGCGATGACGATGACGATCGCGAAGATCGCGAGGAACGGCACGCTGCGCCGCAGGTTGATCGCCTTGAAGCTGTAGTACTTGAGGTTGGACACCATCGCCAGCCCGGCGAAGACGGTGATCCCCCAGGCCAGCCATCGCAGCCCGGCCGGGTCGACCATGTAGTCGTCGACGATGAACACGAAGCCCGCCACCAGCGCGGCCGCCGACGGGCTCGGCATGCCCATGAACCAGCGCTTGTCGGCGACTTCGAGCAGCGTGTTGAAGCGCGCGAGGCGCAGCGCGGCGCCGGCGACGTAGACGAAGGCGGCGATCCAGCCGAGCTTGCCCATGTCGCGCAGCACCCATTCGTACATCACCAGCGCGGGCGCGGCGCCGAAGCTCACCATGTCGGACAGGCTGTCGTACTCGGCACCGAACGCGCTCTGCGTGTGCGTCATGCGCGCCACGCGGCCGTCGAGGCCGTCCAGCACCATCGCCACGTAGATCGCGATCGCCGCGAGGTCGAAGCGCGCGTCCATCCCCTGCACGATGGCGTAGAAGCCGGCGAACAGCGCGCTGGTGGTGAACAGGTTCGGCAGCAGGTAGATGCCGCGGCGGCGGATCCGGTTCTTGCGCAACGCGCGCTGGGTGTCGAAGTCGACCATGCGGGCTCCGTCAGACGAGGTCGGCGAGGATCGTCGACGTCGCGTAGACCACGTCGCCGACGGCGGCGCGCGGCTTGGCCGAGGTCGGCATGTAGACGTCGACGCGCGAGCCGAAGCGGATGAAGCCGTAGCGCGTGCCGCGCGCCACGCGGTCGCCGGCCTTCACGTAGCAGAGGATGCGGCGCGCCACGAGCCCCGCGACCTGCACGCAGGTGACGTCGAAGCCTTCGTTGGTGCGCAGGTGCAGCGCGTTGCGCTCGTTGGCCAGCGACGCCTTGTCGAGCGCGGCGTTGACGAATGCGCCCGGGGTGTACCAGACGTGCATCACCTCGGCGTCGACCGGACTGCGGTTGGAATGCACGTTGAACACGTTCATGAACACGCTGATCTTGAGCGCCTCGCGCTCGAGCCAGGGGTCCCGCGTCTTTTCGACGGCGACGATGCGGCCGTCGGCCGGTGACAGCACGGCATTGCCGTCACTGGGAACCGCGCGCGGCGGATCGCGGAAGAACTGCAGCACGAACAGCGCGGCGAGCGCACCGAGCACGCCCAGCGGCCACCACCACCAGCCGAGCAGCACCGCGGCGACGACGGCGATCGCCACGAACGGCCAGCCTTCGCGGGCGATCAGTGGATGCGGGTATCCGGGGGAGGCCAAGGGGCGATCGCAGCGAGTGATGACGGATGCGCGAGTATAGCCGCCGCTACTGGGTGGTTTTGTCGATGCGTTGTTCGAGGTCGGCCGCCTGGCGCCGCACGTCGGACTCGAGTCCGCGCGCGCGCTCGAGCTCGTTGCGCGGCACCGGCGTCGCCGACGTGGCGTCGTCGTCCACCGGCGCAGCGCCACCGGGTGCGCGCGCGCCATCGACGCGGCCCTTGGTCGTGACGACGGTGGCGGGTGCCGGCAGCAGCCTGGCGATCAGCGTGCGCCCGAGCCAGGCGACGATCAGCAGCGCGATGAGGAGGCCGATGAGCCCGGCCCAGCCGCGCTGGCGTGTGGCCATTGCGGCGAAGCGGCGGGGCGTGGCCATGCCACGGAGTATAGCGCCGCGACGTGCGTGGGCCGCCGGAAATCACCGCGATTGCGCGTCGGCGGCACGCGCGTTGCGCGCGCTCGGCGGCGTCCTACAGCAGGGAGTCGGTGAGGCGCGCGAGGTTCTCCAGCGCGCGCCGCGGCAGCGCGAGCTGCCGTCGCGACTCGAGCGTCACCGCGTCGCACTGCGCGAGATAGCCCTGCTGTACCGCATGCAGGTCGGCGACCACGCCGCGGTCGCAGATCAGGACGCTCAACTCGGCATTCAGCGCGAACGAGCGGATGTCGAAATTCGACGAGCCGATCAGCGCGACGTCGTCGTCGATGCTCATGTGCTTGGCGTGCAGGAAGCTGCCGCGATGGCGGTGGATGCGCACGCCGGCGCGCAGCATCGAATCGTAGAACGACTGCTGCGCGAGCTGCACCAGCGGCTTGTTGGATTCGGCATCGACGATGAGATCCACCACTACGCCGCGGCGCGCGGTGCTGGTCATCGCCGCCAGGAAAGCCTCGCTCGGGATCACGTACGGCGACGTCAGCACGACCCGCGAACGCGCGCCGTACATCAGCGCGATCATCAACGCCTCGGCCGTGCCCTCGCTGTAGCCGGGACCGCTCGCCACCACCTGCGCGAGCGCGCCGTCGAATGGCCCCGGTGGCGGCGGCGACAGGTCCGCGGACTCGGGCGGCAGCGTGCCGGTCTCGAGGTAGCGGTCACCGAGCAGCACCGCGTGCAGGTGGCGCACGATGGGGCCGGTCGTGCGCACCAGCATCTCCTCGTTGACGAGGCCGCGATTGGCGCGCGCGCTGACGATGTTCTGCGAGCCGAAGTACGCGGCTTCGCCGTCGACGACGATCAGCTTGCGATGGTTGCGCAGGTCGAATCGCGCCGCGTTGGGACCCCACAGGCGCAATGGCATCACCGGCACGACCTCGACGCCGGCCGCGCGCAATCGTGGCGCCAGCGCGCGCAGGCCGCCGCGCGAGCCCACGGCATCCATCAGCGCGCGCACGGCCACGCCGCGTGACGCGGCGCGCGCCAGCGCGTCGGCGACGCGGCTACCGACGTCGTCGTCCTCGAAGATGTAGAACAGCAGGTGCACGAACCGCCGCGCGCCGTCGACCTCGGCGACGATGCGGTCGATGGCGACGTCGTAGACCGGCAGGAGCTCGAAGCCGCAGCCGCCGACGGCAGGAAACTCGGAGAGCGAATCGGCGAGGCGCAGCGCCGGCTTCAGTTCGGCGGATACGACGCGCTCGACGAGCGTGGCGAACGCCGGCACGCGCGGCACGAGCCCGCGGATCAGCTCGTAGATCTGGCGCTGCACGCGGTAGCGCCGGCGCGGCATGTAGGCGCGCCCGATCAGCGCGTACAGCACGAGGCCGAGCAACGGCAGGAAGAAGATCAGCAGCAGCCACGCCCGCGCCGCGGCGGGCACGCGCCGCTGCGGCACGTAGACCAGGGCGGCAATGCGGATCACCCACTCGCTGGTAACGTAGAGAGTGCCCCAGTCGAGATGGCCGATGGCGTGAATGAGCGGCATGGCGGGCGCGCGAGCCGCCGCATGGTACCGCGTTGTGCAACCCCCGATCGGAAAGGAAGCGGCAATGCCCGAAAAGACAGCGAGCGTGCACTGGACCGGACGCGGCAAGGCCGGCGTCGGCCAGATCAGCAGCGAAACCGGCGCCCTCAGCGCCTATCCCTACGGCTTCGCCAGCCGCTTCGAGAACGACCGGCGCGGCACCAATCCCGAGGAGCTCCTCGGCGCCGCGCACGCCGCCTGCTTCACCATGGCGTTCTCGTTCGCGTGCGACAAGGCGGGCTTCGAGACGCGCTCGATCGACACCACGGCGAGCGTGCGCCTCGTCAAGGCTGGCGACGGCTTCGCGATCGACCGCATCGCGCTGAAGCTCGCGGCCGTGGTGCCGGGCATCGACGACGCCGCGTTCCAGTCGATCGCGCGCGCCGCCAAGTCGGAGTGTCCGCTGTCGAAGGCGCTGGCCAGCGTGCCCGAGATCACGCTCGAGGCGACGCTGAAGCCGGCGTGAGCCGGGCGCCGGCGCGTTCCTAGTTGCGGGTCTGGTCGACGAGCTTGTTGCGCTTGATCCAGGGCATCATCGAGCGCAGCTTCTCGCCCACCTCCTCGATCGAGTGCTGCGCCGTGAGCCGGCGCCGCGACAGCAATGTCGGCGCGCCTGCGCGGTTCTCGAGGATGAAGTCGCGCGCGTATTCGCCGGACTGGATGCGGTCGAGCGCGGCCTTCATCGCCTTCTTGGTGTCGGCGGTGACGATCTTCGGCCCGGTGACGTACTCGCCGTATTCGGCGTTGTTGCTGATCGAGTAGTTCATGTTGGCGATGCCGCCCTCGTAGATCAGGTCGACGATCAGCTTCACCTCGTGCAGGCACTCGAAGTACGCCATCTCCGGCGCGTAGCCCGCCTCGATCAGCGTTTCGTAGCCGGCCTTGATCAGCTCGACGAGGCCACCGCAAAGCACCGTCTGCTCGCCGAACAGGTCGGTCTCGGTCTCCTCGCGGAAATTGGTCTCGATGACGCCGGCACGCGCGCCGCCGATCGCCGCGGCGTAGGCGAGCGCGAGGTCGCGCGCCTTCCGCGACGCGTCCTGGTGCACGGCGATCAGCATCGGCACGCCGCCGCCGGCGACATACGTCGAGCGCACGGTGTGGCCCGGCGCCTTGGGCGCGATCATCACCACGTCGAGGTCGGCACGCGGCGCCACCTGGCCGTAATGGACGTTGAAGCCGTGCGCGAACGCGAGCGTCGCGCCCTGCTTGATGTGCGGCTCGACATCGGTGCGGTAGGTCGCGGCGATGTGCTCGTCGGGCATCAGCATCATCACGATGTCCGCGCCCTTGACCGCCTCGGCCACTTCGGCCACCTTGAGGCCTGCCTTCTTCGCCTTGTCCCACGAGGCGCCGCCGCGACGCAGGCCGACGGTCACCTTCATGCCGGAGTCGGCGAGGTTCTGCGCATGCGCATGGCCCTGCGAGCCGTAGCCGACGATCGTGATCTTCTTGCCTTTGAGCAGCGAGAGGTCGGCGTCCTTTTCGTAGTACACCTTCATGTCTGTTTCCTTGTGGTTCGCGTGAGAATTCAGATGCGCAGGATGCGCTCGCCGCGGCCGATGCCCGATGCGCCGGTGCGCACGGTCTCGAGGATCACGCCCGGCTCGATCGCGGTGAGGAACGCGTCGAGCTTCGATCCGGTGCCGGTCAGCTCGATCGTGTAGCTCTTGTCGGTGACGTCGAGGATGCGCCCGCGGAAGATGTCGGCGAGCCGCTTCATCTCGTCGCGGTCCTTGCCCGCGGCGCGGACCTTGACCAGCATCAGCTCGCGCTCGATGTGGTTGCCGTCGGTGAGGTCGACCACCTTCACCACCTCGACGAGCTTGTTGAGCTGCTTGGTGATCTGCTCGACGACGTCGTCGGAGCCGATGGTGACGATCGTCATGCGCGACATCGTCGCGTCCTCGGTCGGCGCCACCGTCAGCGACTCGATGTTGTAGCCGCGCGCGGAGAAGAGTCCCGAGATGCGCGACAGCGCCCCGGCCTCGTTCTCCACCAGGATGGAGAGGATATGTCTCATGAGCGCACCCCCGCGCGGCCTTTCACGTCGTCATTCTCGCGAAGGCGGGAATCCACGCACCGGCGATCACAGGGCGACAACCGCTGGATCCCCGTTTTCACGGGGACGACGGCAGATGCCCGGACCTGGATGGCGAGGCGATGGCCGGCGCCACGGCGATACGTGGCGCTCACAGCTCCTCCGCGAGGATCATCTCGGTCAGACCCTTGCCGCCCGGCACCATCGGGAACACGTTCTCCTTCTGGTCGGTCATGAAGTCGAGGAATACGAGCCGCTCCTTCTGCGCGAACGCTTCCTTGAGCGCGCCTTCGACGTCGCCCGGCGACTCGACCTTGAGGCCGACGTGGCCGTACGCCTCGGCGAGCTTGACGAAGTCCGGCAGCGCGTCCATGTACGACTCGGCGTAGCGGTTGCCGTAGAAGAACTGCTGCCACTGCCGGACCATGCCCATGTAGCGGTTGTTGAGGTTCACGATCTTCACCGGCAGGTGGTACTGCTTGCAGGTGGACAGCTCCTGGATGCACATCTGGATCGACGCCTCGCCGGTGACGCACGCGACGGTGGCGCCCGGATGCGCGAGCTGCACGCCCATCGCGGCCGGCAGGCCGAAGCCCATCGTGCCGAGTCCGCCGGAGTTGATCCAGCGCCGCGGTTTGGCGAACTTGTAATACTGCGCCGCCCACATCTGGTGCTGGCCGACGTCGGAGGTGACGAACGCGTCGCCGCCGGTGATCTCGTAGAGCTTCTCGACCACGTACTGCGGCTTGATCAGCTTGCTCTTGCGGTCGTACTTGAGGCAGTCGGTGCGCTGCCATTCCTTGATCTCGCCCCACCACGCCTTGAGCGCGGCGGCGTCGGGGCGCTGCGCCGAGCCCTCGACCAGGCGGATCATCTCCTCCATCACGTCGCGCACGTAGCCGACGATCGGCACGTCGACCTTGACGCGCTTGGAGATCGACGATGGATCGATGTCGATGTGGATGATCTTGCGATCGCTCCTCGAGAAATGCGACGGGTCGCCGATCACGCGGTCGTCGAACCGGGCGCCGACCGCGAGCAGCACGTCGCAGTTCTGCATGGCCATGTTGGATTCGTACGTGCCGTGCATGCCGAGCATGCCGGTGAACTGGGGATCGGTGCCGGGAAAGCCGCCGAGGCCCATCAGCGTGTTGGTGCACGGAAAGCCGAGCAGCCGCACCAGCCTCGTCAGCTGCGGCGCCGCGTCGTTGAGGATCACGCCGCCGCCGGCGTAGACCATCGGGCGCTTCGCATCGAGCAGCAGCTGCACCGCCTTCTTGATCTGGCCCGCGTGCGCCTTCGTCACCGGGTTGTACGAGCGCATCGTGATCGTCTTCGGATACGCGTACTCGGCCGAAGCCTGGGTGACGTCCTTCGGGATGTCGACCAGCACCGGCCCCGGCCGCCCGCTCTGCGCGAGGTAGAACGCCTTCTTGATCGTGATCGCGAGGTCGTCGACGTTCTTGACCAGGAAGTTGTGCTTGACGCACGGGCGCGTGATGCCGACGGTGTCGCACTCCTGGAACGCGTCCTGGCCGATCGCGTGCGTCGGCACCTGGCCCGTCAGCACGACCATCGGCACCGAGTCCATGTACGCGGTGGCGATGCCGGTCACGGCGTTGGTGACGCCCGGCCCGGACGTGACCAGCGCCACGCCGATCTTCTGCGACGACCGCGAATAGCCATCGGCCGCGTGCACCGCGCCCTGCTCGTGGCGCACGAGCACGTGCTTGACCTTGTCCTGCTTGAACAGCTCGTCGTAGATGTTGAGGACCGCGCCGCCGGGGTAGCCGAAGACATACTCGACGCCTTCGTCCTGCAGGCAATGGATCGTGATTTCCGCACCCGTCAATCGCATCTTGTCGCCTCGCGCTCGAAAATGATCGCCGGCCGGCGCATGCGCACGGGCCGCTACACCTGCAAAATCGATCGACACGCCGGGTAAGCGTTCGCCCGAGGCCTCGACGGGTGTCGCAGGACGCTCGGTGCGGAAACTTCCGTCTCGCGTTGCTTGGGAGCTCCCTGGCGCTTGTGGCGCCGTCGGAGGCGTTGCGAGACGTCCGTTTTTGCAGCACAACATCCGGCTTTTCAGGCCGGACCCCCCAACATTAGCGGATCGGACAAGCCGAATCAAGCGTCGAATGCTGCAGTGAACAATTCAAGCTTCGTGCACGATTGCGGTGCGCGCCAGCCGCAGGCCACACCCTATAATCGCCGCGAACCTTGCCACAGGCTGCCAACACTGGCCTCCCGACAGGAAATTTCCGCCTTTCTCGCCGAAGTCGAGCGACGTGCGTTCAAGCAGGCGATGTACGCCATGCGCGACGAGCACACCGCGGTCGACATCGTGCAGGATGCGATGCTCAAGCTCACCGAGCGCTACGCCGACAAGCCGGCGGCCGAGCTGCCGCTGCTGTTCCAGCGCATCCTGCAGAACACGATCCACGACCATTTCCGTCGGCAGAAGGTGCGCTCGACGTGGACCACCGTGCTGTCCGCGCTGGGCCGGGGTGACGAGGCGGACGACGATTTCGACCCCCTCGAAGCCATTGCCGCCAAGTCGGGCTCGTCCGAGGCAGGCGACCCCGCCGGCCATGCCCAGCAGGCCGAGACGATGCGCCTCATCGAGGAGGCGATCGCGCGCCTGCCGGCGCGTCAACGTGAAGCCTTTCTGCTGCGTTACTGGGAGGAACTCGACGTGGCGGAGACGGCGGCGGCGATGGGCTGCTCCGAAGGGAGCGTCAAGACCCACAGCTCGCGTGCCGTGCACGCGCTGTCCGCCGCGCTCGCAGCCAAGGGCCTCAAACCATGACCGGCAGCGACGAACTCTTCGGCCGCAGGATTGCCGCCCTGCTCGACCAGGCCGCCGGCGACATCCCGCCCGGCGTCGCCTACCGCCTGCAGCAGGCGCGCGCACGCGCGCTCGACGGCTCCCGCGTCGCGGCGCCGGCACCCCAGGCGATCCATGCGCTGGCCGGCGGCGTCGCCCGCCTGCCCGGCGTGGGTGGCGGATTCGCCCGCGGCCACTGGCGGCTGTGGGTGGGCGTGGCGCTGATCGTCGCCGCGGCATTCGGCTGGCAGCAATGGCGCGCGTACCGCGACTTGCAGGTCTATGAGGACCTGGACGCGCAGATCCTGTCGTCCGACCTGCCGATCGACGCTTACCTCGACCGGGGATTCCAAGCTTGGCTCGCCGCGACGCCGCCCGCCAACTGATCGCCGCGCTGGCCGTCGCCCTGCCCCTCGCGCTCGTTGCCATCCCGGCGGCCCGCGCGCAGCTGGTGCTGCCATCGCCCTCGTGGAACGCGCTGACGCCACAGGAGCGCACCATCCTCGAGCCGTTGGCGCCGCCGGTATGGGACAGGCTCGACGCCCAGCGCAAGCAGAAATGGCGCGGCCTCGCCAAGCGGTATCCGGCGATGCCGCCCGAACGCCAGGCGCGCGTGCGCAACCAGATGAAGACCTGGGCCACGCTGACCCCGGAGGAGCGGCGCGAGGCGCGCAGCCAATACGAGGCGATGAAGCGGTTGCCGCCGGACCAGCGCGCCGAGATGCAGCGCAAGTGGGATGAGTACCGGAAGCTGTCACCCGAGGATCGCGCGGCGATCCGTGGCAACCCGCCCGGCGGCGCGCGCCCGCATGCGGGAGCGATACCCGCCGCGCCACCCGCCGCGCCTGCGGGCGCACCGGCCGGCGCTCCCGTGTCCCGGGGCGCCGCAGCGCCGGCGGCCTCTGCCACTCCGGTGCCCGCCACACCCGCGCCCTCGGCTTCGCCGGCTTCCATTGCGCCGCAAGCGGCGCCGCCCGCACCCTCGGCACCCGCGGTCGTTTCGCCCTTACCGCCGCCTTCGCCCGCGCCCACCGCTCGCCCCGCCGCGTGAGTGCCGAGAAGGTGGTCGCGCGGGACGCCGGCCTGGTGCGCCGCTGGGGAGCGGCCGTCTATGAGTTGCTGTTGCTGACGGCCTTGGCCTTCATTACCCAGTTCGCATTGCTGCCACTCGTCACGCCGGGTCATGCGGTGGCCGATGCCCCGTTGGCGATTCCCTCGGTAGGTGCCCGCACTTTCGTGTTTTGCGTGCAGTTCGCTGTTTTTGCGCTCTATTGCACGTGGTTCTGGACAGGCGGGCGACGAACGCTGGCGCAAAAGACCTGGTCGCTGGGAATCGTGGCGACCGACGGGCGCACGCCCCATGTCAAGCAGGCGCTGATCCGGTATTTCTCGTTGTGGATCGGTCCCGCGTTGGCGCTCGCGGCGTGGTCGCTGCTTGCGCCCGCCCATCACGGACGGTGGGCTGCACTCGCGCTGGCTTTCAATTTCGCATGGCCGCTCGTCGACAAGGGGCGGCACTTTCTCCACGACCGCATCGCCGGAACGCGACTGATCGACACGCGCTTGCGCTGAGGCCCGGGCGACGGGCTCCGGTGCGCGCGCACATCGGCGCCGCAGCCGCTACCGCGCGGGCACCGGCTCCCGCCGTGCGCGGCCCAGCGCCACGCCCACCGCGATCAGCACCATGCCGGCGATCGCCTGCAGCGTCAGCGTCTCGCCGAAGAGGGCCCAGGCCATCACGGCCGTGACGGCGGGCACGAGAAAGAACAGCGTCGCGACGTCCGCGGCCCGGCCGTGGCGCAGCAGCCAGAACAGGAGCAGGTTCGCGCCCGTGGACAGCACGACCACCGACCAGCCGAGCGCGAACACGAACGACCCGGTCCACTCGATGTGCGCCGGCTCGGCGACCAGCGCCAGCGGGACCATCAGCGCGGCACTCGTGGTGAACTGGACGACGGCGCCGGTACGCAAGTCGACGTCAGCGCAATACCGCTTCTGGTAGAGCGTGCCGATGCTGATGGCGAGCAACGCTATCAGCAGCGCCACGACGCTCGTCACGCTGTCCGCGCCGATCCGGTGGTGGACCACCAATGCCACCCCGGCGAGGCCGATCGCCAGGCCGAGCCATTGGCGCGCGGCGACGCGCTCGCCGAGCCAGCCCATGGCCAGCACGACGGTGACCACCGGCTGCAGGCCGACCAGCATCGCGCTGGTGCCCGCCGACACGCCGTGCGCGATCGCGTAGAACACGCCGCCGAGATAGCCACCCTGGATCAGCGCGCCGACCAGCATCGTGTGCGCGGCCTTGCGCGGCGACGGCCACGGCGCCGCCGTTGCCAGTGCGATCGCCGCCATCACCAGCGCCACCGCGCAGAAGCGCGCCAGCAGGAAAGCGAACGGCGTCGCGTACGGCAATCCGAATTTCGCCGCGATGAAGCCGGTGCTCCACAGCACGACGAAGATCGCGGCGAACGCGCCGCCGCCGCGCGGCGCTGGCGACGCGCTGCTCATCGCGCGCGCTGCGCCCGGCGCATGCGCGCCCGGCCGCCGGCGCGCGGCGTCGCGGGCATCCGCAAGGTCACGAGCGGCGCTTGCGGGCCGCGGCCGCGTGACGCCTGGCGGCGGCGGCGATCTCGCGCTTCGCGTCGTCGGCCTCGACCCAGCCGGCGAGCTTCACCCACTTGCCGGGCTCGAGATCCTTGTAGTGCTCGAAGAAATGCGCGATCTGCTGCGTGACGATGGACGGCAGGTCGCGCGGCGACTGCACGTCGCGGTACATCGACGACAGCTTGTCGATCGGCACCGCCAGGATCTTGGCGTCGCCTCCCGCCTCGTCGTCCATCTTCAGCATGCCGATCGGGCGGCAGCGCACGACGACACCGGTGATGAGCGGCACCGGCGACACGACGAGCACGTCGCACGGGTCGCCGTCGTCGGACAGCGTTTGCGGGATATAGCCGTAGTTGCACGGATAGTGCATCGCCGTCGACATGAAGCGGTCGACGAACACCGCGCCGGTGTCCTTGTCGACCTCGTACTTGATCGGCTCGCCGTGCATCGGGATCTCGATGACGACGTTGCAATCGTTGGGAATGTCCCGTCCCGCGGGGACGCGATCGAGGCTCATGCGCGGCGTGGCTGCGAAGGGTTCCCGATTATACGTGCCGCTGCGACGCCGGCACGTGGCGGTCGCGCGCGCCGCGCCGGAGCGGTTATCCTTGCGTACACGCACCCGGCGCAACCGCAAGCCATGGATTCAATCACCGCCAATCCGACGATGGTCGAGCAGGCCTATCGCGCGATACTCGACGCGATCTGCGACGGCACGCTCGCACCTGGCGAGCGCCTGACGCAGGAAGGCGTGGCGAAGAAGCTCGACGTGTCGCGCCAGCCGGTGAATCAGGCGCTCATGCTGCTGAAGCAGCAGAAGTTCGTCTGCGAGGCGGGACGCCGCGGCCTGATGGTGGCCCCGCTCGACCGCGACTACATGCGCTGGATCTACGAGCTGCGCCTCGGCATCGAGCCGATCGCCGCGGCGCTCGCCGCGCGCCACGCCGGGGCCGCGACCGTCGACGAAGGACGTGCGCTGCTCGCCGCCGGCCAGGCCGCCGTGCGCGAGGGTGCGATCGGTCCGCTGATCGGCGCCGACATGGCGTTCCACATGTGGATCTACGCGACGTCGCGCAACCGCCTGTTCGTCGACACGATGGAAGGCCTGTGGCATCACCTGCGGCGGGCGATGCGCGAAGTGCTGCTGCAGCGCGACTATCGCAAGGCGGTGTGGACCGAGCACGAGCGGATCCTGCGCGCGATCATCGCGCGCGACGAAGGCGCCGCATCGGCACTGGTGCGCGCGCACCTGACCAGCGCGGCGATCAGCGTCGCCGTCGCGGTGCCGGCGGCCGCGCCTTCAGCATCGGCGGGCACGAAGACGGGGTGACCGGTCGTCGCGCGGGTTGGCCTCACAAACGCGCTCGATCACGCCGTGCGATACGCCTCGCTGTAGTGGGCGTAGACCGCGACGATGTCGGCGAAGCCGTCGCGCTCGGCGGTCTTCAGCTCGCGAAATGGCCGCGCCGGGCGGCCCGCGTAGATCCATCCCGACGGCACCCGCGTGCCGGGCTCGACGTGCGCGCCGGCGCCGATGCATGCGCCCTCCTCGACGACGACGCCGTCGCCGACGATCGCGGCCATGCCGATCAGCGCGCGGTGGCCGACCGTGCCCGATCCCATCCGCACGTTGTGGCCGATGGTGACGTCGTCGCCGATCAGGAGGTCGCCGCGCGCGCGCGACGTGCGCAGGAACGTGTTGTCCTGCACGTTCGAGCGCGCACCGAGCACGATGCGTGCGTCGCCGGCATCGGCGACGCAGGCGAAGTAGAGGCTCGCGTCGTCGGCCAGCTCGACCTGTCCCGCAACCTGCGCGGTCGCCGCGACGAAGCAGGTGGCGCTGCGCGCGCCGCCGGGCGGATGCGTCGACGGCGCCGGCTCCGGCGCCGGCAAATCGGTGGCCGGCGCAGGCTGCGGCGAGCGCTCGGCGCGCAGCGCGGCATGCCACAGCGCGAGCTCGTCGCGCGCGATCGCGCGCACCGCCACCGCCGGACTGCCGGCGTAGACGATGCCGCCGGCGAGCGCCTTGCGCGGCGGCACGACCGCCCCGGGCATCACCAGCGCATGATCGCCGACGACCGCGCCGTCCATCACCGTCGCCGCATCGGCGACGGCCACGCCCTCGCCCAGCGTGCACGCGTGAACGAGACCGTAGCGGCCGACGCTGACGTTGTCGCCGAGAATGGCCGGGTACAGGCTGTCGGCGATATGCACGGTCGCGCGCACGCCGAAGAAGCCGTTGGCGCCCACGCGCACGGCCTCGCCGTCGCCACGCAGCGTCGCATGGTCGCGCAGCACGAGGCCGGGACCCGCGCTGACGCGGCCCGCGACCACCGCGCGCGGCGCGAGCGTCGACGGTGCCGCGAGCGCGGGAGCGTGAAGGAGATAGCGCAGCTGCATCGTGACGCCGACGTTACCATCGATCGGCGGCGGCTCGTCGTCGGGACTCAGAAGATCGGACGCTCGCGGTAGGTGCCCCACACGCCCTTCAGCTTCTCGACGATGTCGCCCATCGTCGCCCCCGCGTCGACCAGCTCGATCGTCACCGGCATGATGTTCTGCGCCGGATCGCCGGCGACCGCGACGAGCGTTTCCAGCAGCGCCGCCACCCGCGCGTTGTCGCGCTCGCGGCGCACGCGTCCGAGCGCCGCGACCTGCCGCGTTGCGGTCGACGCGTCGTAGGGATGCAGCTCGAGCTCGAACGCCTCGTCCGCCATCACGTACTTGTTGACGCCGATCACGGGCTTGTCGCCGTTCGCCTTCTTCAGCGCCGTGTCGTAGGCGAAGTCGGCGATGCGCCGCTGGAACCAGCCCTCCTCGGTCAGCTTGAGCGTGCCGCCGCGGCGGTCCACCTCGTCGATCACCTCGAAGATCGCGCGCTCGTATTGCGTCGTCAGGCTTTCCACGAAATAGCTGCCGCCGAGCGGGTCGACGACGTTGGCCACGCCCGACTCGTCGGCGATGATCTGCTGGGTGCGCAGCGCGATGCGCATCGCGTCTTGCGTGGGGATGGCGAACGCCTCGTCCATGCCGTTGGTGTGCAGGCTCTGCGCGCCGCCGAGCACGGCGGCCAGCGCCTGCAGGCCGGTGCGCACCACGTTGATCGCGTACTGGGGTCGCGTCAGCGACGCCGCCGCCGTCTGGCAATGGAAGCGCAGGCGCATCGATTCCGGGTTCTGCGCGCCGAAGCGATCGCGCATCACCTTGGCGTAGACGCGGCGCACGGCGCGGAACTTGGCGATCTCCTCGAAGAAATCCGCCTGGCACACGTAGAAGAACGCGAGGCGCGGGGCGAATTCGTCGACGTGCATGCCGGTCTTCCGCACCTCCTCGACATACGCGATGAGGTTGCACATCGTGAACGCCACCTCGTCGAGCGGCGAGCTGCCCGCCTCCGAGATGTGATAGCCCGAGATGTTGATCGGGTTGTACCGCCGCATGTTGCGCGCGCACCACGTGATGCAGTCGCGCACGATGCGCACCGACGGCGCGATCGGGTAGATCCACTCCTTCTGCGCCTGATACTCCTTGAGGATGTCGGCCTGGATCGTGCCGGAGAGCCGGTCGAGGTCGTAGCCGCGGCGGCGCGCCAGCGCCACGTACATCGCGAGCAGGATCCACGCGCTCGGATTGATGGTCATCGACACCGAGATCGCGGTGAGATCGATGCCGTCGAACAGCCGCTCCATGTCGGCGAGCGTGTCGATCGCCACGCCTTCGCGCCCGACTTCGCCCTCGCTCATCGGGTGATCGCTGTCGTAACCCATCAGCGTCGGCATGTCGAAATCGGTCGACAGCCCGGTCTGGCCGTTGGCGATCAGGTACTTGAAGCGGCCGTTGGTGTCCTCGGCCGTGCCGAAGCCCGCGATCTGACGCATCGTCCACGTGCGTCCGCGGTACATCGTGGGATACGGGCCGCGGGTGTAGGGAAAGCGGCCCGGCAGGCCGATGTCGTCCAATGGCGTCGCGGCGACGTCGAGCGCCGTATAGGTGCGCTTCAGCGGGAATCCGCCCAGCGTCGTGAATTCGGCCTGGCGCTCGGGCGCCCTGGCGACGAAGCGCGCGACCTCCTCGCGCTCCCAGGCATCCACCTGCGCATGCAGTCGCGCCGCAGTGTCGCCGTCCATCGATGTCGTCTTGGTGTCGTTCACGGCGGGTCTCCGCTGGATAGTTCGGCGATGAGCCGGGTTGCCGCGGCGCGCGGGCTCAGCGTGCGCCGCTCGAGGTCGCCCAGCAGCGCGGCGAGCCGGCCGTCGCGCTCGCGCACGAAGCGCTCGCGCAGGATCTCCTCGCCGGCGCGCACGAGGCGACGCTCGTTGATCAGCGCCCGGCGCGCCGTGATCTCATCACTCGCCTCGAGTGCCGCGCGGTGGCGGTCGATCGCGGCGACGAGATCCGCGGTGCCTTCATCGCGCGCGGCGCTCGTTGCCACGACCGGCGGCCGCCACGTGCCGCGCACGCCGTCGATCCCCAGCATCAGCATCGTCTTCAGATCGGCGATCGTGCGCTCGGCATCGGCGCGGTCGCACTTGCTGACCACGTGGATATCGGCGATCTCGAGGATGCCCGCCTTGATCGCCTGGATGTCGTCGCCGAGCCCCGGCGCCGACACGACCACCGTCGTATGCGCGGCGCGCGCGACGTCGACCTCGTCCTGGCCGACGCCGACCGTCTCGATCATCACGATGTCGTAGCCGGCGGCGTCGAGCACATCCACTGCCTCCAGCGTGCCATGTGCGAGGCCGCCCAGCGCGCCGCGCGTGGCCATGCTGCGCACGAAGACGCCCGGGTCGCCACCCAGGTCGCCCATGCGGATGCGGTCGCCGAGAATCGCGCCGCCGGAAAACGGGCTCGACGGGTCGATCGCGACGATCGCGACCTTGCGTCCGCCGGCGCGAATGGCCGCCGCGATGCGCGCCACGAGCGTCGACTTGCCGCTGCCCGGCACGCCGGTGATGCCGACGACGTGCGCGCGCCCCGCACGTGCGTAGACGGCGTCGAATGCCGGCCGCGATTCCGCGGTCGGGTTCTCGGCGCGGGTCAGGAGCCGCGCGATCGCACGCACGTCGCCGGCAAGCGCCGGCGCGACGAGGTCCGACGAGGCGACGAAGGCCACGCGCGCCACCGTCAGCCCGCGAGCCGCGCGTTCAGCTCGCGAAACACGTCGCGGTCGTCGATCACGCGGCGTGCCTTGAAATCGGTGCGCGGGAACGTGGCCGGCGCCACGATCTCGACCCGCGCGCGCAGTCCCAGCACCTTCTGCAGCGCGCGCGCGGACTCGTCGCCGAGCGCGCGCAGCGCGTCCGCACCGCGTGCGGCGCGCGCCGGCGCGGCCTCGACGCGCACCAGGAGCTCGTCCATCGCGCCGTCGCGGGTGATCACGATGCGATGCTCGCCGCCATAGCCGTCGAGCGCATTGAGCACGGCGTCGACCTCGCTCGGATAGACGTTCTCGCCGCGGATCGTGAACATGTCGTCGATGCGCCCGTAGATGCCGTGCGGCAGCCGCGGGTACGTGCGTCCGCAGGGATTGGGGCCGTCCTCCCACTGCGTGAGATCGCCGGACACGAGCCGGATCATCGGCTGCGACGTGCGCTCGAGGTGCGTGTAGACCGGCGTTCCGCGCGCCCCGTACGGCACACGGCGAAACGTCGTGGGGTCGCACACCTCGGTGTAGACGACGTCCTGCCACAGCAGCATGCCGTCGGTCGCGGCACTGCCGGCGACGTTCATGAACGGCGTCATCTCGGCCATCGACCCGCAGTCGATCACGCGCGCGCCGTAGGTCTCGGCGATGCGGTCGCGCACGCCGGGCACCGACGCGCCCGGCTCGCCCGAGAAGAACATCGTCCCGAGACCGAACGCGCGCGGGTCGAGCCCCTCGTCGCGGGCGACTTCGGCGAGGTGCAGCGCGAACGACGGCGTCGAGTAGAAGCCCTGCGGCTTGACGAGGTCGAGCCACATCGCGGCACGCGCGGTCATCCCCGGCGCACCCGCGCCGAACGGGAATGCCTTGGCGTGCAGGCGCTCGGCGCCGGCCAGCGCGCCCCACGACCCCATGTACAGGCTGAAGATCGCGGCGATGAAGATCGTGTCGCCGGGCCGCAATCCCATGCCGTAGAGAATCCGGGCGTGCGCGTTGGCGATCGCGTCCCAGTCGCCGCGGCCGATCGCGAACGCAGTGGGTCGCCCGGTGGTGCCCGACGTGCCGTGCACGTGAAAGACCTCGGACTGCGGGACGCACAGGTAGTCGCCGAACGGCGGCACCCGCGACTGCGCGTCGCGCAAATCCTGCTTGGTCAGCACCGGCACGCGCGACTCGAAGTCCTCGAGCGACCGCAGATGGTCGGGATGGAAGTCCGCCGCTTCCCACTTGCGGCGGTACATCGGCGAGTGCTCCCACGCATGGCGCGTGACGACCTTGAGTCGCTCGAGTATGGCCGCCTCGCGCTCGCCGGCGGGCATCGTCTCGCGCCGTGCAAACCAGTAGGGCGATGCCGACGGCGGCAGGTACCCGGCGTCGTAGCGCGGCGGAAAGGTCCAGGCTTCCATCGCGCGGCCTAGCGCGGACCGCGCGCGTCGACGACGCGACGCACCATCGCCACGATGTCCTCGGGCCGCGTGTCCTGCAGCATGAGCTCGCGCACGCCGAGCGCGCGCAATTGCGCGCAGTCGGCATCCGGAATCACGCCGCCGCCGACGACGAGAATGTCGTCGGCGCCGCGCGCCTTGAGCGCGTCGAGGATGCGCGGGAATACCGTCATGTGCGCGCCGGACAGGATCGACACGCCGATGACGTCGACGTCCTCCTGCACGGCGGCGTCGACCACCTCGTCGGGCGTGCGGTGCAGACCCGTGTAGATGACGTCCATGCCGGCGTCGCGCAATGTTCGCGCGACGATCTTGACGCCGCGGTCATGACCGTCGAGCCCGACTTTGGCGATCATCACGCGAATGCGCCCGGTGCCTGTGGCCATCGATCCCTCCGTCACGCAGGCGATCCTAGGGCGACATCCGTGCCCGACGCCCGCGGCCCCCAAACCGCGCCGTACCCAGGCGCCGCGCTGGCGATTGGGCCTGACCTCAATTGTATACGGTATTCAATAGTCTGCACGTCCTCGGCGAATCCGAATCCGCCGCTCGACGCATCCAATTCGCGCCCCTAGCCTACCGGACCCGCCTGCCCATGGAGCGCCGCACCCTCGTCCTCTTGATCCTGGCCGCCGTGATCGTGTCGACGGCGGCGGCGTGGCTCACCCTCGCCGGCATGCCGTTCGGCCGCCGGCACGGCGTCGAGCGCGCGCCGACGGTCGACCAGGCGCTTGCGCCGTTCCAGGCGATCCGCATCCGTGGCGCCACCGAGCTGATGCTGGTGCAGGGCACGACGCCGTCGATCCGGATCGAGTCCCGCGGCCGCGCGCCGACGGTGGCGCGCGTCGACGGCGGCACCCTCGTCATCACCACCGGCGACGAACGACTGACATGGCGGCGCCTGTTCAACCGGGCGCCGCGCGAACGCCCGCGCGTCACGGTGACGTTCGTCGATCTCGCCAGGCTCGAGTTCGCCGGCAGCGTCAGCGCGCATGCCGCGAGTGTCAAGGTGCCGCGGCTCGACATCGACATCGCGGGCGCGGGGACGCTCGATTTCGCGCAGCTGGAGGTCGGCGACCTCAACGTCGAGGGCTCGGGATCGGTGAAGGCGCGGTTCGCCGGCCGCGCCACACGGCAGAAAATCGACATCTCCGGCGCCGGCGAATACGAAGCCGCCGATCTCGCCAGCGAAACCGCCCGTGTCAGCGTCAGCGGCGCCGGCAATGTCGTCGTCAACGCGGCGAAGAGCCTGACCGTCGACATCTCCGGTGCGGGACAGGTGAGCTACGTCGGCGATCCGGAGCTCAAGAAGTCGATCCGCGGCTTTGGCCAGGTGCGGCGCTACGGCAACCGGCACGAGATCCACGTCGACGAGCGGCGCGACGACGCGCCGCGCCCGAAGCCGCCGCCGCATTCGATGCTGATCGCCTGATCGCCGCGCCGCGATCTTGCGCGCGCCTGCGGCGGCCCCCGCGCTTTCGGTGGCCGCTCAATCCGGCCGCCGCGCTTCCTGCTGCGCCGGCTTGAAAAGCAGCGTGAGCCCGGTGGCACGGTCGCGGTCCGCATGCACGCCCGGCTCGACGCGCACGTCGCCGACGCGGCAGTCGCGCAACAGATCCTCGAGCATTGCCGCGGCGTCGCCGACGCGCTCGAACGGCAGCAGCGCGCAGCGAAATCCCTCGGCATCGCGCGGCGAGAACGGCGACGACAGGCTCACGCGCAACTCGCCGCCGCCGTCGTCGAGCCGATGCGCGCTGACGATGGCGGTCGGCTCGCCGATGCTGGCGCGCATGCGCCGCAGCGCATTGGAGACGAACACCTGCGCCGACACTTCGCGCTGGGCGATGCGCCCCTCGGCGAGCGCCTGCGGCAGCGGCGCCGGCGTGCGTGGCAGCACGAGGATCGACGCGCCGGGTACGGCAAGCGCGCGTGACAACACCTGCGCGAGCGGGGTCGCCCAGTCGCCGATCGAAGGAATCGTGAGCGGCGGCGACGCCGGCGCGCAGAACGCCGTGCCGACGAGGAAGCGCAGGTGCACGCTTTCCTGGCGGTCGATCGCCATCGGCGGCGCCGCGAGCGCGAGCGGCTGCGGCGTGCTCGCCGACGCCGCGGCGATCGCGTCGCGGCGCAGGCGCGGCAGCGCGGCGACGTCGATCGCGTGCGCCGGCACCAGCGCGCCGGCGAGCGCGAAATGCACGTCGGCGCCGAGCGCGGCATGCCGTCGCAGCAGGTCCTCGGCAGCCGCGGGGTCGCGCAGCACGCTCGCGCACGTGTCGCCGTCGCGCTCGCCCGCAACGACGATCACCAGCGGCACGGCGAACAGGCGCAGTGCGAGATGGTCGGCGATCGGCCACGGCGCCGCGGCGACCACGCCGAGACGTCGCCACAGGTGACGATAGACGGCGCCCGGCGGCGCCGCGGCGAGGATCGCCGCAAGCGCGCACGAAGAGGCGGCGGCGCGCGTCGGCGACACGTCAGAGTCCGGCGCGTATCGCACAGCATCGGCGGGCATGTGCATCGCGCTGTCGTCGGCCAACGCCGCCGCGAGCGCGGCGTCGATCCGCCGGTCGTGCGCGTCGCGCACCGCCGACTGCGCCGCGGCCAGGCTCGCCTCTGCATCGGCGACGACCGCCGCGGCGTGTCCGCCGGCGGCCGCCGGGAACGCGCGCGGGTCGGCGAACTCGAGCATGATCGTGCAATTGTCGCATGCGCGAACGGCGCTACGCGCCGCCCGGCGCGCGTACCATCTCGCCTCGAACCATGAAACTGCGACGCCAGCTGCTGGTGCCGGGACGACGGATCGAGCAGGTCGGCCGCCTGTCGGCGCATCCCTTCTTCACGCGCGAGCGCGATGCCGACGACGACGACGTCGCGCCGCCGCGGCCGCCGCGCGCCCGGCCGCGCCTCGCGCGCATCGCCGAGAACGCGGGCGCGCTGTTCTCGATCCTGGTCAGCGCCGTGCTGATCGTGATGGTCGCAGCGCTCCTGGTTGCGTTCGTGCAGGGGCTGCGCCGCGACAGCGTGGTGGTGGCGCCCGTCAGCGTGCCGCAGGACATCGCTGCACGCGGCTACGACGCGGTGGCGGCATCGCAGCTGGTGGTCAACGAGATCCGCGCGGTGCAGGCGTTGGCGCAGACCACGCACGTGCGCCGCGCGCTGGTGTCGGGCAGCGACATCCCCGACGTGCACATCATCGGCGCCGGCATGTCGATGCAATCGATCGTGCGCTTCGCGCGGTCGGCCTTCGGCGATCGCGAGCCGACGATCGGCGGCGTGGTGCTGCGCGATGCGCGCGGGCTGCGCATGGTGATCGACCTGCAGGACCGCGGCGGCGTGCGCACGGTGGAAGTCGCGCGCGGCGACGACGACATCGCCGCGCTCCTGAAGGACGGTGCGCAGGCGATCGTGCAGCTCGCCGATCCCTACGTGCTCGCCTCTTACCTGTTCCAGGTCGAGAAGACGGACTCCGGCTATCCGAAGGCGCTGGTGGCGATCGACTACGTGCTCAACAATCCGCCGGCCGACGACGACGGCTGGGCGCTCAACCTGCGCGGCCTCATCGAGCAGAACGGGGGGAAGCTCGACGCGGCGGAAGCCACGTTCCGGCGTGCGCGCGGGATGCCGGGCGCGCCGCTGTCGATCGTCGACAGCAACCTCCAGGTGGTGTTGGCATTGCTCGGACGGCGCGCCGACGCGCATGCGCTCGTGATCGAGGACACCATTGCCGCCGATGCGCCGTTCAACGCGCTGATCGGCGCCTGCCGCACTTTTTACTGGCTGGGCTTTGCCGACGAGGGCCGTCGCCTGTGCGATCGCGCGCAGGCGAGCGATCCGCACTCGCCCGACCCGTTTTCGTGGCGCGCGCTCTACGACTACGACGCCGGCCACTACGCCGCCGCGCTGCGCCAATCGCGGCGCGCGGCCGAGCTCTCGCCGCGCGGCGTGTTCGACTACGCGCCCACGCTGGTCTTCATCGAGGCGGCCAACGGCGACGCCGCGGGCGCGTTGGCGCATGCCGCGCAGTTCGAGAGCGAGATGCCGGCGAATGACGAGAACCGCCCCTGGATGCATCTGTCGCGCTCCATCGTGCTGGCGAACCTCGCGCGCTACGCCGAGGCCGAGACGGAGGTCGATCTCTACGAGGCCGGATTGCGTCACGCGCCGTTCGCGTATTACGGCAACGCCGTGCGCGGCGTCATCCGGCTCGCGCAGCAGCGGCCGCGCGAGGCGCTGGCCGCGTTCGCGAAAGTGCTGGCGATCAACCCGGCCTACCCGCTGGCCGTCGCCGGCAAGGCACGCGCCCTGGCGGCCCTGGGCCAGTCGGCAGACGCCGATCGCGCATTTGCCGAAGCCACGCGTATCGCCCCGGACCGCAGCGAGTTCTGGACAGCGTGGGCCGACTTCCTGGCGGCGCAAGGCAACGGCGACGCGGCGTCCGCCAGGCGCCTCGAGGCCACGCGCGCAACGCAACGCGCCGCCAAGGCCTGACGCACCGCCAGGGCCGGTGGGGTTTTGTCGCTTCCGCGGTAAAATCAAGGTCTTGCACAAGAAATCGCGAACTCGTCGATGCGCGTCACCCGTTTTTTCCTCAACACGCTCAAGGAAGCGCCCGCCGAGGCCGACGTCGTCAGCCAGCAGCTGATGCTGCGCGCCGGCATGATTCGCAAGGTCTCATCGGGGATCTACAGCTGGCTGCCGATCGGACTCATCACGCAGCGCAAGGTCGAGGCGGTCGTGCGCGAGGAGATGAACCGCGCCGGCGCGCTCGAGTGCTACCTGCCGCACGTGATTCCCGCCGAGCTGTGGCAGGAAACCGGACGCTGGGACAAGTTCGGCCCGCAGCTCCTCAAGATCAGGGATCGGCACGACCGCGAGTTCCTGTTCGGGCCGACGCACGAGGAAGTGGTCACCGACATCGTCCGTCGCGACGTGCGCAGCTACCGCCAGCTGCCGCTCAACCTCTACCAGATCCAGGTCAAGTTCCGCGACGAGATCCGCCCGCGCTTCGGCGTCATGCGCGGGCGCGAGTTCCTGATGAAGGATGCCTACTCGTTCGACGCCGACCGCGACGGGCTGATGCGGTCCTATCAGGCCATGTACGACGCGTACGCGCGCATCTTCACGCGCCTCGGCCTCAGGTTCCGCGCGGTCGAGGCCGACACCGGCGCGATCGGCGGCTTCGCCTCGCACGAGTTCCAGGTGCTCGCCGACTCGGGCGAGGACGCGATCGCGTACTCGCTGGCGTCCGACTATGCCGCCAACATCGAGCAGGCCGAGGGCGTGGCGCCCGCCGGCCCGCGCGCGGCGCCGGCCGAGACGATGCGCAAGGTGCCGACTCCCGGCGTATCCACCTGCGCGGACGTGGCGAAGCTGCTCGGATTGCCGATCACGCGCACCGTCAAGTGCCTGATGATCTTCGCGCAGGACAAGGTGCAGATGCTGCTGGTGCGCGGCGATCACATGGGCAACGAAGTCAAGATCGGCAAGCTGCCGGGCATCGGCGCGTGGCGCTGGGCCGACGATGCCGAGATCGTTGCGGCGACCGGCTGCAAGCCCGGCTACCTCGGTCCGGTGAACGTGCCGGCGACGATGCCGATCGTCGCTGACCGGCAGGTCGCCGCGATGAGCGACTTCGTCTGCGGCGCCAACGAGGCCGATTTCCATCTCGCGGGCGTCAACTTCGGGCGCGACGCGCGCGAGCCCGATGCCGTCGCCGACATCCGCAACGTCGTCGCCGGCGACCCGTCACCCGACGGCAAGGGCACGCTGGCGATCCTGCGCGGCATCGAGGTCGGCCATGTGTTCGCGCTGGGCAGCGTCTATTCGAAGGCGATGGGCGCAACTTTCCTCGACGTGCAGGGTCAGGCGAACGTCATCGAGATGGGCTGCTACGGCATCGGCGTCACGCGCGTCGTGGCGGCCGCCATCGAGCAGAACCATGACGACAGGGGCATCATCTGGCCCGCGGCGATGGCGCCGTTCGCCGTCGCGATCGCGCCCATCGGCTACGACCGCAGCGACGCGGTGCGCGCGCTCGCCGATCGCCTGCACGACGCGCTGGCGACCGCCGGCGTCGAAGTGCTGCTCGACGACCGTGGCGAGCGCCCGGGCGTGATGTTCGCCGACCTCGAGCTGATTGGCATCCCGCACCGGATCACGATCGGCGAGCGCGGACTCAAGACCGGCAGCGTCGAATACCAGGCGCGGCGCGACACGCAGGCGACGCCGGTCAGCGTCGACCGCATCGAGTCGTTTCTCGCCGAGCGGATGGCCGCCGCGCCATGACGATGCCGCGCTTCGCCGCCGCGCTCGCGCTGTGCGCGGCGCTGTGGGCTTTCGCGCCGCATGCGCACGCCGGCGCGCAGGTCGAGGAGGACCTCGCGCCGTCGGTGATCGCCGGGCTCGCCAAGTCGATCGCCGATTTCCCGCCACCGGCGAGCTATGGCGCGCGCGCCGACGTGCGCCGCTGGGTCGACGACATGTCGGGCAAGCTCGCCCCGCGCATCGCCGACGAAGCCACGCGGCGCGATCTGCTGACCAATGTCCACTACGAGGCCACGCGCGCCGGGCTCGATCCGCAGCTCGTACTGGCGGTGATCCACCACGAGAGCGGTTTTCGCAAGTACGCGATGTCGATCGCCGGTGCGCGCGGCTACATGCAGGTGATGCCGTTCTGGGTGCGCCAGATCGGCAGCGCCGACCAGAACCTGTTCAACGTGCGCGTCAACCTGCGCTACGGCTGCACCATCCTGCGCTTCTATCTCGACCGCGAGCGCGGCGACTACTTCCGCGCGCTGGGGCGCTACAACGGCAGCCTCGGCCGCAGCGAGTATCCGAATGCGGTGATGGCGGCGATGAGCCGTTACGCGCCGACGGTGGCGCCGGTCAAGTACTCGCAATCCGTGGCGAAGTGAACGCGGCGCGCGGCCGTTTCGCGCCCTCCCCCACCGGTCCGCTGCACTTCGGCTCGCTCGTCGCCGCGGTGGCGAGCCATGCCGACGCGCATCACGCCGGCGGCGAATGGCGATTGCGCATCGACGACGTCGACCTCTCCCGCGCGCGCAGCGACGCCGCCGCCGACATCGTCGCCACGCTCGCCCGCCACGGCATGCGCTGGCACGGCGAAGTCGTGCGCCAGAGCGCGCGCGTGGCGCGCTACGACGCGGCGTTCGCCGCGCTGGCGCAACAGGGTTCGCTGTTCGCGTGCACGTGCACCCGCGCCGAGCTTGCCGCGGCGCCGCTGTCGGCGGCGGGCGAGCGCGTCTATCCGGGGCGCTGCCGCGCGCGCCTCGCCGCGCCCCCCGGCGTCAGCGTCGCCTGGCGGCTGCGCGTGGGCGATGCCGAAGTCGCGTTCCACGACCGCGTGCAGGGCACCGTGCGCCAGGCGCTGGCGGCCGACGTCGGCGACTTCGTGGTCAGGCGCAGCGACGGCCTGTACGCCTATCAGCTGGCGATCGTCGTCGACGATGCCGACGACGCCGTTACGGACGTCGTGCGCGGTGCCGACCTGCTGGCGTCCACCCCGCGCCAGATCGTGCTGCAGCGGATGCTCGGCTTCGCCACGCCACGCTACCTGCACGTGCCGGTGGCGATCAACGCGCGCGGCGACAAGCTGTCGAAGCAGACAGGCGCGCGCGCGCTCGACGGTGATCCGGTACGCGCGCTCGTCACCGCCTGGCAATTCCTCGAGCAACCGATGCCGGCGTCGGCACCGGCCGACGTCAACGTGTTCTGGGAGCACGCGATACGCGCGTGGACGCCATCGCGCATCCCGCCGGTCAACATGCTGCCATGTCCCGCCGGGTTCGCCTGAGCCGTCGCCCGCAGCGCGTAAAATGGGCGTTCCGCCGCCGCCATTCGCGCACGCGGCCTACCGGCGTCACAGGATGACCACCCTCGTCGCCGTCCGCAAGGGCGGCAGCATCACCATCGCCGCCGATTCGCTGACCACTTTCGGCGACCTCAAGCTCTCCGCCGAGTTCGACCGCAGCTACGACAAGATCCTGCGCCACGGCGACTCGTACATCGGCCTGTGCGGCTCGGCGGCGCACCAGCTCGTGTTCGAGAGCCTGCTCAAGGAAGGCAAGGACATCGACCTGTCGAGCAAGACCGCGATCTTCGAGACGCTGCGCAAGCTGCACCCGGTGCTGAAGGAGCAGCACTTCCTCAATCCGAAGGAGGACGAGGAGGATCCGTACGAATCCACCCAGATCACCGCGCTGGTCGCCAATCCGCGCGGCATCTTCGGCGTGTACTCGATGCGCGAGGTGTTCGAGTACACGCGCTTCTGGGCCGTGGGTTCCGGGCGCGAATTCGCGATCGGCGCGATGCACTCGCTGTACGGCCGCCTGAAGACGGCCGAGGCGATCGCGCGCGCCGGCATCGAATGCGGCGCCACGTTCGACAAGAACTCGGCGCTGCCGATGACGATCCACACCCTCGAAGCGCGCGATGAAGGCTGACGGCGAGGCCGCCGCGGCGCGCGTGCGCCTCGACAAGTGGCTGTGGGCGGCGCGCTTCTACAGGACGCGCGCGCTGGCGGTGAAGGCGATCGATGCCGGGCAGGTGCGGGTCGATGGCGAGCGCGTGAAACCGGCGCACGCGGTGCGCACCGGCGAGCGCATCGGCGTGCGCAAGTCGGGGATCGTCGTCGAAGCGGACGTGATTGCGCTGTCCGACCGCCGCGGCAACGCCACGGCAGCGGCGCTCCTGTATGCCGAGACCCCGCAGAGCATCGCCGCACGCGAGGCGTTCCTCGCCGCGCGACGTGCCGACGCGCAGACGGCGCCGCGCTTCGCCGGCCGGCCGACCAAGCGCGAACGCCGCAAGCTCGAGGATTTCCTGGCCGAGCCCTGAGGTTCACGCCGCGCCGCGCGCGGCCGGTCAGCAAAGACGGGTGTTGGCGAAGTCGATCAGCAGCTCGGGTTGGCGGTAGCCCTGCCAGGCCAGCCACAGGATGAGCGCGGCAACGACGATGCCGAGCGAGTGCGCGATGACGCGCCGCGAAAGCAAAGGGCGGCGCACGTTCATGCGCCGCCCGTCGCCGGTGCGAAGAGGGACCTGCCGCGATTCACACCGCCGAGCTTACGCCCGCTGCTGCTCCCCGGGCAAGTTCGCGACCTGCGACATCGACGAGGGCGTCATGCCGAGATCGCGCATCGCGCCCATCACCGAGCTGAAATCGGCCGCGCCGCGCACATCGGCGATCGGCTTCGCCAGCAGGTTGACCGCGCGTCCGCTGACGATCAGCGGCACCTCGGCGCGCAGCGCCTTGCGCAGTCCGCGGATTTCCTGGCCGGCGATCTTGCCGGAGATGCCGCGGTCGAACAGCAGCACCACCATCGCCACCTGGTAGGCGGCCGCGGCATCGGCGATTTCCTGCGCCGGCACGCCGGCGCCGAGCGTCAGGCAGTTGATGCCTTCGGTCATCAGCAGGAGCTCGAGGATCGCCAGGCCGAGCGTGTTCGGATCGTTGGGCGGCGTGGCGAGGAGCACGGTGCGCGCATCGCGCACCGGGCGCACCAGGCGCGTCACATCGCGCAACAGGCGCTGCGCGATCTCGGCGAAGCGCATCTCCTGGAAATTGCGCATGTCGCCGCGCACCACCCGCTCGTGCACCGCCTCGTTGAGCGGAATCAGCGTCTGCTCGAGGAACTTGCGCGTGCCCTGGCCGACGAGGAGCTTGGACAGGTAGTTCTGCATCTCGCCGATGCGATGCGAGCCGAGGTACTTGACGGCGGTCTCGATCTCGGCGGGCAGCGACGACGGCTCGGCCACCGTCAGGCCCAGCATCGACTGCAGCGCCGATCCCGCCAGCGGCACCACGGCACCCGCGCGCCAGCCTTCGGAAAGGAGCTGCTTGATGAGCTTGAGCCGCGCCACCTGGTCCGGCGGGTAGACGCGGTCGCCGAAATTGTCACGCAGGGGCGACGGGAAACCGTAGCGCCGCTGCCACATGTAGAGCTGCTCGCGACGCAGGCCGGTGCTGCGCACCACCTCGCGGATATGCAATGCGCCTTCCGCATCCTGGGTGCCCGGCTCGGTCTCGTCGACCATCGTCGGCCCCGACTCGCGACGCCTGGTCGGCGCCTTGATCAAAATGCCCATGTCTGTCCTTCCCGTCCCTAAAGTGTCACCGCTCGTTCGTCAAAATGTAATACACAAGTATAAGTGATCTGTTGCTGGCGGCCTCACCACTATGGAAGCCGCACCAAGCTGTGCTGCACGGCATGCACATTGCACGATGCATGCCAAAGCTGACAGGCGGCCTTGTCGCCACCGGAAGCTTCGGCGATGATCGGCGCGTCAAGGGCGTCGCACGCCCGCCGACGCCCAGCCGACCGCAGCCGAAAGGGCGGTGGGGTGGCGCGGCGCGGGACGGCGGCGCCGCCGGCGGGCAAGCGGATAGGCCGCGCGCCGGCGCCTTTCGCCAGGTTCGGGGTTACCAGGATGTTCGGATTCGGCAAAACGGTGAAGGACCCGTTGGCGGACGTCAAATCCGCCGAGCGCTGGCTCGCCGGTTTCCCGGTCAACGATCCCCTGGCGATGCACGTCGAGCTGCTGGGTGAGCTCGGCCGCCTCGGCGACCGCCTGACCAAGCGCACGCCGGCGATGCTGGAGGCCGTGTTCCACGTCGACGCGCAAACCGCGCGCGTGCGCGGCGCGCTGGCGGCGCAGTACATCGAGCACGCCAACCGCAGCACCCGCATCGAGAACCAGCTGTGGTCGTCGCTGTTCGACCTCACGCAGGCGTTCCTGCTCGCCTACCAGGCGTTCGCGCGCGAATTGTCGGACCACGCGCAGAGCAGCAAGTGGCAGTCGCACCTGGTCGAGCTCGTCGCGCGCCAGATCGTGCACCTTCGCCTCGATGCCAAGACACGCCTGTATCGCTTCGAGCAGTGGATTCCCGCGAAGTGGTCGGAGCTGCACGCGCTCTTCGCGCTCGCGCTGTCGCGCCAGTTCGAGCGCCAGGCCATCGCGCTCACCCCCGGCGCCGAAACGACGACCGTCGAGCAGGAATACCTGCAGACGCTGCTGCTGCAGCTGATGAACTCGGGCAATCTCAACCCGCGCCACCTGGAATGGGTCGTCGACCAGCTCGCCGAATGGTGCGCGCCGCTGCGGCTCACGCTCGAGCCGTCGTCGGCGACGTCGTTCTTCGTCGATCTGGGCATGCGCGACGGCCTCAAGCGCCGCAGCAACGCCAGCCCGCTCGAGGGCCGGGTGCTTTTCGTCGACACGCGGCCGCTGCACGCGACGCTGATGCAGAACGTGATCGCCATCGAGCAGAAGATCCGCCACCAGCCGCTGTCCGAGCGCACGCCGCGGCGTACCGAGCAGCTGAACCTGCTCAACAAGCTGGCGGCGCAGGTCGACCCCGAGTTCAGGCCGTTCGCGCGCCGCGGCGAGCGCACCAGCGCCGTCGGTGCGGTCGATGCCATCGTCGGCTTCGCGCGCATCGCGGCGTATCTGCGCGAAGAGGAGCGCGATCCGCTGCCGCAGGTCGAATCCGGCAGCAGCTTCGGCGGCACGATGGAACTGGCCGTGTTCGGTCGCCTGCGCAACGAGGACGACCGCCGCGTCCACCTCGCGCGCCAGCGCCTCGCCAAATACAGCCCCGCCGGCGGCCCGTGGGAGGTGCGCGATCGCTCGCAGACGGGCTTTCGCCTGGTGGCGCCGATGAGCGCCGCCAACGCGCTCACGCTCGGCACGCTGGCCGCGCTGCGCGCCGAAGGTCAGCCGCTGTGGACGCTTGGCATCGTGCGCCGCATGCGCCGGCTCACCACCGACCGCGCCGAGATCGGGCTGCAGGTGATCGCCGTCGCGGTGACCGGCGTCGACCTCGTCGAGCAGCGCCGCGGCACCGGCGGCGACTATTCGGTCGACGGCGAGTCCACGCATTCGACGCGCACGTTCCAGGGCCTGTTCCTGGCGACGCGCCGGCGCGACGGCGAAAGCGCCGTGCAATCGGTGATCGTGCCGGCCGTCGAGTACCAGCCGACGCGCCGCTTCAAGGTCGTCACCGCGCAATCGATCCACCCGATCCGCTTCGGCCGCCTGATCGAGCAGATGTCCGATTGGGTATGGACGACGATCGAGACGGTCGGCACTGACTTGAGCGAGCGCCCGCGCGACAGCGGCGATACCACGCAGGGCGGCGCGAACGCCGCATCCGCGGCATAATCGTCCTCCCGGCCTCGGGCCGCTTTGCGGGTTCACCATGCTGCAGGCGCAGCCTACGCGCGCAGCACCGACCGATCGTCACGCCGAAATCTGCGCCGCGTGGCGCTGGAACGTGCCACCGGTGTTCAACATCGGCGAGGCGTGCATGCGCCGCTGGGCAGCTGATCGCAGCCGCTTCGCGCTGTACTGGGAGGACGAATCCGGCGAGTGCGCGGCCTACACGTTCTTCGATCTCGCGCGCGCCGCCAACCGCCTGTCCAACGCGCTCGCCGCGCACGGCGTGCGGCGCGGCGACAAGGTGGCGATCATCCTGCCGCAACGCCCGCAAACGGCGATCGCCCACATCGCCGCATACCAGATGGGCGCCGTCGCGGTGCCGCTGTCGTTCCTGTTCGGCGCCGAGGCGCTCGAATATCGCCTGGCCTTCAGTGAGGCCTCGGTAGCGCTGGTGGATCCGCAGTCGTGGCCCAACCTCGCGCCGATCCGCGCCGCGCTGCCGCGGCTGCGCCACGTCGTCGGCGTGGCCGGCGTCGACGCCGACGGCGTCGTCGCCTTCGACGATTTCATCGCGCCCCATTCGCCGCACTTCGAGCTCGTCGCCACCGCCGCGCGCGATCCCGCGCTGATCGTGTTCACCAGCGGCACCACCGGACCGCCCAAGGCGGCGCTGATGCCGCACGCGTGCCTCATCGGCAATCTTCCCGGGTTCACGCATTCGCACGACGGCTATCCGCAGCGCGGCGATCTGTTCTGGTCGCCGGCCGACTGGGCGTGGACCGGCGGGCTGATGGACGCGCTGCTGCCCGCGCTCTACCATGGCCAGCCGATCGTCGGCTATCGCGGCCGCTTCGACGCCGAGCGCGCGCTGCGCCTGATCGAGCGCTACCAGATCCGCAACGCGTTCCTCTTTCCCACCGCGCTGAAGCTCATGATGAAGGCCTACCCGCGGCCGCGCGAGACGTTCGACATAGACCTGCGCACGATCATGAGCGCGGGCGAGGCGGTGGGTACGACGGTCTTCGAGTGGGCACGCGAGGCGCTCGGCGTGACGATCAACGAGATGTTCGGACAGACGGAGATGAACTACATCGTCGGCAATTCGCACACGCTGTGGCCGGCGCGCCCGGGCTCGATGGGCCGGGCCTATCCCGGGCACCGCGTCGGCGTCGTCGACGACGAAGGCCGTGAGGTGGCGCCCGGCGCGAGCGGGGACGTCGCGCTCAATCGCCTCGCTCCCGACGGCACGCCCGACCCGGTGTTCTTTCTCGAGTACTACGGGAACGCCGAGGCCACGCGCGGCAAGTGGAGCGGCGACTGGTGCCGCACCGGGGACGTCGCCCGCATCGATGCCGACGGCTACCTTTGGTACGAGGGCCGCGCCGACGACATGTTCAAGGCCGCCGGCTACCGGATCGGCCCGTCGGAGATCGAGAACTGCCTCGTGCGTCACCCGGCGGTGGCCAATGCCGCCGTGGTGCCTTCGCCCGACGACACCCGCGGCAACGTGGTGAAGGCGTTCGTCGTGCTCGCCGCCGGTCATGCGCCCGCGGCGGCGCTCGTCGACGACATCCAGCAGCACGTGCGCCGCCATCTCGCGCCGTACGAATACCCGCGCGAGATCGAGTTCATCGACGCGCTGCCGCTCACCACCACCGGCAAGGTGCAGCGCAACGTGCTGCGCGAGCGCGAACGCGCGCGCAAGGCGGCGCTCGCCAGGAAATCGACGTGAGCGCCCTGCGTCTCGCACTGTCGATTCGGCCGGGCCTCTACGCGATCTGCCGGCTGTCGCCGGACGCACCGCCGCCGGCGTGGGCATTCGCGGCGTCGCACTGGTCGATCACGCGCACCGAGGACGAGATGTCGGTCGTCGTGCCGGAATCCGCGGTGCCGCCCGACGTCGCCGCAAGCCGTGGGTGGCGCCTGCTGCGCTTCGCCGGGCCGATGCCGCTCGACCAGTCCGGCATCCTCGCCAGCGTCACCGGTCCGCTCGCCGCCGCGCGCGTGTCGGTGTTCGCCATGGCGACGTACGACACCGACTACGTGCTGTTTCCGGACGCGCAGCGCGCCGCCGTGGTCACCGTGCTCGAAGCGGCCGGACACCAGGTGTCGGTGATCTGACGCGCGCGCCAGTCGCCGGCGCGCCGGTACCGCGTCAGCGCGCCTGCGCGCGCATCCGCTCCAGGAATCGCCGGTGCATGAGCACCCACGTCGCCGCCGGCGCCACCGTGGGCAGGATCAGCGCGCCGAACTGGTAGGCGAATGCGATCACCTGGCGCTGGCCCTGCGAGAAGCCGGTCTGCGAGGCCACCAGCGGCCCGGCGGAGAACGCGATGTTCTTCAGGAAATCGGCGACCACGCCCCACGTCACGAACGGCAGCAGGATGGCAATGCCGAGCGCCAGTTTCTTCGCCCACGCGCCGTCGCGCGCGGCGAGCGCGAGCGCCGCGAACATCGGCATCCCGTATGAATAGAGGAGCGCGTTGACGTCGACGCTGATCGCGCCGGCGGCCGCGGCGTTGCCCGGGCGCAGCGACGTGACGAAGGTGATGACCGATGCGTGCTGCTCGACGCCGCGCACGATGTCGTCGAGGCCCGCGTGCACGACGGCCGCAGCGAGCAGGCGCACGGGCCACGTCACGACGGGACCGGCGAAGTACCAGAGCGCGAAGGTGACGGGCAGGAAGCCCAGCGTGGTGACGACGAAGCGGGGCAGCGCGCCCTTCAAGCGGCGGCGACGGCGCTGCCTGCACCGGGCGGCGCGGCGCCGTCCGACTCGTCGCGCGGCAGCGTGCGCACCCACACCAGCCAGACGATCAGCACGTCCAGCATGATCAGTGCCTGCCACACGTAGAGGTGCGCCCACTCGAACCAGGCACGGTTCCACTGGCCGAGGTAGAAGAGGCTGATCACGCGCACGACGTTGAGCCCCTGCACCGCGATCGTGCCGGCGGCGAGGCCCAGCAACTTGCGCTTCCACGGCGCCGGGTAGGCGAGCATCGCCGCCAGCAGCACGATCGTCGCCTCCACGCCGTTGCAGCCGGCCTCGATCGACACGGCGAAGCCGTTGGACGTGCTGCGGATGATGCGCCCGGTAGCGACGACGTTGTGGTCGAACAGCGTGACGAGATTGGTCGACAGATGCGCCAGCGCCACCGTCCACGGCTCGACGAACCACGCCTGCGCCACCGGCGTGAGCTCGAGGCCGAAAAGCGCCGCCTGCAGCACGACGAAGAGCACGAAGAATCGGATCACGGCGCGATTCTACCCGCGGTCGGCACGCGGCGCGGGGTCAGGCGCGCGCCAGCGCCGGGTTCTGCGCGAAGTAGCGGCGCACGCCGTCGGCCATCGACTCGGCGAACCGCCGCTGCTGGCGCGGGTCGCGCAGCTTCGTCTCCTCGTCCGGGTTGGAAATGAACGCGGTCTCGACGAGAATCGACGGAATGTCGGGGGCTTTCAGCACCGCGAAGCCCGCCTGCTCGACGATGCCGCGATGCAACGCGTTGATCTGCGACAGCTCCTGCAGCATCGAGCGGCCCGCCTTGAGGCTGTCGATGATCTGCGCCGTCTGCGACAGGTCGAGCAGCGTGCGCGCGAGCAGCGGGTCCTTGACGTCGATGTTGACGCCGCCGATGAGGTCGGCGGCGTTCTCCTTCTGCGCCAGCCACTTCGCCGCGACCGAAGTCGCGCCGCGGTCGGACAGGGCGAACACCGACGAGCCGCGCGCGCGCCGCTCGCGGAACGCGTCGGCGTGCACCGAGACGAACAGGTCGGCATTGACGCGCCGCGCCTTGTCGACGCGCTGCGCCAGCGGCACGAAATAGTCGTCGTTGCGCGTCAGCATCGTGCGCATGCCGCGCTCGGCGTCGAGCACCTTGGCGAGGTGGCGACCGATCGCGAGCACGACATCCTTCTCGCGCGTGCCGCGCTGGCCGATCGCGCCCGGATCCTCGCCGCCGTGCCCGGGATCGATGGCGATCGTCAGCGGCCGCGGCTCCGGCTTCGGCGTCGACGCCTTGCCCTTGCGCGCCGGCGCGGCGTCGGCGTGGCGGCTCGCGTCCGGCGCCTTCGCCGCGTGCGGCGTGTCGCCCGCGCCCGCAACCTGTGCCGGCGCCGAGTGCTTGCGCTCCTCGGCAGCGAGCAGTGCCATCAGCGGATCGAGCGGCGTCGACGGATAGATGTCGATGACCAGGCGATAGCCGTATTCGGCGACCGGCGGCAGCGCGAAGATCTGCGGATTGACGTCGGCCTTGAGGTCCATCACCACCCGCAGGCCGTTGCCGGATTGGCGCCCGACGCGGATACCGGCAAGGTACGGGTCGTGCGCATCGGCGTGCGCGAATTGCGCCGCGAGCGGGGCCGGCATGTCGGCGTCGTCGAGGTCGAGCACGAGACGCGCCGGATCCTTGAGCACGAGCATGCGGTGCGCGAGCGGCGCGGCGGTCTCGAGGATCACGCGGGTGTATTCCTGCGCCGGCCAGACGCGCGCGGAATTGATCGTGGCGAGGCTGGCCCATGCCGACGGCACCAGCGCGTACGCCGCCGGCAGCAACGCGGCACGCAGCATGCGCCGCCGTCCCAGCGAGACCCGCACGATGCGTGTCACGCGCCCAGGCCTCGCGCGTGCTGCCGCCCGCAATACAGGATCGCACATGGCCGCGCGGCGGATTCGGCATGCGCGTTGCGCGCGCCGTCGACGCCAGCGCCCGTGCCCGCCGCGGCGATAGCACGCGCGACGTCAGCCGCGTTCAGTCCGGTATCGTGGCAAGTGCGTCGAGCGCGCGTTCGCCGGCGGCCGTGGAGGCGTGCGCGACGAGGCGCCTTCCCGGCGCGTCGTCGTCGCGCATCGACAGCACAAGCGAGAGATCGGCCGGCGGCAGGAAACCCGCGGCGCGTTCCGGCCATTCGACCAGCCACGCGGCATCGTCGCGGAAGTACTCGGAGAACCCCGCCGTCTCCCATTCCCTTGGATCGGCGAACCGATAGAAATCAAAGTGATACAAGTATAAGCTCGAAAAACGATAATGTTCAACTACCGCGTAGCTCGGACTCTTGACGGCGCCGGCGTGACCGAGGCCGCGCAGGATGCCGCGCGCCAGCGTCGTCTTGCCGGCGCCGAGCTCACCTTCGAGCGTCACCAGCATGCCACCGTGCAGCGCGGGCGCGAGCGCGCGACCGGCGCGCAGCGTGGCGTCGGCATCCGCCAGCAGCGACTCGCGCGTCGTCGTCACCACGCGTGCGCGACCCCTTGAACGCGGGCGCCGACGCCGTGCCCGACACGCGCCACGATTGGCAGGCGCTCGCCGCGGCGATCGTGCGCTGGGGCCACGAGCTCGGTTTCGACGCGGTGGGCATCGCCGACACCGAGCTTTCGCACGAGGAGGCGCGCCTTTTCGACTGGCTCGCGGCGGGGCGTCATGGCGACATGGATTATATGGCGCGGCATGGCGCCGACCGCGCGCGGCCGGCGGCGCTCGTCGCCGGCACGCTCTGCGTCATCAGCGCGCGCATCAACTACTGGCCGGCCGCCGCACGCGACGCGAACGCCGTGCTCGCGGACGGGACGCTCGGCTACGTCTCGCGCTATGCGACCGGCCGCGACTACCACAAGGTGCTGCGCGCGCGACTGGCCGCGCTCGTCGCGCGCATCGAAGACGCAGTCGGCCCGTTCGGCCATCGCGTGTTCAGCGACAGCGCGCCGGTGATGGAAGTCGCGCTCGCGGCGAAGTGCGGCGTCGGCTGGCGCGGCAAGCACACGCTGCTGCTGACGCGCGACATGGGCTCGCTGTTCTTCCTCGGCGACGTCTACGTGGCGCTGCCGCTGCCGCCGACGCCGGCGGCGAGCGCGCATTGCGGCACCTGCAGCGCCTGCATCGACGTCTGCCCGACACGGGCGATCGTGGCGCCGTACGAGCTCGACGCGCGGCGCTGCATCTCCTACCTCACGATCGAGCACAAGGGATCGATCCCGCCGGCATTGCGGCCGCTGATCGGCAATCGCATCTACGGCTGCGACGACTGCCAGCTCGCGTGCCCGTGGAACCGCTATGCGCAGATGGCCGCGGCGAACGACTTCGCCGTGGTGCGCAACGGTCTCGACGCGGCGCCGCTCGTCGAGCTCTTCGCGTGGAGCGCCGAGGAATTCGCGCAGCGCCTCGCCGGCAGCGCCATCCGCCGCATTGGCCACGAGCGCTGGCTGCGCAACATCGCCGTCGCACTCGGCAACGCGCCGCGCAGCGACGCCATCATGGCGGCGCTGGCGGCGCGGCGCGACGACCCCTCGACACTGGTGCGCGAGCACGTCGCGTGGGCACTGGCGCGGCATGCCGTTTCGACACCGGGAGTCGCGCCGGCGCCATCGGCGTGATACGCGCCTTGGCACCGCGTGCCGCGGGCGTGACCGCGATGCGCACGCGCGTGCGTATCCGCCAGTCGCACGTCGCGCGACGGATCAGCCGGGTGTCGTGGTCGCCGCCGGCGCGTAACGGCGCAGGAACGCGATGATCCTGGCGCGATCGTAGCCGCGGCCCTGCTCGAGCACGTCCGTCGGCTGCGAATGCACGAGCCGGCCGTCGGCGTCGAGCACGAACAGATGCGGGTAGCCTGCCACCGGTGGCCAGCGCGACAGCACCGCGGTGTTGTGATTGTCCGGCGACCAGTTGACCTTGACCACGACGTAATAGCGCTGGCGCAGGCGCAGCGCCTCGCCGTCGGTGGCGAAGAAATGGTCGAGCAGGTGGCACCAGACGCACCACTCGCCGCCGACGTCGACCAGCACCCGCCGCCCGCTCGCCTTCGCCAGCGCCACGGCATCGGCAACGTCGCGCGCGGCGTCGCGTGCGGGATCGAAAGTCTGTGCACCGGCGTGCGACGGCAGCGCGGGCGCGCCGGCTTCGGCGCATTGCGCAGCACCGGCGGCGAGGACGATCGCGGTGGCGAGCACCGCCGCGCGGCATGCGCGCGCGATCATGGCGATGTCGAGTGTTCGCATGATGGCGTCCTCAGCGAATCAGCTGGTTCATGGTCACGATCGGCAGCATCACGGCCAGCACCAGGATCAGCACCAGCGCGCCCATCGCCACGATCAGCGCCGGTTGCACGAGCGCCGCGATCCACGTCAGGCGCCGCTCGGCCTCGCCCTCGAGCTCGGCGGCCGCGCGCTCGAGCATCGGTGTCAGGCGGCCGCTCGCCTCGCCGCTGGCGACGAGATGCACGAACACCGGCGGAAACACGCGCTGCTCCTTCAGCGCGCGTGCGAGCGGCACGCCCTCGCGCACCAGCTTCGCCGCGGCGCGCGCGGCATCCTCGAGCGGCAGCATGCGCACGACGTCGGCCGCGGCGTCGAGCGCGCGCAGGAGCGGCGTGCCGCTACCGGTGAGAATCGCGAGCGTGCTGGCGAAGCGCGCGGTGTCGAGGCTGCGCGCCAGGCGGCCGGCCACCGGCGCGCGCAGCAGCGCCTCGTGGCAGCGGCGGCGAAACGCCTCGCGTCGCCACGCCATCAGCCACGCCACCGCGGCGACCACCAGCGCCGCCAGCCAATACCATCCGGTGGCACGGAAGAATTCGGAAGTCGCGATCAGCGCCCGCGTGAGCAGCGGCAGCGCCTGGTGGCTCTGCTGGTAGACCGACACGATCTGTGGCACGACGTAGACGAGGAGCACGCCGATGACGCCGAGCGCGATCAGCGTGACCAGCGCCGGGTAGACCATCGCCGCGATGAACCGCTGGCGCAGCGCCTGGCGCGCCTCGAGGTAGTCGGCGAGACGCAGCAGCACGTCGGGGAGCTTGCCCGACTCGGCGCCGGCCGCGGCGAGCCCGCGATACAGCGGCGAGAACGCGCGCGGATGGCGTGCCAGCGCGGAATGGATCGCTTCACCCGCGGCCACGTCGCCGCGCACCGCGTCGAGCAGCTTCGCCACGCGCGGCGCCTCGGCCTGCTCGGCCGCGGCGGCGAGCGCGGCATCGAGCGTCATCCCCGATTGCGCGAGCGTCGCCAGCTGTCGCGTGGCCATTGCCAGCTGTGGCGCGTTGACGGCGAGTCCCTGCGCCGATGCGGGCGGCGCGGCGTTGACCGCGGTCGGCGTGAGCCCGCGAGCGCGTACGGCGTCGCGCGCCGCACGCGCGCTGTCCGCCTCGACGACGCCGCGCGCGAGACGCCCCGCCGCGTCGACCGCCTCGTAGCGGAACGCGCTCACGCGCGGCGCTCCGCGACGCGCGTGACGCGCCCCGGCGGCGCACCGCGCCGGACGCTCGTCCCGACACAGCCGGCGCCGCGGATCCCGGCTGCGCCGCGCGTGAACATGGGCCTATTCGCTCTCGCGCGTCACGCGCGCGAGCTCTTCGAGCGACGTCGTGCCGTCGGCGAGCCAGCGCCCGCCGTCGCGGCGCAGCGTGCGCATGCCCGCCTTGCGCGCGGCGTCGCGCAAGGCGATCTCGCCGGCGCCATCGTGGATCAGCCGGCGCAGCGCGGCGTCAACGACGATGAGCTCGTAGATGCCGGTGCGGCCCCGGTAGCCGGTGTCGTTGCACGCGTCGCAGCCCTGCGGGTGACAGATCGTGGCCAGCGGTGCGAGGCCCGAGTCGGCAATCAGCCTGGCTTCGCCGGGCGACGGTGGCTGCGCGACGCGGCAGGCCGGGCACAGCGTGCGCACGAGGCGCTGCGCCAGCACCCCGAGCAGGCTCGTCGCCAGCAGGTACGGCTCGACACCCATGTCGGCGACTCGCGTCACCGCGCTCGCTGCGTCGTTGGTGTGCAGCGTCGCCAGCACGAGATGGCCGGTGAGCGACGCCTGCACGGCGATCTGCGCCGTTTCGAGATCGCGGATCTCGCCGATCATCACCACGTCCGGATCCTGACGCAGGATCGCACGCAGCGCGCGGGCGAACGTCAGGTCGACGCGCGCGTTGACCTGCGTCTGTGCCACGCCGTCGAGGGCATACTCGATGGGGTCCTCGACGGTCATCATGTTCACCGCGCCGCGCGGCAGCCGCGACAGCGCGGCGTAGAGCGTCGTGGTCTTGCCCGAGCCGGTGGGGCCGGTGACGAGCACGATGCCGTGCGGCTCGTGGATCAGCGTGTCGACGCTCGCGCGGGTGTCGTCCGCCAGCCCGAGCGTGGCGAGATCGAGCTGCGCCGATTCCTTGTCGAGCAGCCGCAGCACGACACGCTCGCCCGAGCCGGTCGGCAGCGTCGACACCCGCACGTCGACGCTCTTGTCGCCGAGCTTGAGGCTGATGCGACCGTCCTGCGGCAGGCGCTTCTCGGCGATGTCGAGACTCGCCATGATCTTGAGCCGCGAAACCAGTGCGGCGTGCAGCGCGCGCGGCGGCTCGAACACGTCGCGCAGCACGCCGTCGACGCGAAAGCGCACGACCGCACGCGCCTCGTAGGGCTCGAAATGCAGATCGGACGCGCGCTCGCGCAGCGCCTGCAGCAGCAGCGCATTGACGACGCGGATCACCGGCGCCTGCGCATCGCCGCCTTGTAGCAGATCCTCCCCCGCCGGCAGATCCTGCAGCAGGCGCGTCAGGTCGCCGTCACGCGCGAGATCCTCGCTGATCGACGCGGCGGCGGCGCCGCTGTTGTAGGCGCGCGCGAGCGCCGCGGCGAACGCGTCGTTGTCGATCACGCGCGTCGTCAGCGGTCGCACCAGCACGCGCCGCAGCTCGGCGAGACCTTCGGCGGACGCATCGGCGCGCATCAGGACCACCACCGCATCGCCCTCGTCGCCCGCGGCGAGCACGCCGTGCGTACGCGCGAACGCGTAGGGAATGTGCTGCGCGTACGGCTGCGGCGTGAAGGGCGCGGGAGCGTTCATGGCGGACGTCGCCTTCGGCGCGGGCGGACGCCTACTTGCCGACAGGTTCCGGAGACTGCGGCGGCGGCGTCGCGCCGGCCGGCGTGTCGGGCATCCGGCCCATCGGCACCGGCATTACCGGCTGCTTCGCCGGATCGGTCCAGAAGAAGCGAGGCGGTATGCCCTGCATTTCCTGCTGGCCGCGCAGGTAATCGTAGCGCTCGGACGTCAGCGCGCGGCCATCGTCCGCGTTGCGCAGCACCACCGGGCGCAGGAAGATCATCAGGCTGGTCTTGACGCGGCTGCGCGCATCGTAGCGGAACAGCTGGCCGACCACCGGGATGTCGCCGGCGACCGGCACCTTGTCGGTGCCGTCGTTGAACGTGTCCTGCATCAGGCCGCCGAGCACGGCGATGCCGCCGTCGTCGACCACCACCGTCGAATCGAGCGAGCGCTTCTGCAGGATCGGCCCCGACACCGACTGCGATTCGACGCGCGACACCTCCTGGTAGAGGTTGATGCGCACCGCGCCGCCCTCGGCGATCTGCGGCTTCACCCGCAGCACGAGGCCGACGTCGCGCCGCTCGATCGTCTGGAACGGCGTCACCGTGCTCGTGCTGCCGGTGTTCGCGTACTGGCCGGTGATGAACGGCACGTTCTCGCCGACGACGATGCGCGCCTCCTCGTTGTCGAGCGTGAGAATCGTCGGCGTCGACAGGATGTTGGCGTTGACCTGGGTCTCGAGCGCGCGCGCGAGCAGCGCGAGGTTGGAGATGGTGCCGAAGCCGGGGATCGAGATCGTGCCGCGGATGACGCCGAGATTGAGCCCCTGCCCCGCGCTGTTGAGGTTGGCCGCGATGTCGAGGATGTTGCCGCCGCTGCCGCGATCGTTGAAATTGGTGCCGCCGATGACGCGGGTGCGCGTCGAGTTGGTGCCGGACAGCGCCTGCCACTGGATGCCGAACTCCGCCGCCTTGTCCGCCGAGATCTCCGCGATCAGCGCCTCGATGAACACTTGCGCGCGACGCACGTCGAGCTTGTCGATGATGGTGCGCAGATTGTTGTAGACGGGCTCCGGCGCCATGATGAGCAGCGCGTTGCTGGCGGCGTCGGCGGAGATCGTCGCGCCGCCGGCGCTGAACGCCGCGCTTGCCGAAGACGTCGGCGTGAACGGCAACGCCTGGGCCGCGCTCATCGTGGCCCCGCCGGCGGTCGGCGTGCTGCCGCCGGTGGTCGCTGCGGGCAGCGGCGTCAGCCCGCTCGACCCCCCGCCATTGCCGCTGTCCTGGCCGGTCATCATCGCGCGCAGCGTCTGCGCCACCTTCACGGCCTCCGCGTTCTTGAGATAGACGACGAACATGTTGCCGCCGGCGCGGCCGGGCGTGTCGAGTTCGGACACGAGGGCCCTGGCGCGCGCCGCGCGCGCCGGGTTGTCGGCGCGGATCAGCACGCTGTTCGAGCGCGGATCGGCGACCAGCATCACGCGCTGCGTGGGATCGACCGGCTGACCGGTGCCGGTTTCGTTGAGCAGGCGGTTGACGGTGGCGACGAGGTCGATCGCCGACGCGTTCTTCAGCGTCACCACGCCGGTCTCGCCGGTCGGCGGCTGGTCGAGCGACGCGATCACGCGTGCGATGCGTCGCAGGTTGTCGGCGTAGTCGGTGATGACGAGCGCATTGCTCGCCGGGTATGCGGCGATCGTGTTGTTGGGCGCGATCAGCGGACGCAGCACGTTGACGAGCTGCACGGCCGACTCGTAGCGCAGCGTGATCACCTGCGTGACGAGACGGTTGTCGCCCCCCGCCGCCGGTGCATTGGCCGGCGTGCCCTGCGTGCGCGCGTCGGCCTCGGGCACCAGCTTCACCACGTCGTCGCCCTCGATCGCGACGATGCCCTGCATGCGCAGCGCCGACAGCAGCGTCGGATAGACCAGGCTCTTCGGCACCGGCCGCGACGACACGATATTGATCGTGCCCTTGATCTTCGGATCGACGACGAAATTGCGCCCGGTAAGCTCGGAGATCGCCTTCACCACGGCGTCGATATCGGCGTTGACGAAATTGAGCGTCACCGAGTCGTCGACGGGCTGCGCGCTTTGCGCGGGCGCCCCCGGCGTGGTGGCGGCGGGCGCGGGCAGGACCTGGGCGGTCGCGGCCGAGGCGATGCCGGCACACAGGACGGCGGCCCGGCCGACACGGCCCAACGCCCGCGGAATCCTTCGGAAGACCGGCAGAAACAATTCGTAACTCATTGATCGGGAAAGCCCATTTCTGCCGGTCGCGGTCGGTTTCCGGCGCCGATGATAGCATGGGGTGGCGTCCTCGCCGTTGCGCTTCAGCCGCCATCCGGCGAATCCGCCGGCCCCTGTTCGTGCATCCAACGCGGGACCGACCGAATCCCAGGGAGCTGCCGATGTCCGCGTTTTCCGATCCCCTAGCGCTGCGCCGTCCGCTGGTGCTGGGCTTTGCCCTCGTGGCCGCATTGGGCGCCCTCGCCGTGACGCCGCCTGCGCCGTCACTGGTGACCCCCGCCTATGGCCAGGCGCCGGCGGATGCCAGGCCGTCGAAGGCACCCGCCGCCCAGGGCGACGCCAGCTCCGCCACGCCCACGCCGCAGGCCGGAAGCGCGGCGGCCGGATCCGCACCGGTTCCGGGCACAGCCACGGCGCCGGATGCCGCGACCAACGACGATGCCGACGACGTCGAGGCGCCTCCGCCAGCCGCGAAGCGGCGACACAAGAGCGGTTCGCTCGGCATCACCCTCGGCGACGACGACAAGGTGAACATCCGCGCCTTCGGCCGCGCGCACGAGTACGATTCGTTCAGCGACTTCGTCGAGAAGGCGCCGTGGATCGCGGGACTCTTCTTCCTCGGCGTGCTGCTGGTGTTCCTGGTGCCGCTGCTCGTGATCATCCTCGTGCTCTGGTACAAGATGCGCAAGACGCGGATGCTGAACGACACGATGCTGAAGCTCGCCGAGAAAGGCGTCGTGCCGCCCGCCGAGGCGATGGACGCGATCGGCGCCACGCGCCCGCAGGCGGCGCTCGCCGCCGGGCAGACGACGAGCGAGCTGTACGCCCGCGCGCGGAGCATCCGCGCGCGCAACGTGTGGTCCGACCTGCGCCGCGGCATCGTCCTCGTCGCCGTCGGCCTCGCCGTGCAGACGTGCTCGATGCTCGAAAACGGCGAGGCGAGCGGCGTGGGTCTCGTGCTGCTGTTCCTCGGCATCGGCTACGTCGTGCTCTGGTATTTCGAGGATCGCCGCGACCCGGTGCCGCCGCGCGTGGACACGGGTGGCGACCGCGCGCCATGATCGCGACCGGGACCCACCGCGCGGCCGCGCGGCGTCCGCTGCTGCCGACCTGTGCGCGAAAGCCGACCCCTGACGCCCTCGCCGCCTCCAGCACGTGCCGCGAACGCGAGCGAGCCGGACGATCGCACGCTGATCGCGCTCGCGGTCGCCGGCGACGACCGGCAGGCCTTCGCGATGCTCGTGCGACGCCACCAGTCCGCGGTGCGCGCGACATTGCGCCGGCTCGCCGCAGGCAACGATGCGCTGGCGGACGACCTCGCGCAGGAAACGTTCGTGCTTGCATGGCGCAACCTCGCGTCGTTCCGCGAGGAGGCGCGCTTTTCGACATGGCTCTACCGGATCGCCACCAACTGCTGGCTCGCCGACGCGCGCAAGCGCAAGGAGGTGCTGCTGGGGGATCGCGACGGTGACGGTGACGGCGACGACGACGAGGACGATGCGATGAGCGCGCTGGGCGTGAGCGTCGGTGACACCACGCACGCGACGTCGCTGCGCATGGACATGGCGCGCGCGATGAGGGTGCTGAGCGACGGCGAGCGTGCGGCCATCGTGCAGTGCTACGATAACGACCTGTCGCACGAGGAAGCGGCATACGTGCTCGGCATCCCGGTAGGCACCGTGAAGACGCACATCCTGCGCGCGAAGAAGAAGCTCAAGTCGGCGCTCGCCGACTGGGCGTGAGGAGCTACCGCATGGCCGACACCGGCAGCGCGAACGATCCCGCAGGCGGCGACTGGCTCGATGTCGCCTTGCGCGCGCATCGGCTGCCGCCGCTCGCCGACGACGGTTTCGCGGCGCGCGTGATGGCCGCATTGCCGCCGCCCGTCGCCGCGGTCGCGCCGGCGTGGCGGCAGCCGGTGGTCGCGCTGCTGTGGGTGCTGTCGGCGATCGGCATCGCGCTGTCGCTGCCCAATGCGGCGCTCGACGTGGTGCGCGAGGCGTATCGCGTGTTCACGGCGATCCCGGTGTCGGTGCCGCAGCTCGCCTTCGCGGTGGTCGCGCTCGCCGCCGTCACGTGGTCGGTGGCGGCCTATGCGGTGCGCCGCGAGCTCGTCCCCGGCTGATTCACGCACCAGCGTGAAAGGCAAAGGCCGCCCGCGGGCGGCCTTTTGCCTGGGCGTACCGCCGGGGCTTCAGTCGGTGAGCGAGAAGTTGATCTCGACGCGCGCCTTGTACGGCTGGCCCTCGGCGCTGCACTTCCAGGACGTCAGCGTGTCGCGCACGACGCGGTCGAACACGCGCGGCGGGTTCGCCGACTCGATCTGGATGTCCGACACCGCGCCCTTGTCGTTGATCGTCAGCACCGCGACGACCTGGCCCTTCTGCACGCCGCCGCGAATCGCTTCGCGCGGGAACGACGGCTTGTCCATCTGCGAGCACGAAACACCCTGGCGGATCGCCGGCTTGGGCGGCGCGGGCGGCGCCACGGGCGCCGGCGGCGCGATGACGTTGGGCTCGGTCGGCGGCGCAGTGGCGACGCTCGCGATCACGGGTACCGGGGGCGGCGGCGTCGGCACCGGAATGTCCGGCGGCGGCACGAACGGCTGGATCACCTTCATCTTCGGCGGCTCGATGATGCGCTTGATCGGCGGCGGCGGCGGCGGGGGCGGCCGGATCTCCTCGATGATCGTCGCGTTGAGCGGCTTCTTGATGATCTCGATGGCCTTGCTGCCGAGGCCGTTCACCAGCGCCCAGATCAGAAGGATGTGGAACAGGATCACGAACGCGATGCCGATCGCGTGGCGTGCCGGGTCCCTCTGCTGCCGTGCGTAATCCATGTCGAAACTCCGTAGCCGAGGCGCCTACTGGTCCTCGATGAACTGCTCGCTGCCGATGATGCCGATCTTGGTGAGGCCGTTCTTCTGCGCCTCGGCCATCACTTCGGCGGCGATTCCGTACACGGATTCCTTGTTCGGCCGCAGGTGGACCTCCGGCTGCGGCTGCGTCGCCGCGGCCTCCTTGATGTGCGCCTCGAGCGAGGTCCGGTCCTGGATCCAGTCGCCGTTCCAGTAGATCCGCGAGCCTTCGTCGATGTCGATCTTGATGACCTGCGGCTGCACCAGCGGCGGCGGCGGATTGCCCGTCGGCAGGTTGAGATTGACCGAGTGCAGCTGGATGGGAATGGTGATGATCAGCATCACCAGCAGCACCAGCATCACGTCGATCAGCGGCGTGGTGTTGATGTCGATCATGACGTCCATGTCGCCCCGTTTGGGCGCTCCTACGTTCATGGCCATGTCTTGACGCTCCTCGCCCGCTCAGCTGCTGCGCGGCGGCGGTTCGGTGATAAACGCGATCTTGGAGATGCCGGCGCGCTGGCAGGCATAGATCACGCGGCCCACGCCGGCGTACTTGCCGCCGGAATCGCCGCGGATCTGCACCTCGGGCTGCGGCACCAGCACCGCGATCTTCTTCAGGCGGTCGACGAGCTGGTCGGTGGTCCTCATCTGCAACTCGTTCCAGTAGATGCGGTCCTGGGCGTCGACCGAGATCGTGATGTTCTCGGGCTTCGTCTCGCGCACCTCGTTGCGCTCCTTGGGGAGCTGCACCGGAACGGAATTGCGCACCACCGGCACCGTGATCAGGAAGATGATCAGCAGCACCAGCATCACGTCCACCAGCGGCGTCGTATTGATCGCCGAGATGGCTTCGTCTTCGCCGTCGGCCGGGCCGACGCTCATCGCCATGGCTTACGCCTTCGACGGCGCCGACATCAGCACCGCGTGCAGGTCCGCGCCGAAGCTGCGCACGCGGTCCATCGCCGCCTTGTTGCGCCGGATGAGCCAGTTGTAGCCGAGCACGGCGGGCACGGCGACCGCAAGGCCGATGGCCGTCATGATCAGCGCCTCGCCCACGGGGCCCGCGACCTTGTCGATCGACGCCTGGCCGGCGATGCCGATCGCGGTGAGCGCGTGGTAGATGCCCCAGACGGTGCCGAACAGGCCCACGAACGGCGCCGTCGAACCGACGGTGGCGAGGAACGCGAGGCCGTCCTGCGTGCGGCTTTGCACGTTGTCGATCGCGCGCTGGATCGACATGCTGATCCATTCGTTCATGTTGACGTTGCCGAGGAGCCCGGTGTGCTTGGTCGACGCCTCGAGCCCGGTCTCGGCGATGAAGCGGAACGGGCTGCCGTCCTTGAGGCCGGCGGCGCCCTTCTGCACCGAGGGCGCGGTCCAGAACGTCTTCTCCGCGTTGCGCGCCTGGCTGTTCATCCTCGCCTGCTCGTACACCTTGGTGATGATGATGTACCAGGACCCCATCGACATGACGACGAGTATCCCGAGCGTGAAGCGCGCGACGAGGTCACCGCCCGCCCACAGCGCCTGCAGGCCATAGGGGTTGTCGACGACTTCGGTGGCACGCGCGGCAGGTGCGGGCGCCGGCGCGGCGGCGGGTGCCGCGGCAGGCGCCGGTGCAGCTTCGGGCGGCGGCGTCATCGCCGGCGCCGCCGGTGTGGCCGGCGCCGCGGGCGTCGCCTGTGCAACGGCGATCGCAGGCGCCAGCATCAGCGGCGCTGCCAGTACCACGGCCGCGGCCAGCGCCGCCAGTCGCTTCGTGTTCAACATGTTCTCTCCACGATAGTGAGTGTCATCAGACGATGAATGGGTGAAATAACGTATTCCGGCAGGCGCACTTGCAAAATGGCGCGAGGTGGCAGGCGTCACTGCGACGCGAACCTTGGCCGCTGACCGGATGGGATCGATTGCGGGCGCCACCGCCGCCCGCGCCGCCCTTTCCCCCGATCCGGGCGGGTTCCCCAAAACACGTCGGCCCCGACAGTGACGAGGCCGGGCATCGCCGGAAAATCGGCGGATTCTACACCATACACAGGGCAAGTCCATGCGACTCCGGCAAGACGCCGGGAGCCTCCTTGGCCGTCTCTCGACGCGCCGCCGGGCCGCGCCCCGTCGCCGCATCGGCGGTTCCGGCGCCCGAATCGTGGTGTTCGTCGCAATCCACTGGCCGCCCCGGCCGCGCATTCCTAGGATGCCTCCATGCGTCGTCGCGACGGCAGTGTCGCCGCGGCAACCAGGTGAATCCGGGTGCGTGCATCGCGGCATCCAAGGTTCACGCAACGCAAGCACGAACAACCGGAGCCCCGCATGAATACGTACGCGTCACAAGCACCCCGCCTCGTCATCGGCCTCGCCGCGGCCGCCTTCACGCTGGCCACGATCGGCATCGCCGTCGTCGCGCCGGCGCGCATGGACTTCCGCAGCGACCAGGTGCCGGTGGTCGCGGTCTCCGCGCAGTCGGCGCAGGTGACGCGCAACGCAGCTGACCGCAACGTCGTCTACTCGATCGACGTCAACGCCGTGCGCGAAGCGCGCCTCGTCACCGTGATCGAACCGCTGCGCGCCGCGCGCGACAGCCGCCGCGGCTGATCGCCCCCCGGTCGGGCGCAACGCCCGGCCGGATGCCGCACTAGTTGACGAGCGGAAACGCCTGCGCGATGTCGTAAGCCTGCACCGCGCGGAACTTGGCCTCGAGCTGGTAATAGCGCGCCGCCTTCGACGCCGGCAATGCGCGCATCGCCGCGTTGTACATCTTGCGGCGGGCCTTCATCTCGGTCTCGTCGGCGGCGAGAACCTGCGAGACGAACACCTTGGCGGCCGGATTCGACAGCGCCTGGTCGCTCTCGCGGTTGAGCGACTGCTCCGCGGTCACGGCGCGGGCGCGCGCGACGGTGTCCAGCGCGCGCTGGTAGGTGTCGTAGATCGGCCAGAATTTCTTCGCCTGCGCGGGTGTCAGCGCGAGGCTCGAGGCCACGTAGGCGCGCTTGTCCGTCTTCAGCGCCGTGCGCATCGCGTCGAGTTCGTTCGGCGGCGCTTTCTGCGCGACCGCGGGTTGTGCCGCGAGCGCCATCGCCACCAGCGTGGCCATGATGAATTTGTGCATCGTCGTATCCCCTCGCCTGCCGGCGTGCTTGTCAAGGCGGTCTTTTAGCATACTCGCAACCGCGACGCGCAAAAAAAACGGGGAGCGCGAGGCTCCCCGTCCGAGTGCTGCGGTTGCGGTATTACTTGAACGAGTACTTGACCGAGCCGTACACGAAACGCGCGCGCGGGTCGTAGTACGACGGATCGAACCCGAGCTGGAACGTGTTCTGCTGGTTGGACAGCGGCGGGTTGGTGTCGAACAGGTTCTTCACGCCGAGCGTCA
>DASYSP010000014.1:0-5304 GCA_036003195.1 Casimicrobiaceae bacterium
ACCGTCGGCTCGATCATCACGATGGTGAACCCGTAGGGCAACGCGCGCGTCTCGACAACCTCGCCCGACTCGGTCGCCGTGCTGCCCGCGCCACCGGCGCGCGGCGCATCGGCAAGGCCGCCGATCGCATTGAAGAAGCTCATCGCCTCGCCGACGGTCTCGTACGGCGATGGTCCCGACAGCGAACTACGTCCCCAGCGCTCCACGTGCCGCGATCCCGTCGTGCAGCCGAAGCAGCCCTTGTCCTCGGCATAGAGGTGCGCGCGGCCGCCGCTGCCGAGCCACGGCATGTCGCCCGGCACTTCCTGCCACGCGAGCGCCGGTGACGCGGCGAGCAGCCACAGGCCGCCGACGCATGCGACTTGCAACGCAGCGCGCAAGCGCCGCAGGCCACGCATCGCCCGCCGCCCCATCGACGGCGCGCGCCGCGCAGCGACGGCCGCTCGCCACAACAAGCACTCACGCCCGGCGTTCATGGCCGATCGCTCACGCGACCCTGTGCGTCGAAAAAGAGATACCGCATCTGGCCCGGCTGCAGGTTCGGCGCCATCGCCGCGATGTCGTGCCACTGCGGCTCGTCCTTCGCATAACGCAGCGTGTAGCGGCCGACGCGGTAGAGGCCGGTGAAGTGCTCCACGACCACGTCGAGCCGGCCGTCGGCCGCCATCGCCACGCTGCCGAGATACGTCTTGCTCGTCGCTGGCGGCACTCCGGGGACCGCCGCGCGCACCGCGCTCGCGAGTGCCGGCATCTCCTCGCGCACGATCGACTGCACCACCTCGTTGACGAAGAACGACGTCGTGTCCGCCCAGTCGTAGAGCTGCAGGTGCAGCACCTTCTTCCACACCGGCGTCTCGAGGAAGTCGTCCAGCGCCTTCGCCTGGCCGGGCGGCAGCGCGTCGATTGCATCGAGCAGCGTCTTCGATTCGGTCTGCAGCCGCGCGAGCGGCTCGGCGTCGGGACCGGGCGGAATGCCGAACGCGTCCTTGCTGGCCGACTTCGCACGCGCCGTCATGAACGTGCGTCCCGGCGGCGATTCGAAGAACGCGGCCACGGTCGCGCGCTCGTCCGGCGTGAATTCGCGCATGCTCGCCTGGTTCATCAGTCGACGCGCCGCCGGCACGTACTCGGCATAGCGCGGTATCGCGCGCTGCGCGATCGCGTCGGCGAGTGCCTTGCGCGCCGGCGTCCACGCCGGACTCTTCTCCTCCCAGGTGCCGCGGGGGGCGACGAGATACTGGATGTCGGTCAGCGCCGTTTCCCAGCGAGTGCGGAAGGCGATACGCCCGACGTCGAGCGCATACGCATCGCCGTGCATGCTCTCGGTGAAGCGGCGCAGTGCCGGATCGGCGGCGTTGGGATCGTCGAGGTCGGCGGCATACGCCGGCACGAACGACGCCGCGAGCAGCAACAACAAGGTGCCGACCGCGCGCGTCATTCGACTTCTGCGGCGATGTGGGTAGTCTTCATCGCGCACCGCAACGTCACCACTGGTTTCCCGCATTCGCGGGAATGACGGAAGTGGCAGTGACACGTCGTACGGCGCGACCCGGCCGCGATGCGGAGAAATGGTCCAAAGGCGAGTTCGCGAAGCGTGTTTGAGCGACGACCGGTGTCCCGGCATCGCGGGCGCGCAGGGCGCTACGCTCGCACACGATCGAGGTCACCACTGGATTCCCGCATTCGCGGGAATGACGGAGTGGCGGGGACACGTCGTCCGGCACGACGCGGCCGCGATGCGGGGACATCGGTCCAAAGCGAGTTCGCGAAGCGTGTTTGAGAGACGACCGATGTCCGCGCATCGCGGGCGCGCAGGGCGCAACGCTCGCACACGATCGACGTCACCACTGGATTCCCGCATTCGCGGGAATGACGGAATCACGCACTTCACGCCTTCGACGGCGGGCGGTCGATCAGCTTGTAGAGCCAGGCCAGGCCCTCGCGCGTGCCGTGCTGCGGCCGGTACTCGCAGCCGACGTAGCCCGTGTACTTGAGCTCGTCGAGCAGGCGGAAGATGTGCGCGTAGTTCACTTCGCCCATGTCCGGCTCGTGCCGGCCGGGCACGCCCGCAATCTGGAAGTGTCCGATGTGCGGCAGGTAGTGCCGGATCTTCTCGGACAGGTCGCCCTCGACGATCTGCGCGTGGTAGAGATCCATCTGCACCTTGAGGTTCGGCATGCCGATCTCCTCGCGGATCGCGTGCGCCTCCAGCTGGGTCTGCAGCAGGTAGCCCGGCATGTCGCGCGGATTGATCGGCTCGATGAGCACGCTGACGTTCTGCGCCTGTGCTTCCTCGCAGGCGAAGCGCAGGTTGCGCATGTAGTTGCGGCGCCGACGCACGCGCTCGGCCAGATCGGCGCCGGGCTCCACCAGGCCCGCCATCACATGGATGCGCGGGCAATTGAGCGCCTGTGCGTAGCGCAAGGCCGTGACCAAGCCCGCGGCGAACTCGTGCTCGCGACCGTCGAGCGACGCCAGCCCGCGCTCGCCCGCTTCCCAGTTGCCGCCGGGCGCGTTGAGCAGCACCACCTCGAGCTTGTGGCGCTTGACCTCGGCTTCCATCTCGCGCACCTGGATGTCGGGCACGAACGGAAACTCGACCGCGCGAAAGCCCGCGTGCGCGGCCTCGCCGAATCGCTCGAGGAACGGCACTTCGGTGAAGAGGAAGCCTAAGTTCGCCGAAAAACGCGGCATCGCCAGGTTCTCCGCGAGGACTAGAATGGGCGTTGGTTGGTTGGTCTTCGACGCGCCCGCACGTACTGTACTGTAAGTTGCCGCTCTTCGCCGAATCCCTTGCGCCGTCGATCTTCGCCGACGACGTACTGCGCCTGTCGCTCGGCGGCGAGCCCGTCGAGCTGCACGCCGCGCGCGCGCTGTACTGGCCCCGCGAAAAATCCGTGTTCGTCGCCGACGTGCACCTCGGCAAGGGCGCGGCGTTTCGCGCCGGCGGCATTCCGCTGCCGCGCGGCGCCACCGCCAACGATCTCGCGCGGCTCGCATCGCTGGTCGCGACCACCGGCGCCACGCGGCTCGTCGTGCTCGGCGACTTCCTGCACGCGGCGAGCGGGCGCGTCGACGCGCTCGACGTCGCGTTTCGCGACTGGCGCGCGCGGCACGCGGGCCTTTCGCTGCTGCTGGTGCGCGGCAATCACGACTCGCACGCGGGCGATCCGCCCCCTTCCTGGGGGATGGACATCGTCGACGAGCCGCACCCGCTGCCGCCGTTCCTGGGGTGCCACCACCCGGCCGCGCCGCGCAGCGGCTACGCGCTGTGCGGCCACGTCCATCCGGGGGTTTCGGTGGGCGGGACGGCCGAGCCGTCGGTGCGGATGCCCTGCTTCGTCATCGGCCAGCGGCGCGCGATCCTGCCCGCCTTCGGTCGCCTGACCGGACTGGCCGCCCCGCCGCTCCTGGCCGGAGACAAGTTCGTCGCCATCGCCGGTCGGCGGCTGGTTCGCCTGCCCCAGCGCGACTGATCGCATGGCTGCCCGGGCGTCAGCCCCTGCTGGACGAATTCGCTGCGGCGCAGCGTGTCAAATCAATGTCGTATGACTGCAACGTCGGACAATTTTCTTCTGCTGTGGACAACTCGGGGGAGCGCGCGGGGAAAAACGGTGTGGAACTGCGAAGAACGCACGTAAATTATTGATTGTAATGTATAATTATATATTTAATGCTGTGGATGGTTTCACGCTTGCACTTGGCCTTCCGAGCCACTATCCTTTGTGTCAGGTCTTCCATTGACCGCTAGATATAGTAGATTTCGCCGTACGGACAGCATCCGCCGGGGTTTTACGCCGCCGTCATCGGCGGGCCCCTGCGGCATGCTGGATCAATACAAAAACGGGGTGCGAGGGAGTGATTGCGGGGCCTGCGGGGGCCTTTGTCCTTCTTTCACCCAGCGCAGAACGCCAGTAGCCAGGAGACATGCCCATGCAAACAGCCACCGTTCACACCACGCCGTCCACGCCCACCCCGCCCCGGGAACTGGTCGTGGGTGAACCCGGCAGCGCGGTGGCGAGCGGTTCGGACCCCCGGTTCAGCCAGTACAAGGTGATCCGCCGCAACGGTGCCGTGGTGGGCTTCGAGCCCGCCAAGATCACCGTGGCGATGACCAAGGCGTTCCTCGCCGTCAACGGCGGCCAGAGCGCCGCCAGCGCGCGCGTGCGCGAGCAGGTGACCAACCTCACCGATGTCGTCGTGTCGGCGCTGATGAAGCGCAAGCCCGAAGGCGGCGCGATCCACATCGAGGAGATCCAGGACCAGGTCGAGCTGGCGCTGATGCGCAGCGGCGAGCACGAGGCCGCGCGCGCGTACGTGCTGTACCGCGAGCGCCGCACGCAGGAGCGTGCCGCGCAGAAGAAGGACACCAAGAAGCACGTCGAGGCCACGATCCACGTCGTCGACAACGGCACCAAGAAGCCGCTCGACGTCGCGCGCCTCACCGCGCTGGTCGCCGAATCGTGCGCGGGCCTGCCCGACGCCGAGCCCGAACGCATCCTCAAGTCGACGCTGAAGGACCTCTACGATGGCGTGGCGATGGAGGAAGTGCGCAAGGGCGTGGTGCTCGCCGCGCGCACGCTGATCGAGAAGGACCCCGCGTACTCGTACGTCACCGCGCGCCTGCTGCTCGACGCGCTGCGCTTCGAGGCGATGGGTGAGGAAGCCTCGCAGGCCGACATGGCCGTCAAGTACGCCGAGTACTTCCCGCGCTTCGTCAAGCACGGCATCAAGATCGGCCTCTTGAACGAGGCGCTGTCGCAGTACGACCTCGCCAAGCTCGGCGCCGCGCTCGACGCCAACCGCGACATGAAGTTCGGCTACCTCGGTCTGCAGACGCTGTACGACCGCTATTTCCTCGTCGACCAGTATGTCGGCGGCCGCCGCTTCGAGCTGCCGCAGTGCTTCTTCATGCGCGTGGCGATGGGACTCGCACTCAACGAGGTCGACCGCGAGACGCGCGCGATCGAGTTCTACAACGTGCTGTCGACGTTCGACTTCATGTCGAGCACGCCCACCCTGTTCAACGCCGGCACGCACCGCTCGCAGCTGTCGTCGTGCTACCTCACCACGGTGAGCGACGACCTCGACGGCATCTACGAGGCGATCAAGGAGAACGCGCTCCTGTCCAAGTTCGCCGGCGGGCTCGGCAACGACTGGACCAACGTGCGCGCGATGGGCTCGCACATCAAGGGCACCAACGGCAAGAGCCAGGGCGTGGTGCCGTTCCTCAAGGTGGTGAACGACACCGCGGTGGCGGTCAACCAGGGCGGCAAGCGCAAGGGCGCGGTGTGCACCTACCTC
>DASYSP010000015.1:0-15173 GCA_036003195.1 Casimicrobiaceae bacterium
CTGGCCAGGTCGAGCAATCCCGGGGTGCACTTCTGGAAGGAGGGGGACGACGCCGCGACCCGGTCGGGGTTCGACCTGATCTTCATCGCTGGCGTGTTCCACCATGTGCCTCCGTCCGAGCGCAACGCCGTGGCGGCCTGCGTTGCCGAGCGGCTCAACGCCGGAGGAACTGTCGTGGTTTTCGAGCACAATCCCTACAACCCGGTAACGCGAAGGATCGTCAGCCGATGCCCGTATGACGAGGGCGTGATTCTGCTGCCGCCCTCCGAGCTTCGCAACTACCTGACGGGCCAGCATCTCGTCGTGCATCGACGCGAATACGCGCTGTTCTTTCCTCCTGGCTGGAAGAAACTATTGCCGCTCGAGCGGCTGCTGGCGCACGTACCCCTTGGCGGTCAGTACTGGGTCGCCGCGACGCGGCCATGAGGCGGTTCCCCGCTACTCGCGACCGGCGTCTTCGACACTGCACCTGGCTGCGCGCGTGTGTTCATGCGCGCGAGCCGGCCGCGATGTCGCGCGCGCGGCGCCGGGAGACGCCGAGGTAGGCGGCGAGCACGGCGAGGCCAAAGGCAGCGACGGCCAGTCCACGCAACAGACTGACGGGGACGAACGACATCTGCACGACGTGTCGCCCGGCCGGGACGCGCAGGCCCTGGAACGCGACGTTGGTGGACACGATCGGCACGTCGAGTCCGTCGAGTCTGGCGCGCCAGCCCGGATACGACGATTCGGCGACGACCAGAAACGCTTCGCGCGCCGCATCGACGTCGATCGTCAGTGATCCCGGGTCCCATTGGCGCACTGAAACGGTCGCCGGCGTTGAACTTCCCGACGACACCGCAGCGGCGCTATCGGTCACCAACGCCGTGCGATAGGGATCGAATCCGCGACCGTCCGGCAGGCGCCCGCTGCGGACAACCGCCAGCGCATCGTCGGCGGACATCGCCAGGGCTTCGCCGACTGCCCACGCGATCGCACCGACACCGCGCGTGCCGCGCACCAGCGGCGCCCGCGGCAGCGGGTGCTCGAGCGTATCGGGACCGGGCGCAATGGGGTCGACCACCAGTTCGTCCGATGCGATGGGGCGCCGCACGCCACTGGCCGCATCCACCAGCGTCAAACTGGCCAGCGCGATCGCCGGGCCGGCAGGCAGCAGCCAGTCGAAAGTCAGGCGCGAGACGGTCGCGGTCGAGCCGTCGGCGAGCGGAATTGCCGTCGCATACCAGTGCCCGTCGAAACCCTGCGCCGGAAAGCTCTCGAAACGTGGCGGACGGCGATGTTGCGCCGTCCTCGCAACATCGGGCCGGTCGATCGCCCACTCCGCGGTATCGACGCCGGCGACGAGCTCGTGGGTGGCGCGGCCGCCGTGGCCGTCTTCGATGCCCACGCGTAGCACGTGCGCCCCCTGCGGTACCGCCGGGGAACACCCCATATTCGACATGATTTCCACGCTGGTCGCGCGTAACGGACTGGGCAGCGTCACCGACGCCGACAGGTCACCCGGCAGGGCAGAGCAGTCGCCGCCTAGCCAAAGTGGCCAGTGCGTTGGCATTCGACCGACGACCCAGCCGATACCCCCAAGCTTGCGCCGCTCGTCGAAGCGATGAAGTGATCGTGTCGCGCCGATGGTGTCGAGATTCATGACCTCGGCATACTTCGCAAGGATCAGCGGCCCGTAGGCGCCCGCTACGGGCAATTCGTACAGGAGGCTCAAATTGGGCACGGCAGGCGCCTCGTTGGTCGCATTGCCGCTTGCGAACAGCACGCGAGTGCGCGACGCGCGCACCTCCGCGGCGAAGTCTCTCCATGCCGGATCGTCCGCCCCGAAGGCGTGAGGTCCCGATGGCCATGCGTAATACCATCCGAACGCGCCAAGATCGACGATGATGACCAACGCCAATGCAGGCAATGCCAGTCGCCCGGCTCCGCGGCGCATGCTCCACACGATCAGCGCCGTAGCCGCCATGGCCGCCAGCGGCAACAACACTGCCGGGTTGCGCCACGCCGATGCGAGATCGACACCGTTCCGTTGCGCCTGCTCGGCGATGCCCGGATAGGCGAAAGACAAGGCCGCCAGCGTGAAGCCGGCGAGCGCCAGCATGCGCCACCACATGCGCCGAGCGCGGACACCGCGCAGACGTCCTTCGACCAGCGCCTGGTAGCCGAAGGCGGCCAGGATGGCCAGCGCCAGCGTCGTGGTGAACGCGGCGCGGCCCGGTGCACGGAATTGCCCGAGTCCCGGCAGCGCGTAGACAAGGTGTGCCAGCGGTGTGTAGGGTCCCAGCGCGAACGCCAGCGCCGCCAGCGCAACGATGCCGAAGAACGCAACGTCGGGTGGGCGATGCCGTGCCGAGCAAGCGGCAATCGCCAGCATCACAGCAGTCATTCCGCAACACGTCGCGAGTTCGGTGAGGTTCCAGGAACCGAAATAAGGACCGTGCGCACCCCCCCACAGGTTGGGGAACACCAGCAGCAGGAGCTCCGCCGGCGATAGCGAATACGTGGTGAAGTCGGCGAACGAGAAATGCGTGCGCAATGAGCGCTGACCCAGCTCGGCCAGCGGCAGCAGTTGTACGCACGCCAGCGCGGCGCCCGTCCCGAACATCACCGCGTAACGGGCCGTCCACGCGACACGCATCGACGATGGCGCGGTCGCCACGGCAAATAGCGCATAGGCCGCCGCGACGCCCACGGCGTAAACGAAGATCTGCGGGTGCCCCCCCAGGAGCGCAAGGCCGATGGCGGCGGCGCCACCGCACACAGCGACCGCCGGCGACGATCCCCGCGCCGCCGCCACGGCCCACAGCATCCAGGGCGCCCACGCCGCCGAGTAGACGATCGTCAGGTGCCCGAGGTGGGCCAGCATCGGACCGCCGCCAGCGTAGACCAGCGCCGCCAGCGCGCCTCCGCCGCGAAGGCCGCTGAGTTGACGCCCAAGTCCATAGGCACCGAGCGCAGCCCACACGTAGATCAACACCACTGCGGCGTTGTAGTGCCCTCCCATGATGCGGAGCGGGCTCAATACCAATGCTTGGGGATCGGCGAACGCCGGGAACCCGGCATACAGGTCGCGCGACCAAAACCACCCATGGGTCACGAGCGCAGGCAGGTAGTAGATGACCCCGTCACCGAACGCCAGCACGCGCCCGGAAAACAACACCGGCGCGAAGTACGCGATCCAGAACGCCGCGCACGTCACGCTGACCATCCCGAGCTCACGCAGCAGCAGGGTGCTGGCGTCAGAACGGAAAGGGGATCGGCTCAGCATCGGGATCGGGCCGCGCCGCCGGACGAGCAGCGCCACCATGCCCGCCCCAGTCGGCGCCCGACAGGGGTGCGCGGCGCGATAGCGCCCATCCAGGCGATTTCACGAGGCGGCAGCCAGGCGAAGGTACTCCGCATAATCGCGGATGTAGTCGTTCTCGTCGTACAGCTCGGAGGTGAGAACGAGGCAAATGGACCCAGGATCGAAGTTCACCTCGGCAGCCCATATCAGCGGGGGCACGTAGAGTCCCTTCCAGGGCCGGTTGAGGTGGACGCGCGTGCGCGCGGCGCCATCGTCGAGGGCGACGTCGAAGCTCCCCGAAACACAGATCATGAACTGCTGCAGGCTGCGGTGCGCGTGTGCCCCCCGGCTCTCCTCGGTCGGCACGTCGTAGATGTAGAAAAGACGGCGGATCTCGAACGGTACGTGACGCGACTGCTCGATGAATGTCAGCTTGCCGCGCGGATCGTCGACCTTGGGCAGTTCGATGATCCGGCAATCGTCGACGGTCACTCTCATCTTCGCGCCTCGACCAGGAACAATTTGCGCATCGCAAGGTAAGTGAGCGGTACCGTCACCACGAGCGCCATCAACGGCGCGAACCATGTCGGCGCCTGCAGCCATTCCACGCAGACCGATACGAGCGCGAGGCCGAGCGCATATTGCAGCAAGTAGATCAGCGGGAACCGCCAGGCCGACCGCCAGCTCGCCGGACGGCGAAACACGAATCGCGCATTGAGCGCGTAGCTCAGCAGGATGCCGGCAACAAATGCAAGGGTGAACGCCACGCGGTATGCGGCGATCTGCAGGAGGGCGAGGTATGCCGCGTAAGTCGCGGCGGTGTTCACGGCACCCGCGGCGACGAAGCGCGGCGCGCTGGCGTCAATAAATTTCATCGACGACGGCTTCGGGACGGCGATTGTTCTCGTCGAACACCCGCCACAAATACTCGCCGATGACACCAAGCATCAGGATGATCAGACCCAGCAGGAACGTCACCAGCGCGGCCAGCGTCGAGAAGCCCGGCACGGGGACATTGCCGACCAGTGCCGCGATCACCACCGCAGCGCCATACGCGAAGCTGGCCAGCGAGACGATCACGCCGACCGCCGAGATGGCGCGTATCGGCGTCACCGAGAATCCGAGCATGACGTCGAGAAATGCACGGAATTTCTTGCGCAGCGTCCAGCGCGAGCGGCCATGAAGCCGAGGCCGGCGCTCGTAACGCAATACCGCAGGCTGGTAGCCTAGCCAGTACGCGAGCAGCGGCAGGAAGGCGCTTTTCGCGCTGTCGCGCAGCGGCACGAGCATGGCGCGATCCATCAATGCAAGGTCGAAGCCGCCCGCCGGATAGCCCGGCAGGACGAATTTCCGCAGCAGCCAGTAATACAGCTTCGAGATGAGCCGCGACAACAGCGGATCGCGTCGCGTTTCGCGTTCGGCGATGACGAACTTGCTGCCGGCGATCCAGCGATCGGCCATCGCCACGATCAGATCGGGCGGGTCCTGCAGATCGGCGGCAAGGAACGCGAACGCGTCGCCGTTCACATGGCGAAGGCCGGTACGTATCGCCGGCACGGATCCGAAATTGCGGGTGAGCTTGATGATCGTCGTCGCTGGCCGCAATGTCTTGATCTTCAGGAGCTCGACCATCGATCCGTCGCCGGAGCCGTCATCGACGAAAACCAGCTGCATCGCCAGGCCGTGTTGCGCAAGCGCCTGCTCGACGTCCGTCAGCGCCGCGAACAGCGCGGCAAGCGATCCCTCGTTGAAATACACGGGGACGATCACGGAAATGCAACGATTGGCGCCGTTCGCGGTCTGCGTCATCGTCACTGCGGAGGCATCAGTCATCGCGGCCGTCGGCGTAGTGGTGGCGAATGGCATCGATCACCCGGTCCACGTCGGCATCGGTCATGCCGGGAAAGCACGGCAGCGTCAGCACTTCGCGGCACGCAGACTCGGTCAGGGGCATCGGCGGATGCTTGCGCGGAATTTCGGTGGGTTGCCGATGGTCGGGAACGGGATAGTGGACATCGGTGCCGATGCTTTGCTGCGCCAATCGCGCGCGCAGGGCCTCGCGATCGCGGCAACGCACAACGAACAGGTGCGCGACGTATTCTCCCGCACTCCAGTCCGCGATTGTCGCCGGCAGGTCGTGCATGCCCTCGCGGTAGCGGCACGCGATCGCCACGCGTGCGGCGTTCGCGCGCCGCAGTTGGGGCAGCTTCACGCGCAGGATCGCAGCCTGCATCTCGTCGAGCCGGCTGTTGCGTCCCCCTTCCCGCTCCACGCAGTATTTGCGGCTCCAGCCGTATTGCCGCAGCGAGCGCACCGTCGCCGCCAATCCCTCGTCCGACGTCACGACCGCCCCGCCGTCACCCAGCGCGCCCAGATTCTTGGTCGGATAGAAGCTGAAGCAGCCCAGGTCTCCGAACGAGCCGGCCATGCGGCCGCCGCGCTCGGCGCCATGCGCCTGCGCGCAGTCCTCGACCACGGGAATGCCGGCTTGCCGAGCAAGCCCCAGAATGGCGTCGATCGGCGCCATGCGCCCGTAGAGGTGGGTCACGACGACCGCCCGCACGTCGTCGAGCGATCGCTGCAGATCGGCAACCGACATCAAGAGATCGTCGCCGACTTCCACGTAGACCGGCGCAGCCCCGATCGCCCGCAGCACCGTCGTCGTGTAATGGCCGGCGTTGGCTACCGTGGCGACGCGATCGCCTGCGCGTATCCCCAGCGCCACCAGCGCCAGCTCGAGTGCATCCGTGCCGTTGGCGACACCGACGCAATGCCGGGTGCGGCAGAACGCCGCGAATTCCTCCTCGAATGCGGCGACCTCCGCGCCGAGCACATAACGCCGGCTCGCGATCACGCGCTCCGCCGCGTGGCACAGCGATGCGAGCTCGCCGGCGTCGTGATCGAAGCGGAACACGGGAAGATCGATGCTCATGCGTGGAGACGGCTCGCCACGACATAGATCTCCCCGGCAATGTCGGGATAGCGCTCGCCCAGCCGCATGAACGCATCGAGCATCGCGGGTGACCAGGTCGCCTCGATCTGGCTGTTCGACAGCGGCTTGAGCCAGTAGCCGCCAAAGACGTCGATCGCCAATCCTGCATCCAGGAAGCAGCGACGAAACGACTCCGGATCGAACACGCGCCGGTGGCCATGATGCCGATCCATGTCGTTCAAGGCACTTTCGTGGGTCAGCAGTCCCATGAGCACGGCAGCCTGCCTGTGCAACGACCGGCTGTTCGGCACGGCGGCAAGAATGCGTCCATGCGGCGCGAGCCACGTCGCGGCACGCCGCACGGTCTCGCCGGGATTCTCGACATGCTCGAGGACGTGGCCCAGCACGATGTTGTCGAACCGCGCGGTCGGCGCATATTGCTCGAACAGCGCATGCACTACCGTGGCCGAGGGAAACCTGCGTGACAGCGAATGGCAGAACGCCGCGCTGCCTTCCACCAGTGTCAGCGACATGCCCGTGGCCTCGAGCAACGGGGTCATCACGCCTTCCGCGGGACCCATCTCGAGAATGCTGCTGCCGCGCAGATGCCGGGCGAACACGCGAAACGAATAGCGCACGGTCTCGCTGTTGACGCCGGCGGCGTACAGCGAATCCGAGGCGATCCTCTCCAGCCGGTCCAGTTCGTCGCTCAACGTTCAATCCCGCGAGATCAGTTCGATGAGGATGCCGTTGGCCAGCATCAGGAACGCAATTTCGCGGCCGCCGAACGCGACCGCGGGAACCGGTTTCACCATGAGCTTGGCACCCCCACTGCGCAATCTTTCGATCTCCGCGGCCAGGTCGGGCGTCAGGTAGGCGAGATGGTATAGCTTGATGCCCTGGTTCAGCCATGGCGCGAGCACGCCGTCCACGACGCCGTGCAGCGGCTCGAGCAGCTCCAGCCGCGGCGATTGCCCGGTCATGAAACGACCGCGAACGCCCTGCACGGGGTCGAGAAATTCCGGGTGTTCCGGCAGATAGCCGAGCGCCGCGAGGCGCTCGACCTCGGCGTCGACGTCGCGACAGGCGACGCCTATGTGATGAAATTCCAGATGCCGGGCCTCCGGTGTCATCGAATCAGCGCCGCGTCGCGGCGAATGCGTCGATCGAGCCGGCGATTCGCGCAACAAGCCGATCCAGGCGGTCGCGGATTGGCGGCCATGCTTCGTGCCGAAGCGAATGCTCGATGGCCGCGCGTTGTGCGCCGTCCTGCCCGACCATGACTTCGGCCTCCGACCTCGCAAGTCCGCAGCTGTCGTGAAACGCGATTACCTGCGAATTGTCCGCAAGCGTGCGGCAATAGATGCGATCGAGCCCCATCGTCTCGAACGCACAACGATAAACCAGCATCGCCGCTTCGACGGCAGCGACCGAACCGTCCCGCAGCACGAAACGGCCCCATTCGGCGCAGCGCGAGTCGCGATCCACGTCGTAGATGCCGGCGAGGCCTTCCCGCCCGCCGCCCACCACGCGCTCGACGACGAAATAGTAGTCGTCGTCGCGCGCGAAGTATCGTTCCATCCATGCCTGCTGGGCTTCGACGCTCGTCGCGCCGCGGTTGAGCCCATGGCCTGCGGCGGAACGCAGACCAACGATGAATGCGCAATCGGAGACCTCGGCCGGCCGCAGCCCGAAGGCGCGCCCCCGCAGGCGAACGTCATGCTTCATGTCGCTTGCGCACCGCCGCCGCGATGGCCGGCACCGAATCGAGCGTGGCGAACTCGGATTCGTCGAAGCGCACGCCGAATTGATCCTCGAGCGCAAACACGATCTCGACGTGCTTCAGCGAATCCCATTGCGCAAGGTCGGCACGACGCATGTCGCCGTCGCGCGCCGCTCCGGGTCCCAGCATTCGGGCAAGCAGCTGGCGCACCTCCGTCTCGACGGCGGGGTCGCTCAAGCGGCCACCTTCGGCCATTCGACGCTCTCCGCATATCCGGTGAGGCAGCGCTTGGCGGCGATCGTGGCGAGTGCGATCGAGACGCTGCCCGCGCCCGGCGGCTCGGCCCGGCCGACGTAGGCCGCGAGCCACTCGCGCGAAGGCGCGTTGCGCGGACCCACCTTCACGTCGAACGTCACCGTGCGTACCGCGCGTCCCTGGGCCATCAGCAGGAGCGCTCGCGTCAGCATGGTGTCCTCGAGGCGGCGGCCGAGCGCCCGGCAGCTGACCGCGACCTCGCTGACGTGCAATACGTCGCCGTCCAGGTCACCGACGAGGACGGCCACGATTCCGCTGTCCGCGAGCCGGTCGCGAAGCCCGACCGCGACGACGCTGGCGGGACAGGCGCGCAGCTTCGCCTCGATCTCCGCTTCGGTCATCCGCGACAGACCGAGATTGAACTGGTTGGTCTTGCGCGAGAGCTCGGCCATCCGGGGCACTTGAAGGTGCGAGCCGACGTGGTACTCGAGGTGCACCCGCAGGCTGCGCAGGTATTCCTCGGGAGTCGCGCTGACGCGCAGCAGCACGTCACGACGCTCGGCCGCATCGAGATCGTCGGCGCGCAACGCGTCCTCGCGCAGGATCCGCCGCCGATGCACGCCGGCCACATGACGCAATGCCTCGACCGTCTCGCGGCCATCGGGCCGGGCGTGGACCGTGATCACGTTGCTGGCCGCAGCCACCGATGCGAGCTCGCCGGGATTGTCGTCGACGAACACGATCGAATCGAGTCCTATCCGCAGCTGGTGTGCGACACGCTCGAGCAATGCGCCCTTGTCATCCCAGGAGGCTTCGACCACCGCAAAATCCGCAAGCGCCAGGGGAAAACCGCCGTGTCGCGCGAATAGCGCGTCGACGTCGGCGCGTTCGTTGCGGGTCACGAGCGCGAGCAGCATGCCCGTCCGCTTGAGCTCGATCAGGTATTCCTGCAGCTCGCGGTGCCCGCCGGTGAGCGCGATCCGCTCGACGCCATCTTCGCCGAGTACGCCGCCGTAGAGCGTTCCATCCAGGTCGAGCGCCACGCATTTGATCGGTGCAATGAGCGCCGCCGGAAGCCAGCAGCACGCCAGCTCGCGCGCAATGCGAAGGCACGCCTGATTCGACAATCGCGTGCCGCTGATCGATGCCGCGCGGAGATCGAGCCAGTTCGCGCCCAGGGCGGTGGCCAGTACATCGAGGTCAACGATGTCGGTCGCGGTCGGCTTCGCGCGGTCCAGCGCTTGCCGCGCAGTCGCCGCCAACGGCCACACGCCAACGACGATCGGCCGGGTCGTGCGCGCGCGCAGCACGTGCAGGCGCGAGGCGAACCAGGCAACGAAGTCTTCGTCGGACAGGTTACGCAAGCGGTCGCGATCGAACCAGATCAGCTCGACATCCGCCGCGCTGGTCGCGGCAAAAGTCAGCGAGTCGTCATAGGGGCCGATGTCCCATGTGAACGCGAGACCGTTCCAGCCCGCGAAGGGAGTCACCGCCGAAATCACGGGCTCGATCGCATGATTGCGATGAACCCGCACGCGGAAGCTTGCCGACGCCCCTTCCAGGCTCCACGACGCGAGCCGCGCGCGGTTGAGCGGACCGAACAGTGCCGGCTGCCATTCCGCCCGATTCAGCGCGCTTTCAAGTCTTGCCTGCGCCGCCATGACCGGTGGCCGTCATCCCTGTCTGAGATGCCCACATTCTACTTGAGCCTCCGCGCGCCAGCGGTCAACGATTGGCGCGTACTTTCGTCTGCGACCTCCGCCGCAGCTGGAAATCGAACCCGTGATGCCTGGACGATCGGGCCGCCGCGCTTGTCGACGCACGACAACGCGGATCAATGCGGCAGGATCGTGATGCTCTTCAATCCGATTCCCAGCCTGCGCATGTCCGTGCTCATGCCGAGGTCGGCAGGCGATCGCGGCGCGGGGACGAGAATTTCGATGACACTTGCGGGCGTTCGAAGGTGGAACGGGATGTCGCGCTGGGTCGGACCGGTGCCGACTCTAAACGACCGCTCGTCACTGCCGATGCGGATCGTCAGGTCCGACGCGGCGCTCGGCGGGAGCGCCATGGCAGTCTCGATATGCAAGGTGAAATCTGACGGCAGATCTCGTGCGACCTCGATCCGCGCAACGTCGCCGTCGGTCCACCGTCCCCACGGCTCCCAACCCGAGATGCCCGATGTCCGCCGCACCAGACCCGACAGCGTGTATCTGTCGAAGCGAATCGGTGTGTCGATCGGCAGCAAGATGCGTTCGAGTGGCAGCGGCGACGATCCGGTCGCGACCATCCGATATGCAACGAGCTGTCTATCCGCGCTCTCGGCGATTGGCTTCCCCAGGTTCTCGCTGAGTTCCATTTCGAGGGTTGCCCCGGAGTCGGCGTAACCCCGTCGATCGACGTAGACGGCGCCGAAGCCGCTACGCGATGCGAGGGTGAGTAGCTCCGCAACTGGATGCTCCAGCAAAGCCCGCAACCACAAATCCCCCTCCCGTCCCCGCATCGTTCCGTAGCTCCATCGCAACGTTCGCGAGAACAGGTAGCCACGCAGCGGCCCGTAGTTCTCCATGCGCTGTACGCCGGCCGATTCCGGAAACGGCTCGTAAGGCAACTGCAGCACGGCGCTGCCGGGAGGAAGCCTCGATTCGAGTTCCCGCACAAACGCGCGGTCGCTCGCCACGGTGGCGTCGCTGGGGACACCGCGCTGCTCCGGAATCTGATCGAACGCGCCGATCGCCAGCAACACGGCTGCACACCCGATTGTCCAGCGCCGCGGCGATTGCATGCCGCTCGCCCGACCGATGCGCTCCATTGCCATTACGATGGCCGCAAGCGAAACGAAGGCAATGATGAGGCTCACGCGGTTATAGCCACGGATCAGCGGCGAAACCAGCAACGAAAAGAGCGCGCCAATGCCGCCAATGGTTCCCAACAGGAACGCGGCGAGCGCCATCGCTGCCAAGAAGGCAGTGGTGGGGGAATCGGGCGGCGCGCCCGCGAGGCGGCGCAGCGCGCAGGCGAACAGGAACAGCAGGCCGACGCTGCCGACGAGCCCGAGGGACGTGGCGGCGTTCTCGTTGACCAATGGCGCGCCACGGCTGTAGCGGTCCGTGAGATCGCGCAGCGCCTTTACGCGATGTTGGGGAGACGGCAGCAGCAGCTGCGTCAGTTTGAGGCCGTAGGTCTCGCTGTCGCGCGTGTCGCGGCTGGCGACCTCCGTGTTCGGACCGTGACGGGCCTCGAAGGCGATCGTGGTCGCGACGTTGGCCAGCACGACCGCGCAGACCGCGACAACGAGGGCCGCTCCCGACAGGACCTCGCGCGGAGATCGAGTGGATAACCCGCGCGCCACTCCGGCAATCGCGATAAGGTAGGTCGCGAAAAACGCGTAGTAGGCGCCGCCGGATCCGACCGCCACGACAGCAAGCGCCTGCCACAGCTTGGTGCGACGCGGCGCGCGCCACCACGGCTTGCCTTCCCACGCGGTATACGCGAGCCAGACGCCGAGCGGGACCACGGCGTACGCGGCGAGCAGCAGACTCCGCCGCGCGAAATGGAATGGCAGCAATGCGAACAGCGCAGCACCCGCCGCGGAAAGCGCTGCATCCACGCCGAAGCGGCGCAGAATGACGTAGGCTGAAAGGCCCGCCAGGAAGTAACTGGAGAGAAAGAAAAGCCCGGACACCACTATCCAGTTCGACGATCCGAGCCCGAGCAGCGCGATCATCAGGAAATTCAGACCATCGCTGAACGGATAGTCGAACAGATCGGAGCCGAACGGCGCGCCGACAAAGGCGGTGTGAACCGGATACCAGCCGACGTCGAGGATGGTCTTGACCAGAAAGGCGAACGAAAAACCGTCGCCGGCGTAAGAGACCGGACGACGCACGTCGAACGCGTCGCCGCCCGCATAGAGCCACAGGCCTGCGGCGATGGCCAGCAGCAACGCCGCGATGGCGACGACGTCCTGCGCTGCCGCCGGGCGGGACCTCGCGCGCGTTCGTGGCACGAGAGTCATGGGCGCGAAGTGTCGACTACTTCGACGCGGGGAGAATTCCGCTGGTTGCAGTCTTGCGTTCGGCGTGACTCGCCATTGGGCCAGCAAGAGCAGCTTCTGCCTTCCAGCACGAGTTCAGCCAAGCCCTGCGCGCTCCGGCGCCAGTCGTACAACTCGATACGGCAGGAATCGGGCGCGTTGCTCGCGTCGTGCAATTTCAGCCAGCGTCGCACGGCGTGCGCGAGCGCCCCAGGTGCTCCGGAGAAATACAGCGCATGGTCGCCGGCGACCTCACGAAACACGGCGAGATCGCGGGCGATCACCCCGGTGCCGTGCCGCGCGGCCTCGACAATGGGCAAGCCGAATCCCTCGCCATGCGAGGCGGCGATGAGCGCGCATGCGCCGGCGTAGAGACGCTCGAGCATCTCGTCGCTTGCCGCCTCGAGCCAGAACAGACGAGTCCCTCGCATGGGATGGCTGCGCAGCCGTGCCACGAGCGTCTCCACCATCCAGCCCTGTTTGCCGACGATGACGAGATTGACGTCGTCACCGCCGGCCCAAAGCTGCTCGAACGCCTCCAGCGCCTCGTCATGCGCCTTGCGCGGCTCGACCGTGCCGACCATGAGGAACATCGGAACCCGCGTCATCACCGCCAGCGACTCGCCGACATCGGCGGACGTCCCGGTCGTCGGCAGCGTGTCGCCGAGCGTGCTGCCCAGCGGGAAGTATCCGATCGCAAGCGGGGACGCGCGTTGCGGCGCGGCCTCACTCAGCCACGTGAAGATCTCCTCCGCCACGGTCCTGGAAATGCACGCGACGCCGTCGCCGACGCGGGCGATCGTCTTGAGCCACGTCTCCACCAATGGCCGCGACGATGGCGGGAACGCCTCGGGCAGCAGGACGGGCAGAAGGTCGTAGACAACGAAATGGATCGCGACACCTCGCGCTCGCCAGCGGGCGAGCACCGCCTCGAGGCGAGGAATGCCGTCGGCGTACCAGTCGAGTCCGACGAAGACATCGCCCTCGTGCGCCTCGACGGGCTCATCGGCCAGGAACGGCGCATGGAGCCCGAGGTTGTGCAGGGCGTAGTCGCGCGCATAGACGAAATGCCGGTCCCCGCCATCGCGGACCGGCTCGACCCGATAGCCGGAGGGCGGCTCCCGCAGCCACTGACTCAACACACCTCGCACCACGCGCTCGATGCCCGTGCGCAGGTCGTTGCGTGACACCACCGAAACGTCGACGAGCAGCTGCTTTGCGCCCAGCCGCGGACGGTGCGCCGCCATCGTCGCCGCGACCGCGCGCCGGTCCGCGCTACTCGTCTGTATCGTTCCCTGGTCCGCCGCGATCGCGCGCACGAGACGGCGCTCACGGACCCTTCTGCTGTCCGCGGCGAAGCGCTCGATCGCATCGCGGTATCGGCTGGCGACGTCCGCCAGCAGATGCGTTGACGCTATGTAGGTCCGCGCCGCGCTGCCGAGGCGGCCACGCAGCTCGGGGTCGTCGCGCAGGCGCCGCAACTCGGCGGCGAGCGCCGGGTCTTCGAACTCGTCGTCGAGCCGGCATACGACACTTGCCGGATATTCAGCCGAAGTGCCATGGGCATTCAGGATCGTCGGAAGCCCGGCTGCCAGCGCGCGGACGATCGCCGCCGAGGATTCGCCTCGCGTGCCGGTGCGCAGCTGCACCGCGACGTCGGCTGCAGCCAGATAGCGGTCGAAGCCCTCGGCATCGACGAATCCCGTGATGCGAACGCGATCGCCGGCGTTGCCGTCGCGGATCGCCTGGGTGAGCGCGCCGCCGTAAGTACCGCCTTCGTTCTCGCCGACGAAGACAAGCCATGCGTCGCGGTCGCGCGCGAGCCCGGATATCTGCCACGCACCCAGCAGGCGTTCGTTGAGCTTGGTCGGACCGAGAAATCCGAACGAGCACACGAGGAACGCATCGGCCGGTATGTTCAGCGTCGCGCGCGCCGCATCGCGGTCGCGCGACTCCTCCGGCACGCCGTGCATCGGGATCACGACCGCGTCGGCGACTGCCGCGGGGCCATACCATCGGCTTGCCAGCTCGAGCGAATACCGCGAATGCGCGATGATCCCCGCGGCGTGGCGGTAGACCTCGAGACTCGCCGGGAAGCGCTCACGCGCGGCCGCTCGGCCAAGCGCCTGGTACTCCGCCAGCGCCGGATAGCCGTGCGACAAGTACAGCGCACGACGGAACGCGGCGGCTTCCGCGTCCTGCTCCTCCAGCCAATCCAGCATGCTGCTCAGGAAGAAATCGTGGGTGACGACGGTGCCCGGATGACGGCTCAGCGCATCGAGCACGCGGACGTGGAAAGGTGAATTGCCCATGTGATACAGCACGCGGTCGAACTCGCGAGCGTTCGCCTCGAACCACTCGTACGTGTGCACGTTGTCGCCCAGCACCACGCCGGGTGGCTCCCAAGTCGACCGCTCGGCGATGACCTCGATGTCGTAGTACCGCCGGAGCTCCGGCAGCAACCCGGCACTGTAATCCGCGATACCCGAGCGTTGGAGTGGCATCGGCGACACGAAGGCGAGCCGCGGGCGCGTGGTCCCGACGGGTACGTTCGTTCCGCGGACCCGGTTTCGCTCGTACAGCGCCTCGAAGGCCGGCCACGCGCGTGCGGCGCAGGCCGACCAGCTGAAGCGGCGCGCGCGCTCGACGCCGTGCTGTCGCAACGCAGCGGCCATGTTCGGATCGGCCAGCACGCGCGCCATCAGCGCGGCGATCGCTTCCGGCTGTTCCGGATCGAACAAGGCGTCGTCGCGTCCGACGACTTCCGGAAGGCTCGACGTTCTCGACGCGATCACCGGCGCCCCGCACGCCATCGCCTCGGCGGCAGGGAGGCCGAAGCCTTCGTGCCGGGACGGAAAGACGAACAGCGATGCGCCGCGGTAGAGCGCCGCGAGGGATGCGTCGTCCAGCGCACCCGTGAATGCAACGCGGGAGAGTTCGA
>DASYSP010000016.1:0-7116 GCA_036003195.1 Casimicrobiaceae bacterium
GACGGCGCCGGACGCGTCAGCGGATGGCGAGCCGCTGCTTCGCCTTCAACCCGGCGTCGGAGGTCGGGTACTTGGCGATCAGGTCCTCGAGCGTGCGCCGCGCGGCGGCGTTGTCGCCCATCTCCGATTGCGCGGACGCGATGTTGAGCATCGCGTCGGGCACTTTCGGACTGTCGGGAAACTGCTGGATCAGCGCGCGCTGTGCCGTGATCGCGCCGCGGTAGTCCTTGCGCGCGAACTGGGCGTTGCCGATCCAATATTGCGCCGACGCCGCGAGCGGCGACTGCGGATACGTGCGCACGAAACTGCCGAAGCCGGTGACGGCGCCGGCATAGTCGGCGCGCTTGAACTGGTCGAGCGCGGCGTCGTACGCCTTCTGCTCGCCCGGCGCCGGGGGCAGCGCCGCGGCGGGCTGTGCGCCGGGCACCTGCCCCGCATCGGGGGCCGCCACCGGCGGTGGCGTGGTCTCGAGCTTGCGCAGCCGGGTGTCGAGGTCGACATAGAGGTCGCGCTGGCGCTTCTGCTGCTGGTCGATGTCGTTCGCCAGCACCTCGAGCTGCCCGCGCAGCCGCGCGACGTCCGCCTTCAGTTGCTCGATCTGGTTGAAGAGGTCGGCCAGCCCCTGGCTCTTCATCTGCTGCTCGATGGCGGCGAGCCGCGCGTCTAGGTCGTGCTGGATGTCCGCGATCCGCCGGTCGGTGGCGTCGATGCGCTTCAGCGCATCCTGGTCGAAGACCCCCGCCTGCGCGAGCCCCGCCACGCACGCCAACACCAGCGCGGCGGCGAGCGCCGCGCCGCGTGCAAGCGCAGGGCGGAGCGCGCTCATCACTCGCCGGCGTAGACGATGTCGTCGCGCCGGTTCTCGGCATACGCGGCATCGTCGTTGCCGGGATTGCGCGGCTTCTCCTTGCCGAACGACACGGTCTCGATCTGCGCGTCCTGCGCGCCATACAGCGCCATCATGCGCTTGGCGGCGTCGGCACGGCGCTGGCCGAGAGCGATGTTGTACTCGCGCGAACCGCGCTCGTCGGTGTTGCCCTGCACGGTGAGGTGCGCGGTCGGGTGCGACGCGAGGTAACGGCCGTGCGCTTCCACCAGCGGCTTGAATTCGTCCTTGACGACGAAGCTGTCGAAGTCGAAGTAGATGCTGCGCTTCGACAGCGGGCTGTTGGGATCGCGCAGCGGATTGGCGCCGCTCATGTTCGTGCCGCTGACGCCCGAGCCCGACGTGCCGCTGGTGTTGGCCCCGCCCGCGCCGGTGCCGGCGGTGGTGCCGACGCTCTTGTCGTCGACGGGCGCGTTGACGGGTGGCGCCGTGCTGCACGCGGCCAGTGCGGCAGCGGCGATGACGGCAATCAGCAATTTGTGCATGGAAAACCTCCGGGGTGACGAGCGAGTGATCAGGGTGGGAGCGGGCCCCAGGCGGGCTCGCGTACGTTGAGGGCCGATGCGGACAATCGCTGCTTGACGCGGCCATCACTCGACACCGCCGCCAATGTACCACCGCTGCCGCCCTCGTTTGAGTACAGGATCATCTTGCCGTTGGGCGCGATCGACGGGCTCTCGTCGTCGGGGCCCTGCGTCAGCACCTGCGTCTGGCGCGTGGCGTAATCGAGGATCGCGATCTGGAAGCGTCCGCCGTCGCGGCGCACGAAGACCATGCCCTTGCCGTCCGGCAGCGCGCGTGGCGACACGTTGTAGTTGCCGTCGAACGTGAGGCGCTCGATCGCGCCGCTGGCGATGTTGAGCCGGTAGATCTGCGGCGTGCCGCCGCGATCGGACGTGAACAGCAGCGACTGGCCGTCGGGCGTGTACCAGGCTTCGGTGTCGATGCCCGGCGAGCTCATCACGCGCCGCACATTGCCGCCACCGGCGGCGTCGATGATGAAGATCTGCGAGCCGCCTTCCCGCGTGAGCGTGACCGCGAGGCTGCGGCCGTCGGGCGACCATGCCGGCGAGCTGTTGCTGCCGCGGAAATTCGCCACCGCCGCGCGGCCGCCCGTGCCGAGGTTCTGCACGTAGACAATGGGCTTCTTCTGCTCGAACGACACGTAGGCGAGGCGGTTGCCTTCCGGCGACCAGCGGGGCGACAGGATCGGCTCGTTGGACGAGACGATCACCTGCGGATCGGCGCCGTCGGCATCGGCGACCACGAGCTGGTAGCGCGGCCCCTGCTTGGTGACATAGGCGATGCGCGTGGAGAACACGCCGCGGTCGCCGGTGAGCTTCTCGTAGATGACGTCGGCGATGCGGTGCGCCGTGGCGCGGCGCTGGTTGCTGGCGATCAAATAGGACTGGCTGGCGAGCGTTTGCTGCTTGACCGCGTCGACGAGGTCGAAGCGCACGTCGGCGCGGCCGTCCGCCTGCATGCGCACGGTGCCAACCACCACCGCGTCGGCGCCGATGCCGCGCCAGTCGCCCGTGCGCACTTCACCGGCACTGCGCGGACGCGGCGACACGCCGCTGCCGTCGACGAGCTTGAAGAGTCCGGAACGCGCGAGGTCGGCCGCCACGATCGACGGAATGGCCGCCGGCCCGGCAGGCTCACCGTCGAACGGAACGATGGAGATGGGGATGGTGGTGCCGGCGCCGCCGACGATGTCGATCGTCAGCTGCGCACGCGCGGCGAGCGCCACGCAAAGCAAAGCCGCTAGGATGAAAGTGCGCTGGATCGGGCGTGGCATCGTTTCCCTGGAATTGTTGTCGCGCACCTCCGGAACGTGCGACCGGAGCAAATTATAGCGAGCGCGCACCACCGCGCTTGTTATCCGATATAACGAGCGAACCCCTCGTCCGGGTTGACTCTTCGTAATGAAATCAGTTCCCTGCGCCACGGAAACGTGTAATTCCTGCATCACCGGAGGCCAGGCGCCGGGCGGGGGGCTGACGCGCCGCCACCGGGCCAGGGCGCTCGCACCGCGCGACCCGGCGCTGCGGTGGCATCTCGGGCCTCAGTGCTCGGCGACCGTATTGTCGATGCCGAGCGCAGCGTAGAGCTGCTCGCCCATCTTCCGCGCATCGGCCGCGCTGCCATAGGGCCCGACATAGACGCGCCATAGCCCGTTGTATTGCGACACCCGGGGCTCGCCGGCGATGACGCTGACCTGCTCGCGCGCCCTGGTGAGGAAGTTCTGGGCGTTGCCGTAGTCGCGAAACGCGCCCAGCTGCACGACATACCGACCGCCGCCGGGAGCTCCAGGCGGGGACGCGTCGCCACGCGGCGACGGTGCCGGCTGCACCATCGGCTCGCTGGGTGCGGACGCCACCGGCGGCAGTGCGGTGGCGATGACCGTGTCGCCCGGGATCACCGCCTCGACGATCACCTCGCCGCTGCCCTTTTGCGCGACGCCGATGCGCTGCGCGGCGGCATACGACAGGTCGATGATCCGATCGTGCAGGAACGGCCCGCGGTCGTTGACGCGCACGACCACACTCTGGCCGGTGGCGACGTTGGTGACCCGTGCATACGACGGCAACGGCAGCGTCGGATGGGCGGCCGTCATCGCGTACATGTCGTAGGTCTCGCCGATCGCCGTCTTCTGACCGTGGAACTTGCGCCCGTACCAGGACGCGACACCGCGCTCACGATACGGTTTCAGTTCAGTGGCCGGCACGTAATCGCGACCGAGCACCGTGTAGGGACGACTGGCGAAGCGATTGATCGGCTCGCGTCGCGGTGTGGCGTCGGGGATGGTGTCGAGGTTCGCCGGGATGTTGTCGCCCGGCCCATCATCCTTGTAATAGCGCGACGCCGGTGCATTGGCCGGCGCGGCAACGCCGGATGACGGCGCCGGACCCGGCGCGCGCGGCGCGTGCGAGCACGCCACCATCAGCGCCACCGGGAGCCACGCCAGCGGACGCAATCGGCGAGACACCATGAGGCGGCACGATACACGACGAATGCCGCCTCGTTACGCACAACGCCTGACCGGACTACCGGGCTGCCAGCGCCTGCAGCTCAATATCCGCGATAGCCGCGGTAGTAACCATCGTGGTAATAGCCATCGTCGTGATAGTAATGATGGCCGTAATGATAGCCATGGTAGTGATCGTCATAGGGCACGTAAACACAGCCGCCCAGAGACGAGACGAGCAGTGCACCGAGCATCAGGAGCTTGATCTTCATCGCAGGTCCCCTTCAATGCAGTGAGTTCACTTTCCCATGATCTCGGCCCGCAGGACATGGGACGTCGCCGATTGTCGCGTCGGCCCATGTCCTACCACTTGCGATAGCGCGAACGCGTCGCCGCCGCAGCAGCCTTCGACGCCCGGCAGTCGGATGGCGCGCGCACCGGCCATGCGCGACAATGGCGGAACGAATCGCGGCTCGATTCGACGCCCCCGCGCGGCATTCGTCCGACACACCATGGCCACCTTTCTCTTCGCCTGGAATCCCAAGTACTGGAACTGGCCCGAGCTGCGCGCGCAGCGGCGCGTCATCGCGAAGCAGGGTCACGTCGACGTGCAATGGGCGAGCGGCGCGACGCGCGTGATCGAGCCGGGCAGCCGCGCGTTCATGGTGCGCCTGGGCGTGCCGCCGAAAGGCCTGATCGGCGCCGGCGTGACGATGACCGAGCCCGTCGAAGGGCCGCACTGGCGCGACGACAAGAAACTGAAGCGCGCGACGACCCGCCATTTGTGGATCCGCTGGGACAGCTTGTTCGAGGAGCCGGTGGTCACGTTCGACGACCTCGCCGTGCCACCGTACTCGCGCTTTCGCTGGGCGACGCGCGCATCGGGCATGCGCATCCCCTCGAACGTGGCGGATGCGCTCGAGGTGCTGTGGGAAGCCAAGCTGGCTGATGCCGCTTCAGCGGCAGCGAAACCGGCACGCCGGCGCGGTTCGGGCGCGCGATCGAGCGATTAGCGCCTGGGCGTCGCGACCCCGTCCTTGAATCCCTCGGGCGACGCAGATAGAGTCATCGTCATCGGCGCCATCGCACGAGGAGACCAAACATGTGCAGGAACATCAAATTGCTGTTCAATTTCGCGCCGCCGGTGACAGCGGACGAGATCCGCGACGCCTCCCTGCAGTTCGTGCGCAAGATCAGCGGATTCAACCAGCCTTCCAGGACCAACGAGGCGGCGTTCGCGGCCGCCGTCGACAAAATCGCGGAGGCGTCGATGACGCTGCTTCAATCGCTGGAGACGCGCGCGCCGCCACGCAACCGCGAGGAGATCGCCGCGCGCGCGCGCGAACGCGCCGCGCAGCGATTCTCTTGACCTGACGGAGCGTCTGGCGTCCGTGCGGACGATGCTTCTCGCATTTGATCGACTCGATCGCGATCGCGAACACACGGAGGAACGCCATGGCCAGCGATGGCAACGACAGATACTTCTACCTCTGGTTCTTCGCGGCTGCGCTCGCGCTGGCCGCCGCTGGCATCACGTATTTCCGCAGCGGGGAATTCGAGGCAACGGCGATTGGCCTCGCGATTTTCGGCGTCGCCATGGGCTACATGGGGTGGGCCAAGCGACGCAAGCCGCCCGCATAGGGAGCGGAAGTCTGCGCGCGGGGGCGCTTTGCGGCCGGGCGCCGCAATCACGTGCGATCGAGCGGGCTGATCGCGCCGAGGCCGCCGCGGTTGAGCACGTGCGTGTAGATCATCGTCGTGCTGACGTTGCTGTGACCCAGCAGCTCCTGAACAGTGCGGATGTCGGCACCGGATTCGAGCAGATGCGTCGCGAACGAATGGCGCAACGTGTGCGGCGTGGCGGGCTTGTCGACACCGGCGTCGCGGACCGCCTGCCGCATCGCACGCTGGAACGCCTGATCGCCGAGATGGTGGCGGTGCAGCGCGCCGCTGCGCGGATCGCGTGACGGCCTGGCCGCGGGAAACACGAACTGCCAGCCCCAATCGCTTGCCGCATTCGGATACTTGCGCGCGAGTGCATGCGGCAACCAGACATTGCCCATGCCCCGCTCGACGTCGTGGTCATGCATCGACCGTACGCGCGCCATGTGCGCGGCGAGCGGCTTTTGCAGTCGATCGGGCAACATCGTGATGCGATCCTTGGCGCCCTTGCCGTCGCGCACGATGACGAGACGCCGCTCGAACTCGACATCCTTCACGCGCAGCCGCACACCCTCCATGATTCGCAGGCCGCTGCCGTAAAGCAGATGGCCGATGAGACGGTGCGTGCCGCGCAACCGCGCGAGCACGCGCCCGACCTCGTCGCGAGTGAGCACTACCGGCACTCGCGCGGGCTCGCGCGCGCGAGTCACTCCGTCGAGCCACGCAAGCTCGATGCCGAGAACCTCGCGGTAGAGAAAGAGAATCGCGCTCTTGGCCTGGTTCTGCGTGGCCGCCGCGACATGGCGACTGACGGCGAGATCGGAAAGGAATGCTTCGACCTCGGCCGCGCCCAAGTCGCGCGGATGGCGCATGCCATGGAAGCGCACGAATCGCCGGATCCAGTCGAGGTAGACCTGCTCGGTGCGCAAGCTGTAGTGTTTGACGCGAATCTTCTGGCGAGCGCTTTCGAGGAGACGAGGACGCCTGGCGGTGTCACTGCTTGTCGATGCGAGGGAGACGGGGGCGTGCGCGTCCCCGGCGAAATCTTCGCGATCGTCGGATTCAGCCGCCGGCATGATTAGGTCCCCGAACCCGCCCCCTCTTCCTTGATTATTCGGGCGTTCCGATTCCCCGACCATCATCCTTGCGGACGATTGTCACTTTTCTTTCCGGCGTGTTAGACGCAGAATCCAGCCGGTTAGGATCTCAATTTATCGTTAGGCGCCTGGCCTTCGCCTGAATGTTTGACTTGTTGCGTCGTGCCACGCGCTCTCAATGTGGAGTTACGCTGGCTCGGCCTAGGTTCGCCGGTCGCTGAATCCCCACCGCCGGATCCCGGCACGTAGCGTCGCGTTGACGGTCCTTCCCGGCGGTTCCAACAGTTGCGCGGTGAAGTCCGTTGTCGTAGCGTGCCGCCAATGGAAGCAATCGTTCTTCCGCAGCGTGGGCCAGAGTCGGGGTTCACGATCCATGCGCCTAACCCGGCGGTCAACCGGACGCGCCGGACACGTGCCTGCTTCTCGGCGAGCCCCTGTGGTGGCGCGCCGGTTACCTTGTATCGTTAGGGGGCGTTGAATGATGGCTACCGCGGATGCCCCTC
>DASYSP010000017.1:0-52032 GCA_036003195.1 Casimicrobiaceae bacterium
GCTGCAGCCGCGCCGGGTCGCCCGAAACGATCACGCTTTTGGGGTCGAGGACGCTTTCCAGCCGCACGCCCTTCGTCTGCGCGGTCGGCTCGATGGAGTCGAGCGCGCCTCGCACGATCTCGAGCAGGGACACCTGCTGGACATCGAGCCTGAACCGTCCGGACATGATGCGGCTCAGGTCGAGCAGGTCGTCGATCAGGCGGACCTGCGCGCGCGCATTGCGCTCGATGATCTCCATCGCGCGGCTGAAATCCACGGGCTCGACGGCGCCGCGGCTGCGCAGGAGCTGCGTCCATCCGAGGATCGCGTTCAACGGCGTGCGCAATTCGTGCGACAGCGTCGCCAGGAACTCGTCCTTGATGCGGGCGGTGCGCTGCGCCAGCAGGCGCGCGTTGCGCTCGGCCTCGAGCATCGTCTCGCGTTCCGCGCCGCTCGCCTCCAGGGCCTCGGTGCGCTTGCGCTCCGTCAGGTCGCGCGTCAGCTTGGCGAATCCGCGCAGGCGCCCGGTGTCGTCGCGCAGCGCCGTGATCGTGACGTGCGCCCAGAACCTCGAGCCGTCCTTGCGCACGCGCCAGCCTTCGTCGACGAAGCGGCCCTCCGCGGCCGCGACCTTCAGCTCGTGCTCCGGCCAGCCGCTCTCCACCGCGTCCTCGGGGTAGAACTTGCGGAAGTGCTGGCCGACGATTTCTTCGGCGCGATATCCCTTGATCCGGGCGGCACCGCTGTTCCAGGTCGCGACGTTTCCGTTGACGTCGAGCATGAAGATCGCATAGTCGTTCACGCCTTCGACGAGCAGGCGAAAGCGCTCCTCGCTGTGCCGAAGCTGCTCCTCGCTCTCGCGCCGATCCGTCAGGTCGCGGGTGACCTTGGCGAATCCGACCAGCGCCTTGTCGGACCCGTACAAGGCGGTGATCACGACGTTGGCCCAGAACCGCGAGCCGTCCTTGCGCACGCGCCAGCCTTCGTCCTCGAAACGGCCTTCCGCGGCAGCGACCTTCAGCTCATAGGCGGGGAAATCCCGGGCCTCCGGCGGATAAAACCTGCTGAAGTGCTCGCCGATGATCTCCGAGGCGGAATAGCCCTTGATCAGCTCGGCACCGGCGTTCCAGGTCAGTACCCGGCCGTCGGGATCGAGCATGAAAATGGCGTAGTCCTTGACGCTATCCACGAGAAGGCGAAACCGGTCATCGCTCGGTTGGAGCGATTTATCGCGATTGGGAGACCTGGCCATTGACGTTCTTTGTGGACGCAGGCAATTCGCGTGCCCGGTTGCAAGCCTAACGCAAGCCGAGGGCATGGCGCTTGCGTGATTCCCGTCAGCAGCATCCTCAGAACGCGTCAGTAAACGACGCACCAACCCCTTTAGGAGATGTGCAATGAGACGATTGATCCCTTTCCTATTACTTACGGCCCTCGCGCTCTCAGGCTGCAGCCATCTCGGCGCGCGCAATTCGGCTTCGCAAGGGTCGACCGGCGTCTACCAAAACGGGCAAGCGCCCGCGGCCCCGTCGCCCTGGGCGAACGACTGGAACTTCATCGCGCCTCCCGCGTGAGCACGGGGCGCTGAAGTATCCCAGCTAGCTGCTGGCCAAAGCCTCGGTCCCGAACAGGACCGGGGCTTTCATTTTTCTCCCGTACCCAGCACCTATAATCGCGGCGGTGAACGAGGCCGCGCATACGCCCATGATGCAGCAGTACTTTCGCATCAAGGGCGAGCATCCGGACATCCTGGTGTTCTACCGGATGGGCGACTTCTACGAGCTCTTCTACGCGGACGCCGAGCGCGCTGCGCGGCTCCTCGACATCACGCTGACGTCGCGCGGCCAATCGGCGGGCGCCCCCATACCGATGGCCGGCGTTCCCTATCACGCCATCGAGCAGCATCTGGCGCGGCTGATGAAACTCGGAGAATCGGCGGTGATCGTCGAGCAGTTCGGCGATCCCGCCGCGGGCAAGGGCCCGATGGAGCGCCGCGTCACACGCGTCGTGACGCCTGGCACGCTCGTCGACGCGAATCTCCTGGACGCGCACCGCGACAGCCTGCTCGTGGCCGTGGTGCCGTCGCCGGCGCGCTGCGGGGTGGCGTGGCTCAATCTCGCATCGGGGCGCTTCGCGCTCACCGAAGTGCCGCTCGCCGAGATCGCGGCGACGCTGGCCCGCCTCGACGTCGCCGAGATGCTGCTCGCGGAAGACATGGCGCTGCCTTCCGGTACGCTGCCCGCGGGCGTGCCCACGCGCACGTTGCCGGCATGGCATTTCGACGACGCCGCGGCCTCCCGCGCCCTGGCACGTCATTTCGGCACGCGCGACCTGGCCGCCTTCGGCGTCGATGCGATGCCGCTCGCCCTGGGCGCCGCCGGCGCCTTGCTGGGCTACGCGGCGTCCACACAGCGTGCCGCGCTGGCGCACGTGCGAGGGCTCGAAGCGGTCACTGCGGGGACGCTGATCGACCTCGACCCGGCGACGCGACGCAATCTCGAGATCGTCGACGCGCTGTCCGGAGACGCGCGCGCGACGCTGCACGCGCTGGTCGACACCTGCGTCACCGCGGCCGGCAGTCGCACGCTGCGCGCGTGGCTGACCGCACCGCGGCGCGATCCTGCGCACGCGACGGCGCGCCACGGCGCGATTGCGGCAATGCTCGCCGACATGCGCGCACGCGCCACGCTGGCCGGCGCGCTCAAGGCGACCGCCGACGTCGAGCGCATCGCCGCGCGCATCGCGCTGCAGTCGGTGCGGCCCCGCGAGCTGGCCGCATTGCGCGACACGCTGGCGGCGGCGCCGGCGATCGCGGCGATGCTGGCGGAATTCGCGGCACCGCTTCTTGCCGAAGCGCAGGCGGCTTTGGCCGTGGATCCCGTCTGGGCGACGCTGCTTGCGCGGACCATTGCCGTGGAGCCCGCGGCCAACGTGCGCGACGGCGGCGTGATCGCCGCCGGCCATGACGCCGACCTCGACGAGCTGCGCGCGATCGACACCGAATGCGGCAGCTTTCTCGTCGCGCTCGAGCGGCGCGAACGCGAACGCACCGGCATCGCCTCGCTCAAGGTCGAATACAACCGCGTGCACGGCTTCTACATCGAGGTCACGCACGGCAACGTCGCGCGCGTACCCGACGACTACCGGCGGCGGCAGACGCTGAAAAACGCCGAGCGCTACATCACCCCGGAGCTCAAGGCGTTCGAAGACAAGGCGTTGTCGGCGCAGGAGCGCGCGCTGGCGCGCGAAAAGGCGCTCTACGATGCGCTGGTCGAAGCGCTGCTCCCTGCAGTCCCGGCGCTGCAGGCGCTCGCCGGCGCGCTGGCGACCGCCGACGTGATCGCGGCGCTGGCCGAGCGCGCCGAGGCGCTGCGCCTCGTGCGTCCGACATTCGTCGCGGAGCCCTGCGTGCGCATCGACGGCGGCCGCCATCCGGTCGTTGCCGCACGCGTCGAGTCGTTCGTCGCCAACGACACCCTCTTGTCGCGCGAGCGACGCCTGCTCGTCGTCACGGGACCGAACATGGGCGGCAAGTCGACCTACATGCGGCAGACGGCGCTGATTGCGCTGCTCGCCTATTGCGGTTCGTACGTGCCGGCGACGCGCGCGACGCTCGGTCCGCTCGACGCCATCTACACGCGCATCGGCGCCGCCGACGACCTCGCCGGCGGCCGCTCGACCTTCATGGTGGAGATGACCGAAGCCGCGTACATCGTCCATCGCGCCACGCCACAAAGCCTCGTATTGATCGACGAGATCGGCCGCGGCACGTCGACGTTCGATGGCCTTGCGCTGGCATGGGCGATCGCCCATCGTCTCGCCGACGTCAATCGCTGCCTGACGCTCTTCGCCACGCACTATTTCGAGCTCACCGGCCTCGCCGCCGAACTGGAAGGTTGCGCCAACGTGCATTTCGATGCCGTCGAGACGCGCGCCAGGTCCGGCGACGGCATCGTGTTCCTGCATGCGCTCGCCGAAGGCGCGGCGAGCCAGAGCTTCGGGCTCGCCGTCGCGCGTCTTGCCGGGTTGCCGCCGGAAACGGTGCGCAGTGCCCGCAACTACCTGGCGCGACTCGACCAGTTTTCCGCGCGGCGCGACCGCGAACCCGATCTGTTCGCGCACGCAGCGACGGCGTTGCCCGACGCCGCAGTCCTCGCCGGGGCGCCGGCGCGCTTGTCGGCGCTGGCGACGGCGCTCGCCGCGCTCGACCCCGATGCACTGTCGCCACGCGAGGCGCAGGCCAAGCTCTACGAGCTCAAGCGCCTGCTGGACGATCCGCCGACGCCACCGGGCTGACCCGCGCGTTCGGCGTGTTACGCGCCGACGGGTTGCCGCAGCGGCGATCGGCCCACGGACGAACGGCCTCAGTGCGGCGGCGGCGTGCGCACGATATGGCCGCGGAACTCGCGCAGCTTGGCCTTGACGATGTCGGCGTTGTGCCTGCCGATGCGCAGCATGATCTTCTGCCCCGCCGGCAGCGACTCGAGTGCGGGGTCGGCAAACACGTACACCACTTTCGGCTGCGCGAGCTTGATCGGACCGTCGATCTGCGGCGTAGCCAGCAAAAGGTCGATCACGCTGACCAGCCGGTCGTTGAAATAGCCGTTGGGATAGCCGAGCTCCTGATAGGCCTGCTGGAACAGCGGGTAGTACTGGAGGTAGACGCTTGCCGCCAGGCGCGTATCCACGGCCTGCAGGGCGTCGACATAGGGCGCGTAGCGCGCGTCGTTGTCGGCGGCGATCGTCGAGGTGCCGTCGACATCGGCGACGGCCATGCGTCCCGTCGCGGGATCCACCGGCATCACCGTCGGCGACACGCTGCTGCGCGGCAGCGCGTCGATCGTGGCGACGATGTTGCGAATGATGCGATCGACATGCAGGAACGACGGCAGCGCATGTCCGGCGAACAGTCCCGCCAGCGCCGGGCGCAGGGCCGCATCGCTGTGGTCGAGCGGTACCTGCGATGCCGTACCGCTGTCGCTGGCGAGAGGCGCCTCCCCGACCGGATGCTCGATGACGGGCGCCGCCGCGGGTGGTGCCACCGGCGGCGGCGCCGGGGTGGCGACGACCGGTGGCGGCAATTTTTCGGGATGCATGGCGTGCCACGCAGTGAATCCGCCGACGGCGACTGCGATCGCCGCCACGATCAGGATGATGGTTCGGTTCATGGTTGCGCGTGAGCAATCAGCATACTGGCTAGATGTCGAAGCCCGCCATTGGTTCCCCGGACGGACAAGCATGGGCACGACGCGGGGCTCGGTCCGCACGAGGCACCGCCTCGCGACGACGTCAGTCCATCACCATCGTCACGCTGAACGTGGCGGCATAGCCTGCGTCGAGCGCCGCCGGCGCCAGTGTCAATTGTGCGCCACCATCACGATAGATGAAATCCTCGGCGTTGCGCGCGACGCCGGTACCGCGCCGCGCGTAGGGCGCCCGCGCGAACACGCGCGCATTCAGCGCGTCGTCGAAATAGAGCTGCGAGGTGAACTCGCGCATGCGTCGCGCGCCATCTTCGGCGCGGATCTTGAAATGGACATGCACAGCCCGGCCCGCGTACCAGCCGGGATAGTTCGTGGCGAACGCCACGCGCCCGTCGGCGTCGCTCACCTGGTAGCCGCGCAGAAATCGCGCACCGCCCGCGGCGCCGCGCGAATAGCGGCCGTCGGCGTCGCAATGCCAGACGTCGACGTGCGCGCCGGCGAGCGGCGCGCACACGCCGCTGCGCGCCTGCGACACCGCAAACGCGAGTCGCAGCGGCACGCCGGCGAGACCGTCGCGGATGTCGCTGCGCGCGTCGGCGCCGTCGACGAAAAATGGCCCTTCGGTCTGTGGTGGACGCACGACGCAGCCGGGCGACGCCGCGGCACACACGGGCAGGACACCCAGGGCAGCGGTTCCGATCAGCGCCAGCGCGTCGCGTCGCGACCGCAGCCTTTGCCGGGAGGCGCGATCATCCATTTCGCTGCACATGCGCCGGCAAGTTTCGCGAAATCGCGGCAATGACGCGCGATTTCAATGGTGATGACCGTGGGCGCCGTGGACGTGGCCGTGCTGGATTTCCTCGGCGGTGGCCGGTCGCACATCGACGATCGTCGCGTCGAAGCGCAGGCGCTGGCCGGCCAGCTCATGGTTGCCGTCGAGCATGGCTTTGCCATCCGCGATGTTGGTGACGCGAAACACGACTTCTTCGCCATCCTTCTCGGCGACGAGGTAGCCGCCTTCGGCGAGGTCGGCAGGCAGGCTCGCCAGCGGCTCGATGCGGATCAGGTTGGCGTCGTACTCGCCGAAGGCGTCGACCGGTTCCAGCGTCACCGACACCTTGTCGCCCGCCTTCTTGTTGTCGATCGCCTCCTCCACCTTCGGGAAGATGCCGGAGTGTCCGCCGTGCAGGTACGCAAGCGGCTCGGGTCCGGTCTCCTCGACCAGGTTGTTGCCCGCGTCGAAGAGCTTGAACTGGAGGGTCACGACCGTGTTGTTGAACGCGTTCATCGGGGCAGTTCCGGAAGGGAAGTCGCGGGTGATGGAATTGTAGCGCGCGGCTATACTGCCCGCGATCCGACTCCGCAACCTCGCGCCGCGTGCCCGAATCCGCAAGCCCGCCATTGCCGCAAGGCCTTTCGCCCGCGACGTTCGTCGCGCGCCACTGGCACAAACGCGCGTTGCTGATGCGCGGTGCGATGCCCGCATTCGACGACCTGTTCGCATGGCCGCAGCTGCGTGCGCTGGCCGAGCGCGACGATGTGGAGTCGCGGCTCGTCGTGCGCGAAGGGCCGCGTTACACGCTGGCGCGCGGGCCGTTTCGGCGCGCCACGTGGCGTGCGTTGCCGAAGGCGGACTGGACGCTGCTGGTGCAGGGAACCAACCTGCACGACGCGCGCGCCGATCGCCTGCTGCGGCGCTTCGACTTCCTGCCGTTCGCGCGCCTCGACGACCTGATGGTGAGCTACGCCACGCCGGGAGGCGGGGTCGGCCCGCATGTCGACTCGTACGACGTGTTCCTGCTCCAAGGCATGGGACGCCGCCGCTGGCGCTACGGGCGGCAGAAGGACCTCACGCTCAAGCCCGGCCTGCCGCTCAAGATCCTCGGCCGTTTCGCGCCGCGCCACGACCACGTGCTGGCGCGCGGCGACATGCTCTACCTTCCCCCGCAGATCGCGCATGACGGTGTCGCGCTCGACACCGCGATGACCTATTCGATCGGGTTTCGCGCCGCCAGCGCGACCGAGGTCGCGCAGGCGTTCCTCGATTTCCTGCGCGATCGCGTCGACCTGCGCGGACGGTACGCCGATCCCGACCTGCGGGTGACGTCCACTCCGGCGCGCATCGACGCCGCCGTGCAGCGGCGCTTCGCGAAGATGCTGGCCGCCATCCGCATCGAGCAGGCGAGCGTCGAGGAATTCATCGGCAGCTTCCTCTCCGAGCCGAAGCCCGACGTGTTCTTCTCGCCACCGGCTCCGCCGCTGACCCGCGCGGCATTCGCCCGCGCAATCGCCGCGCGCGGCGTCGTGCTGGACCGGCGCGCGCAGCTCCTGTACGACGCGCGCCGCTTCTACGTGAATGGCATGCCGCTCGCGCCGCCGTCCGGCGCGCGGCGCGATGTCGCCGCGCTGGCCGACGCACGCGCGCTGCCGGCCCGAACGTGCGCAGCCCTCGGCGCGACGACGCTGGCACTCCTCTACCATTGGTACTGCGATGGATACCTCGAGCCCGCCACCTGACGCGCCGCCCGCACCGCGCGAGGCGGCGCTGACGACGATGGCCGATCAGGTGGCCGCGATCGACGAGATCGTCGGCTATGCGCGCACGCGGCTGCAGGTATTCGACGTCGACATGAGCGCCGGCGGATGGCACCGCGCCGCGCGTCTCGAGTCGCTCGGCCGATTCCTGCGTGGCAGCCGCACCGCCCGCTGCGAGATCATCCTGCACGACTTGCGCTGGCTGGAAAGCGCTTCGGGGCGACTGCTCGCGCTGCTGCGGCAGTTTCCGCACGCCGTTACGATCTATCGCACCGGCCGTGAGGCACGCGAGGCGATGGATCCGCTGGTCATCGTCGATCGCCAGCACTGCCTGCATCGCTTCCACGTCGAACAGCCGCGCGCGTCGCTGCTGGTCGCGCAGCCCGCGGCGATCAGGCCATGGGCGCTGCGCTTCGATGAAATCTGGGCGACCGGCGAGCCGGGCCTGTCGGCGACCGTGCTGGGACTCTAGGGACGCATCCGGCGTTCGCCTTCCCGCCTTGCGCGACGTCGACCGGAGCCGCTACGACAGCGGCACGCCGATGCGCTTCGCCACCTCGCGGTACTTGCCGATGACGTTGCCGAGATCGCGGCGGAAGCGATCCTTGTCCATCTTGTCGCCGGTCGTCGCGTCCCACAGGCGACAGCCGTCGGGCGTGATCTCGTCGCCGAGCACCACCGCGCCCTGCGGATCGTCGAGCGGATGGCCGAACTCGAGCTTGTAGTCGACGAGATCGATGCCGGCGTCGGCGAACATCGGTTTCAGCACCGCGTTCACCTTGTGCGTCAGCGTGCGCATCTGCGCGATCTCGCCCGCGCTCGCCCAGCCGAGGATGCGGATGTGGTCGTCGTTGACCAGCGGGTCGTGCAGCGCATCGCTCTTGAGGAAGAACTCGAACACCGGCTCGGGCAGGCGCCGGCCTTCCTCGATCCCGTAGCGCTTCGCCATCGACCCGGCGACGACGTTGCGCACCACGCATTCGACCGGCAGCATCGTCATGGTCTTCACCAGCGATTCGCGGTCGTTCAGCATGCGCACGAAGTGCGTGCGGATGCCGGCGCCGGCGAGGCGGCCCATCACGTACGCATTGAAGCGGTTGTTGGTCTCGCCCTTCTGCTCGAGCTTGGCCAGCTTGGCGCCATCGAACGCGGACACGTCGTCGCGGTAATGCATGATGACGAATCCGGGTTCGTCGGTCGCGTACACGGTCTTAGCCTTGCCGCGATAGCGTTCCTCGCGCTTTTCCATCATTGCTCCCGTTGATTGCCGGCGGTGGACGGACGTCATGCGGATCGGCGCGTCGCAGTCTATGCGAACGCGCGCCAGTCGAAGCCCGCGTCCTGGTCGGCGATGCCGATCCAGTCCGGCGTGCAGCCCAGCGCCGACGCCAGCGCTTCGCGGGCGAGCGCCGGCCGGTTGTTCTCGCGCGACAGGTGCGCGGCGAGGATGTGCTGCAGCCGCGTGCAGTCGAGCGACGCCAGGAGTGCGCTCGCGTCGTCGTTGCACAAGTGGCCGAAACGACCCGAGATGCGGTCCTTGAGGCTCGCGGGGTAGCTGCCGCCACGCAGCATCTCGCGGTCGTGATTGCACTCGAGCACGAGGCCGTCGCAGCCGGTGAGGCTCGCGCGCACGTGCGGCGTGGAAAGGCCGAGATCGGTCAGCACGCCGAGGCGGAACTCGCCATCGCCGACCACGAACTGCACCGGCTCGCGTGCATCGTGCGGCACCGGAAACGGGCACACCTCGAGATCGCCGATCACCAGCGTGTCGTGGCTGTCGAAGCCGTACACGCGCGGCATGCCGTCGAAGCGGCCGCCGACGGCGGTCAGCGTGCCGAACGTCAGCCACACGCCGATGCCATGCCGCGCGGCGAACGCCGGCACGCCGCCGACGTGATCGGAATGCTCGTGGGTGACGAAGATCGCGGTGATCGACGCAGGCTCGATGCCGAGACGGGCGAGGCGCGCGCCGCAATCGCGCACGCCGAATCCGCAGTCGATCAGGATGCGCGTCGTGCCGGCCTCGACGATGAGGCCGTTGCCCTCGCTGCCGGACCCGAGCGATGCGAAGCGCATCAGCGACGGCTGCGCCGCGGCAGCGCGGCGGCCACGACCGCGGCGGCGTGCTGCGCCGGCAGGCAGGGCATCGGCACGCGCCCGGCTATTTGAGCTGGTCCTTGAGCAGGCCCAGGATCCTGTCGCCGATGTCGGTGCGGTCCTGGGTGCCGTTCGCATCCTGCACGCTGACGAGGCTGCGCGGCGAGGCCTCGGCGACCAGCACGCGGTACTGCTCCGGCTTGTTCTCGTCGTCCTTCTTCCAGAACATGAGCTTGGACAGGAAGCCCTTCTCGCGATCCTTCTTCGACATGTCGGCCTCGGGATCGGCATAGCGCACGTAGTAGAGGCCCTTCGAGCGATCGCGGTCCACCACGGTGAATCCGCTGCGGTCGAGCGCGAGCCCCACCCGGCGCCAGGCACGGTCGAACGTGTCGTCGACGATCAGGTGCGATGCGCCGTCCTGCGCCTTCTCGATGCGCGCGCGGTCCGGCTGCGCCGTCGATTGCGCGATCGCCGCGTCGGCCTGCGGCTCGGTGGCGCCGAAGCGCACCATCAGGCGCGACAGCATGTCGGCCTCGAGCTCCGGGTTCTCCGGCATGGCTGCCCACGCAAATGCGGCCGGCGACGAATTGTCGATCTTGGTGGTGGGCACCTGCTCCATGCCGCGATGCGAGATGTAGATCTCGGTGGTTCCCGGTTCGATACCGCGCTCGATGCGCGTGCGGAACTTGTCGCGCTTGTACGTCGAATAGAACACGTCGAAATACTTGCCGATGTACTTGCGGAAGATGTCGTTGGGGATCTCCGCGCGGTTCTCCGCCCAGTCCGTTTCCATCGTGCCGAACGCCGGCTGCTCGGTGGCGATCACGAAGCCCTGGTCGGTCCAGAACTTGTGCACCTGTGTCCATGCCTGCTCCGGCGTGGCCTTGACCACGAGCCAGCGTTCCTGCCCGGCGCGCGCGATGTGCGCATCGGGATTCTTCGGCAGGAGGTCGACGTTCTTGGGACGATTCGCGTCCTGCTGGGCGAGACCGCTCGCGGTGTTGGCGGCGAAGCGGTCGTCGAAGCGTGGCGTCGACAGATCGGGCGGGATCTCGAGCGGCGGCGCGCTCGTCACCGACTTGTAGTCGATGTGCTTGCCGGGCGAGGTCTCGCAACCGGCGAGCGCAAGCGTCCCGGCCACGATGAGGAGAAGCGCGGCATGCCGCGCCGGCAGATTCAATGCAACCATGTGTATTCCCGCGTCAGGCGACGCCGCCGGCCTCGCGCAGCGCGGCACGGACGTCGTCGTGGAATTGCGTGGACAGCGGCACCATCGGCAGCCGCAGTGCGTTCCTGATCCTGCCCATCTCGGCCAGCGCCCATTTGACGGCGATGGGGTTGGCCTCGACGAAGAGCTTCGTGTGCAGCGGCATGAGGCGTTCGTTGCGTTCACGCGCGTCGGCGACGCGCCCCGCCAGCGCGGCCCTGCACACCTCGGCGACCGCTCGCGGCACCAGGTTGGCCGTTACCGAGATCACACCGTGGCCGCCGAGCAGCATGTACGCCAGCGCCGTGTCGTCGTTGCCGGAATACAGCGCGAAGTCGGGCCGCGACTTGAGGCGCCGCACCAGGTCGACGTGGCGCACGAGGTCGCCGGTGGCGTCCTTGAGGCCGGCAACGTTCGGCAGCCCGGCAAGGCGCACCACCGTGTCGTTGCCGAGATCGCAGCCGGTGCGACCCGGCACGTTGTACAGGATCAGCGGCACGTCGACGCGCTCGGCGATCGTGCGGAAGTGCCGATACAGTCCTTCCTGTGTCGGCTTGTTGTAGTACGGCACTACCGACAGGCAGGCGCTGGCGCCGGCGGCCTTGGCGAACTCGGTCAGCGCGAGCGCCTCGGCGGTGCTGTTGGCGCCGGTGCCTGCGATCACCGGCACCCGTCCGGCGGCATGCTCGATTGCCGTGCGGATGAGACGCTGGTGCTCACCGACATCCACGGTGGGTGATTCGCCGGTGGTGCCGACGATGACGATCGCCGCCGTGCCTTCGGCGACGTGCCAGTCGATCAACGCGCGCAACGCGGGCAGATCGAGCGCGCCGTCGTCGAGCATCGGTGTGACGATCGCGACCAGGCTTCCAAGAACGTGGGGCTGCTGCGGCATGACCCGCGATTTTACCCGAATCGACGCGCCGCGCCGGCTGGCCGCACGCTCACGCCGCGAGCGGTGGCGGCCATCGACCGCGGCCGACGGCGGCAATGCGCTGGATCACGGCATTTGTACCGTACTGCGACACCTGTCCCTGCTCGAACGCGACGACCGTCATTCGATCGCGGACGAGCGCCAGGAGTTCGCCGTCGCGCAGCAGGAATTCCGGATTGGACGGGCGGCCGAACGCCGCGTTGCCCACCGCGAACGTTTCGTACAGGAGCACACCGTCGTCGCCAAGCGACGCGACGAGCTCGGATAGTCGCGGGCGGTGGAGGTAGTGGACGCAAACCACCGCATCGAAGCGCTCGCCGGCGAGCGGCCACGCGGCAGCCTCGAGATCGGCGGTGCGCGTGACGATGCCCGGCGTCGCGGCAAACGTCGCCAGCGCCGCGGCGTCGCGGTCGACTGCCACCACGCGCGCACCGCGTCCCGCGAGGAAGATCGCCTGCCGGCCATGCCCGGATGCGACGTCCAGCACACGTGCGCCGGGCGCGATCAGGCCGGCGTGGCGCACGATCCACGGCGACGGCGCCAGGCCGAAATCCGGGCTCGAACGCTGCGTCACCGCCTGGATCCCCCCGCCGGCGTGCGCGCGTTGTGCGGTCGCGCCGGCCGCCCGGGCGTGGTGATGGCACCCGCGGCGGCACGTGCCCGCGGCGCGCGTGTCGGCGATGGGGCCGATACCGCGCCGCGGGCGATCGCTGCTTCGTCGGCGAGCCACGCGGCAAGGGCAGCGACGTCGGGACGCGCCGCGGCGTGTGGCGCGACGATCACGTAGTAGCCCCGCGCCGACTCGTAGCGCGGCGCGAACGGCGCCACCAGCCGGCCGTCGCGCAGATGCTCGGCGAGCAACGGCAGGCGGCCGAGCGCGACACCCTGGCCGGCGACGGCGGCCTGGATCAGCTGGTCGTACATGCGGAAGCGCAGCGCGCCCGCGGGACGCAGCGACGGCTCGCCGTTGGCGGCGAGCCATGCCTGCCAGTTGAGCCACGGCAGCATGCCGTCGGGATCGTCGAGATGCAGCAGCACGTGATTGCGCAGGTCGGCAGGGCTGGCGAGGCGCGTGCGCGGCTGACGCAGCACCTGCGGGCTCACCACCGGCAGCATCCGCTCGCCGAACATCCGCTGCGCACCTTCCGGAACCTTGTGCTCGGCGAGGTAGCGCACCGCGACGTCGACCTCGCCGCGCGCCAGGTCGACCGTGCGGTCGTCGGCGGACACGTACACCTCGATCGCCGGATGGCGCGCGCGAAACGTCGCCAGTCGCGGAATGATCCACAGCGAGGCGAACGACACGGTGGTCGTCAGCGTCACGCCCGGCTGCGGCGCGCGTCCGCGCGTGGCGTCGACGGCGCGCGCGATCTGCGCGAGGCTGTCGGTGACGTCGCGGTGCAGCGCCTCGCCCGCTCGCGTCAATGCCAGCGCGCGGTGGCGTCGCTCGAAGAGCGGCACGCCGAGCGCATCCTCCAGCGCCTTGACTTGCCGCGACAGCGCCGACTGCGTGACGAAGAGCTCGGCCGCCGCCCGCGTGAACGACAACGTGCGCCCGGCGGCCTCGAAACCGCGAAGGAAATCCAGCGAGGGCATCTCGCGCAGTGTCTTATGCATGAGTTTGGCGCATGCCAGAGCTTCCGAGATTTCGTTTGAGCGGGAGGCGCATCTTCCCCACAATCTTCTTCGTGTGGCGCCGATTCCGGCGCACCATCCAAGGCGCCGATCGATGCATTCTACGCATGATCGGGCGTCTTGCCCAACGGAGGGACTGGCCATGCTCTGCACCGGCTACACGAAGGCGATGGATCTCGATCGCGGCGATCTGGTGAGGCTCGACGATGCGCGCGGCACGACGCTGCGGGTGACCCGCGGCACGCTGTGGGTGACGCAGGAAAAGGAGCACAACGACGTGGTGCTCTACGCCGGCGACGTCTGGGCGGTCGAGCGCAACGGGGTGACGCTTGTCGAGGCGCAGTCGTCGTCTGCGCTGTGCCTCGTCGGACCGGGCGCCGAGGACAGCCACCTGCGCCTTGCGCATCGCGGGGGCAAGCGCCTGCGCGGCCTGCTGCTGGACCATGCGCAGGTGGTGTGACCGGCCGCCGGCGCGTCTTCGCGCCGGCCACCCTGCAAGACCGTTCGACTGACGGCCGGGCGACGCGTGATTGCGGCGAGGCAGGCCGTGTGGAACACTGGCGCCCGGCGACGCGGCAGCCACGCGTGGATCGCCAACCCAACCCCGCCGCAACGCAACTGGTTGCGGCGGCTGCCAATGGAGGTCACGCCCGTGAATGCCCGACGCCCGCTCGCGCCGCTCGCCGTTACCTTGTTTCTGATGCCGCTCGCGGCATTCGCGCAGCCGCTGACCCCGCCTCGTCTCGAGATCGATTTTTCGGGCGGCTCCATTCCCTTGAGCCCGATGCTCTCGGTGCTGATCGCCATCGCCGTGGCTGCCGTCGGTATTGTCGCGTTGCGGAAGATGCCTCGCCGCGGAACGCTGCCCCTGATCGGCGCGCTGATCGTCGCCGCGGGCGCGCTGGCGCTGTCCACCGGCGGCGTCCGCCTGATGGGACGTGCGCAAGCGGCATTGCCGACGACGCAGCTGACGCTGGGCGCAAGTCCCACCGTCATAAACACCACGTTCCTCGGCAACATGACGGTGATCAACGGCCTTTCGACACCGATCACGATCGCCGCAGTCACTTACGACACCGGGTCGTACGACTACTATGTCGACGCCGCGAACACGACGTGTGTCACCGGCGTAACGCTGTTGCCCGGCGGCACCTGCGTCATCCGCATCCTGTCCTTGGGCTGACAGCGGCGGCACGGGCCGCCTTTGGCCCGCTGGCGTGCCATCGCTCGAGGCACGCCACCGGGCTTGCTAAGATGCGTGCCATGCAAATGGCAGGCTACGACGAGCGGCGCGGGCGTTGCACGACAACGACGCCACCGCTATCGCCGACCGCGCAGTGACGACAGCGTCCCACACGCGCGGCGATTTCGCACTCAACGGCCGCCTGCTGCGAATCACGGCGCTCGCCGCCGTCATCGGCGGGCTCGCCACGCTGGCCGCGGTGCTGTTGCTCGCCCTGATCCGCCTCTTCACCAACGTCTTCTTCTTCCAGTCGCTGTCGATCGCGAACCGCTCACCGGCGGAAAACACGCTGGGTGCCTGGGTGATCGTGGTGCCGGTCGTCGGCGGCCTCATTGTCGGACTCATGGCGCGCTTCGGATCGGAAAAGATCCGCGGCCATGGCATTCCCGAGGCCATCGAGGCGATTCTGTTCGGCAAGAGCAAGATGTCGGCGCGCGTGGCCGTGCTGAAGCCGCTGTCGTCGGGCATCGTCATCGGCAGCGGCGGGCCGTTTGGCGCCGAAGGCCCGATCATCATGACTGGCGGCGCCATCGGCTCCCTGCTCTCGCAGTATTTCCACCTCACCGCGGCCGAGCGCAAGGCGCTGCTGGTCGCCGGCGCCACGGCGGGGATGACTGCGGTGTTCGGCACGCCGGTGGCCGCAGTTTTGCTCGCCGTCGAGCTGTTGCTGTTCGAGCTGCGGCCGCGCAGCCTGCTGCCCGTGGCCATCGCCTGCGCCGTAGCCGGCTTCGCGCGACCGCTGGTGATGACGCCCGGGCCGCTGTTTCCGCTCGACACTGCCGCGCCCGACCTGTGGTCGCTGCCATCCTGCATCGTCGCCGGCCTTGCCTGCGGCGTCCTGTCGGCCACGCTGTCGGCGTCGCTGTACAAGGTCGAGGATCTTTTCGCGAAGCTTCCGCTGCACTGGAGCTGGTGGCCGGCACTCGGCGGCCTGGCGGTCGGCATCGGCGGCTACTTCGAGCCGCGCGCGCTGGGCGTGGGCTACGACGTCATCGGCGACCTCCTGCACAATCAGATCGTGTTGCAGGTGGCGCTCGGGCTCCTCCTCGTCAAGGCGGCAATCTGGGTGCTCGCGCTGGGCTCGGGGACATCGGGCGGCATCCTCGCGCCCCTGCTGATGATGGGCGCCGGCCTCGGCGTCGTGCTCTCGCGCGTGCTGCCCGGCGCCGATCCGCTGCTTTGGCCACTGGTCTGCATGGCGGCCACGCTCGCCGGCGTGATGCGCGCGCCGCTCACGGCGACGATCTTCGCGTTCGGCCTGACGCGCGACGCCAATGCGCTGCTGCCGCTGCTGGCGACGTCGGCGGTGTCGTATGGATTCACCGTACTGACGATGCGCCGCTCGATCCTCACCGAGAAGATCGCACGCCGCGGCTACCACATCTACCGGGAATACGGCGTCGATCCGCTGGAGCGGCAGTTCGTCGACGAGATCATGACGCGCGACGTCGAGACCATCGATGCCGCGACGCCCGTCGACGCCGCGTTGCAGCGATGGTTCGGCGCGACCCAGGCGCACCGCGCGTTCCCCGTGGTGCGCGACGGCATCGTGGTCGGTGTGATCGATCGCGCGTCGCTGGCCGCCGCACGCGACGGCCACGCGTCGGTCGGCGATGCCGTCGCCGACGTGCCGCTGATCGTCGCGCTGCCGGACGAATCGTGCCGCCTCGTGGCCTCGCGGCTCGCGCTCAATCGCCTCGAGCGCGTGCCGGTGGTCGCCGACACCGCATCCAACCGTCTGGTGGGACTCGTCTCGCGCAGCGACCTCGTCAAGCCGAGGCTCGGCCACATCGAGGAAGAGGAGAAGCGCGAGCGGCCACGCCGCATCCCCTGGCATTCGTGAGGCAGCGACGCCGCGCGCGTCAACCCTTGCTGAACGTGATCTCGCCGCCGGTGGCCCCGATGCGGATCGTGTCGCCGCCCGCGTAGTGGCCTGACAGGATCTCGCGCGACAGCGGATTCTCGATCTGCTGCTGGATCGCCCGCTTCAGCGGCCGCGCGCCGTACACCGGGTCGAAGCCCGCCGCGGCCACCGCCTTCAGCGCCGCCTCGTCGACGTCGAGCCTGATGTCGAGCTTGGCGAGCCGCTGCTCCAGCGAGCGCAGCTGGATGCGCGCGATGTGCGCGATCTGCGCTTCGGCGAGCGGCTGGAACACGATGATCTCGTCGATCCGGTTGACGAATTCGGGCCGGAACGACGACTTGACCTCGGCCATCACCGCAATCTTGATCAGCGCCGGCTCGCTGCCGTCGTCGGTCATCTGCTGGATCTTGTGCGAGCCCAGGTTGGAGGTCATCACGATCACCGTGTTGCGGAAGTCGACCGTGCGGCCCTGGCCATCGGTGAGGCGCCCGTCGTCGAGCACCTGCAGCAGCACGTTGAACACGTCGGGATGCGCCTTCTCGATCTCGTCGAACAGGATCACGCTGTACGGCTTGCGCCGCACCGCCTCGGTCAGGTATCCGCCTTCCTCGTAGCCGACGTAGCCCGGCGGCGCGCCGATGAGGCGCGCGACCGAGTGCTTTTCCATGAACTCCGACATGTCGAGGCGGATCAGCGCCTGGTCGGTGTCGAACAGGAACTCGGCGAGCGCCTTGGTGAGCTCGGTCTTGCCGACGCCGGTCGGGCCCAGGAACAGGAAGGAGCCATAGGGCCGGTTGGGATCGGACAGTCCGGAGCGCGAGCGGCGGATCGCGTCGGACACGAGGCGCACCGCCTCGTCCTGACCCACCACGCGCTGGTGCAGCTTGTCCTCCATCGCCAGCAGCTTGTCGCGCTCGCCCTGCATCATCTTCGACACCGGGATGCCGGTCGCACGCGACACGACTTCGGCGATCTCCTCGGCGCCGACCTGCGTGCGCAGGAGCTTGGGCGCCTTCTTCTGCTCGCCGGCCAAGTCCTTGTCGACCTTCTTCAGCTGGGCCTCGAGCTGCGGCAGCTTGCCGTACTGGAGCTCGGACATCTTCTGCCAGTCGCCTCGGCGCCGCGCCTCCTCCATCTCGATCTTGATCCTGTCGATCGCCTCCTTGATGTGCTGCGTGCCCGCGACGTCGGCCTTCTCGGCCTTCCACACCTCGTCGAGGTCCGCGTACTCACGTTCGAGGCGCGCGATCTCGTCCTCGATCGTCGCCAGGCGCTTCTTCGACGCGTCGTCCTTCTCCTTCTTCACCGCCTCGCGCTCGATCTTGAGCTGGATCAGGCGCCGGTCGAGCTTGTCCATCGCCTCCGGCTTGGAGTCGATCTCCATCTTGATGCGCGCCGCCGCCTCGTCGATGAGGTCGATCGCCTTGTCCGGCAGGAAGCGGTCGGTGATGTACCTGTGCGACAGCTCGGCGGCGGCGACGATGGCCGGGTCGGTGATGTCGACGCCGTGGTGGATCTCGTAGCGCTCCTGCAGGCCGCGCAGGATGGCGATCGTCGACTCCACCGACGGCTCGCCGACCAGCACCTTCTGGAAGCGGCGCTCGAGCGCCGCGTCCTTCTCGATGTACTTGCGGTACTCGTCGAGCGTGGTCGCGCCGATGCAGTGCAGCTCGCCGCGCGCGAGCGCGGGCTTGAGCATGTTGCCGGCGTCGATCGCGCCCTCGGCCTTGCCCGCGCCGACCATCGTGTGCAGCTCGTCGATGAAGACGATCGTGCGGCCCTCGTCGGCGGCGATGTCCTTGAGCACCGACTTCAGGCGCTCCTCGAACTCGCCGCGGTACTTGGCGCCGGCCAGCAGCGCTGCCATGTCGAGCGACAGCACGCGCTTGTTCTTGAGCGTCTCCGGCACTTCGCCGTCGACGATGCGCTGGGCGAGGCCCTCGACGATCGCCGTCTTGCCCACGCCCGGCTCGCCGATCAGCACCGGGTTGTTCTTGGTGCGCCGTTGCAGGATCTGGATCGTGCGGCGGATTTCGTCGTCGCGCCCGATCACCGGGTCGAGCTTGCCGTCGCGCGCACGCTCGGTGAGGTCGATCGTGTATTTGGCAAGTGCCTCGCGCTGGCCTTCGGCTTCCTGCGAGTCGATCCCGGCGCCGCCGCGCACGTGCTCGATCGCGTCCTCCAGCGCCTTGCGCGACAGTCCCGCGTCCTTGAGCAGCCGCCCGAGGTCGCCCTTGTCGCCGGTGGCGGCGAGCAGGAACATCTCCGAGGCGATGAACTGGTCGTTGCGTTTCTGGGCTTCCTTGTCCGCCAGGTTGAGCAGGTTGTTCAAGTCGCGCGATACGCTGATCTCGCCGCCCGTGCCTTCGACCTTGGGCAACCGTGCGATCGATGCCTTGAGCGCGGCCTGCAGCTTCGGCACGGCCACGCCGGCGCGCGCGAGGAGCGATGCGGTGCCGCCGTCCTCCTGCGCGAGCAACGCCGCGAGCAGGTGCTGCGGCTCGATGAAGCCGGCGTCGCCGCCGAGCGCGAGGCTCTGGGCGTCGGCCAGTGCCTGCTGGAATTTGGTGGTGAGCTTGTCGAAGCGCATGGTGGGGCCCCGCTGGCCTCTGGTAACAGATGATTGTCCCAGACATGGGGCAATCGCCTCAACATTCAAGCGCTTGCGGTCGCATTCCGGGGCGTCTTCGCGAGCCGCCGATGGCCGCCGTATGCTAACGTGATGGTGCGCATTCGGCCGCGCGGGGCCCCGCCACCTTCGATACCCAGCCTCGTCGGGCAACGTTTTCGCCAAACGACGTGCGCACCGGCACCCATGCCGACCCGATGAGCCACGAACCACCAACACCCCCCGACGAGCCGCTCCCACCGCCACGCCAGGCGACGTTCGGCGAGACCCTGAGCGCCGTGCTGTGGAGCTTCTTCGGCGTGCGCAAGCGCCGCGACCTGGTGCGCGACGCCGCGACGATCAATCCCGTGCACATCATCATTACCGGGATCGGCCTCGCCGCGCTGCTGGTGATCGGTCTCCTCGTGCTCGTTCACTACATCACGCATCCGGGCTGAATCCCGGACCGTAGTGCCCCGTCACGCAGCCCCCCAAGCGCGCGGTCGCGGACCTTGCGCATGACGGCGTTGCGGACGCAGTTGGCCGTCGTCCGGCGTTCGGCCGGTCGACGTGGCGCTCGCTGCCGGTCAGCGGCGCGCGGATGCCGGCGAGGCACCTCGCATGATGGCCGCAAGGGCCTCGGCGCACGCGACGAGCTCGTCGTCGCGCGTGACGACATCGGGACAGATGCGCAGGCAGTCGCTGCGTGCGTCGACGACGATGTCGCGCGCGGCGAGCGCGTCGGCCATCGCCACCGCCCCGGCATCGCGCACCACCACGAAGGCGCCGCGCGCGACGCTGTCGCCTTCGGCGACGATATCGCGGGCGGCGAGCAGGTCCACCAGGCGCCGTTGCAACCGCAGCGAGTGCGCGCGTACGCGATCGACACCGAGCGCCATCAGCAGCGCCAGGCCGGCACGCGCCTGGTACGGTGACAGCACCGGCGGCGTCGATTCGAGCCACGCGTCGCCGCCTGGCGCGAAGCGCGGTGGATCGGGCCGCGCGTATTGCATGGGCGCGGCCTTGGCGAACCATCCGATGTCGAGCGTCGCCACCTGCGCGTCGAGCATCGCCGGCGCCACGTACAGGAAACACGCGCCGGGCCCACCGCGCAGGTACTTGTAGGAACCGCCCACGGCATAGTCGGTGTGCGTGGCGACGACGTCGGTGTCGAAGACGCCCAGCGAGTGGTAGACGTCGACGAGCACGCGCGCGCCGGCCGCATGCGCGGCCTCGACGATCGTGGCCAGGTCGGTGAGACGCTGGCCGGTGACGAACATCACTTCGCTGACGACAACAAGGTCGCAGCCGCGACGGATCGCAACGACGATGTCCTCGGTCGCGTAGCGTCCGTCGTCTCCGGCGGCAACGAAGTCGATGCGTGCCCGGCCGCGCCGCGCGTATTCGCGCAGGATGACGTCGAGCGAGTCGAATTCGCCGCGCGTGGCGACCACGCGTGGCGGCGTGTCGTATGTATTGAGCACGGCGCGCAGTCCCTGCCCGGCACTGGTCTTCGGCACCACGCAATCGGCACGCGGCGCGTGCAAGAGCCGCGCGAGGCGCGCTCGATGGGCATCGCGCTCCGCCTGCCACGGCGTCCACGCATCGCCCATCGCGGCGTACCACGCCGCGAGTCCCTGCGCGACGTCATCGGCCGTGGCATCGAGTGGCCGGCCGAGCGAATGGTTGGCGAGATAGATGCGATCGCCGCAGGCGGCACGATGCCGCGCGAAAAGCGGCGCCACGTGACGCGCGAGACCCGCATCGTCGAGCGCGCCCGGTCCCAGCGCGGCCACCGCGCGCGCGATCGGCGAGCCGGTGTCTCCCGGCGAGCCTTCCATCAGGCCGCCGGCGCCACGCCGATCAGCGAGCGCACGTCAATGAGCTCGGGGAAGAACGCGATGTCGAGCGCACCGCGCAGGTAGTTGACGCCCGATGACCCGCCGGTTCCACGCTTGTGGCCGATGATGCGCTCGACGGTCTTGACGTGGCGGAAGCGCCACAGCTGGAAGCCCTCCTCGACGTCGACCAGCTTCTCGCACATGTCGTACGCGTCCCACCAGTGCGTCGGGTCCTCGTAGATGACCTTGAACACCGCGGTGAGACGCGGATCGCGCACATGCGGCCGGGTGACGTCGCGCGTGAGGCACTCGGCGGGCACCGGCAGGCCGCGCCGCGCGAGGTGACGGATGAATTCGTCATACAGCGACGGCGCCCTGAACAGCGCCTCGAGCATCGCGTACGCCGTCGGGTCGTGGCGAAATACCTCGAGCATTGCCGCATCCTTGTTGCCGAGCAGGAATTCGATCGCACGGTATTGCGCGGACTGGAATCCCGAGGAGCTCGCCAGTGCCGGGCGCAGCGCGTCGTACTCCGACGGCGTCAGCGTCTCCAGCACCGCCCATTGCTCGAAGAGCTGGCGCTGGATCTGCTTGACGCGGGCGAGGATCTTGAAGTTGGGCTGCAGCCGATCCGCGCGCACGTGGCGCACCGCTGCGCCGAGCTCGTGGATCATCAGCTTCATCCACAGCTCGGACGTCTGGTGCTGGATGATGAACAGCATCTCGTCGTGCAGCGGCGCACCGGACGCGTCGGCGGCGCGGGGCTCCTGTGCGGCAAGCAGGCGGTCCAGCCGCAGGTAATTGGCGTAGGTGAGCCGGCCTTCGAGATCGGTGACGATGCCGGGTTCGAGCGGTCGCGTGGACATGGACGGCGGCGGGCGGGGAGCATCCAGTATAGACCGGCGCCCGGCATCTGGCTGATGCCGTTGCATTGCCGGCCGATATCGCGCTGATCGCGTTCGATGCCGATCCACAGGCCGCGTTTGCTACCATCCGCGGCGATGATGGTGCGCGCCCTTCGCCGGATTGCAGGCCTCGCGGCCATGCCCCTGCTGCTGTGGGCGTGCAGCGACAGCAAGGCACCGCCGCACGCGATCGTGCTCGCCGACTGCCATCTGCCGAAGCTCGCGCAAACGCTTTCCTGCGGTGCGCTCGAGGTGCCCGAGCAGCGCGGCAATCCCAAGAGCCGCCGCATCACCCTCGGCATTGCGATCCTGCCCGCCAACACGCTGTCGCCGAAGCCGGACCCATTGTTCGTGCTGGCCGGCGGCCCCGGGCAGGCGGCATCGTCGATCGCGGACATGGCGGCGCTGCTATCCGACGTGCGGACGACACGCGACATCGTGCTGGTCGACCAGCGCGGCACCGGCCGCTCGTCGCCGCTGTCGTGCGCGGCGTTCAAACCCGACCGCGACCTGCGGACGGTCCTCGAAACCGATCCGGTGCCGAAGGCACGTGCCTGCGCCGCCGAGCTCGCGTCGCGCGGCATCGATGCTGCGCAATACACGACGGATGCGTTCATCGCCGATCTCGAGGACGTGCGCGTCGCACTCGGCTACGCCCGGATCAACCTGTGGGGCGGCAGCTACGGCACGCGCGTCGCCCAGGAATACCTGCGCCGCCATCCGCAGGCGATCCGCAGCGTCGTGCTCGACGGCGTGGCCCCGCCACGGATGATCGTCAGCCTTGACGTCTGGCCGTCGCGCGAGCGCGCCATCGACGCCATCGTCGTGGCCTGCGCGAAGTCGACCGCCTGCAATGCCGCGCATCCCGACCTCGCGACGGCGTTCGCTGCAATCCGCACGTCACTCGGCGTCGACGGCCGTGACATCACGCTCGCCCGCCCGCGGACCGGCGAGCCCGTCACGGTGCACATCGGCTTCGACGCCTTCCTCGCCGCGCTGCAGCCGATCGTCTACCTGCCCGAGCTGGCGGCGATGCTGCCGGAGATCATCGCCCGGGCGCGCAGCGGCGACTACACGCCGCTGGCGGCGGCATTGGCGGGCTTCGACGACAGCACCGAGCAGGATCTCAACGCTGCACTCCACTTTTCGGTCACCTGCGCCGAAGACGTGCCGCGCATCACGCCGCAGCTGCGGCGCGCCGCGCTCGACGGCGCGCTGAGCGCGCCGCTGGTGGCGCGCGTGATCGACGTCTGCGGCGTGTGGCCGCGCGGCGCGATGCCGGCCGACTTCGCGACGCCGGTGGCGAGCGATACGCCGGTGCTGCTGCTGTCCGGCGGCCTCGATCCGGTGACGCCGCCGCGCTACGCCGAGGAGGTGGCGAAGACACTGTCGCACGCGCGCTCGATCGTCGCGCCCGGCTTCGGCCACATCGTGTCGTCGCGCGGGTGCACGCCGCGACTCATCGCCAGGTTCATCGATGCCGCAGGCTTCGACACGCTGCCGGCCACCTGCACCGACTGGCTCGCCAGGACCACGCCACCGCTGCTGTGGCCCGACCGGCTCGAAGCGAAGCCATGATCGCGATCGACGGCCTCGCCAAGGCGTTCGGCGCGCAGCACGAAGTACGCGCTGTGGACGGCGTGACGTTCGCGGCACCCGACGGCGCGATCACCGGCCTGCTTGGGCCCAACGGCGCCGGCAAGACCACACTGCTGCGAATGCTGGCGACGCTGATCGTGCCGGACGCCGGTCACGCCAGCGTCGACGGCCTCGACATCGTCCGCGATCGCGACCGGGTGCGGCGCGTCATCGGCGTGCTGTCGGACGCGCGCGGCCTCTACCCCCGTCTCACGGCCCGCGAGAACGTGCGCTACTTCGGCACGCTGCACGGCATCGCGCCGGCGACCATCGCCGCGCGCACCGACGCGCTGTTCGACACGCTGGGTCTCGCCGCCCTCGCCGAGCGTCGCGTGCAGGGCTTTTCGCAGGGCGAGAAGATGAAGGTCGCGATCGCGCGCGCGCTGATCCACGACCCGCCGGTGATCATGCTCGACGAGCCGACCAACGGCCTCGACATCATGAGCGTGCGCGCGCTGCGCGACCAGCTGCGCGCGCTGCGCGCTGCCGGCAAATGCCTGCTCTTCAGCTCGCACGTCATGCAGGAGGTGGCGGCGCTATGCGATCGCATCGTCATCCTCGGGCGCGGCCGCGTCGTTGCGCAGGGCACGGCGGCGGAGCTCGTCGCGCATTCCGGCGCAGGCTCGCTCGAAGATGCGTTCGTCGCCCTGCTCGGCAGCGGTGAAGGGCTGGCGGCATGAGGAGTGCATCGCTGTGGGGCTGAACCGCATCCTCGCCGTCGCGCGCAAGGAAATCGTCGATGCCTCGCGCGACCGGCGCACGGTATTGATGACGGTGGTGTCGGCGGCGCTCGCCGGGCCGATCTTCCTGATGCTGATCTTCAGCCTCATCGCCAGCCAGGCGGAGAAGTCCCGCACGCTGACGCTCGCGGTCGTCGGCGCCGAGCGCGCACCGGCGCTCGTCGATTACCTGTCCCGCCAACAGGTGACGATCTCGCCCGCGCCTGCGGACTACGAGTCGCGCATCCGCGCCGGCGATCTCGATGCCGCGCTCGTCATCGATCCCGATTTCGAGAAGGATGTCGGCGAAGGACGCGCGGGCTCCGTGCAGCTCGTGTTCGATCGGTCGCGCGACCGCGCGCAGGCGGCGATCAGCGAGACCGAATCGCTGTTGCACACCTACGACCGGTTGTGGGGGCAGCAGCGGCTGATGCTGCGCGGCATCGCCCCATCCGTCGGCAAGCCGCTCGACTTGCATGAAGTCAACCTCGCCACGCCGCGCCAGTCCGGCGCGCTCGTGCTCTTCCTGGTCGCGTTCTACGGCCTGTTCGCGACCATCATCGGCGGCATGGCGTTCGCGCTGGAGGCGACGGCGGGCGAGCGCGAGCGCGCCTCCCTCGAGCCCCTTCTGGCGACGCCGGCATCCACGCTCGAGATCGCCATCGGCAAGTGGCTGTGCCTCGCGCTGTTCGTGCTCCTCATCGTGGTGATCACCCTCGGCGGCTTCTACCTGACGCTCGCCTTCGCGCCGCTGCCGCCGGTGGGCATTCCGTTCCTGTTCAGCGCGCGCGACGTGCTGCGCTTCGTGGCGATCCTGGCGCCGCTGGCGGCGCTGATGCCGGCGCTGCTGCTGTGGCTGGGCAGCCGCGGCCGCTCGATCCGCGAGGCGCAGGCGAACACGCAGCTGCTGCTGTTCGTGATGTCGATGGTGCCGACCGCGCAAATGTTCCTGCAGCGCAAGGAGCCGGCGTGGCTCGTCTACGTGCCGGTGTCCGGGCAGTACACGCTGCTCAATCGCGTGCTGCGCGGCGACGCGCTGTCGCTCCCCGACCTCGCGCAGTCGGCGGTCGTGCCGCTGGTGCTCGCGGCGCTGGCGCTGGTGCTGTTCTCGCGCACGTGGTCGCGCGAGGCGGTGCTCGCCGGCAAGTAGCGTCAGGCGAGCTGGCGCAGCACTTCGATCGGCGGGCGGTCGAGCGTGTCGCGCGTGCCGAGCCAGCCCGCCAGCGCCACCGCCGCGGCGCCGCCGGCGAGCGCGTAGAGCCACAGCACGGGGCTGAAGCCGAACGGGATGCTGAACACGCGGTGGGCGAGGAAGTAGCCAATCACGTTGGCGCCCGCCGCGGCCAGCACGCCGGCCAGCGCGCCCAGCAGCAGGAACTCCGCGGTCTGCGCCGAATTGAGCTGCGTGCGCGACGCGCCGAGCGTGCGCAGCACGGCGGCGTCGAAGCGACGCGCATCCTGTGTCGATGCGATCGCCGCCTGCAGCACGAGCATGCCGCCGAGGAGCGTGAACAGGAACACGAACTCGATCGCGCGCGACACCTCGTCCATGATCGATTGCACCTGCCGGATCACGTCGCCGACGTCGATGACGAGCACGTTGGGATAGCGCGCGACCAGCGCCGATACCCACGCCGTGCCCGACGGCGCCGGCGGCACGCGCACCGCGCCGAGATACGTGGTCGGCAGCCCGTCGAGCGCGTGCGGCGCGAACAGCGTGAAGAAGTTGGGCTGGAAGCTGTCCCAGTCGACCTTGCGCAGGCTCGTCACACGCGACGACAGCGGCGTGCCGGCGATATCGAACGTCAGCGTGTCGCCGAGTTTGAGCTTGAGGGATTTGGCGATGCCCTCTTCCAGCGACAGACCCGCGTCCTTGCCCGCGTCCGCCGGCCAGAACGTACCGGCGACGATACGATTGGTCGACGGCAGCGTGGCCAGCGACGACAGGTTGAATTCACGCTCGGCGAGGCGGCGCGAGCGCGGATCGTCGAAGCGCGCGGTGTCGAAGTGTTCGCCGTTCACCGCCGTGAGCCGCCCGCGCACCATCGGATACAGCGGCGTCTCGCGCCCGGCGATGGCCGACATCTGCGCCTGCACGCCGGCGACCTGGTCGGGCAGCACGTTGACGACGAACTGGTTGGGCGCGTCAGGCGGCAGGCTCGCGCGCCAGTTGCGCAGCAGGTCGCCGCGCACGACGGTCAGCAACAGCAGCGCCATCAGCCCCAGCGCCAGCGCGCCGACCTGGAGGCTGGAGGCCAGCGGCCGCCGCGCAAGGTTGGCGAGACCGAAGCGCCACGTGACGCCGCGCTGGGGCAGGCGCTTCAACAGCGCGATCGCCAGCGCCGCGGTCAGCGCCGCGACCCCCAGCAGCCCGGCGATGCCGCCGATCGTCAGCGCCGCCGTCATCACGTCCTGCGCCGCGTACGCGAGCAGCGCCGCGAACACCGCGGCGCCGCACACGTAGGCGGCGATGCCGCCGGTGCGCGGCCGCGGCAGGTCGCGTCGCAGCACGCGCAGCGGCGGCGACGCCGCGAGCGTGACGAGCGGCGGCAATGCGAATCCCAGAAGCATGAGGAGGCCGATGGCGAACGCGGTGATACCGGGCGCGAATCCCGGAAGCGGCAGGTCGGCCGCGGCGATCGAATGCAGCACCACGGCCAGCAGCTGCTGGCCGGCGAGGGCGACGGCGACGCCGGCCATGCTCGACACGACGCCGATCAGCACGAACTGCACGGCGAACAGCGCGAGCGTGCGCTGCCGCGACGCGCCGAGGCACTTGAGGATGGCGGCCGTGTCGAGATGGCGCCGCAGGTAGCGCGATGCGGCGAGCGCGATCGCCACCGCGGCGAGCATCACCGCCACCAGCGAGGCGAGTGCCAGGAATTTCTCGGCACGCTCGAGCGTCTGCTTGACCTCGGGCTGCACGTCGCGCACGTTCTCCATCCGCTGGCCGGCGACCAGCGCCGTGCGCGCCCAGTCGATGTAGCGGTCGAGGCGCGATGGCGCACCGTCGTCGGCGACGAGCAACCGGAACGTCGCGCGGTTGCCGGGCTGCAACAGGTGCGTGGCGGCGAGGTCCGCGGCGTTGATCAGCACGCGCGGGCCGCCGGTGAGCAGGCCGGTGGCGATCTCGGGCTCCTGCAGCACGATGTCGCCGACGTCGAACGTCGCGTCGCCGAGCACGATGCGTGCGCCGCGCGCGAGCTGCATGCGCTCCGCGAGACGCGCATCGGGCCAGGCCACGCCCGGCGGCGGCACGCCATGCGCAGGCGTGCCGGCGGCATTCGCCGGATCGACGAGCCGCACCGTGCCGCGCAGCGGGTAGCCGTGGTCCACGGCCTTGACGGTGGCGAGCACGGGCTTGGCATCGTCGCCGGGACGCGTGACCATGCTGTTGAAACGCACCACGGGCGTGGTAACGAGACCGCGCGAGGTTGCCTGGTCGGCGAATGCCGCCGGCAACGGCCGATCGCCTGAGATCATCACGTCACCGCCGATGAGGAGGTTCGCCTCGCGCGTCAGTGCCGACTTCACGCGATCGGCGAAGAAGCCGACCGTGCCTACGCTCGCCACGGCGAGCACGATGGCGGCGATCAGCACGTCGAGCTCGCGCGAGCGCCAGTCACGCGACAGCATCCGCCAGGCAAGACGCCAGGTCGCCACGCGTCAGCCCGTCTTCTCGTCGCCGACGAGACGGCCGCCCGCCAGCGAGAGCCGGCGCCCGCAGCGCGACGCCAGCGCGACGTCGTGGGTGACCAGCACCAGCGTCGTGCCGTGCTCGCGGTTGAGCCGGAACATGAGCTCGGCCACTTCCGCGCCGGTGGCCTGGTCGAGGTTGCCCGACGGCTCGTCGGCGAACAGCAGCATCGGATCGCTGGCGAAGGCGCGCGCAATCGCCACCCGCTGCTGCTCGCCGCCCGAGAGCTGGCGTGGATAGTGGGTCGTGCGATGGGCGAGGCCGACGCGTGCGAGCCAGTCCGTCGCCAGCGCGCGCGCGTCGCGATGGCCGGCGAGCTCGAGGGGCAGCATCGCGTTCTCCAGCGCCGTCATCGCCGGCAGCAGCTGGAACGACTGGAACACGAAGCCGACGGCGCGCTGGCGCAGCGCGGCACGCGCGTCCTCGTCCAGCGCCGTGACGCGCTCGCCGTCGAGCCACACATCGCCGGATGTCGGCAGGTCGAGACCGGCGAGCAGTCCGAGCAGCGTGGTCTTGCCGGAGCCCGAGGCGCCGACGATCGCCACCGATTCGCCGCGGTCGACGTCGAACGTCACGTCGTCCAGGATCGTCAGCGGCGCATCGCCGCTGGCCACGGTCTTGGTCAGCGACTGGGTGTGCAACAGCGGCATATCGATCCATATGGAGGCGACGGATCGATTCTACAAACCGCAGGGTCGCTCGCGACCGCGGCCTTACAATCGCCGTCATGAGCCATTTGCGTGCACGAGCACGGTCGGCCGCCGTCGCCGCCTTGCGCACCCTGCTTTTGCTGATTACGCTGGCGTCGGCGCTGGCCACGCATGCGGCCGTCCAGCCGGCTGCGATTCTCGTCCTCGGCGACTCGATATCCGCGGGCTACGGACTGGCTCCCGACAGTGGATGGGTCACACTCCTCGCCAGGCGCGTCGCCGAGCAATATCCCGCGTATCGCGTCGTCAACGCGAGCATCAGCGGCGACACGACTGCCGGCGGGCGCGCCCGACTGCCGTCGCTGCTCGCCGAGCATCACCCCGCCATCGTCATCGTCGAGCTGGGCGGCAACGACGGCCTGCGTGGCGGCGACCTTGGCGTCACCAGGACAAATCTGGACGCGATGATCGACGCATCGAAAAAGGCCGGTGCCAAGGTCCTGCTCGTCGGCATGCAGCTACCGCCCAACTACGGCTCGGCGTACACGTTGCGCTTCGACGCGCTGTATCGTGATGCAGCGACACGGCACAAGGTCGCGCTCGTGCCGTTCCTGTTCGAGGGATTCGCCGCGGATACGACGCTGTTCCAGCCCGATCGCATCCATCCGACACTCGCGGCGCAGCCGCGGCTGCTCGACAACGTGTGGCCGGCGCTGCAGCCGCTGCTGGGCAAGCCGCGTTGATGCCCGCGCGCGACCGCAAGGTGGCCGCGGCGGACGCCTCGCGCTTCGCCGATCGCATCGACGTGCGCAGTCCCGCCGAGTTCGCCGAGGATCACCTGCCGCGGGCGCGCAGCGCGCCGGTGCTCGACGACGCCGAGCGCGCGCACGTCGGCACGCTGCACGCCAAAGCCTCGGCGTTCGCCGCGCGCAAGGCCGGCGCGGCGATCGTCGCGCGCAACATCGCGCACATCGTCGACTCGCTGGCGCACGACAAGCCGATCGACTGGGCGCCGCTCGTCTATTGCTGGCGCGGCGGCCAGCGCTCACGCGCACTGGTGCATGTGCTGGGTGAGATCGGCTTTGCCGCGGCGCAGCTCGACGGCGGCTATCGCGCCTTTCGCCGCCACGTCGTCGCCACACTGGCGACGCGCCCGGCAGCGCTGCGCTTCATCGTCGTCTGCGGCTTCACCGGCACCGGCAAGAGCCGGCTCATCGCCGCGCTCGGCGACGCCGGCGCCCAGGTGCTCGACCTCGAAGGCCTCGCGCAGCATCGTGGTTCGCTGCTCGGCGACGACCCACACCGGCCGCAGCCCTCGCAAAAACGCTTCGAGACGGGCATTTTCGACGTGCTCGACCGGGTCGATCCGGCGCGTCCCGTGTTCGTCGAATCGGAAAGCCGGCGCATCGGCCGGTTGCAGCTTCCGGATGCGCTGCTCGCGTCCATGCGCGGATCGGCGTGCATCCGCATCGCGAGCCCGCTGCCGCTGCGCATCGCGCTCCTGCAGCGCGACTACGCGCACTGGCGCGCCGACCCCGGCGCGCTCGACGCGCGCCTTGCCCCGCTCGCGCCGCTGGTCGGCAAGGCCACGATCGTGCGCTGGCAGGACGCGGCCGCGCGCGGCGATTTCGACACCCTGGTGACCGAGCTTCTCGCGCTGCACTACGATCCCAGCTATTCACGCTCGATCGCCGGCAACTTCCCGCAACTGGCGAACGCGCCTTCGCTCGCGCCGCGCGCGATCGACGCCGGCGCGTTCGCCGCGCTGGCGCGGGAGGCGATCACGCTCGCCGACGCGCTCCCCGCCGAAGGATGACCGCATGCCCCTCGCCTATCGCCTCGTCAACGTGTTCGCCGAATCGCCGCTCGCCGGCAATCCGCTCTGCGTCTTCGAGGATGGACAGGGGCTCGACGACGCGACGATGCAGGCACTCGCGCTGCAATTCAATCTGTCCGAGACCACGTTCATCCTGCCGTCCACGGCGGCTTCCGCGCGCGTGCGCATCTTCACACCGACGTTCGAGATGCCGTTCGCCGGCCATCCGACGCTGGGCACTGCGCACATCGTTCGCGCGCTGGGCCTGGGTGGCGAGCGGGTGACGCTGGAAATGAAAGCCGGCGTCATCCCGGTGGAGTCCGACGGCGACCGCTGGACGCTGGCGGCGAACGCGCCGACCTGGCGCGCGCCGGCGGCCACGCCGGCAGAGCTCGCCGCCGCATTGGGCCTGACGGCGGCCGACATCGGTGCGTCGCCCCTGTGGGTCGATGCGGGATCCGAGCAACTGATCGTGCCCGTGACGACGTTCGATGCCGTGCGCCGCGCCGCGCCGGATGCCGCGGCGATGCGCGAGCACGCCAGCAACGGCACGCGTTCGATGGCCTACGTCTTCGCGCGCGAAGGCGACCGCGTGCTGGCGCGCTTCTTCTTTCCCAAGCACGGCGCGGTGATCGAGGATCCCGGCACGGGCTCCGCGTGCGCCAACCTCGGCGGCTGGCTGCTCGCGACGGGGGCACCGCTACCGCAGCGGCTGACGATCGACCAGGGCGAATTCGTGGGGCGGCCGTGCCGACTCGGACTCGCCGTCGATGCCGACCGCACGATCCGCGTGAGCGGCCGCGTCGTGGAGATCGGCCGCGGGACGATCACGCTGTAGCGCGCGCGACCCGCGACCCATCCGATGCGCGCGGCGCCGGGAGCGGGCGCCGCGCCGATACCTGCCGTATCGCTAGTGCGAGAACAGCACCCAGGCGCTGCTGAGCGTCTTGTACACGCCCCACGCGATCGGGATGCCCACGAGCAGCCAGAATCCGTATACCAGGGCAGGATTCGACGGTTTCGACATGGCGGTCCGGCCCGACGCGTCGCTGCGCGCCGAGGCTTCGTGCGCGAGCCTGCGCTCCGTTTCGAGCTCGGCATCCGTCATGAAATACTTGTCGGCGACGGGCTTGACGAGCCAGTTGCAGATGAAGCCGATCACGAGCAGGCCGCACAGGATGTAGGCGGTGATGTCATACACCTGCGCACGCGGCACGCCGTGGTCGAGCTGGTATTCGCGCACGTAGTTGACGATCACCGGGCCGAAGATGCCCGCTGCCGACCACGCGGTGAGCAGCCTGCCGTGGATCGCGCCGACCATCTGCGTGCCGAACATGTCGGCCAGGTAGGCCGGCACCGTCGAGAATCCGCCGCCGTACATCGACAGGATGATGCAGAACGCGCCCACGAACAGCGCGACGTGACCCATGTGTCCCGACCATGGCGCCGACGCGTACAGGATGATGCCGAGCACGAAGAACGTGTAATACGTGTTCTTGCGCCCGAGGTAATCAGAAAGCGACGCCCAGACGAAGCGGCCACCGATGTTGAACAGGCTCAGCAGGCCCGTGAAGCCCGCGGCGATCGCGGCGATGGAGGCCTTCTGCGCGACGGTCAGTTCGTTGAACGTGGCGGCGACACCGATCAGCTTGCCCGCAAAGACTTCCTGCAGCATCGGCGATGCCATGCCGATGATGCCGATGCCCGCGGTCACGTTGAGGCAGAGCACCCACCAGATCAGCCAGAACTGCGGCGTCTTGGGCGCGACGTTGACGTGCACGTGGCGCGTCGTGATCATCGCCTTCGCCATGCTCGCCGGCGGCGTCCATCCGGCCGGCTTCCAGCCCGTGGTCGGGATGCGGTAGGAGAACGCGCCGATCACCATGAACACGAAGTAGATGACGGCCAGCGTGACGAACGTTTCCCAGACGCCGACCGAATTCGGAGTCTCGTAATACTTCATCAGGAGATTGGCGAGCGGGGCACCGATCATCGCGCCGCCGCCGAAGCCCATGATCGCCATGCCGGTCGCCATGCCGCGGCGGTCGGGGAACCATTTGATCAGCGTCGAAACCGGCGAGATGTAGCCAAGGCCGAGGCCGATGCCGCCGATGATGCCGGAGCCGAGCCACAGCAGCCAGAGTTGGTGGATGTGGATGGCGAACGCGCCGATCAGGAGGCCCCCGCACCAGAACACTGCCGCGACGAAACCCGCCTTGCGGGGGCCTGCGCGCTCGAGCCACCCGCCCCACACCGCCGCGGCGATGCCGAGGAACAGGAAGAACAGCGTGAACATCCAGCCCATCTCGCTGATCTTCCAGTCGCAGGTCGTGGCGAACATGCGCCCGAAGAGGGACATGTCGGCTGGGCAGTTGACCGGCGCCTTGAGGCCGATGGCCCGCGACAGCGGCAGCCAGAACACGCTGAAGCCGTAGGCCATGCCGATGCAAAGGTGTATGCAAAGCGCCGCAGGCGGCACCAGCCAGCGATTGAATCCGGGGCCGGCGATCGTGCGCTCCTTGGCCAGCAACCCCACACCATTACTTGCACCTACCGGCAAGACTCCTGCTGCGTCCGTCATCATTCCTCCGAGTTTGATTTTATGTCGCCGTTCAGCTACATATGTTTTTAACTACATGTACTCGGATTTAAGCTATCAGTGGCCCAACCTGAACGCAATATGAACGCGACTTCCATCCCAATAGGCTTCAAAAAACCGATACGGCCCCAACGCCAAGGCTCATGAACCGTATCCGAATTCGGCCGCAATGGACGATCAGCGAGGAAGACGAGTCCGTCGAGCAGCAGATGCCGGTCCTGCTCAAGCTCCTCGCCGGCGTCTACGAGCACGGCAGCTTGAGCAAGGCCTGCCTCGCGTCGGGCGTGTCCTATCGCTATGCATGGGGCCTCGTCAAGAATGGCGCCCGCCTGTTCGGGGTTCCGCTGGTGCGCCTGACCCGCGGCCAGGGCGCGTCCCTGACCACGCTCGGCGAAAAGCTCGTCTGGGCCGACCGCCGCATCGCGGCGCGGCTCGCGCCCATCCTCGACAGCCTCTCGGCCGAGCTGGCCGCCGAATTCGAGCGCGTGCGCGCCGATGCGCAACCGGTCTTGCGCATCCACGCGAGCCACGGCTACGCCGTGGCGATCCTGCGCGACCTGCTCGCCGCGCGCAATGTACCCGTCGAACTTCACTTTCGAACCAGCGTCGACGCCTTCGCGTCGATGTGCCAGGCCAAATGCGAGATCGCCGGGTTCCACGTTCCCAATGGCCCGTTGCAGGCGCCCACGCTCGAACCCTTCACGCGCCTCTTCAAGCCGCGCACGCAGACGCTGATCAACCTGATCACGCGACGCCAGGGGCTGATGGTGGCCAAGGGCAATCCCAAGGCGATCCACACCATCGCCGACCTGGCGCGGCCCGGCATTCGCTTCGTCAACCGCCAGCAGGGCTCGGGCACGCGCACGCTCCTCGAAGTGCTGCTGCAGCGCGACGCCATCGACAGGCACGCGATCAACGGCTACGAGATCGTCGAGTTCACGCACGACGCCGTGGCGGCGTACATCGCGAGCGGCATGGCCGACGTGGGCTTCGGCGTCGAGCCCGGCGCGCGCAAGTTCAACCTCGACTTCGTGCCGCTGGTCAACGAGCGCTATTTCCTCGCCTGCCACACCTCGGCGCTCACCTCCGAGCCCATCAAGCAGGTCCTGTCGATCCTGCGCGGCAGCGAATTCCGCGCGCTGATCAACAACCAGCGTGGTCTCGACAGTGTCGATGCCGGCGGCACCCACACGATCGACGAGGTGTTTCCCGACCTGTCCATCGGCGCCGGCACGTAGGGCTCGCGCGTCGCACGCAACAATGCGTTACACGCGCGCCCGCGCAAGACGTCAACACGCGGGGTCCGTCACACGTTGTCGATCGCATCAAGGAGCGAGTTGACGACGATGCCCCCGGTGTCGAACGCGAACGTGATCGTCGCGACAGCTGCGCTGGCCGCGGCCGGACCCATCGCCGCGGCAACTTCCCTCGCTGCGCCCACTGCGCGCACGCCGGCGGTCAGCGTACCGGCGATGGGGATCGCGAATGCAGAGGCCGCGGTGTCCGTCGATGCGGCCGAAGGTGCGCCGCCTGCCACGCTGCAGGCGCCGCTGGGCATTGACGGCGCGCGCGTCCTGCTGTCGCGCACCGGCTTCGGCGCCACGCCCGCCGAAATCGCCGCATTCGCGCCGCTCACGCGCGGCGTGGCCGTCGAGCGCCTGCTCACCGCAACGGTCGTGCGCGCCACCACCCCGCCGCCGCCGGGGCTCGCCGACGTCGACATGCTCGCGCGCCCGCCGCGCGACGCCTCCGATGCCGCGCGCCAGGCGTTCCGCCGCGCGCAAGTGAAGGAAGGTCTCGCGCTGCGCGCCTGGTGGCTGCGGGAAATGTTGACCACGCCCTCGCCGCTGAGCGAGCGCATGACGCTCTTCTGGCACGACCATTTCGCCACCAGCCAGCGCAAGGTGCGGCTCGCGGCACTGATGTACCGCCAGAACGCGACGCTGCGCGCCAACGCGGTCGGCAACTTCGCCCTGCTGCTGCACGCCGTGGCACGCGACCCGGCGATGATGATATGGCTCGACACCGTGCAGAACCGCCGCGGCCACCCCAACGAAAACTTCGCGCGCGAGGTGATGGAGCTCTTCACGCTCGGCGAAGGGCACTACGGCGAGCAGGACGTGCAGGAAGCGGCGCGTGCGTTCACCGGCTGGAGCATCGACCGCGCCAGCGGCGCGTTTGCGTTTCGTCCGCGCCTCCACGACAACGGCATGAAAACGGTGCTCGGTCACACCGGCAACTTCGACGGCGATGGCGTGCTCGACCTCATCCTGCGCGAGCCGCGAACCGCGCAGTTCATCACCGAGGCGCTGTGGCGGGAATTCGTCTCGCCCGATCCGGATCCGCAGGCCGTCGCCCGCATCGCCGCGCACTTTCGCGCGTCCGGCTACGACGTCAAGGTCGCGCTGCGCGCCCTGTTGAACGGCGACGCGATGTACGCGGCCGCGGCGCGCGGCGTGCAGGTGAAGTCGCCGGTCGATCTCGTCGTTGGCACGCTGCACACGCTCGGCGTGGCGCCCGACAACCTGCTGCCCTATGCGGCCGCGTGCGCGGGCATGGGTCAGAACCTGTTCGCGCCGCCCAACGTGCGCGGCTGGCCGGGTGGCGACGCGTGGATCAACACCGGCACGCTGCTCGCCCGCAAGCAATTCCTCGCGCGAATCGCGCGTGCCGATAATTTCGGTGTCCCCGTCGACGGCCCGCACGTCTCGATGGCGGGCGAATCGCGCGAGGCCGCCTTCGACGCCGGGCGCTGGATGGCCGCCGTGCCCGCCGCCGCGGGGCGCGATGCGCGCGAGCGCGCGTTGCGCATCCTGCTCCCGCTTCCGCCAGCCGGCGACGCGGCGATCACCGGCGACACGCCGAACGTCGTGCGCACGGCGCTGCAGGACGCCGTCTACCAGCTCGAGTGAACGCGATCGAAAGCGCCATGCGGATGCGTGTCGTTCGGCGTGCCGTGACTGCGGGGACGCCGCGGCGCGATCGGGCGGCGCCGCGTCCTGATGACCGCGCACACGACGATCACCTCGATCGCGCGCAAGGAGCCATGACATGAATGCCGGTTCACATCACACGGCGCCGCGCATCTCGCGCCGCGGCTTCCTCACCCAGGCGTCGGCACTGGCGGTCGCCGGTGCATGCGGCGGCGTCGAGCTCGCATTCGCCGCCGCCGCTCCGGGCGCACGCTACGACAATCTGCTCGTCCTGGTCGAACTCAAGGGCGGCAACGATGGTTTCAACACGCTCGTGCCGTACGCCGATGCCGGCTACTATCGGCTGCGGCCGAAGCTCGCCATCGCGCGCGACACGGTGATCAGGCTCGACGAACGCGTCGGACTGCATCCCGTGCTCGCGCCGCTGCTGCCGGTGTGGGAGAAGAAGGAGCTCGCGGTGCTGCAGGGCGTGGGCTATCCCGATCCCAACCTGTCCCATTTCCGCTCGATCGAAATCTGGGACACCGCCTCCCGGAGCCACGAGTACCTGCAGTCCGGGTGGCTCGCGCGCACGTTCGGAGCGGTGCCGACGCCTTCGACATTCGCCGCCGATGGCGTCGTGATCGGCTCCAACGACATGGGTCCGCTCGCCGGTGGCGGCACGCGCGCGCTGGCATTGGCCGACACCGATCGCTTCGTCGACCGCGCGCGCCTCGCGCACGTCGCCACCGCCCAGGGCAACGCGGCGCTGATGCACGTGCTGAAGACCGAAGGCGACATCGTGGCGGCGGCGTCGCGCCTCGCGCGCCATCGCACCTTCACCACGACGTTCCCGAAGACGCCGTTCGGCGACGCGCTGCGCACGGCATCGGAGGTCGTCGGCAACACGGCCAGCATCGCCGCGGTGCGGGTGACGCTCAACGGCTTCGACACGCATCGCGGACAGGCGGCGATCCAGACGCGTCTGCTGCAGGACCTCGGCGACGGACTCGTCGCGCTGCGATCGGCGCTCGGCGAAATCGACCGCTGGCGCAACACGCTCGTGCTCACCTACGCCGAATTCGGACGCCGGCCCCAGGAGAACCTGTCGGTCGGCACCGACCACGGCACGGCGAGCGTGCATTTCGCGCTGGGGGGCCGCGTCGCCGGCGGGCTGTACGGGGAGACACCCTCGCTGGCGCGGATCGCAGGCAACGACAACGTCGCGCATGCGATCGATTTTCGCGCGGTGTATGCGACGGCGCTCGCGCAGTGGTGGGGGGTCGACGCGTCCGCGATCCTCGGCGAGCGTTTCGCCGCGCTACCCTACCTGCGGGCCTGACGCTTCGCGCGACCTACGCGGTCCACGCCGCGAGGAATTCGCGCCAGTGCGGCGCATCGATCGCGGCCAACCGCTCGCGGGCGAACGAAATCTCGGCCGCGTATTCGCCGGCGGCGAGCTCGCCGCGCATCAGGCGAAAGCGCTGGAACAGCAGGTAGGTGTTCATCACGTCGCATTCGCAGTAGGCCCGCACCTCGGCGAGGCGGCCTTCCGCCACGGCAGTGGCCACCTCGGCGCCGCCGACGCCGATCTTCCCCGGAAAGCCGCACAGGCGCGCCATGGCATCGAGGCCGGCCGATGCGCGCGGCTGGAAGCCTGCGAGCACGTCCATCAGGTCGATGTGGCGCGTGTGATAGCGCGACAGGTAGTTGTTGTAGCGGAAGTCGCGATCCTCGTCGCCCCAGTCCCAGTAGCGCGACGCGGTGACGCCATGCACGAGCGCGCGATGGTGCAGCACCGGCAGGTCGAAGCCGGTGCCGTTCCACGACACGAGCTGCGGCGTCAGCTTTTCCACGCCCTCGAAGAAGCGACGGATGAGATCGGGCTCGGGCTCCGCCGCGTCGCCTACCGACCATACCCGCAGGTCGTCGTTGCGGCGCAGGGCGCAGGCGACCGCCACCACTTTCTGCAGATACAGCGGCGCGAAGTCGCCGCCGGTGGCGGCACGGCGCTGCTGGCCGAACCAGGCGATCACCTCGGTATCGGGCAACGACGGATCGATCGCGTTGAGCTTGCGGATGCCGTCGACGTCCGGCACCGTCTCGATGTCGAACACCAGAATCGGCGTCATTCGAACACCCCCGACGACGCATAGCGATCGCCGCGGTCGCACACGACGAACACGATCGTCGCGCCGTTGGAGCCCGCCGCGACGCGCAGCGCGATGGCGCACGCCCCGCCGGACGAGATGCCGCCGAAGATGCCCTCCTCGCGCGCGAGCCTGCGTGCGGCTGCCTCTGCCTCGGCCTGCGTCACCGGCTCGATGCGATCGACGCGCGCGCTATCGTAGATCCGCGGCAGGTAGGCCTCGGGCCACTTGCGGATGCCCGGAATGTGGGCGCCCTCGGCGGGTTGCGCACCGACGACGACGATCGCCGGATTGCGCTCCTTGAGAAATCGCGACGTGCCCATGATCGTTCCGGTAGTGCCCATCGCCGACACGAAGTGCGTGATCTGGCCGTCGGTGTCGCGCCAGATTTCCGGGCCGGTGCCGCGATAATGCGCGAGCGGATTGGCGGGATTGGCGAACTGGTCGAGGATCACGCCGCGCCCTTCGGCGCGCATCTTCTCGGCGAGATCGCGCGCGCCTTCCATGCCGGCGTCCTTGCTCACCAGCACCACTTCCGCACCGTACGCCGTCATCGCCTGGCGGCGCTCGCGCGTCTGGTTGTCGGGCATCACCAGCACCATCCGGTAGCCCTTGATCGCCGCCACCATCGCCAGCGCGATGCCGGTGTTGCCGGACGTCGCCTCGATCAGCGTGTCGCCCGGCTTGATCTCGCCGCGTTGTTCCGCCTCGGCGATCATCGACAGCGCCGGCCGGTCCTTCACCGACCCTGCGGGATTGTCGCCCTCGAGTTTGGCGAGGATCACGTTGTCGCGTCCCGCGGCGAGGCGCTGCAGGCGCACCAGCGGGGTGTTGCCCACGGTGTCGGCGAGCGTGCGATAGGCGGGACGGGTGGTCATCGGCGATGGAAGGCCCGCCGCAGCGGCACCTTGCGCTGCGCGAAACACGTGACGTGCCGGGCAAGCGACGCATTCTAACGTCACCGCAAAAACGAAACCCCGGCTGACTGCACCGGGGTTCGCGTGCCGCAGAAGTCGCAGGTTACTTTGCGGCGGCGGCGGCGTCCTTGTCGGCCTTCGCCTTGGCATCCTTGTCGGCCTTGGCCTTTGCCTTGGCTTCCTTGTCGGCCTTGGCCTTTTCAGCCTTGGCTTCCTTGTCGGCCTTGGCCTTCGCGGCCTTGGCGTCCTTGTCCGCCTTGTCCTGCGCGGCCTTCGCTTCCTTGTCAGCCTTCGCCTTCTCGGCCTTGGCTTCCTTGTCCGCCTTGGCCTTCGCGGCCTTGTCGGCCTTGGCCTTCGCCTTGTCGTCGGCAGCGGTGGACGCGGTTGCCGCAGGCTCGGACTTGGCCGCGGCGGCTTCCGTCGTGTCCTTGGTCTTCTTCGACTTCGAACCACCGGCGGCCTTGTCCGCCTTGGCGGCCTTCGCCTCGCCCTTCGTGTCCGCCGCCATCGGTGCAGCCGCCGCCGGCGCGGCCGCAGCGGCCGGTGCCACAGGCTTCGCCGGCGTCGTCGATGCTGCCGGTGCCGCAGGTGCTGCCGGCGCCGCCTTGGTCATCGACGACGTGGTGGCCGGCGCGGACTTCGCCGATGCCTTGGCGGCGGGCGGAACATTGGCGCCGCTCACCGAGATATCGCCCTTGATCTTGCCGTAGATGCCTTCCTTGATGCCGTTGACCTTCATGATGTCTTCCGGCGTCTTGAAGGGGCCGTTCGCCTGGCGATAGTCGACGATCGCCTGCGCCTTCACCGGCCCGATGTCCGGTAGCGCCTCCAGGTCTTCCTTCGAGGCGGTGTTGATGTTGACCGCCGCCAGCGCGATGCACGACCAGATCATCGCCACCAGCGCGAATACGATGCGTTTCATTCAGAGCCCCCTAACCTGCAACAGGCGGAATGCCGCCCCAGTGTGGCGAAAACCGCCGGCACGGGCCCCTTAACGGGAAATCGCATCCGGGGGTTGACCCACGAAGAGCAGCATTTTGCGCCGGTTCGCGCAATAGGGGGATATGCAGCCACGAAGGGTCGCCGCCGCGACACCTGACATTTCGTCAGCGACGCCGACGACCCTCGCGATGCAGGCACGACGAATCGCTCGCACCGCGACGGGCCGATCGCCGGCCGTCGCGGATCGCTCGCGCCGATGCAGCGCGGCGATGCTGCCGTGCTTCTCTATTTGCCCGGCTTGACTTCCCCGCTCGCCACGCGCGCGGCCTTGGCGTCGGGCTTGCCGGTCTTGGCTGCCGCCGCCGGCGCGGCGTGCGGCAGCGGCGTCACGGTGAGATCACCTTTGAGGCTCTCGAAGCGCTTGGCGCCGATGCCCTTGACGTCCTTCAGTTCCTCGACGCGCTGGAATCCGCCGTGCTGCGTGCGGTAGTCGATGATCGCCTGCGCCTTGGCCGGTCCGATACCCGGCAGCGCGACGAGCTCGTCCTTGGTGGCGGTGTTGAGATTGAGCGCGGCGAATGCCGGCTGCATGAAGAGCGCCAGCACGAGTGCCGGCAGGAGCTTGTGCATCGTGTCCTCCGAGGGCGTGAGTGGATGAACCGTGCGCGTTCTGCGCACGGGCATCGCTCACGCTACGCGGCGGACCTGTCGCGCGATATCAGCCATTCGACATACCGGCGCACACCCTCTTCGACCGGCTGCATCGCCTCGGTGTAGCCCGCAGCGCGCAGCCGCGCGAGGTCGGCCTCTGTGAAGCTCTGGTATTTGCCCTCGAGCGCGGGCGGCATCGGCACGTACTCGATGGCACCCTCCCGCACCATCGCCTCGAGCGCGAACGGGGATTTGCCGTCGGCGGCGCGACACGCATTGATCGCGGTCATCGCCACGGTGTTGAACGTGGACGCGCGGCCGGTGCCGACGTTGAAGATGCCGCTGCGCTGCGGATGGTCGACGAACGCGAGATTCACCTTCACCACGTCGTCCACCGACACGAAGTCGCGCCGCTGCTCGCCGGCGGCGTAGCCGCCCGAGCCCGCGAAGAGCGTGACCTTGCCGCCGGCGCGGTATTGCTCGTAGGCGTTGAACGCCACCGACGATCCGCGCCCGCGCTTGTGCGCTTCGCGCGGCCCGTAGACATTGAAATAGCGAAAGCCCGCGATCTGCGCCGTGCGCTCGGGCAGCAGGTTGCGCACGTACTGGTCGAAGAGGAATTTCGAGTAGCCGTAGACGTTGAGCGGCGTCTCGAATTCGCGGCCCTCGCGAAACGTCGTGCCGGACCCGTACACCGAGGCGCTCGACGCATAGATGAAGGGAATGTCGTTGTCCTGGCAGAACTCGAGCAGCGTCACCGAGTAGCGGTAGTTGTTCTGCATGACGTAGCGGCCGTCGGTCTCGAGCGTGTCCGAGCACGCGCCCTGGTGCAGCACCAGGTCGATCTCGCCATCGAGGTCGCCACCTTCGATGCGCGCGAGAAACTCCGTCTTGTCGAGGTAATCGGCGATGTCGCAGTCGGCGAGATTGGGGACCTTCGCCGCGTTGGCGAGGTTGTCGACGGCGAGTATCTGCCGCTCACCGCGCGCGTTGAGCGCCTTGACGAGGTTGGCGCCGATGAAGCCCGCCGCGCCGGTGACGACGATGGTCATGCCTTTGCCTAGAGATCCAGGTCGATGCGCCCGACATTGGTCGCCACGAAGCGTACGCGCGGCGCGATCCCGCACACCAATTGATAGCCGACCGTCGACGCGGCCGCAGCGACGTCGTCGACCGGCAGCCCCTCGCCCCACAGCACGACCGGCGTGCCCACTCGCGCTTCCGGCACTTCGGTGAGGTCGACCGTCAGCATGTCCATCGACACGCGACCGGCCATGCGCACGCGTTTGCCGCAGACGACGACCGGCGTACCGTTCGGCGCGTGGCGCGGATAGCCGTCGGCGTAGCCACCGGCGATGACGCCGATGCGGTGCGGCCGCGACGCCACGTAGGTGCCGCCGTAGCCGACGGCATCCTGCGCGCGCAGCTCCTGCACGTCGATGATCTCCGAGCGCAGCGTCATCACCGGCTGCAGCCCGAGCATTTCCGCAGTGTCGTATGGAAACGGCGACGCGCCGTACAGCATGATGCCGGGACGCACGATGTCGCCGCCGATCTCGTCGTAGCGCAGCACGCCGGCGGAGTTGGCGATGGAGCGCGGATACGGCAGGCCGCGGCAAGCCTCGTCGAAGATCGCGAGCGGCTCGCCGACGCCATCCTCGTCCTCGGCGCGCGCGAGATGCGTCATCAGTCGCAGCGCCGCCACCGATGGCGCCTGCGCCAGCCGCTCGCAGACGTTGCGCACTTCGCGCGGCGTGAAGCCGAGGCGGTTCATGCCGGTGTTGACCTTGACGAAGACTTCCAGCGGCCGGGTCAGGACCGACTTCTCGAGCATGTTGAGCTGTTCAGCGTTGTGTACTACGGTCGCAAGCCGGTGCGCGGCGAGCTCGGCCAGCTCGCGCGGCTCGAAAAAGCCTTCGACCAAGAGCACGCGGCGCGTGTAGTGGGCCTCGCGCACCGCGACCGCGTAGTCGAGCTCCACCAGGGCGAGACCATCGGCCTCGTCGAGCGCCGGCAGCACGCGCAACAGGCCGTGCCCGTAGGCATTGGCCTTGACCACGGCGAGCACCTGGGTCCCGGGCGCCTTGGCGCGCGCCAGCGACAGGTTGGCGCGCAGCGCGGAAAGGTTGATCTGGGCGAAGAGCGGTCGGGCCATCGGTTGGTTCGAATCGTGGCATCCGGCACCGCGATCGCGCCGTCGACGTTCGCGTTCGGTGCGTGACGCCCCTTTTTAGAGCGGGACGCCCAGTAAATCATGGTATAAAACCGCGGGCTCGCCGCGATCGCGAACGATTATACCGAAAGTGACAATCCCTTCGCATCGCCGTCCAGCCGCCCGAGCCCGCCACCGCATCGCCCTTCGCCGCCGCCCATGAAACGAGGTTTCTACACGATCATCGCGGCGCAGTTCTTCAGCTCGCTGGCGGATACCGCGCTGCTGATCGCAGCGATCCAGTTGCTGCGACAGCTCGCCGATCCGGCGTGGATGGAGCCCGCGCTCAAGCAGTGCCTCGCCGCGCCGTACGTGCTGCTGGCGCCTCTGGTCGGTGCGTTCGCCGATTCCATGCCCAAGGGCCGGGCGATGCTGATCACCAACGGCCTCAAGATCGTCGGTTGCATGATGATCCTGTTCGGCGTGCATCCGCTCCTCGGCTACGCCGTCGTCGGCATCGGCGCCGCCGCCTACTCGCCGGCAAAATACGGGATCCTGACCGAGCTGCTGCCGCCGCAGCAGCTCGTGATCGCGAACGGCTGGATCGAAGGCGCGACCGTCGGATCGATCATCCTCGGCACGCTGCTCGGCGGACTGCTCATCAGCCCCAAGATCTCGACCGCGCTGCTGGGCTTCGACGTGCCGCTGGTCGACACCGGCATCGACACGCCGCCGCAGGCGGCGATCGCGGTGATCCTCTTCATCTATGCGATTGCGGCGCTCATCAACTGGTTCATTCCGCACACCGGCGTCGATCATCGCGTGCCGAGCAAGAACCCCTTCTACCTGATCCGCGAGTTCGGCCATTGCGTGTCGCTGCTGTGGCGCGACCGGCTCGGCCAGATCTCGCTCGCCACCACGACGGTGTTCTGGGGCGCCGGCGCGACGCTGCAATACGTCGTCATCGACTGGACGCGCCATGCGTTCGGCTATTCGCTGTCGCAGGCCTCCTACCTGCAGGGCGTGGTCGCCGTCGGCATCGCCATCGGCGCAGTCGGCGCGGCCAAGCTCATCACGCTCGCGCGCGCGCCGCGCGTGCTGCCGATCGGCGCGCTGATGGGCATCGTCGTGATGCTCACGATCGGCGTCAAGAGCGTCCACCTGGCGGCCATGTTCATGGTCATCCTCGGCGCGATCGGCGGGTTCTTCGTCGTGCCGATGAACGCGCTGCTGCAGCATCGCGGCCACACGCTGATGGGTGCCGGCCACTCGATCGCCGTGCAGAACTTCAACGAGAACATCGGCATCTTCGTCATGGTCGGGTTGTACGGCCTGATGGTGCACCAGGGGCTGTCGATCAACGCCGCCATCCTGCTGTTCGGCGCGTTCATCACGGCCTGCATGATGCTGGTGATCTGGCGTTACCGGCATCACTGCTCGAAGGCCGACCTCTCGCATCTCGTCGCGATCGAGCGCCAGGCGAACCGGTAGCGTTATCGCGGCTCACGCGATGCGCGGGTCAGCGCCTCGTCGTCGCCTCGCTCGGTGGATTCCCGCTTTCGCAGGAATGACGGGAGCAAAATGCCGAGACCTGGAATCCCGCCGTCGCGGGCATGACTTCAATCGACCGTGCCGGTCAGAGCACGACCGGCTTGTCGGGCAACTCGTTGCGCGCGGCTGCGGGATCGCACGGGAAGCGTCGCGCGATGACTGCGGCACTCGCGCGTATGCCATCGACCGCGCCATCGACGCAGCGTCCGGCGGCGCAGGCGCGCTCGATGTCGGCGCAGATGGTGCGCCATGCCGCATCGCTTTCGGTGTCGGCGACGCCGCGGTCGGCCACGATCTCCACGTCCTGGTCGGCCAGCAGCAGGTAGATCAGCACACCGTTGTTGTGCTCGGTGTCCCAGACGCGCAGCAGGCCGAACACCTCGAGCGCGCGCGCCCTGGGCGTCACGCCGTTGTGTACGCGCGACAGCGGCAGCGCAGATTCGACTGCGAATACCACCTGCCCGCCGTGCGTCTTCTCGCCTTCGGCGATCGCCTGCTCGATCCGCGCGAGTCCCGCGGCATCGAAAGTCCGGCGCAGCGAACGATGGTCGTTGACGATGTGGCGCCAGAAGCGCGAGCCGTTCGCCATCACCAGCCTCCCGACGCGCCGCCACCGCCGAAGGATCCGCCGCCGCCGCTGAATCCACCGCCACCGAATCCGCCGCCACCACCGAAACCGCCGCCGCCGCCAAATCCGCCCGGCAGGAACACGCCGCCGCGTCCGCCGCGCGAGAGGCCGCCGCCGCCACCGAAGAACAGCATGACGAGCAGCGCGACCACGCCCGCGATTCCCGCCACCACGACGGAGCCCACCAGGAACCACGCGACCGCGCCGACGATGCCGCCGCCGACGGTCGAGCCGGCGAGCTTGCCGAAGATCGACTTGAGGATGCCGCCGACGATCGGCACGACGACGAACAACAGGATGAAAAGCGTGCCGGGATCGAAATGCGATGCCTTGAAGCGCGGGTTGCCCTTGGCAAGCGGCGGCGACGGGTTGGCTTCGCCGCTGCCGGTGATGATGGCCGTCACGCGGTCGATGCCGGCGTCGATGCCGGCGGCGAACTGACCCTTGGCGAACAGCGGCGCGACCGTGTCGCCGATGATGCTGCGCGCCGTCGCATCCGGAAGCACGCCTTCGTAGCCGTAGCCGATTTCGAGACGCATCTTGCGGTCGTTCTTGGCCACCAGGAACACGATGCCGTTGTCCTGGCCCTTGCGGCCGATCTTCCAGGCCTCGGCGACCCGGATCGAGTACGACTCGATCGGTTCCGGCGTCGTCGACGGTACGATCAGCACGACGAACTGTCCGCCTGTCTTCTGCTCGAACGCGGAGAGCCGGCTGTCGATTTCGCTGCGCTCGTCGGCAGACAGCGTGTTGGTGGCGTCGGTGACGCGCGCGGTCAGCGCGGGAATGGGCGCAAGCCCCGAGCTCGTCGGCTGCCACGGCTGCGCGATCGCCGGCGTCGTCGCGACAACGAGCGCCACCACGCCGGACGCGAAGGCGGACATGAGGCGACGGGCGAGCGGCGGCATGACGCGGACGGTCGACAGGAGACGCGCATGCTTCGCCGCCGAGTGGCGGCAAAGCATGCGCCGTCGGTTACTTCGGTGCAGGCGCCGGGACGGCCGGGGCCGGCGGCGGCGCCGGCGGATTGCCGGTGGACGTGTTGAACTCGACGCTGGGCGGCTTGCTCACCGTCGCCTCGTCGGCGACGGTGAAGTTGGGCTTGAGCTCCATCTTGAACAGCATCGCCGTGAGGTTGGTGGGGAACTGGCGCACCGTCGAGTTGTAGGCCTGCACCGAGTCGATGTAACGCTTGCGCGCGACCGTGATGCGGTTCTCCGTGCCCTCCAGCTGCGCCTGCAGGTCGCGGAACACCTGGTCCGACTTGAGGTTCGGGTAGTTCTCCGAGACGACCAGCAGCCGTGACAGCGCGCCCTGCAACTGATTCTGGGCGGCGATGAACTTCTGGAACGCCACGGGATCGTTGATGAGCTCAGGCGTGGCCTTGATCGCGCCCACGTTCGCGCGCGCATTCGTCACCTCGGTGAGCACGCGTTCTTCCTGCGCGGCGTAGCCCTTTACGGTGTTGACGAGGTTGGGGACGAGGTCGGCGCGGCGCTGGTATTGATTCAGCACTTCCGACCACGCTGCCTTGATCTGCTCGTCCTGCGTCTGCAGCGTGTTGTACCCGCAACCGGACAGCGCGAGCACCGACAGCGCGGCGATCAACCCGGCAAGCTTCTTCAGCATGGATCCTCCCGACGAATGAGCGCGGCGGAGACCGGCGGCCTCCGCAACACGAACTATGAGGGCGCCCAAGTGGCTGCGCAAGCGCCCGCAATGCCATTTCGTCACGCCGTCGCCGTGCGCCGCGCGAGGAGCAGGTCGTCCCATGCCTTCGCCTTGTCCGGCAGGTTGCGCAATAAATAGGCGGGATGGTAGGTGACCACCAGCGGCACGCCGCGGTAGCGGTGCACGCGACCGCGCAGGCTGGCGATCGAGGCGTCGGTGCCGAGCAGCAGCGTCGCCGCGCTCTTGCCCAGCGCGACAATGACCTTCGGCGCGACGAGCTCGATCTGCCGCGCCAGATAGGGCTGGCACGCTTCCGCTTCCGCCGGCTCGGGTGTGCGATTGTTCGGCGGACGGCACTTGAGCACGTTGGCGATATACACGCGTTCGGTGCGCGCGAGGCCGAGCGCGCCGAGCATGTTGTCGAGCAGGCGTCCTGCCTGCCCCACGAACGGTTCGCCACGCGCGTCTTCCTCGGCCCCGGGCGCCTCACCGATGAACATCCACTCGGCATGGCGATCGCCGACGCCCGGCACGGCGCGCTTGCGCGTCTGGCAAAGACGGCAGGCGGTGCACGCGGCAACGTCGGCGTCGAGCGCGTCGAACGTCAGGTTGGCGATATGCGCGACCCGCGCTTCGGCATCGATTGGCGCCGCCGGCGTGCGATCCGTACGCATCTCGCGCGTCGCGATGTCTCGCGACTCTGGCGATGGCGCAGCGCTCGCGTCGTCCTCCACAACGCCGACTTCGCGCGGCGCAGGCGCGGAAGGCGCCGGCCACCGGCGCACCCATCGCGGCGCGAGCTTCAGCTCCCGCAGTACATCCGCGCGCGTGGCGCGCATCATGGATCCTGCAGCGAGAGTGCGCGCCGCATCACCAGCGCGTCCTCGCGCGGGGTAGTCGCCGTCATCGGATAATAGCCGTCGCGGCGACCCACGGTGACGAACCCTTCCGCCGCATACAGCGCGATCGCGCCTGCATTCGACGCTCGCACCTCGAGAAAGCATTGCTCCGCGCCGCGTGCGCGTGCCGTGCCGAGGAAACGCTTCATGATCGCCCGTCCCAGGCCCTCGCGGCGATGGTCGGGCACCACCGACACGTTGAGAATCTGTGCCTCACCCGGCGCCAGCATCAGCACGCCGAAGGCGATGATGCGGTGGTCGCATTCGGCGACCAGCGTCTGGTAGCCGGCCAGCAATGCATCGCGGAAATTGCCGAGCGACCAGGGCGCGGCATGGATCTGCGCCTCGAGCACCGACACGTAGCCCAGGTCGTCGGCGGCGAGCGGGCGCCACACGACGCGCTCGAGCGTCGATTGCGCGCGCGGCAGCGAGGCCATGGCGGTCAAAGACGCACGCCGGCGTCACGCTCGGCGAGTGTCAGGGCGACGCGATGACGCACGTAGACGGGCAGCGCATCGTGCGCGGCCATGGCTTCGCCCGCCGCGACACGCGGCGCCGCGAGCGACACGATCGCGCGCGCGGATGGCCGCACGTCGGCGAGCACGCGCGCAATGCAAAGCCGCGCGGCCAGCGCCGGATAGCGGACGAAGCCGTCACCTGCCGCCGCCCAGTCCGCCTGCGGCACGGCCACCCCATCCGGCTGGGCGACCTCCGGCGCGGTCACCTCGTCCCAGCCATCGTTTTCGTGGGCGTAAGCCGCAAAATAGACTTCCTGCATCCGCGCATCGAGCGCCGCCAGCACGCGCGCCTCGCCATGCCGACGCCACGTTTCCTCGGCCATCGCCTCCAGCGTGCCGACCGGCAGCACCGGGACGTCGACGCCGAGCGCCAATCCCTGCGCCACCGCGCACGCGATCCGCACGCCGGTGAACGCGCCCGGACCTGCGCCGAACGCGATGGCATCGAGCTCGCGAAGTCGCCACCCGGCGGCCGCCAGCGCCTGCCGCACCAGCGGCATCACGCGCTCGGAATGCGCATTGCTCGCCGGTTCCTCGAACAGCGCCTGCGCGTTCGCGTCGCCTGCCGCGACCGAGATCCAGTCGGTGGACGAGTCGATTGCCAATAGCCTCATGCCGCCCATTCTAACGTTCGCACGCTGCCGTGCGAACGCGGCCGCGCGGTAGAATGCGCGCCCGTTCGAGCTTGCCCGCATGCCAACCGAAGTCACCGTCGAATCGCTGGACCAGGAAGGGCGCGGCGTGGCGCGCGTCGATGGCAAGGCGGTGTTCGTCGAGGGCGCGCTCCCCGGCGAGCGCGTGACGATCGAGATCCTCCGCGACAGGCCGTCCTACGCGATCGCGCGCACCGTCGGCGTGCTGGCGGCAAGCGCGTCGCGGGTGACGCCGCGCTGCCCGCATTTCGGCGTCTGCGGGGGCTGCACGCTGCAGCACGCCGACGTCGCTCTGCAGGTCGCCGCGAAGCAGCGGGTGCTCGAGGAGGCGCTGGCGCGCATCGGCCGGGTGCGCGCCGATTCGCTGCTCGCGCCCGTGCGCGGCCCCGACTGGCACTACCGTTTCCGCGCGCGCCTGTCGGTGCGCAACGTGGTCAAGAAGGGCGGCGTGCTGGTGGGCTTCCACGAGCGCAAGTCGAGCTTCGTCGCCGACATGCGCGAATGTCATGTCGTGCCGCCGAAGGTGTCGTCGCTGCTGGTGCCGCTGCGGGAGATGATCGGCGCACTGACGCTCAAGGACCGGCTGCCGCAGATCGAGATGGCCCTCGGCGAGCGCGAGGGGGCCATCGTCTGTGTGCTGGTGCTGCGCGTCCTCGCGCCGCCTTCGCCGGACGACGAAACCCGATTGCGCGCATTCGCCGACACGCATGGCGTCGAGCTCTGGCTGCAATCCGGCGGCCCGCAGACGGTCGTGCCGTTCCATCCGGTGGCGTCGACGCTCGCTTACACGCTGCCCGAATTCGACATCACCATGCCGTTCGGGCCAATCGAATTCACGCAGGTGAATCCGTTCATCAACCGCATCCTGGTGCGACGGGCGATGGCTTTGCTGAAGCCGGCCGCCGGCGAGCGCATCGCCGATTTTTTCTGTGGTCTCGGCAATTTCACGCTGCCGATCGCGCGCGCGGGCGCAACCGCGATCGGTGTCGAGGGCAGCGCGGCGATGGTGGCCCGCGCCCGCGAGAACGCCGCCCGCAACGGCCTCGCGGCATCCACGCGCTTCGAGACCGCGAACCTCTTCACGGCCACGGCCGAAAGCATCGCGCCGCTCGGCGCTTTCGACAAGGCGTTGATCGACCCGCCGCGCGAGGGTGCGGTGGAGCTCGCCAAGGCGCTGCCGCGCGCCGATGCGCCCGGAGCGCTGTCACGGATCGTCTATGTATCGTGCAATCCGGCGACGCTGGCGCGCGATGCGGCGGTGCTGGTGCACGAGCGTGGGTACGCGCTGCGCGCGGCGGGTGTGGTCAACATGTTCCCGCATACTGCCCACGTCGAGTCGGTGGCGCTGTTCACGCGCTGAGCGGCACTGCCGCGACGGGGCGGCGCGCCTGGCCTGCAGCGCATCGACCGCCGCCATCGCGCGCCTATTGCGGCGCGCAGAATTCGACGCCGATGCCGTAGCCTTCCGGCGTCCACCCGTCGTCGATCATCGCGTCGCGCAAGTCCGCGCTGATCGTGTAGCGGTGGTTGGGCGTGCCGCCCATGCCGTTGTTGAACAACCGGTAAACGGGGATCGTGCCCGAAGCGCAATTGCCGCCGGCGTCCGGTACCTTCATGCTGAACACGTCGGACGACTCGAGATGCCAGTCGGGAAACTTCGCGATCGTGTCTTCGCAGCCCAGGCCATGCAGCGCATAGAAATGCGAGCTGGTCGTGCCGAAGGAGTCGTTGAAGAACCGACAGACTGCCACGGTGCCGGAGGGTGGCGATTGCGGGTCGTAGCCGAAGAATTGAAAGCCGGTGCGTTCCCAACCCGGAAACTGGCCGGAATCGAGCGCCGTGATTTCAGTCGCAATGCCGGTCATGAAATAGGTGTTCGAGGCCGCGTAGTAGTACTCGACGATCGGTTGCACTCCTTGCGGAGGACCAATCAGCACCGGATCCGGAAAGCTGATCCAGTCGTCGACCGCGTAGCCGTCGTCGAACCCGGACTCCACGAATTCCGTCAGCAGCACGCTGATGTACCAGGTGCCGTTGGGCAGCGATCCGAGCGGTTGGACGCTGGACATGTAGTTCGTGTACTGCCCTCCGGGCGGCAGTGCCTGCAACTCGACTTGCGCGAGCCGGTAGGAAGTGTCGGGGTCGGCAGAGGGAAACGGCGACGGGAATGCCCACAACTCCATACGCAGCGGCTGGCTCGAGTGCGTGGCGTCGCCGTTGACGATCGCATCCGCCACGAAAACGATCCCCTGACCGACTTGGTCGTAGCCCCCGAGCCCCGGGAAGTAGACGAGTGCGTGCGCGATCGAAGCACTGCAACCGAGGACGATCGCGAGACCGAATTGCACCGCGATCGAACGCATCGGACTGGCGCTCATGTTCTCTCCCCCTGCGCCGACGCCGTCCCGACCAGGAGTTCCGCGCGGTCGCGGCCCTCGGCAACGCAATGCCGGGCTCTGGCGCCTATTGCGGAACGTCGGGTCGCAAATCTCTTGTGTCGAGCCAAAAAAAACGGGGCGAGTGACCTCGCCCCGTGAGTGCTGTTGGTGCCAAATCAGTCACGCTGCCCTGAAAATGCCATCAGCAGATTCAGTAAGCTGACGAATATATTGTACAGGTCCAGGAAGATGTTCAACGTCGCCATCACGTAATTCGTCTCCCCGCCATTGACGATGTTGCTCAGGTCATACAGCACGAAGCCCGAGAACAGCAGCACCGCCACGGCGGACAGCGCGAGCTGCAGCGCCGGCACCTGGAAGAACAGGTTGGCGACCATCGCCACGATGAGCAGCAGGAGGCCGATCCACAGGAAGTTGCCGAGGAACGAGAAGTCGCGCTTGCTGAGGGTGGCGACCGCGGCCATGCCGAAGAAGATCGTCGCGGTCATGCCGGCGGCGACGCCGACGAGCGTACCGCCGTTGCGCAGCCCCGCCGCGACGGACAGGATCGGCGCCAGGAACAAACCCGCGAGGAATGTGAAGCCCAGCAGCGCGGCCACGCCCCAGCTGCTGTTGCGCAACTTCGCGACGACGAACGCGGATCCCATCATCGCGCCGAGCATCAGCAGCGGCGTGGCGATCGGGTGGGCGGCGAACACCGCGAAGAAATTGAGCTGCATGCCGACCCAGGCGCCCGCCACCGTCGGCAGCAAGGAAAGCGCAAGCAGCCAATAGGTGTTGCGCATCACCCGGTGGCGATCGACCGCAAACGTCGG
>DASYSP010000018.1:0-31196 GCA_036003195.1 Casimicrobiaceae bacterium
CTTCGACTTGAGGCCGGTGAGCTTGCCCTCGATGTCGAAATAGCGGACCTCGCGGAAGTTGAAGAGCCGCTCGTAGAACCCCGCCCACTCCTCCATCCGCCCGCGGTGCACGTTGTGCGTCAGGTGGTCGATCGTGACCAGGCCCGCCCCCGCCGGATGCTGGTCGACGCCCGGCAGCGGCACGAAGTCGATGTCGTAGATCGACACGCCCGCGCCGTTGCGCGGGTAGCGATCGACCAGGTAGATCAGCGAATCGCCGATGCCCTTGATCGCGGGGATGTTGAGCTCCATCGGCCCGGGGTGGTTGTCCACGCCCCACGCGCCATTAGCCACGCAGGCCGCGTACGCGCGCGCGGCATCCTGCACGCGGAAAGCGATCGCGCAGATCGACGGACCGTGCACGCGTGCGAACGACTGCGCGAACGAGTGCGGCTCGGCGTTGACGATGAAGTTGATGCCGCCCTGGCGGTAGAGCAGCACGTTCTTCGAGCGGTGCTTCGCCACGGCAGTGAAGCCCATCTGCTCGAAGAGGCTGCCGAGCGCGGCGGGGTCGGGCGCGGCGTACTCGATGAACTCGAAGCCGTCGGTGCCGAGCGGATTGTCCCAGAGCGATTGCGGCTGTGTGGTGGCCATGGTGAGGGCGGCGCGAGCGGCGCGTGGCGAGATGACACGACATTTTATCGCCGCCGACGCCATGCGAGCGCAAATTTATTGCTCAAATGCCATTATCTACGCAATAATATTGCGACTTCCATCATCAGAACGCACCGAAATGGCTGCCCTGCCCGAACTCGATCGCACCGACCTGCGGATGCTCACCCTGCTGCAGACCCAAGGCCGGATGCAGAACACCGATCTCGCCAGGAAGCTCGCGCTGTCGCCGGCGCCGAGCCTGCGCCGGCTGCAGCGGCTCGAGGCTTCCGGCGTGATCACGCACTACGCGGCGATCGTCGATCCGCGCAAGGTCGGACTCGGCGTGACGGCGCATCTCGACGTGATGCTCGACAAGCAGGCCGAGCACGCGCGCTCGACGTTCCGCAATGCGGTGCAGCGCTGGCCCGAGGTGCTGACCGGCTACGCGCTCACCGGGCAATGGGACTATTCGCTCAAGGTGGTGGCGCGCGACCTCGATGCCTACGCCCACTTCCTGATGGAAAAGGTGCTGGCGCTGCCGGTGGTCGTCAACGTGCAGTCGGCGTTCGTGCTCGAGACGGTGAAGGACACGACCGCGCTGCCGCTGTAGGGGCGAGGCTGGATCCCCGCTTTCGCGGGGATGACGAATGCGCGGAGATGACGAATGCGCGGGGACGAAGAATGCGCGGGGACGACGTTCACGCGACGGGATTCGTGCGCACCCTGCCGTCATTCCCGCGCACGCGGGAATCCAGTGTCATGCGCGGGGATGCCCAATGCGCGGGGACGACTTTCACGCGACGGGATTCGTGTGCACCCTGCCGTCATTCCCGCGCACGCGGGAATCCAGTGTCGTACGACGTCGCGTCAATCCATCAGCTTGCGCGACAGGTAGGTGAACTCGAGCGCCGAGCGCCGCGCGCGCTCGAGCAGGTTGGCATCGGCGCCGTGGCCGCCGTCGATGTTCTCGTAGTAGTAGAACGGATAGCCCAGCGCCTCCAGGCGCGCCGCCGCCTTGCGCGCATGCGCCGGATGCACGCGGTCGTCCTTGGTGGACGTCTCGAAGAACACTTCCGGATACTGCATGCCCGGCGCGAGGTGCTGGTACGGGCTGTACTTCGCGATGTAGGCGCGCTCCGCCGCGATCGAAGGGTCGCCATATTCGCCGATCCACGACGCGCCGGCGCCGATCTGCGTGTAGCGCAGCATGTCGAACAGCGGCACCTGGATCACCACCGCGTTGAACAGTTCGGGGTGCTGGGTCATCGCCACGCCCACCAGCAGGCCGCCGTTCGACCCGCCCATGATGCCGAGGCGACGCGGGCTTGTGAGCTTGTCGTCGACGACCGCGTGCGCGACCGCATAGAAGTCGTCGAACACCTTCTGCCGGTTCTCCTTGAGGCCGGCGCGGTGCCAGCGCGGACCGAACTCCCCGCCGCCGCGAATGTTGGCCACCACGAGCACGCCGCCGCGCGCGAGCCACAGGCGGCCGAAGACGCCCGAGTACCACGGCGTCTGTGACACCTGGAACCCGCCGTACGCATAAAGAAGCGTCGGCGCGCTGCCGTCGCGCTTGAGGTCCTTCGGCCGCACGACGAAATACGGGACGCGCGTGCCGTCGCTCGACGTCGCCCAGGCCTGCTCGACGACGTCGCGACTCGCGTCGAATTGCTCCGGCAGGCTGCGCAGCAGCGTGCGCGCGCCGTCGCCGGCATCCACCAGCCATTGCTGCGTCGGCGTGAGGAAGTTGCGCGTGGTGATGATCGCACGCTCGCTCGCATCGTCCGCCGCATCGAGGTCGACCGAGCCGCCTTCGGGCATCGCGATCGACGTGCGCGTCCAGCCCTGTGCGCTGTGCGCGAAGCTCTGCAGCGTGCCTTTGACGTCACGATACAGCGCGACCAGCAGGCGGTTGCGCGTGGTGGCGACGCCGTCGACCGCTTCGTTGGCCGCGGCGCGCAGCACCAGCGTCGCTTTCGCCGTAGCCGGGTCGGCCTGCAGCGCGGCGAGGTCGAAGCTCGCGAGATCGCCTTCCTTGAGTCCTTGCGCGGCGAAATCCTGCTTCAGCTCCAGCACCACCTGGCCGTCGACGAAGCCCTTGAGCGACGAGCGCAGCGGAAACGGCAGCTCCACCGGCCCCGACGCGGTGATGAGAAAGTAGCGCGATTCGAAGAACGAGATGCCCTGCTGCACGATCACCGCCCGGGCGCGGCCGTCGGCATCGCGCAGCACCGTCGGGCCGGCGGCGACGTCGTTGCGCGAGCCGCGGAACACCTCGCGCGCCGCCGCGAGCGGCGTGCCGCGCTGCCACTGCTTGACGATGTACGGATAGCCGGACGTCGTCATCGAGCCTTCGCCCCAATCCCGCGCGATGTACAGCGTATCGGCGTCGTACCACTCGACATCCTGCTTGCTCTCGTCGGCGACGAAGCCGCCGGCGACGAAGCGCTTGTCCACCGCGTCGTACTCGCGCAGCGTCGAGGCGTCCTTGCCGCCGTTCGACAGATGGACCAGGCATCGCCGCATCGCCGGTGGCAGGCACTGCGCGCCCTTCCACACCCAGTTGGCGCTCTCCGCCTTGGCCAGCGCGTCGAGGTCGAGCACGGTTCGCCATGCGGGATCACCGCCGCGGTACGCGGCGAGCGACGTCTCGCGCCAGATGCCGCGCACCGCATCCCGGTCCTGCCAGAAGTCGCGCAGCATGCCGTCGCCGGCGAAGCGCACGCCGGGAATCCGGTCCTTGGTGGTCGATACCGTGAGCGCATCCTGGTAGAGGCGCGCGTACACCGGATCACCCTCGAGCACGCCGAGCGTGCGCGCGTTCTGCTTGCGTGCCCAGTCGATCGCGCGCGGGCTGTCGACGTCTTCCATCCACAGGTAGGGGTCGGTGGCGTCGGTCATGGCGAATCCGGTTACGGGCGGGGGCGCGATCGCCGCGATCGGGCTGGCCGGCGGCGCGCTCTGGCACGCGGCGAGCGCGAGCGCCAGCGCGCCGGCTGCCGCGCCCATCAGGTGCGCTGCGCACCGGCGATCCTTCGTCGAAAACGGCATGGCAACGACCCCGCAAAAAGGCCGCAGTGTAACGCCGCGCGTCGTCGGTGCATCCAATGCATGCACGCACGCGCCGGCAACGCATGGCGCGGGGACTATCATGGGCTCGCGCGCGCGCCGCGGAATCACGAAAGGACCGACGATGGCCGATGCACCCCACCCCCCCAAGCGCGACCTCGCACAGGGCGTGGCGCTCGCCGAGCTCACCGACGGCGCGATCGTCGCCGGGCGTGTCGGCGACGACGACGTCATCGTGCTCAAGCGCGGCGACGACGTGTTCGCCGTCGGTGCGCATTGCACGCATTACCACGGCCCGCTGGCGGAGGGTCTCGTCGTCGGCGACACCGTGCGCTGCCCGTGGCATCACGCCGAGTTCTGCCTGCGCAGCGGCGAGGCGCTGCGTGCGCCGGCACTCGATCCCATCGCCTGCTACCGCGTCGAGCGCAGCGGCGAGCGCGTCGTCGTGCACGGCAAGGTCGAGGCGCCGCGCGCGCCGTCGCGCGCCGGCCCCGGCACCCCGGCATCGATCGTCATCGTCGGCGGCGGCGCGGCCGGCCTGGCGGCCGCCGACATGCTGCGCCGGCAGGGCTATGCCGGCGCGCTGACGATGCTGTCGGCCGACGATTCGCCGCCGGTCGACCGTCCCAATCTTTCCAAGGACTTTCTCGCCGGCAGCGCGCCCGACGACTGGATACCGCTGCGCTCACCCGACTTCTACGAGGAGCGCCGCATCGATCTCGTGCTCGGTGCGCGCGTCAGCGCGATCGACACCGCGCAGAGGCGCGTGACGACGGACGAGGGGCGCGCTTACGGCTACGACGCGTTGCTGCTGGCCACCGGCGCCGAGCCCGTCAGGCTGGACGTTGCGGGCGCCGATCCGTCACGGCTCCTCTACCTGCGCTCGTTCAGCGACAGCAAGGCGATCGTCGCGCGCACCAAGGGCGCGACGCGTGCGCTGGTCGTCGGCGCGAGCTTCATCGGGCTCGAAGTCGCGGCGTCGCTGCGTGCGCGCGGTCTCGACGTCCACGTCGTGGCGCCCGAGCGGGTGCCCCTCGAGCGCGTCATGGGCGACAAGGTCGGCGCGTTCGTGCGCGGCGTGCACGAGGCGAACGGCGTCGCCTTCCATCTCGGCGCATCGCTTGCGCGCATGGACGGCGAGCAGGCGATCCTGTCCGACGGCACCACGCTGCGCGTCGACTTCGTGGTGCTGGGCGTGGGCGTGCGGCCCGCGGTCGCGCTCGCCGAGCGTGCGGGGCTGACGGTCGACCGCGGCGTCGTCGTCGATGCCCATCTGCAGACGTCGCAACCCGGCATCTTCGCCGCCGGCGACATCGCGCGCTGGCCCGACCCGCACACCGGCGACCACATCCGCGTCGAGCACTGGGTGGTGGCCGAGCGCCAGGGCCAGGTCGCCGCGCGCAACATGCTCGGCGAGCGCGTGGCGTTCGACGCGGTGCCGTTCTTCTGGAGCCAGCATTTCGACGCCGTCATCCATTACGTCGGCCACGCCGAGAAGTTCGACGATGTCGTCATCGACGGCTCGCTTGACGCGCGCAAGGCGACGATCCGCTTCGTGCGCGCCGGACGCACGCTGGCGGTCGCCACCGTCGATCGGGATTTCGAGTCGCTGCGCGCCGAAGCGGCGATGGAGCACGAACTGGCGGCACGCTGACCGGACAGCGCCGTCATTCCCGCAGGCGGGAATGCGTGCGTCGGCGCAAGTGCCTGCCGTCATTCCCGCAGGCGGGAATCCACGCGTCGGCGCAAGTGCCTGCCGTCATTCCCGCGAAAGCGGGTCCACGCATCGGCGTGACGACACTTCTGGATCCCCGCTTTCGCAGGGATGACCGCGCCGCGAAAGCGGGAATCCACGCGTTGGCGCAAGTGCCTGCCGTCATTCCCGCGAAAGCGGGAATCCACGCATCGGCGTGACGATACTTCCGGATCCCCGCCTTCGCGGGGATGACGCCATCCTCGCCGCCGCCGACCGCTACGATTCGGTCGGCAGGAACTCGGCGATCGACAGGTAGCGCTCGCCGGTGTCGTAGTTGAAGCCGAGGATCGTCGCGCCGCGCGCGATCTCCGGCAGTTTCTGCTTGATGGCCTGCAACGTCGCGCCCGACGAGATGCCGACCAGCATGCCTTCCTCGCGTGCGGCACGTCGTGCCATTTCCTTGGCGTCGTCGGCGTTCACCTGGATCGTGCCGTCGAGCAGCTTGACGTCCATGATCGACGGGATGAAGCCGGCGCCGAGCCCCTGGATCGCGTGCGGCCCGGGCTTGCCGCCGGACAGCACCGGCGACGCGTCGGGCTCCACCGCGAACACCTTGAGCCTGGGAAATTTGGGCTTCAGAACCTCGGCGACGCCGGTGATGTGGCCGCCGGTGCCGACGCCGGTGATCAGGTAGTCGATGCCCTGCGGAAAATCGGCGAGGATCTCGGCGGCGGTGGTGCGCCGGTGCACCTCGACGTTGGCCGGATTGTCGAACTGCTGCGGAATCCACGCATTGGGCGTGGACGCCGCCAGCTCCTTGGCGCGCGCGATCGCGCCATTCATGCCCTTCTCGCGCGGCGTCAGGTCGAAGCTCGCGCCGTAGGCGAGCATCAGCCGGCGGCGCTCGACCGACATGCTCTCCGGCATCACCAGGATCAGCTTGTAGCCCTTGACCGCGGCGACCATCGCCAGGCCGATGCCGGTGTTGCCGGAAGTCGGCTCGATGATCACGCTGCCCTTCTTCAGCACCCCGCGCTTCTCGGCATCCTCCACCATCGCCAGGCCGATCCGGTCCTTGATCGATCCGCCGGGATTGGCGCGCTCCTGCTTGATCCACACGTGGTGCGAATCGCCGAACAGGCGGTTGACCTTGACGTGCGGCGTGCCGCCGATCGTTTCCAGGATGTTGTTGGCCTTCATGCCGATTCCTCCGCGACAGGGGTGCGCGCGAGCCGCGCGCGAATGGATTTTCATCATAACGGAATCGCGCGACCAGACGGCGCGCCGCGGCAATATGGTTATGCGTGGTCCACGCCGTCGCGAAGTGCCCGATCGCCGGCCGCCGTCGTGCGTGCACCAGCCGTGGCGCGCATTCGACGCGGCCATACATCTGTCACGCGCAAAATGCCTATGTTAGGATCGCCGCAGGCGCCGCGCCCGCGTGCGGCGCATCGCGCGATGCGCCACGGCCACCGCCTTACGCATCCGTATTTCCATCGCAGGAGGAGCACGTGGCTCAACAGCGGCCGAACTTTCTTTTCATCATGGCGGACCAGCTGTCGGCGCTCGCGCTTCCCGCCTACGGTCACAAGGTCGTCAAGGCGCCGCACATCGATTCGCTGGCCCATGGCGGCACGGTGTTCGACAACGCGTATTGCAACTTCCCGATCTGCGCGCCGGCGCGTTTCGCCACGCTGTCGGGACAGCTCACATCGCGCATCGGCGCCTTCGACAACGCCGCCGAGTTCGCATCCAGCGTGCCGACCCTGCTGCACTACCTGCGCTCGCTCGGATACCAGACGTGCCTGTCCGGCAAGATGCACTTCATCGGTCCCGACCAGCTGCACGGCTACGAAGAGCGGCTCACCACCGACATCTACCCTGCGGATTTCGCGTGGACCCCGGACTGGTCGCACAAGGGGCTGCCGCGCTCGGCGGTCAGTGCGCGCGGCGTGGTCGAGGCGGGCCTGTGCCAGCGCAATCTGCAGATCGATTTCGACGAGGACGTCCACTATCACGGCGTGCAGAAGCTCTACGACCTCGCGCGCGCCAGGGACGATCGCCCGTTCATGCTGACGGTGTCGTACACGCATCCGCACAACCCGTTCATCATCACGCAGGACTACTGGGACCGGTATCGCGACGACGAGATCGACCTGCCGGCCACGCCGCCGATTCCCTACGCGCAGCGCGACCCGCACAGCAAGCGCCACTACTGGCTGACGCGGATGGACGAGTACGACATGACCGAGGCGCGCGTGCGCACCGCCCGCCACGCCTACTACGGCATGACCAGCTACGTCGACGACAAGGTCGGCGACCTGATGCGCGTCCTCGACGAGACCGGGCTCGCCGCCAACACCGTCGTGGTATTGACGGCCGACCACGGCGAGATGCTCGGCGAGCGCGGCATGTGGTACAAAATGTGTTTCTTCGAGCCCGCGATGCGCGTGCCGCTGATCGTGCGCATGCCTGCCGGTCGCGCGGGCGCATCGCGCATCGCGCACAACGTTTCGCACGTCGATCTGCTGCCCACGTTCCTCGACCTCGCCACCGATGGCCATCCGCCAACGATGGTGGAGGCTGTCGACGGCCACAGCCTCGCGCCGCTGCTGGATGGCGATGGCCGCGAATGGTCGCACGACGTCTATGCCGAATACACGGCGGACGGGTCGATCGCGCCGTGCTTCATGATCCGCAGCGGTCCTCACAAGTACATCTGGAGCGCGCCGGACGGCGCCCAGCTGTTCGACCTGGCCGCCGACCCGCGCGAGCTCGACGATCTCGCAGGCACGCCGGCGGCCGCCGCGGTGGAAGTGCAGATGCAGCGCAAGCTGCACGCGCAATGGGATGTCGCCGCGATCGAGAAGGCGGTGCTTGCGAGCCAGCGTCGCCGCCTGTTCTTGAAGCCGTTCGCCGGCAGCGGCGCGCCGTCGTGGGAATACCAGCCATTCAAGGACGCGTCGCAGCAGTACGTTCGCGGCCATTCGGCGACGGTGGCCAAGGGCCTCAGCCGCTTTCCCTACGTCGATCCATTGCCGCCCGATCATCCTCGCGACGACAAGGCCGCGGATGCCGCCGCCGGGCGCTGAAGCGGCGGCGCTGGCGCGCGCACTGCGCGACGTCGAGGCGATCGCGTTCGACCTCGACGGCACGCTGCTCGACACCGTGCACGATCTCGCGCTGGCGATGAACCGGCTGTTCGCCGAGCGCGCGCTCGCGCCGATCGCGACCGCGCGCGTCGCCGACCTGATCGGCAAGGGCATGCCGAATCTCGTGCGTCGCGCGTTAGCCGAAGTGAGCGGCCGCGTCGCGGACGATGCCGAGCTCGGCGCATTGCTCGATCGATTCGGCGCGATCTACGCCGGCGTGCTCGGCACGCGCACGGTGCTGTTCGCCGGCGTCGTCGACGGCCTCGCCCGGCTGCATGCCGCCGGTTATCCGCTGGCGGTGGTGACCAACAAGGCGCGCGACTTCATCGCGCCGCACCTCGAGCGCGCGGGTCTCGCGCGCTATTTCGCGACCTGCGTGGGCGCGGGCGACGCCATTGCCGTGAAGCCGGATCCCGCACCGCTGCGCGTCGCCGCCGAACGCCTCGGGGTGCCGGTGTCGCGCATGCTGATGGTCGGCGACTCCGGCAACGACGCGCGCTGCGCGCGCGCCGCCGGCTGTCCCGTGGTGATCCTGCCCTACGGTTACAACGAAGGCACGCCGGTGCAGGCCATCGACTGCGACGGCATCGTCGACTCGATCGCGACGCTCGCCAATCGCGTGATCGACGCGCGCGCGGCCTGCACCCATCGCGGATGAAGTCGCAGGGCGCCTCTCAGCGCGCCCGCTGCCCCCAGAAACCGTCCGCGGCGAACAGCGCATCGATCGCGGTGTCGAGCCACCCCAGATCCTCGAGACAATCCAGCAGCGTGTAGCGCCTGCGGATCAGCCGCGCGCGGCGGTAATCGCCGGCGAGCTTGCCGGACGACACGCCGAGGTCCGCCGGATGCGATGCGGCACCGCACGCCGCGAGCCACGCCTCCATCGTCGTCGCCGGCACGAGCGTCGTGCGCAGTCGGTCGCGCAGCGCGGGCCACGCCGCGCCGAGCGCCACGAGTCGCGCCGGCCGGCGCCCGGCGCGCGCCAGCTTCGCCGCGACTTCGCCGCGCGCGCTCGCCAGCAGCGACGGTTCCGCGAACGACGCCTGCAATTCTGCATCGATGCGCGCGACGTCGGGCGCGCCGGCACGGTTCGCCGCCGCCACCGCCGCGGCTACGTCCTGGGCGAGGAACCATTCGTACATCGCGAGCATGGCGACCGTCCCCACGCCGACGCATGCGCCGTGCGCGGCCGGCTCGCCGGCGACCATCAGCCGCTCCATCTCCCACACGTGCGCAATCTGGTGGTCGCTGCCGCTGGCCGGGCGCGAGTTGCCGTGCGCCTGCATCGCGAAGCCGGAGACCAGCAGCCCGCTGGTCAACCCGCGCAGCGCCTCGACGCCTTGCGATCCCGCCACGCCGGAGGCGTGCAGCCAGCCGCGGATGTTGTCCTGCACCAGCGCGAACGGCCGCGCGGCGAGCGCCTCTTCGCCGACGGCGTCCGCCAGGATCCAGTCGGCGCCGGCGATCACCTTGCCGGACAGGTCGCCGTAGCCCCACGCCGTCATCCGCGCCGGCGCACGCGCGAGCACGTCGAGATCGGCGACGATGGCGACCGGTGGCGCGCAGTCCAGCGTGCGCTTGAATCCGTCGTCGAGCAGTGCAGCGCCGGAGGCCGCGTACCCGTCCATCGACGCCGCCGTCGCCACGCAGGCATACGGCAATCCCGCCATCGACGCGGCGAACTTGGTGAGGTCGTTGATCACCCCGGCGCCCACCGCGATCGGCATCGCGGCACTTTCCTTCAGCCGCTCGCCGAGCTCGCGCGCGGTGCGTGCATACGGCTTGAGCCGCGGCGTCTCGTCGAGGACGACGGGTTCGGCGCAGGTGAAGCCCGCTTCGCGCAGCACCACTAGCGTGCGCAACCCCGCCGCATCCAGGGTGTTGGGATCGGCGACGATCCGGCACGCGCCGGTGTGCCCGAGGGCTGCGAACATCGACGGCAGCCGCGCGATCGCCCCGGCATCGACCGCCACCGCGCGGGTGACCGATGCGCGCGCGACGGCCTCGTCGAGGACGCTCGGCGATGCATTCGCGGCGGCAGGCGGCGGCGTCACCAGGTCGGCTTGCATGGACGCGAGGCCGCCGTGATCGAGGTCAGAGGCCGTGGAGACACGCCAGCAGCTCGTCGTGGATCACGCCGTTGGTCGTGATCCGGTCGAGGTCGTCGTCGGTCGACTCGCGCCCATCGAGTCCCGTGATCCGGCCGCCCGCGGTGCGCACCAGCGGCATCGCCGCGGCATGCGACACGGCATCGGCCTTGAGCGAGACGTAGCCGTCGAGCTGGCCGTCGGCGACCAGCGTCATTTCGAGCCCGCCCGAGACGATGATGCGCACGCCGCGCGCGGACGTGCCGAGACGGCGCACGGCCTCCGCGGCGCGCGCGACCTCGGCGTCGGTGAAATGCGACGTGATGATGATGGACACGACGGCATTGGCCAGCGACGCGCACGTCGACACCCGTGCGGTGCGCCCGTTGACGGTGGCGACGCTGCCCTCGGCAAAGCGCGCGAGAATGCCGGCGCGCGGCGCGTGCACCACGCCGACCCGCGTGCGTCCGTCTTCCTGGTAGGCCATCGTCACCGAAAACCACGGCAGCGCAGCCGCGTAGTTGACGGTGCCGTCGAGCGGATCGACGATCCAGCGCGGGCCGCCTTGCGGACCGCTGGCCCCGGCTTCCTCGGAAAGGATCGCGGCGCCCGGCGTCAATGCGCGCAGACCGTCGAGCACCAGCCGCTCGGACGCGAGGTCGGCATCGGTGACGACGTCGCGCAGCTCCTTGCGGCTGACATCGAGCGCGCGACCCTGCATCGCGCACAGCGTCTGTGCCGCCTGCGCGGCTATGGCCTCGGTGCCGGCGAGCAGCGCCGCGTAGCGCGCGGGCGTGCCGGTCATGGCGCGGGCTCGGTCGCGGCCTTCAGCAGCCGCTCGTAGCCCGACCTGGGATCGATGTCGCCGCGCATGACGCCGGTGATGATCTCGCGCTGCGCACGCCAGATGCGCACGGTGTTGCCGCGCGGGTAGCCCTGCCACGGACCGGAGCGATCCATCTGCAGCGCCACGGTTCGGTAGTCCGGGTTCTTGTCGTAGAACGGCGCGAGGAACTCGGCGCCGCCAGCACGCAGGTTGGTCGGCTGGTAGCCGGTGTTCTCGACGACGACCGTCTGCGCTTCGGGGCCGGTCACGAACTTGAGGTATTCCCACGCCGCCTTCTGCTTCTGCGGATCGCGTGTGGTGATCACGCCGGCGTTGCCGCCGGTCGGCAACGTGCCGTGCGCCTTGTCGTCGACCGGAAAGATCGCAGTACGCATCGTGAAGCGGTTGCCCACCAGTCCGCTCATCTGCTTCAGGCGCGCCGGGGAATCGAAGTACATGCCGACCTTGCCGGCGACGAACTGCTGGCGCGAATCTTCCATGCCGATCAGCGGCATGCCGTCCTCGGTGACGAACCGGCGGAATCGCTGCAGCACCTTGACGCCGATGTCGGGTCCGCCGAGCAGCACACGGTCGCCGGCGACGACGACGCCGCCGGCCTGATTGATCATCGAATGGTAGAGCCACACCGCGGGCCAGTCCTGCACGTTGTAGGCGAGGCCCGCCACGTCCGGCCCCGTCGCCTTGATCTTCGCCGCGAGCGCCATCGCCGACTCCCAATCGTCGGGCATGTGCGCGGGATCGCCACCGGCCTGCTTCACGAGCTCGGCGTTGTAGAACATGACGGCCGTCGACGCATTGAAGGCGAGCCCGTAGAGCGTGCCGTCGACGCGCCCGAGGCCGAGCGTCGGATCGGCGTAGTTCGCCGCGCGGAACGGCTTGCCCTCGGCGGCCAGCAGCGGGCCGAGATCGACGATCTGGTGGCGCGGCGCCAGCGTGTGGACCAGCTCGTCCATCAGGTGGAAGCCCTCGAAGTAGACGTCCGGCAACTGGTTGGTGACGGCCTGCCGCAACATCGTCTGGTGGCCGTCGTCATAGGTCGGCGCCGGCGCGCGGAACGCGATCCTGATGTCCGGATGGCGCTTCATGAATTCCTGCGCGACGGCATCGTGGAACTTGGCGAACGACGGGAACGAGTAATAGACGTCGAGCGTGATCGTTTCTGCCCGCGCGATCGAAATCGACACCGCGACCGCCACCGCCAGCACAATCGACTTCGACAATGAAAACAACCCAATCATCCGGCTCTCCTTGCCATTGCACGGTGCAAGCGGTACGGCGCCGCGCCCGGGCAGCTGTCCAGGCGCGGTATCGAGGGTCGGCGACCGCGGGAAGCTTCGGCCCGTGATCGCCGCGACATCACGGCGCCTTCATCAATTCAGCGGTTTCCTTGAGCAGCCGCTCGTAGCCGGCCTTCGGCTCGATTTCGCCGCGCATGATGCCGGTGATGATCTCGCGCTGCGCGCGCCAGATCCGCACGGTGTTGCCGTGCGGGTAGCCCTGCCACGGCACCGCGCGCTCCATCTGCAGCGAGACGGTGCGGAAATTCGGGTTCTTGTCGTAGAACGGCCCGAGGAACTGCGGGCCCGTCGCACGCAGGTTGGTCGGCAGGTAGCCGGTCCCCTCGACGACGATCTTCTGCGCTTCCGGACCCGTCACGAACTTGAGGAATTCCCACGCAGCCTTCTGCTTCTTCGGGTCGCGCGTGGTGATGATTGCCGCGTTGCCGCCGGTCGGCAGGCCGCCCTTGGCCTTGTTGTCGATCGGAAAGACCGCGGTGCGCAGCGTGAACTTGTCGCCGATCAGGTCGGTGACCTGGCGCAGGCGCGCCGGCGTGTCGAAGAAGATGCCGATCTTGCCGGCGATGAACTGCTGGCGCGACTGGTCCCAGTCGATCAGCGGCATGCCGCCTTCGGTGGCGAAGCGGCGAAATGTCTGCAGCGCCTTGACGCCGATGACCGGTCCGCCGAGCGGAACCTTGTCGCCGTCGACCACGGTGCCGCCCTGCTGCATGATCATCGCGTGGTACAGCCACACGTCCGGCCAGTCATTGACGTTGTAGGCGATGCCCGCGACGTCGGGCCCGCTCGCCTTGATCTTGGCGGCGAGCGCGAGCAGTGCGTCCCACGTGTCGGGCATGTGATCGGGATCGCCGCCGGCCTTCTTCACCAGCTCGGTGTTGTAGAACATGATCGGCGACGAGGCGTTGAACGGCAGGCCGTAAAGCTTGCCGTCGACGCGGCCGAGCTCGATGATCTTGTCCGAGTAATTCTGTTCGCGGAATGCCTTGCCTTCGGCCGCGAGCAGGGGCGCGAGATCGACGATCTGGTTGCGCTTGTCGAGCGTGCGCACGAGCTCGGTGAGCAGGTGGAAACCCGAGTAGTAGACGTCGGGCAGCTGATTGGTGACGGCCTGCCGCATCATCGTCTGGTGACCGTCGTCGTAGGTCGGCGCCGGCGCCCGGAATGCGATCTTGATGTCCGGGTGCTGCTTCATGAACGCCTCGGCGATCGGCTCGTGGAACTTCGCGAACGCCGGGAAGGCATACAGGACGTCGAGCGTGACCTGCTCGGCGCGCGCGCCGGTCGCCGCCGCCATCGCGATGGCGACCATGATCGAGCCCAGCAAAATGCGCAATCTACTCATCGGTGTCTCCTAGTGGGTCATGCGAAAAATCATGCGAACGAAAGGGGTCGGCAAGCTTGTCGCGCCGGTTCCATCCGAACGGCGGGTGGGCAGGTGATCACTTGATTCCGGTCATGGTGATGGCGTCGATGAAGTGGCGGCGCGCGATCAGGAAGGCGATGACCAGCGGTGCGGTGAGCACCGTGGCGGCGGCAGTCAGCGCGCCGTAGTTGGTGCCGGTCTCGGCATCGGCGAAGAACATCATGCCGAGCGGGGGTGTCGCGAGCTTGGTGTCGGAGATGACGATCAACGGCCAGTACAGGTCGTTCCAGTGCGCGATGAACGAGAACACCGAGAACGCGGCGATCGCGGGCCATGCGCTGGGCACGACGATCAGCCACACGATCTCGAACTCGCTCATGCCGTCGAGGCGGGCCGCGTAGATGATCTCGTCGGGATAGCCCTTGAAGAACTGGCGGAACAGGAAGATCGCGAACACCGACAGGAAGAACGGCATCATGATCGCGAAGTAGGTGTCGAGCAGGCCGAACTTGGCGAGGCCCATGTACAGCGGCAGCGCGGGCACCTGGATCGGGATGCAAAGGCCGAGCAGCACCAGCGCGAACAGCGTCGAGCGTCCGGGGAAGCGCAGCTTGGCCAAGGCGTAGGCGCAGGGCACGGCGACCAGCACCTGCACCACCAGCAACGTTGCGCAAATGATGGCGCCGTTGATCGCAAAGCGCAGCAGCGGGACCTGGCTGAGCGCGAAGCTGTAGTTCTCGACGGCGTTGAAGCGCTTCGGCCACAGGCTGAAGCTGGCCGCGAAGATTTCCGCCGGCGACTTGATCGACGTGATCAGCATCCACAGGAACGGCATCAGGATGACCACCGCGCCGGCGATCAGGATGCCGTGCACGACGAACAGCGTGACGATGCGGCGCAGCATCGCCGCCAGCGGCGTCGAGGGCCGCCGGGGCAGGTCGGCGCGCGCGAGCGGCAACGTGAGCGGCGCGGCCATCAGTAGTGCACCCGGCGCTCGATGACGAGCGTCTGCACGACCGAGATGATCAGCACGAACGCCAGGAAGATGAGCGTCAGCGCCGACGCGTAGCCCATGTGGAAATACTGGTAGCCCTCGAGATAGATCGCGTAGAGCAGCACTTCCGAATGGCCCATCGGGCCGCCCCGTGTCATCACCGCGACGGTGTCGAACACCTTGAACGCGGTGATCGACGTGGTGACGATGACGAACATCGTGGTGGGCCCGAGCAGCGGCCAGGTGATGGTCATGAAGCGGTCGAGACCGCCTTGGCAGCCGTCGATTTCCGCGGCCTCGTAGAGATCGCGCGGGATTGCCGACAGCCCGGCCAGGAACAGCACCATGTTGAAGCCGACCAGGTGCCAGATGCCGATGGCGGCCAGCGTGGGCAGCACATACGCCGGCTCGCTGAGGAATGGAATCGCCGAGAACCCCAGTGCGCGCAGCACGCCGTTGACCGGGCCGATACTCGGATGCAGCATGAACTGGAACACCGTCGCCATGGCGATCAGCGTCGAGGTGACCGGCAGGAAATAGATCACTTCGTAGAACGAGCGCGAGCGCTTGCGCCGGTGCAGCAGCACGGCGATCAGCAGGCCGAGTCCCACCGCGCCCGGCAGCACGATCGCGACATAAGCGAACGTGTTGCCGAGCGAGCGCCGGAAGACGGGGTCGACCAGCGCCTTGCGGAAGTTCGCGAGGCCGAGAAAGCGCGTATCGAGCGCGCCCAGCTCGTAATTGGTGAAGCTGAGATAGCCAAGCACGAGCAGCGGCACGATGTAGATCAGCAGCAGCAGCAGGAATGCGGGCAGCGAGAACCCGCAGCCCGCCACGCTCTCGATCCGCCGCTGCCGGTTAGGTCGCGGCGCGGGCAGGGATCCCGAAGCGATCGCAGCGCTCGCCACGGTCAACGCGCTCGCGCCAGCGTCGGCGCCGCCGCCGCCGCGCCCGCCGGGTTCAGTGCTTCGACGTCGGCGACGCGATGGCCGGCCGCATCGAACACATGGCACGCGGCCGGTGCAAACAGCAGCGCGGTGCCGCCGGCGTCGGCTGCCTGGGTCGCCGGATCGACCGCCTGGCGGCAGATGATCGTGCCGCTCGCCGGCGCGGCGAGATCGACGTGCAGGATGTGCTCGGCGCCCAGATTTTCGCTGCGCCGCAGGCGGCCGGTGAGCGCATGCAATCCGGCGCGCGTCGTGCCGGGCGGCGCCGGCGTGACCGCCTCGGGGCGCAGGCCAAGCGTCAGAGCCGCGCCGGGCGAACCGCGCACGCGCAATGCGAGTTGCTCGCCGAAGAGCTCCACCGCGCCCGACGCACTGATCCTGGCCGGCAACAGGTTGATCGCCGGTGCGCCGATGAACTGCGCGACCTTGACGTTGGCCGGCCGCGCATAGAGCTCGCTTGGCAGGCCGAGCTGCAGGATCGTGCCGTTGTCCATCATCGCCACGCGATTGGACATGGTCATCGCCTCGACCTGGTCGTGGGTCACGTAGATGAACGTCGCGCCGAGACGCGCGTGCAACTCGGCCAGCTCGCTGCGCATGTGCACGCGCAGCTTGGCGTCGAGGTTCGACAGCGGCTCGTCCATCAGGAACGCGGCAGGCTGCCGCACCATTGCGCGGCCGAGTGCCACGCGCTGGCGCTGGCCGCCCGACAGCTGCGACGGCCGCCGGTCCAGCAGCCCGTCGATCTGCAGCTGCGCGGCGATCGCGCCGACGTCGCGCGCGATTTCGGCCATCACGCGGCGGCGGCGAGTCGACAGCAGCCGCAGCAGCGGCAGCCGCTCGTAGAGCCGCAGCCGCGACATCACCAGCGGCAGCGCGATGTTGGCGAACACCCGCATGTGCGGATACAGCGCGTAGCTCTGGAACACCATCGCCACCTTGCGCTCGTGCGGCCGCAGGTGGTCGACCGGAACGCCGTCGATGAGCACGGAGCCGGACGACTGCTGCTCCAGCCCGGCGATGATGCGGATCAGCGTGGACTTGCCGCAGCCCGACGCGCCGACCAGCGTCAGGAACTCGCCGTCGGCGATGTCAAGGTCGATGCCGGCGAGGACGGGCACCTCGCCGAAAGACTTGCTGACCGACTTGAGTTCGACCGTCGCCATCCGCGATCTTCGCCGCGCGTGTCAGGCCGCGTGGCGCGGCGGATAGACTTCGTGCAGCACGTCGTCGATCCACAGCGTCGTCAGCTCGGGCACGTCGCCGCGCCGGATCGTGACGTCGGTGCCGTGGAAGTCATAGACGACCGCGCCGAGGCGCTTCTCGCCCGCCATGTCCGGCTGGTTGTCCGGGCCCACCAGGAAGCCCGACGAGCCGCACCAGACGAAGCGGCAGCCGTCGACGACGCTGTCGCGCCACTTGTGCAGGTGCCCGGTGCTCACGATCGACACGTCGTGACGGCGCAGCAGATCGAGCATCGGCTGGCGCGGACCCGGCTTCACCGACCAGTAGCCGGTGTCCGCCTCGTGCGGGTGATCGATGAAGAGTGGCCGGTGCGTGAACCACGCGATCCGGCGGTCGCCCGCGCTCGCCATCACCTGCGTGAGCCACTCCAGCTGGCGCGCCTCTTCGGCATCGCCGCTGCCGAACAGCATCGAATCGATGCCGACGAGGCGCCATTGCGCGAGATCGTGCGACCACCAGTCCGAGCCGAAATACCGGCGCCAGCGCGCGAGCCGCTCGGCGTTCACCGGCTGGTACGGGTTGCCGGCCTCGCCGACATCGTGGTTGCCGGGGACGGCGCGCACCGGCGCGCCCAGCGAGCGCATCAGCTCGGCGCCGGCGCGCATGTCGTCCTCGCTGTCGGCGCCGTCGACGGTGAGGTCGCCGGTGTGGATGATCAGATCGGCGTGCTGCGCCAGCACCCAGTCACGCAGCGGCTTCCAGTTGACGGCGAAGTGCTGCTTCGCCGGGCTCAAATGGGTATCGGAAATCTGTACGACCCGCGTCATGCGCTCCTCCGGTGCCACCTTCGCGCGCGTGCGTTACACCGCCGTGACGGCCAGCGAGCCGCGCGATTTTTCGGGCTATGATATAGATGGATTCCCCAAATGACAAATGTATCGGACGCGTGCGCAGGCGCGCCGGCGACCGCGGCGGCTGTCAGCCGGCGTTGTGCGCCAGCGTGGCGGCGGCGCGCGCGGTGTCCTCGTCGCAGACGATGACCGAGCCGAACCCGCCCCGCAGCACGGCGGCCAGCGCCTGCGCCTTGTGGCGGCCGCCGGCGGCGAACACCACGGTCGGCACGCGCGCCAGGTCGCGCAGCGGCAGCGCGATCGCGCGGCGATTGAGCGGATGGTCGACGGGCCGGCCATGAATGTCGATGAACTGGCCGATGACGTCGCACACCGCGCCGGCGGCGCGCAACTCGCGCACGCCGACGTCCTCCGGCAGCCCGTAGCGCACGAGCATCGAGCGCTTGGTCACGTCGCCGATGCTGAGCACGGCGAGCTCGTTGGTCTCGATGCGGCGGAACGCGTCGCGGAACACGTCCTGCGCGATGATGGTGTCGCGCGACTGCGGGCTGCCCGCGTAGATCGGCGCGGCGAGATACTGGCACTGAGAGTTGAGCCGCCGCGCCAGCTCGCTGACGACGTCGAACGTGTTGATCTCGAGGCCGTGGGTCAGGCCGCCCATCATCGAGTTGACCCACAGCTCCGGATAGCGGCCGGAGCGCATGTGGCGGATCATCTCGCGCAACGTGCGGCCCCAGCCGATGCCGAAGCCGCGAATCGGGTTGTGCTCCAGGAAATGCGACACGAAGCTCGCCGCCGCGCGGCCGAGGATGACCGGCACCTGCTCCTCGTCCTGCGGCGTCGGCACGATCACCGCCGCCTTGAGCTTGAAGTCGCGAATCAGCTCCTGCTCCAGCGCGACACAGCTCGCGAGCTCCGAGTTGAGCGTGATGCCGACGAGGCCGTTGCGCCGGGCGTCGACGACGATACGGTTGATGCGCAGGCGCGTGGTGCCGAGGCGCCGCGCGATCTCGGCCTGCGTCAGGCCCTCCATGAAGTAGAGCCACGCGGCGCGCACGTCGAGCTGGTTGTCGCCGTTCATGCTGGCAGGCGAGCCGGGTCAGCGCGCGTGCGGCGTCGGCGCGCCGCCACGCGCCTCATACGCGACGATGCGCGCGACCTTGTCGGCCGAGCGCGCGCCCTGGAATTCGGCGGCGAGGAACGCATCGACGATCGTCTTCGCCAGCTCGGTGCCGACGACGCGCGCGCCGATCGTCACGATCTGCGCATCGTTGCTCATGCGCGCGCGGCCCGCCGAATAGGTGTCGTGCGCCTGCGCGGCTCGGATGCCGGGCACCTTGTTGGCCGAGATCGCCATGCCGATTCCCGTGCCGCACAGCAGCACCGCGCGATCGTGGCGGCCGGCGGCGACCGCCTCGGCCACGGCGAACGCGATGTCCGGATAGAGCACCGGCGCGGCGTCGAACGTGCCGTAGTCCTGCACCTGCGCACCGGCCGCGGCGAGGTGCTTGCGCAGGACCTCCTTCAATTCGTAGGCTGCCTCGTCGCAGCCGATGGCGACACGCATCGCATCCTCCCGTCGCGGCGACCGCGCGGCACGGCGTGCGGCGGTCGCACAATGCCGGTAGCTTAGTGTGCGCGCTGAACATATGCAAGATCATATTTACATTTGCAGCCTGGCGCGCGGCGGCGCGGGAATGTGGCGAGCGTGCGCCACCTGATCGGCATCGACGGCGGCACCGAATCGCTGCGCGCGCGCGTGTTCGACACCGCCGGGCGCGACTTGGGCGGCGCGTCCAGCGGCTACGCCACGACGTTCCCCGCACCCGGTCGCGCGGAGCAGGATCCGCGCGATTGGTGGCGCGCGATCGGCGAAGCGGTGCGCGGCGCAGTGCGCGCCGCGGGCATTGACCGCCACGAAGTGGCGGCGATCTGCCTCGACACGACATCGGCGACGGTGGTGGTCACCGATGCCGCCGGCGAGCCGCTGCGCCCCGCGCTCCTGTGGATGGATGTGCGCGCCGGCGCGGAAGCCGCGGCGCTGCTGGCGACGCGCGACGCGGCGCTCGAGGTGAACGGCGCCGGCATGGGGCCGGTATCGCCGGAGTGGATGATTCCCAAGGTGCTGTGGCTGAAGCGCCACGAGCGCGCGCTCTACGATCGGGCGCAGACGGTCTGCGAGTACCAGGATTTCATGATGCGAAGGCTCACCGGGCGCGCGATCGGCAGCCTCAGCAACGTCGCCATCCGCTGGCACTTTCGCGCGAGCGCCGGCGGGTGGCCCGACTCGCTGCTCGCGGCAGTCGGTCTCGAGGACGTGCGCGACAAGTGGCCGGCCGAGATCGCGGCGCCCGGGACGCCGGTCGGGCCGCTGACGGCGGCGGCGGCCGAGCACCTCGGCCTCGCGCGCTCGACGCTGGTGGTGCAAGGCGGCATCGACGCCTTCATCGGCATGATCGGCCTCGGCGTCGCGCGCGAGGGCCAGCTGGCGCTCGTCACCGGCTCGTCCCACCTGCAGCTCGCGGTGACGTCGCGACCGGTCGCCGTGCGGGGACTGTGGGGCAGCTACGCCAACGCTGTGTATCCCGGCCGCCACGTCCTCGAAGGCGGCCAGACGTCGTCGGGCTCGATGATCGCGTGGCTGCGGCGATTCGCCGGCGACGGCGCCGATCTCGCGCGTCTCAATGCGGAGGCCGCGCTGCTGCCACCCGGATCGGAAGGCCTCACGGTGCTCGATCACTTCCAGGGCAACCGCACGCCGCATACGGATGCGGATTCGCGCGGCGCGCTCGTCGGCCTCGCGCTCAGCCACACTCGCGCGCACGTATTCCGGGCGATGATCGAGGGCATCTGCTGCGGCACGCGCCAGATTCTCGACGTGATGAGCGCGGCCGGCGTCGCGGTCGAGGAGATCGTGATCGGCGGCGGCGCCAGTCACTCGCCGCTATGGGTGCAGATCCACGCCGACACCGCGCAGCGCCCCGTCAGCGTGCCGCGCGTCACCGACGCTCCCGCGCTGGGGTCGGCGATCCTCGCCGCGGTGGGCGCGGGCGAATTCGCCGACATCGATGCCGGCATCGAGGCCATGGTGGCCATCGACCGCGTCGTCGAGCCCGATCCCGCGCAGGCGGCCGCCTACGCCGAGGCGTTCGATCGCTACGACCGGCTGTACGCCGCGCTCAAGGCGTGGCGCGAGATGCGCCGACCCGCCGCATGACGTGGCGCGCCCGCAGGCATGACGCCACCGCGCACGGGCGATGCGCAACGCGGCCCGGCACGCGCCACCGCGCGCGGTGCGCCGCTCAACCGGCGAGCAGCTTCAGCACCGCATCGTGCAGCGCAGGATCGCCGCAGGCGACGACGTCGCCGCCGTCGTCGCAGCGTTCGCCGCGCCACGTCGTCATGACGCCGCCGGCGCCCGCCACGATCGGCATCAGCGCCTGCACGTCGTACGCGTGCAGCGACGACTCGACGACGATGTCGATGAGCCCCATCGCCAGCAGGCAGTACGCGTAGCAGTCGCCGCCGAAGCGCGTCAGCCGCGCACGGGCGCGTACGCGCGAAAAGCCCGCCTGGCTGGCGAGCGTGGCGAACATGTCGGGCGTGGTGGCCACCAGCACGGCCGATTCGACCGCGGCGCAGCGGCGGGTGCGCAGCACGCGCCGGGAATCGCCGCGCCGCCATTCGGCAGGCTCGCCCGCGATCGCCACGAAGGCTTCGCCGACGAACGGCTGATAGGCCACACCCACGCGGGGCTGCGCGGCGTCGCGCAGCGCGATCAGCGTTGCCCAGTGCATCTGCCCGAGGATGAAGCTGCGCGTGCCGTCGATCGGGTCGATCACCCAGGTGTACGGCGACGATCCCGGCGCGTAGCCGTGCTCCTCGCCATGCAATCCATGCGTCGGGTACGCGGCCGCGATGCCGTCGCGGATGACGGTCTCCGCGGCGCGGTCGGCCTCGGTGACGGGATCGTAGCCGCGGTCGCCGCCCTTGTCGTCGACGGCGATCGCCTCGCGAAAATGCGGCAGGATGGCGTCACCGGCGCGGCGCGCGAGCGCGAGCGCGAAATCACGCGCGGCGGCGTAGTCGGGTGCGGAGCTCAATGAATGCCCGGGATCGGCGGAGGTTGGCGTCGGCGCGCATGATCGCACATGACCGCGCCCGCCAGCGCGCGGCTGCAGGCGGCCGTCAGCGCGCGCGGCGCACGGCGATCGACGCGCCGCCGACCTGCGTCGCCGCATACACGACGCGCTGCGGCTTGGCACGCGGCGTGCGCATGCGGTGGATCAGGAGCTCCCAGGCGGTGCGCGCGATCGCCGCGGTCGGATGGCGGACCACCGCCAGCGGGGGCGTCACCACGTCGGCCCACTCCGGCTCGTCGAACAGCAGCAGCGACACGTCGCGGGCGACGGCGAGCCCGAGCGCACGCAGCGACTTCAGCAGCGACAACGCGAGCGCGCTGTTGCTGACGATGATCGCCGTCGGCCGCATGCGGGCGGCCATCGCCTTCGCGATCTGCGCGGTGAACTCGGCGTCGTCCGGCTCGCGCACGATCACGGCGCCATGCGCCTTGTGCGTGCGCAGTGCGGCGCGAAAGCCGGCGATGCGCTCGCGGGTGGTCACCAGCGACGGCGCGCGCACCGCGAACAGGATGCGGCGGTGGCCGGCGGCGACCAGGCTGGCCGTGGCGTCGCGCATCGCCGCGCGCTCGTCGATGGTGACGTAGTCGAAGCGCGGATCGTCGAACGCGCGGTCGACGATCACCGCGGGCACACCCGACGCGGCGATCGCCGCGAACGTCGCGCCGGGCACGCCGGCCGGGATCAGGATCAGGCCGTCGGCACGGCGGGCGAGCATCGCCTCGACCCGGCGCAGCTCGAGGGCCGGATCGCCGCGCGACAGCACCTGCATGAGCTCGTACCCCTGGTGGGCGGCGATGTCCTCGAATGCGTCCTGCAGCGCGGCGAAGTACGCGCTGGCAGTGGACGGCACGCAGATGCCCACCACGCGCGAGCGGCGCCGGCGCAGGCTCTGCGCCACGCCGTCCGGCGAATAGCCGAGCTTGTCCATGGCATCGCGCACGCGCCGCTCGAGGTCGGCGCCGACGCTGCCGCGGCCGTTCAGCACATTCGACGCGGTGCCGAGCGCCACCCGCGCGCGGCGCGCGACGTCGACGAGCGTGGGGCGCCGGGAGCGCGGACTGGCCATCGCCGGATTGTCGCACCGCCGTCTTGCGGGCGCGAGCGCCCGCGCGTATCCTGCCGCCTTGATGAAACGTTTCACGCAAAGCTGCGAGGGCCCCCGGTGAAGATCACCGCGATCCACACGTTCAAGTACTGGGTCGACTGGTGCAACTGGCTGTTCGTGCGCGTCGACACCGACGAGGGCCTCTGCGGCTGGGGCGAAGGCTCGCTGCACGGCTCGATCGAGGCGGTGGAGACGGCGATCCGCGAGCTGGCGCCGCAGCTCGTCGGCCACGACCCCGCCGGACCGGAGCGCCACTGGCATCGCCTCCACCACGCCTGGCGCTGGCGCGGCGGCGCGGTGTCGCAGACGGCGCTCGCCGCGCTCGACATCGCGCTCTGGGACCTCGAGGGCAAGCGCCTCGGCGTGCCGGTCGCGCGCCTGCTCGGCGGCGCGATCCGCACGCGGCTGCGCGCCTATGCGAGCCACTGGATGCAGGGCGCGGACACGCCGCAGGCCGCGCACGACGCGGCACGCGAGGCGGTTCGCCGCGGTTTTTCCGCGTTCAAGTGGCGGCCGTTCACGGCCGCGGGGCTGCGCGCCAGCGAGGCCGCCGAATTGCGCCGCGTCACGGCGCTGATGGAAGCCGCGCGCGATGGCGCCGGCGACGCCGAGATCTTCATCGAGTGCAGCGAGTTCCTGTCGCCGCGCACCGCACCGATGCTCGATCGCGCGCTGCTGCCGTTTCGACCGGGCTGGTTCGAGGAGCCCATCCCGTTCGAGAACGCGCGGGCGATGGTCGCGCTGCAGAAGGACCTGGTGACGCCGATCGCCACCGGCGAGCGCCTCTTGTCGCGCTTCGAGTTCCGCGAGCTGCTGGAAGGCGGCGGCTGTCGTATCGTGCAGCCGGACCTGATGCACGCCGGCGGCTTCACCGAGATCCGCAAGATCGCGGCGCTCGCCGACACCTGGTACGTGCCGGTCGCGCCGCACAACCCGGGCGGCCCGATCTGCACCGCGGCGGCGATGCATCTCGCGGCCAGCGTGCCAAACTTCCTCATACTCGAGCAGATGGAGCCGCAGCGCGCGATGCGCGACCGTGCATCGAGCGTGCCGATCCGTCTCGAGGACGGCCATCTCGTGCTGCCCGAAGGCCCGGGGCTCGGCATCGAGCCGAACCTCGAGGCGCTGGCCGGGATGAGCTTTCGCCCGCAGCCGCGCAGCGAGCCGGCCGGGTCGCTGTACTGGTAGTTCGCAACGCACAGGAGGAGACCATGATGTCGATTCGTCGCGCAGCGCTTGCCGCGCTCGCCTTCGCCGCACCGGTGTTCGCACAGCAGCCGATCGTGCTGCAATGGCAGACGGCCAACCTCACCGAGAGCCAGTACGAGCCGATCTGGAAGAAGACGATCGCCGAGTTCGAGGCGGCCAATCCCGGCATCAGGATCGAGCCCGTGCTCGTGGCGCGCAAGGACCACTGGACCAAGTTCGTCGCCGCGGCGCAGGCGCGCAAGGCGCCCTGCATCGTCACGGTGGACCTGACCACCGCGGCGTACAACGGCTATCTGCTGCCGCTCGACAAGTACTGGAAGGCGGAGCCCGCCGCCTTTCGCAACGCATGGTCGAGCGACATCCTGTCGGCGGCGAAATGGAAGGGCGAGCTGTACGGGCTGCCGATCTGGGGCGGGACCTACGGCGAGATCTACAACCGCGACATAGTGGTGAAGGCGGGGCTCGATCCCGCGAAGCCGCCAAAGACGATCGACGAATTCGTGGCATGGGGGAAGAAGCTCACGGGTGACGATCATTGGGCGCTCGCCGTGCTGGGCGGCAAGACCGACACCACCACCCGCGTGCTGTTGACGTGGATCTGGGCCAACGGCGGCGAGGCCTTCAACAAGGACATGACCGAGGCGACGTTCGCCAGCAACCCGAAGAGCCTCGCCGCGATCAAGCTCTACCTCGGCTTCGCCGGCAAGGGGGGCATCGCCGCGCCGTCGCCCACGACCACCAACTATCTCGAGCAGACCAACCTCTTCGCGCAGGGCAAGATCGCGTCGATGCGCAACGCCTACTGGTCGGTGGCGAAGGTGCTCGGCGACAATCCCGCGCTCAAGGGCAGGATGTTCGCCACGCCGATCCCGGCCAACGTGCCCAACGCGCCGACGCTGTCGTCGGTGGCGGCGTCGAGCATCTCGGCGTCGTGCCCGTATCCGGACGCGGCATGGAAATTCATCAAGTTCGACGCCGACCGCAAGTGGTCGGTGCAACGCGCGGTGGTTGCCAACTGGATGCCCATGCGCAACGACGTCGCCGACGATCCGGCGGTCAAGGCCGACCCGATGCTCGCCGAGTTCGTGCGCATGGGCCAGCATGCGCGCAGCTACCCGCTGCCGCATCCGGCGTGGGCCGAGATCGCCGCCAACGACATCGTCGACGCCGTGCAGAAGGCGCTGCTCGCACCCGAGAAGACCGACGACATCTTCCGCGACCTCGACGCGCGGCTGACGAAGAAGCTGCGCGACATCTGATGGAGCCCGCCCATCGTCTTTCCCGCGCCAGCGGGAATCCAGTTCTGCCGCTGCACTGAAGTGCGGTGGTCCCGCGAGCCCGGACGCCAACGCTGGATCCCCGCTGTCGCGGGGATGACGTCGATTCGGGATGACATGTCCAACACGTGACATCCGGCCGCCGCAAACTCACCGGCTACGCGTTCATCGCGCCGGTGCTGCTGTTCCTCGGCGCGGTCGTGCTGTTTCCGCTCGGTCACGCGTTCTGGACCAGCCTGCTGCGCGTGCGCGGCCTCAACTCGACGTTCGTCGGCTTCGCCAACTACGTGCACGTGCTCGGCGACGACGCGTTCTGGCATTCGCTGTGGCTGTCCTTCGCGTTCACGGCCGTGGCGGTCGCGCTGCACATGGCGCTCGGACTCGCGCTGGCGATGCTGCTCGCCGAGCTGCGCACCGCGCGAACCGCGCTGCGCATCGCGTTCCTCACGCCGTGGATGGTGGCGCCCGCGGTGGGCGCGACCATCTGGCTGTGGCTGCTGGAGCCCCAGTTCGGCGTCGTCAATTACCTGCTGCGCGTCACGCACCTGATCAGCGCGCCGCAGGCCTGGCTCGGCGAGCCCGTCACGGCGTTCGCCTCGATCGTCGCGGTCGACGTCTGGCGCGGCGTGCCGTTCGTGATGCTGCTGATGCTGGCGGGACTGCAGACGGTGCCGCCGGAGCAGTACGAAGCGGCGGCGATGGACGGCGCCAGCGCGTGGCAGCGCTTCCGCTACGTCACGTGGCCCAACCTGCGCTACCTGCTGGTGGTGGCCTCCACGCTCGACGCCATCAACACCGTGCGCCACTACGACATCATCGGCGTGATGACCGCGGGTGGTCCCGCGGAAGCGACGCAGGTGTTGCCGGTGCTGCTGTACAACACGGCGTTCCGCGGCAACCGCTTCGGCGAGGCGGCGGCGATCGGCGTGCTGCTGCTCCTCATCGTGCTCGCGCTGTCGACGTTCTACATCCGCATCACCAAGATCGACCGCGACGGGACTGCACGATGAGGCCGCGCTCGCGCACGAGGGCTGCGGTGCTGTGGACAGTCGCGCTGGTGGCGCTGGCCGTGACGCTGTTCCCCTTCTACTGGATGCTCAACACGTCGCTCAAGCCGGCCACCGAGGTGTTCGCCTCGCCGCCGACGTTCGTCTCGGCGCAATGGTCGCTCGATGCCTACGGCACGATCCTGGCGCAGCGCCCGGTCGGCCGCTACTTCGTCAACAGCCTGATCGTGGCGCTGGGCTCGACCGCGCTGTCCGTGGTGCTGGCGGCGCTCGCGGCCTACGGCTTCACGCGCTTCTTCGAGGGCGCCGCCACGACGTTCATCGTGCTGCTGCTGTTCACCAAGATGCTGCCGGAGACGTTGCTCATCATCCCGTATTTCCGCCTGATGTCGGACCTCGGCCTCCTCAACACGCATTTCGCGCTGATCCTCGCCTACTCGTCGTTCGCGCTGCCGTTCTCGGTATGGATGCTGATCGGTTTCTTCCGCTCGATTCCGCGCGAGATCGACGAGGCGGCGACGATCGACGGCGCGGGCGTGTGGCAGGCGTTCTTCCGCGTGATCCTGCCGCTGGCGCGGCCCGGGCTCGTGGCGGTGGCGCTGTTCACGTTCCTCATCGCCTGGAACTCGTACGTGTGGGCACTGGTGCTCACCACCGATTCGTCGATGTACGTGCTGTCGGTGGGGATCGCCAACATGGTCGGCGAATACCGCGTGCAGTGGAACGAGCTGATGGCGGCGGCGGTGATTGCCGCGTTGCCGGTGATGGCGCTCTACGCGCTGCTCGAGCGCCACCTCGTCGACGCCATCACTGCTGGCGCCGTGAAGGGCTGACTTTCACGCTCTCATCGTTGGCCGACACCGCCGGCACGGGCGAACGGCCTCGAATTTCTGACGGCGCGTGCTGATTGGAGTTGTCGGGGACGCTTACAGTGTCCCCGGTCAGGACTCCAATGGCCTCTCGCAAGCTGCTGTAAATCAAGTAATGGACCTGTTCGGCACGTATTGTGCTTGACAAACCCATTCAAACTCCGTTCATGTCAGCCACACGAGCCGCAACAGGGGAGGGTCGGGGATGACGAATACCAAAAGCGCGTCGGTGCTTCTTGCGCTTGTCCTAAGTGCGTGGTCGTTGCACGTCTCGGCCAGCCGTATCGAGTTGGATCCCACCGTGACGAATATCGCCGCCGGAAATATTTTCGCGGTCGACGTCGTGGTCTCCGGCTTCAACGCGCCCTCGCCATCGCTTGCGTTGAGCGATTTCGATCTCGATGTTTCCTATGACCCGTTGCTGTTGAATGCGGTGGGGGTCAGCTTCGGCACGGGCCTCGGCGCCCCTCCGGACATTTCTGGCTTCGATCTGGCATCGGCCGGCATCGTCGACCTGTTCGCCATCTCGTTTGCCGACTACGCGACCTTGCGCGGATTCCAGGGTGACAAGTTCACCCTCGCCACGCTGACGTTCCGGGCACTTGCACCAGGCACGGATTCGCTGGCTTTCGTGCAGGACGAAGCTTTCATCGTCGACCTGATCAATGGCGATAGCCAGAACCCGGTCAACGGCGTCAATCCCGCAACGTGCCAATCGCTCGCCTGTGTCGACGTGAGCGGGGCGCGTGTCGTCATCGGCGAAGCCAATACGGTGCCCGAACCGAATCCGTTACCGCTCATCGCAGTCGGCGGATTGGCCATCGCGGCCGTCCGGCGACGAAACACGCAGCGCAAATAACTTTGGCATTGCCGCCACACTGTTCCTGCGGCGGCGCAGTTCTTCCCTGGGGACGGCAAGCGAATTTCGTTGAGTTCATGAGACGCCTCGAGAAGGGGCGCGGCTCGCAAATCTGAAGTCTCACCGTTCGGTGATGGCATTGGTCGGAGCTCCATCTCGGGGCCATCCGCACCGGCACAGGGGAATCGAGATGAACAAGACGATAGGCGCGTTGCGCAATATCCTGGCACTCGCCGTGCTGGTGATTGCCCCTTCCGCGTTCGGGTCGACGTGCGACGTGAACGGTGATGGCGTCATCGACCTGACGGACATCAACCTGATCGCGGCGGCGCGCAACCAGCCTTCGTCGGGGCCCGGCGATCCGCGCGATGCGGACGGTGATCGCAGGATCACGGTGACCGACGGCCGCATCTGCTCGCAGCGCTGCACGCGCGCCGCCTGCAGCACGGTCAACCTGCCGCCCACCGCCAATGCCGGCCCGGACCAGACTGTCGCGCTCAACGCAGTCGTCGTTCTGAACGGTGCTTCGTCCTCCGATCCCGAAGGTGGCGCGCTGACGTTCCAGTGGACGCTTCTGCAGAAGCCCGCCGGGAGCGCGGCCGCGCTCGACCTGAGCGACCCGGTGCATCCGACGTTCGTGGTGGACAAGCACGGCAACTACGTCGTCAGGCTGGTGGTGAAGGATCCCCTGAATGCGGCGAGCAGTCCGGATACCGTGCAGGTCTCCACGCTCAACTCGCCTCCGCTGGCCAATGCCGGTCCCGACCAGACCGCGCTGGTGAGCCAGACCGTCACGCTCGACGGTCACCTGTCGAGTGACGCCGACGGCGACGCGCTGACGTATGTCTGGAGTTTCACCCAGCGACCGCCCGGCAGCACCACCGCGCTCAATCTCGCTGATCCGGTGCATCCGACCTTCGTCGTCGACAAGCCCGGTAGCTACACCGCCCGACTGATCGTCAACGATGGTCTGGTGAGCAGCCTGGCCGATGTCGTCGTCATCACCACCGAAAATTCGCCGCCGGTCGCGAGAGCCGGACCGGACCAGACCCATTTCGTGGGCGAAACCGCGATTCTCGACGGCAGCAATTCGAGCGACGTCGACGGCGATCCGCTGACGTATGCGTGGTCGCTCACGCATCGGCCGGCGGGCAGCGCGGCGACGCTCATCAATTCCACGGCCGTCAACCCGTCCTTCGTCGTTGACAAGCCGGGCACGTACATGGCGCAGTTGATCGTCAATGATGGCCATGTCAACAGCGTGGCCAGCACGGTCTCGATATCGACTGTCAACAGCGCACCGGTGGCCCACGCGGGGCCGGACCAGGCCGGGAACATCGGTCAGCTCATCCACCTCGACGGCTCAGGATCGACCGATGTCGACGGCGACCCGCTGACGTTCGCATGGTCGTTGCCGCAGAAACCGCCCGGAAGCACAGCCTCGCTGTCGGCGATCACCATCGTCAATCCCACGTTCACGATCGATGTCGCCGGCACCTATGTGGCGCAGCTGATCGTCAAGGACGGCCTCGTCAACAGCCTGCCGGATACCGTGCAGATTTCCACGAACAATCAGCCGCCCGTCGCGAATGCGGGACCCGACCAGACCGTGGCGCTCGGCAGCATCGTACAACTCGACGGGCACCTTTCCAGCGATCCCGAGCATCAGCCCCTGCACTACTCCTGGTCGATCCAGAGCAAGCCCTTGGGCAGCGCCGCCGCGCTGTCGGCAAGCAACATCGTCAATCCCACGTTTGTTGCCGACAAGGCAGGCCAGTACGTCGTGCAGCTGATCGTCGATGACGGTGCCCTCAGCAGCCCGTCGGTGACGGTACGCATCGATACCGCCGATTCGCGACCGGTTGCGATCGCCGGCCCGGCACAGAACGTAAACGCGGGCGCAACCGTGCACCTCGATGGCGGCGCTTCGTTCGACCCGGATGGTCCCGCGGTCGTGCTGAGCTACGCGTGGTCCTTCACCGCATTCCCGGGCGCGACGGCACCATCGTTCTCACCAAATTCCGGCACCGCCAATCCAACGTTTATGGCGAGCCTGGTGGGGACGTACGTTGCGCAGCTGATCGTCAGCGATGGACTTCTCGCGTCGATTCCATCGACCGTGACCATCGTCGCCGGCAACACCGCGCCGGTTGCCAACAACGACAGCTTCTCGACGGTCCAGGACACCCCGCTGCTGGTCGGCGCACCGGGCGTGCTGGGCAACGATACCGACGCGCAGGGTGATGCGCTGACGGCGAACCTCGTCGTCAACGTCGCGCACGGTACGCTGGCGCTCAACGCGAACGGCGGATTCCTCTACACACCGACGGCGGGTTACCACGGCCCCGATAGCTTTACCTATCGCGCCAATGACGGAACGACGAACAGCAACATCGCGACGGCCAGCATCAACGTGTCCCAAAGTGCGCTGACCACGGTGAGCATTGCGGCGACCACGGCGAATGCCAGCGAGGTGGGGCCCGTGAACGGCCTGTTCACGTTCACCCGCAGCGGCGGCAACACTGCCGCGGCGCTGACGGTGAGCTACGTGATCAGCGGCACCGCCAGCAACGGCAACGATTACGCGTCGATCAGCACGTCCA
>DASYSP010000019.1:0-24822 GCA_036003195.1 Casimicrobiaceae bacterium
CAGCGGGCGCCGTCGCCTTTCTCCGCGGCGACCGCTTTGCGCATCTCCACGACATCGCCGGCCACCATGTCGGGATCGCGCGGGCTGCACAGCACGTCGCGGATCACGCTCACGACCCGCGCCGCAAGCGCCGGCGACGACGCCGACGCGACGCGCGCGCGCGTGAGCGCCATGTGCTCCCAGGTCCAGGCCTCGGTGTGCTGGTAGTCGGAAAACGCCGCGATCGAGGTCGCCACCGGGCCGGAGCGCCCCGACGGCCGCAGCCGCATGTCGACATCGTAGAGGCGCCCGTAATTGGTCCGGGTGGTCATGGCGTTGATCAGCCGCTGGGTGAAGCGCGCGAAATAGGGCGCGGCATGGAGCGGGCGCGGGCCGTCGGATTCCGGATGGGCCTCGTCGAAGTCGTAGACGACGATCAGGTCGAGATCGGACCCCGCTGTCATTTCGCGGCCGCCGAGCTTGCCCATGGCGAGCACCGCGCTGGCGCCGCCGGGCGCGACGCCATGGGTGGCGCGGAACGTCGTGCCGACCCGCCAATGCAGCGCGCGCACGACCGTATCCGCGAGACCCGCGAACGCCTCCCCGGCCTGCTGCGCGGACACCGTGCCGGACAGGATGCGCGCGCCGATCAAGAATATCTGCTCCTGGCCGAACAGGCGGACGCGGTCGAGGAAATCCTCATAGGAGCGAGCTTCCGTGAGCGAAACCGAAAGCGTCGCCTCGAGCCTCTCCGGTCCCGGCAAGGCGCCGAAAAAAGCCCGGTCGGTGAGCGCATCCATCACCTGGGGATGCTGCGCCAGGGTATCGGCGAGCCGCGGCGCGGTGCCGAGCACACGGGCGACGAGGGCGACGAGGTCCGGGTTCTGCCGCAGCAGCGAGAACAGCCGCGCCCCGCCATGCAGATTGCCGAGGAAGCGGTCGAAGGTGACGAGGGCGGCGTCGGGATTCTCCGCGCGTGCGATGTGATCGATCAGCATCGGCACCAATTCGGCGAACACGGCGCGGGCCGCCGGCCCCTTGAGCGCGCGCGGAGCGCCGGCCAGCCAGCGCCGCACCGTGGCGGAAGCCTCGAGCGCATGGCGGAATCCCATTTCGCTGAGCTTGTCGAGAGTCTCGTGGGCATCGGCGTCGGGCGGGAAGACGAGGCCGCGGCGCTCGGCGGCGCGCACCGGCGCATCCTCGAACAGGCGCATATAATGCTGCTGCACGGCACCGAGATGGCCGAGCAGCATGTCCGCGAAGGCGTCGCGGCCGGGGTAGCCGAGGAACCGCGCAAACCGATCGAGCTCGGCCCGGGCCGACGGCAGCGTATGGGTCTGCTCGTCGGCGACCATCTGCAGGCGGTGTTCGACTTCGCGCAGGAACAGGTAGGCTCGCTCGAGATCGTCCCGCGCCGCGCGGTCGATCCAGCCGCCCTCCGCCAGGGTCCGCAACGTCGCCACCGTCTCGCGGTTGCGCAATTGTGGGTGACGGCCGCCAGCGATGAGCTGCTGGGTCTGGACGAAGAATTCGATCTCGCGGATGCCGCCGCGACCAAGCTTGATGTTGTGGCCCTCGACCGCGACCTCGCCGTGGCCGCGATAGGCCTGGATCTGGCGCTTCATCTCGTGGATATCGCCGAGCGCGGCGAAATCGAGATACTTGCGCCAGATGAAAGGCGAGAGGCCCGCGAGCATCTCCGTGCCGGCGGCCATGTCGCCGGCACAGGGGCGTGCCTTGATCATCGCCGCACGTTCCCAGTTCTGGCCCCTGCCCTCGTAATAGTCGAGGGCGGCCGGAACCGAGATCGCGATCTGGGTCGAGGAGGGGTCCGGGCGCAGCCGCAGGTCGACGCGAAACACGTAGCCTTGCGGGGTGCGCTCCTGCAGCATTTTGACGAGCTGGCGGGTCAGGCGCACGTACAACGAGCCGGGCTCGGCACCAGGCATGATCGCGGGCGCGGCCGGATCGAAGAACACCATGATGTCGATGTCGCTGGAATAGTTGAGTTCGCCTGCACCCATCTTGCCCATGGCGAGCACGATGTAGCCGGAGCCGACCTCGGGGCGCTCGGGATCGGGCGGCGCCAGACGCCCGGCACGGGCGGCGCCGGCCAGCAGATGGTGCACCGCCGCGCCGACCGCGGTGTCCGCTACCTCGGTGAGCGCCCGCGTCACCCGCATCACCTCCCACAATCCGCCGATGTCGGCGAGTGCGATCAGGAGCGCAGCCTCTGCCTTCATCTCGCGGAGAATCCGCATGGCCTCGGCTTGGGATTGGAGTTGGGATTGGGTTTGGGAGACGCCGTCGCGCAGGTCGCGCGCGGCCTGCGCCAGGCAGGTGGCGAGCCGCGCGTCCGGATCCGAATCCAGCAGGGCGACGAGCCGGCTGGGATCGGCCCGGGCGAGATCCCACAGGTAAGGCGACGAAGTCGCGATTGCCTCGATCAGGGACGCGGCGCCTTGATGCGCCGCCACGGTCGCGCGTAGAGCTCGGCCGGGATCGGTACCCGCAATCTCGTCGAGCCACGCGGCGACGCGGACGCGGCCCGCGGCCTCGACGAGCGCGCGCGGCACCGCGCGCGCGGCGAGACAGCCGGAGCCCCCGGAAGCCACCTCACGCCGCCCGCTGGCTCGGCACGCGCGGCAGCGCGATCCTCGCAGTGAGCCCCGGTGCGTTGTCTTCGAGCTTGAGTTCGCCGCCATGCAGGCGGGCCACCGCGGAGACGAGGCTGAGGCCGAGGCCAGAACCCGGCTCCGAACGGCTCTGCTCGAGGCGCACGAACCGCTCCACCACCCGGGAGCGGTCGCCGGCGGGAATTCCCGGGCCGTGATCGCTCACCGACAGCACGATCTGGTCCTTGTCCGAGCTGGTCTTGACGACGATGCCGGCGCGCTCCCCGTTGGCAGTATCGGCATCGGGCGCCGCATATTTGATGGCGTTGTCGACGAGATTGGCGAGCGCCTGGCTGACGAGCTCGCGGTTGCCTTTCACGGTCGCATGCTCGTTGGCTTGGATCTCCAAGCTCAGTCCCTTGTCCTCGGCAAGCGGCTCGTAGAGTTCGCCTACGTCGCGGGCGACATCGGCAACGTCGAACTCGGCCATCCCGTCGCGAACTTCGCCGGACTCGGCCCGTGCGATCATCAGCAATGCGTCGAAGGTGCGGATCAGCCCGTCCGACTCCTCGATCGTCTCTTCCAGCACGCGACGGAAGTCGGCGTCGGTCTTCGCCATGCGTAGCGCAGCCTCGCAGCGGTTGCGCAGGCGCGTCAACGGCGTCTTGAGATCGTGGGCGACGTTGTCGGTCACCTCCTTCAATCCCCGCATCAGCGAGTCAATGCGCTCCAGCATTCCGTTGAGGTTGAGCGCGAGGCGATCGAACTCGTCGCCGCTGCCGGTGATCGACAGCCGGCCGGACAAGTCGCCCGCCATGATGGTCTGCGCGGTGGCGGTCATGGCTTCGACGCGGTTGAGCACGCGCCGGCTCACGAAGATGCCGCCGAGAACGCCGAGCACGACGACGAGCGCCACCGACCACCGTCCGGCGACCGCCACGATGTGGAACATGCGTTCGCGCTCGTCGAGGTCGCGCCCTACCAAGAGGCGAATGCCGCCGGGCAGCCGCGTCACCCGCACCAGCGCGGTGTGCTCGGCCGATTCCGGCTCCTCGAGGCGCCGGTAGGCGGTCTCGACCCAGCCCTCGGACTCCAGGATGCCCGGCTCCAGCGAGCCGACGTTGCCGGCAAGCCCCTCCCCGGTCGGGGTGGTGACGAGGTAGAGGCTGGACCCGGGTCGGCGCGAGCGAACGTCGACGATGACGACGAGTCGCCTTATCCCGGCCTGGTTGTATTGACCGGTAAGCGCCGTGACCTCGATATCGACGGTGCCGACGATCTGCTCGTTGATCAGACGACGGGTATTGAGGGCGAAATAGCCGACCAGGAAGGCCGCGAACAGCGCGAACACAATGAGATAGACGAGCGTCAACTGGAACGCCGTCGTGCGGAGTAGTTTACCGAGCGCCGTCACGTATCATGTATCCTGCCCCGCGCACCGTATGCAAAAGCGGTTGCGCGAATCCCTTGTCTATCTTCGAGCGTAGACGCGAGATATGCACGTCGATGATATTGGTCTGGGGGTCGAAATGATAGTCCCAGACGTTTTCCAATAGCATGGTCCGCGTCACCACCTGGCCGGCATGCTTCATGAGGTATTCGAGCAGCCTGAACTCGCGCGGCTGGAGCGCGATCTCCTCGCTGCCGCGAACGACCCGATGCGACAACCGGTCGAGTTCGAGATCGGCGACCCGATACTGGGTTTCCTCGCCCCGGCCGGTGTGCCGGCGGGCCAACACCTCGACCCGCGCTAGCAGCTCGGAAAACGAGTAGGGCTTGGGCAGGTAGTCGTCGCCCCCGGCGCGCAGCCCACGGACCCGGTCGTCGACCGCGCCGAGGGCCGAGAGGATCAATGCCGGGGTCGCGTTGCCTTTGGTGCGGAGCCGGCCAATGACCGTGAGGCCGTCGAGTTTCGGCAGCATGCGATCGACGATGAGGACATCGTAGCCGCCGTCGAGCGCGAGCGCGAGCCCCTCCTCGCCGTCGCCGGCATGGTCGGCTACATGGCCGACCTCGCGGAACGCTTTGACGAGGTATTCCGCCGCATCGCGGTCGTCTTCGATGATCAACAATCGCATCACGTCCACCGTAATGCCCCGGAGCCGACTGGGCGGACCGGAGCGGGCCGTTTACCGTGGCGAAAATCTATTTAGAAATCCTTCGGATCGGCGGCGACGCGTCAACCGGGGCTTCGAATGTACGGAAGGGCGGCAGGTGAAACCCACCGCCCTTCCGACCAACAGACCCCAGCGGGGGCGATGGATGCCGGCCTCTTTTGGTTCCTGGCCTTCATTCTGGGGACGGGCCGAAGCCCGTCCCCGACGGAAGCGGCCGCCATGGGGGCGACAGGTGGCGGCGCTCCCCGTTAGGTCATGCGTTGCCGATGGGAACGGCGACGAAGCGCGTCGCCTGTCCCGACTTCACCCGCATCAGTACGGTACGCTTGCCGCCGGCCTGGGCGTCGGACACCGCCTTGCGCACTTCGGCCGGCGAAGAGACGAGCTTGCCGTTGACGTCGAGGATGACGTCCCCGTTCTTGAAGCGGTCGCCCGCCGTGCCGTTGGGATCGACCGAAGTCACCACGACGCCTTCGCCGCCGTTTTTCGCCGGCGCGAGCGACAAGCCGAGCTTCGGCACGTCGGTGGTCTGGTTCTCCTTCTCTTCGACATTGGCGCGGGCCTGGCGCTCCCGTGGCAATTCGCCGAGGGTGAGCGTCAGGGCCTCTTCCCTGCCGTTGCGCACGACGCCGAGCCTGACCGAGGTGCCCGGCGCGAGCGCGCTGATACGCCTAGCCAGCGTGCGGGCGTCATTGACGGCCTCGCCATTGACAGAAGCGATCACGTCCCCGGCCTTGATCCCGGCTTTCTCCGCCGGGCTTCCCGATTGCGGTTCCGCCACCAACGCACCGCGGGCGTTCTTCAGGCCCAGGCTGTCGGCGATGTCGGCCGTGACCGGCTGGATCTGGACGCCGATCCACCCCCGGGTAACCGCGCCGTGATCGCGCAATTGCGCCACTACCGCCTTGACCGTTTGGGCCGGAATGTCGAAGGCGATGCCGACATTGCCGCCGGAAGGCGAGAAGATCGCGGTGTTGACGCCGATCACGTTGCCGTCCACGTCGAAGGTCGGGCCGCCGGAATTGCCCTTGTTGACGGCCGCATCGATCTGGATGAAATCGTCATAGGGGCCGGCGCCGATGTCGCGGCCGCGCGCCGACACGATACCCGCGGTGACCGTGCCGCCGAGGCCGAACGGATTGCCGACCGCGATCACCCAGTCGCCGATCCGCGGCGCTTGATCCCCGAAATGCACGAAGGGGAAGTCGCTGCGGCCGCCCACCTTGATGAGCGCGATGTCGGTGCGCGGGTCGGTGCCGATCACCTTGGCGGTGTAGCTCTTGCCGTCATCGGTGGTCACCTCGACGCTCTGGGCCTTGTCGACCACATGATTGTTGGTCACGGCGTAGCCGTCGGCCGAGATGAAGAAGCCGGAGCCTTGGCCGGTGGCGTATTGCCGGCGCTGGCGCGGCAGGCCGGGCTGGTCGGGCCTGCCGCCAGGACCAGGCTGCGCGAACCGGCGGAAGAAATCCTCGAACGGCGAACCGCGCAGCGGGTTGTCCTCGCCGAAGTTGAAGGCCGTGGAATCGGAGCCGGCCTCCATCTTGACCCGGACCGAAATGACGGCGGGCTTCACCTTCTCGACGATGTCGGCAAAGCCGACCGGGCGCTGCACGCCCTGGGCGTAGGCTTGCGTAACCAGGACCGTGCCTGAAGTCCGGGGCGCAAAAGCGTTGTCAGCGAGCATCGCGGCGGCCCCGACGCCGGCGACCGTCGCAAGGATGGCGACGCGGCGCTTGGACAGAACGCGATGCCCCTGTCGTGGTGCATTCGCAATCATCAAAAACTCCATGCATATTGTTGTTTTCGGGAGGGAGCCGCGAGCCCCCACCAGCGGACTCTGTCAGCCAAGATGGGGAGCGCCGCCTTACCGCATTCTGACCGTCGGATTAAACTTTGGTAACCTCCGGCCTGAACCGGGAACACATAAATAAATCAACGACATCAATAGCTTGTATTAATCACACCGGGTGCCCGAAGAGACCGCTTCACGAGCTTTTGTCCATCATCTCGCCGAGCCGCTGCTCTTCCTCGGGGCTGAGCGGCGCCGGTCCCGCGACGCCGGCACGGCGGCGGCGAACCGCGAGGAACATGGCGATGGCGCCGGCCAGCAATGCCGCAGCCGGGGTGAGCCAAAGCAAGGCGGTGTGCCACTCGAAAGGCGGCTTGAGGAGGACGAACGCACCGTACCGTGCGACCAGGAAATCCTGCACCTGGGCATCGGTGTCGCCCGCGGTCAGCCGCTCGCGCACGAGGAGGCGCAGGTCGCGCGCCAACGGCGCGTCGGAATCATCGATCGACTGGTTCTGGCACACCATGCAGCGCAATTCGCGCGAGAGCCCGCGGGCGCGCGCTTCGAGCGTGGCGTCGCTGAGCACCTCGTCGGGCTGTACCGCGAGCACCGGATACACCGCGGCGGCGGCACCCCAGCAAGCGAGCGCGATCAGCGCATTTCGCCACGCGCGCATGTCACTCCGCCGGAACCATCGCCGGCTTGACGCGCGCAGGCTTGGGCGCTCCGACGCGCAGGCGCCGGTCCGACAGCGATAGCCCGCCGCCGATCACCATGACGATGCAGCCGAGCCAGATCAGCAGCACCAGGGGCTTGTAATAGAGCCGCACCGCGGCCGACCCATCGGGATTGATGTCGCCGAGCGAGAGATAGAGCTGGCTGAAGCCGCGTGCCATCAACGCCGATTCGGTGGTCGTGGTGCTGCGGGAGCCGAAGGTCCGCTTCGCCGGCGTCATGACGCCGATGACCTCACCGTGGCGGCGCACCGTAAACGTGGCCGCGACCTCCTTGAAATTCGGGCCGTTGCGGTCGGCGGTGCCGTCGAAGGTGAAGTCGTAATTGCGCACCGCGATCCTTTCGCCGGGCTTCACGGAAACGATGCGTTCGGCGTTCCATTGGGTCTCGCCGACAATGCCGAGGAGCGTGATCCCGAGGCCGAGATGGGCGAAAGCGGTGCCCCAGGCCGAGCGCCGCAGGCCGGCCGCCCGGCGGGCGACGCTCATCAGCGGCGCCCGCAACAATCCGGTGCGTTCGACGATGTCGGTGACCGCACCGGCGATGACGAACAGCGCCAAGCCGATGCCGAACGGCGCCAGCAGCGGACGCCCCTCCACCACGAAAGTCGCGGCCACCCCGATCAGCGCCACCACGAAGGCGCCGCTCAGGCGCTGGGCGACGCCCGCCAGATCGCCGCGCTTCCAGGCGAGCAGCGGTCCGAACGGCAACGCGATAAGCAAGGCCGCGAACAGCGGGCCGAAGGTGGCATTGAAGAAGGGCGGGCCGACCGAAATCTTTTCGCCGGTGAGCGCCTCCAGTGCGAGCGGATAGAGCGTGCCGACGAATACGGTGGCGCAGGCGGCACTGAGGAGCAGGTTGTTGAGCACCAGCGCCCCTTCCCGCGACACCGGCGCGAACAGGCCGCCTTGCCGCAACAGGGGCGCCCGCCATGCGAACAGGGCGAGGCCGCCGCCGATGAAGGTGACGAGGATCGCCAGGATGAACACGCCGCGCATGGGGTCGGAGGCGAACGCGTGCACCGAGGTGAGCACGCCGGACCGCACCAGGAAGGTGCCGATCAGCGACAGCGAGAAGGTGAGGATCGCAAGCAGGATGGTCCACACCTTAAGCGAATTGCGCTTTTCCATCACCACCGCCGAATGCAGCAGCGCGGTGCCGGCGAGCCAGGGCATCAGGGAAGCGTTCTCCACCGGATCCCAGAACCACCAGCCGCCCCAGCCGAGCGTGTAGTACGCCCACGCGCTGCCGAGCGCGATGCCCATCGTCAGGAAGCACCACGCGAGCGTGGTCCATGGCCGCGACCAGCGCGCCCAGCTCGCGTCGAGGCGGCCGCCGATGAGCGCGGCGATGGCGAAGGCGAAGGCCACCGAGAAGCCGACGTAACCCATGTACAGCATCGGCGGATGCACGACCATGCCCGGATCCTGCAGCAGCGGATTGAGGTCGCTGCCCTCGATGGCCGCCGGCAGCAGGCGCTCGAACGGGTTCGACGTGAACAGCAGGAACATGAGGAAGCCCACGGCGATGATCCCCATCACCGCCAGCACCCGCGATGCCAGCACGGCCGGCAGGTTGCGGCTCGCCATGGCCACGGCGAACGCCCAGCCGGACAGCATCAGCACCCACAGCAGCAGCGAGCCTTCGTGCGACCCCCACGTCGCCGCGAACTTGTAGCGCAGCGGCAGCGTCGAGTAGGAGTGCTGAGCGACGTTGAGCACCGAGAAATCGCTCGTCACGAACGCAAAGGCGAGGCAGCCGAACGCGAACGCCACCAGCAGGAACAGCAGCGTCGCCGCCGGACGCGCCAGCGCCATCAGCGCGGCGTCGCGGCGCGCCGCGCCCCACATGGGCACGATCGACAACGCGAGCGCCACCACCAGCGCGACCACCAGCGCGAAATGACCGAGCTCGGGAATCATCGCTTGACCTCGGCGCTGCGCATCATCATGCCTTCGCGCGCCTCTTTCACCGCTTTCGCGGCGTCGGGCGGCATGTAGTTCGCGTCGTGCTTGGCCAGCACCTCGGTGGCGTGGAACGCGCCGTCGGCGCCCAGCGTGCCTTGCGCCACCACGCCCTTGCCCTCCTTGAAGAGGTCCGGCAGGAGTCCCGTGTATACGACCGGCACCGTCTGCACGGTATCGGTGACGGCAAAGCGCACCGTGAGCGAGCCGGGGTCGCGCTTGAGCGAATGGTCGACGACCATGCCGCCGATGCGGAAGGCGCGACCTTGCGGCGCCTCGTGCGCCAGCACCTGCGACGGCGAAAAGAAGAAAACGAGGTTCGAGCGGAACGCATTGAGCACGAGCGCGATGGCGACACCCAGCACGACGAGGCCGGCGGCGATGAACCCGAAGCGGCGCTGGCGGGGCGTCACGGCGCGCGCGCTCCGGCCACGCGTGCGCGGGCACGCCGCAGGCGCGCGCGCACCAGGACGATCTCGAGCGCGATCGCCAGCGCGAACACGCCGTAGGCACCCAGCAGGTAGAACGCGTATTTTTCCATCATGCCTGCGCGAGCCGGCCGAGCCAGCCCGCGCCTTCCTCGCGCTCGACGATGATCGCCTCGACGCGCCACAGCACCACGCCGATGCAGTAGAACCACAGTGCGAACGTCATCGTCAGCATCGCCGCCAGCATCGTCATCGCCATCGTCGGCGCCGCCGTCAGGCTGATCGACGAGCCCTGGTGCAGCGTGTTCCACCATTGCACCGAGAAATAGATGATCGGCACGTTGACCACGCCTACCAGCGACAGCACGGCGCAGGCGCGGTCGCCGCGGCGCGGATCGTCGATCGCCGCGCGCAACGCGATCAGCCCGAGGTACAGGAACAGCAGGATGAGCGTCGAAGTCATTCGAGCGTCCCACGCCCAATACGTTCCCCACGTCGGGCGGCCCCAGAACGCGCCGGTCCACAGCGCGAGGAACGCCATCGACGCGCCGGTGGGCGCGAGCGCCTGCGCCATCATCGCCGACAGCCGGGTGTTGTAGCCGAGCGCGAGCGCGCTCCATGCCGCCATCACCACGTAGATGAACATCGCCATCCACGCCGCCGGCACGTGGATGAAGATGATCCGGTAGACATCGCCCTGCGTGGCATCGGTCGGCGCGACGACGAGGCCGACGTAGAGGCCGATCGCCGCCAGGATCGCCGCGGCGACGATGAAGCCGCGCGCGAGCCGCGGCGCGACGGGCAGGAAGCTCGACGGCGACGCGTACTTGAACCAGTTGACGTTCATCGACGACTCAATCCAGGGCGATGCGCACCGCCGCCGCGGTGGCGAACGGCGCGCCGAGCGCGGCCAGCAGCAATCCGGCGCCCAGCAGGGACAGGTGCGGAGCGGCGCTCAGCGAAGCCTGCTCGGCGCCGACGGCGCCCGCACCGAAGATCAGCACCGGCACGTAGAGCGGCAGCACGAGCAGTGCGAGGAGGCTGCCGCCGCCGCGCGTGCCGAGCGTCAGCGCCGCGCCGATCGCGCCCAGCAGCGACAGCACCGGCGTGCCGAGCGCCAATCCGGCCACCAGCACGACGACGTCGCCGCGCTCGGCGTGGTAGGCGAGCGCGAAAGCCGGCGCCAGCACCACCACCGGCAGGCCCGTGGTCAGCCAGTGCGCGACCATTTTACCGGAGACCAGCGCCGGCAGCGGGCGCGGCGACAGTGCGATCGCGTCCAGCGTGCCGCTGGCGAAGTCGGCGGCGAACAATCGCGGCAGCGCGAGCAGCGACGCGAGCAGCGCGGCCACCCACAGCACGCCGGGCGCAAGGGTGCGCAGCAGCGCCGGGTCGGGCGCCAGCGCCAGCGGAAACAGGCTCGCCACCAGCGCGTAGAACGCGAGCTCGACGCCGAGCTCGCCGCGCGAGCGCACGGCGATGCGCAGGTCGCGTGCGAGCGCCCAGGCGAACGCCGCGCCGGCCGCATGTGGATCGGCGGACGCATGCGCATCGGCCGGTACCTGCGGACGGCCGGAGGCGTGCAGGTCGCCGGATGCGGGTGCAGCGTCGCCTGGCGCGTGCGGGGCGGATGCGGGCGCGCGCGGTGCGTCGCTCACAGCGTGAGCTCCTGCACGCGAGAGGGCGCGAAATCGATGTCCGCGTGCGTCGACACCACGGCCACGCCGCCGCGCGCGAGATGCTGCGTCACGCGTGCCGCGAGCCAGCGCGTGCCGTCGGCATCGAGCGCGGTGGTCGGCTCGTCGAGGATCCACAGCCGCCGCACCGTCGTCGCGAGGCGCGCGAGCTGCACGCGCCGTCGCTGTCCCTGCGACAGCACGCGTGCCGGCAGTGCCGCCTGTCGCGCGAGGTCGACGGCCGCCAGCGCGGCCGCGAGCGCCGGAGGCGCGAGCGGTTCCGCCGCCAGCGACGACAGCGACGCGAGGTTCTCGGCCGCGCTCAACTCGTCGCGCAGCGCGGGCAGGTGGCTGACGAACATCAGCTCGTCGCGCAATGCCGGTGCGAAGGGCGGGACCGTGCGGCCGCGCCACGCCACCGTGCCGTGCTCGGCGTGCGCGAGGCCGGCGAGGATGCGCAACAGCGTAGTCTTGCCGGCGCCATTCGCGCCGCGCACGAGCAGCGCGTCGCCAGCGTCGAGCGCGATGTTCAGGTGCTGCCAGAGCAGCCGCGGTCCGCGGCGCGCGGCGAGATCGAGCGCGGCGAGCATCACGGCAGGGGACGGGGGATCGGCCGCATCGCGGGGCTTCGCGCAGGGGCGCGCGAGGGCGTCGCCATTCTACCGTGAGGCATTGCCGAATATTCACGCGGCCGCTGCCGCCAATGCTCTCCCGTTGCCGCGCTGGCCAGATTATGATGTGCGCGCCGCTCCCGGTCCCTCGCCCGCAAGGTCTCAGAAATGACCCAGGTCCGTGCATCGTCTCCGCTTGGCTCGCGCATCGGCGCATGGCTGTCGACGACAGCCGCGCGCATCGGCGGCGCGCTCGCGCTGGCCTGCTGCGCGTGCCTGTCGGCGCCCGCGCTCGCGCAGTCGGCGTTCAGCGCGGACATCACGTTCGACCTGGCGCCGCCGGAGTACGCGGCCAACCAGCTCGTCACGGTCTCCGTCAACCTCAACGCGGGCAGCCTGCCGATATCCAACCTCGCGTTCAACGCGACGCTGCCGGCCGGCGTGACGTTCGCCGGACCGGTGACGGGCACCTGCGGTGCGGGCACGGCGTCGAGCTCGGGCGACACGTTCCAGTTGACGGGCGGCACGCTCGCCGCGGACACCACGTGCTCGGTGATCCTTTACGTCAGCGCGGGCCCCGCCACCACGACGACCTACACGATCTCGCTGCCGCTCATCACCTACAACGAGGGCGGCGTCAACCGCAACGCGAAGACGTCGGGCTCGTTCGTCGTCGACGCCGGCGTGCCCCCGACGTTCAGCGATTCGCTGCCGCAGGACGGCTACGTGGGCGTGCCGTACTTCCATTTCTTCGATGCCGACGGCACGCAGCCGATCGACTACACGATCACCGGCTTCCCGCCGGGACTGACGCACGATCCTGGCAACGGCGAGATCTACGGCAGGCCGACCACTCCCGGCACGTTTTCCAACGTCCACGTCGTCGCCACCAACGGCTTCCCGCCGGACGCCGACGCAATTTACACGATCGTCATCCATCCATCGCTGACCGGCACCAAGACCTTCGCACCGGCATCGGTGATGCCGGGCGGCACGTCGACGATGTCGATCAATCTCGTATCGGCGTTGCCGGAGACGATGGAGAACGTGGCGTTCACCGACACGTATCCGGCGGGCATGACGGGCGTATCGCCCGGCACGACGACGCAATGCGGCGGCACGCTGACGGCGACGGCCTCGGGCCTTTCGTTCAGCGGCGGCACGCTCGGGCCGGGCGCTACCTGCACGATCACCACCAGCGTGCGCGCCGACACCGCCGCATCGGCGACGCTCGTCAACACCACGTCGCAGATGTCGTTCGAGCTGCCGGCCGACGGGCCGCCGATCGTGGTCTCGGTGCCGCCGGCGGTGGGCAGCCTCGTCGTCGTCGGCAATCCGCCGGCGATCACCAGCGCGCCGCCGCCCAACGGCAGTGTCGGCGTGAGCTATTCGCATCAGATCACCGTGACCGGCACGACGCCCATTGCCGTCACGGTCACCGGCCTGCCGCCAGGCCTGCAGTTCAACGCCGGGCCGCGCACCATCACGGGCGTGCCGACGCAGGCCGGGTCGTTCTCCGGCAGCATCGTCGCCAGCAACGGCATCCTGCCGAATGCGCAGCAGAATTTCACGATCGTCGTCAACGCGCCGCCGCGCATCACCAGCGGGCCGCCGCCGGACTCGACGGTCGGGTTCGTCTACATCCACCAGATCACGGTGACGGGCACGCCGCCCATCACCGTCACGGTCAGCGGCCTGCCACCGGGGCTGACGTACAACGCCGTCACGCACACGATCGGCGGCACGCCGACGCAGGCCGGCATCTTCCCCGGCAGCATCGTCGCCAGCAATGGCATCCCGCCGAACGCACAGCAGAACTACACGATCGTCATCGGCACGCCGCCGCTGGTCATCGTCACCAACACGCTGCCGCCGATCCGCGACGGCGACAACGTCAGCGTGCCGATCGTCGCGCAGGGCGGCATTCCGCCCTACACGTTCGACCTGCTGTCCGGCCAGTTGCCGTCCGGCCTCGCGTTCGATCCGCAAGGCCTGCTGAAAGGCGTGCCGACGCTGCCCGGCACGTACACGTTCACCGCGCGTGTCACCGACTCCGTGGGCACCAAGGCGACGCACACCTACACGATCGTCATCGCCAAGGGCACGCCGGGCTTCGCGTTCGACCTCGCGCCCAATCCGTCGGTGGTGGGGCAGCCGGTGGTCGCCACGGCGACGCTGACCGGCGCGGCCGGTGTCGCGGCGGGCGACGTCGAGGTGTGGCTCGCGCAGACCGGCGAGCGCTGCCCGACGGTGGCCGGCAGCGAGCCCGTGGCGGCGAAGACCGTGACGTCGTCGCTCGCCTCGGGCCAGGTCAAGTTCACGTTCACCGATCTCGGCATCGACCACTACCAGGTGTGCGCGACGTACCTGGGCGACGTGCGCTACAACAGCGTCAACGCCGGCCCGTTCGACCTGTTCGTCATCAAGGGCGCGCTGCTGACGGCGCCGAGTGTCGCGATCGCCGCGCCGGCGCAAGTGAAGGTGCAGGGCGCGATGACCGCGCAGGTGGCGGTGAAGTCGTCGCAGGCGTCGATGATCGCGCCGTCAGGCAGCGTGCTGCTGCGCGCCGATGGCGTGGTGGTGGGCACGGCCGCGCTGGTGAACGGCGTCGCCACGTTCAGCGCCACTGCGCCCAACCGCATCGGCAACGTGACGCTGGTGGCGAGCTATCTCGGCGACGGCGCGTTCCCGCCGGCGGTGTCGGCGCCGGCGCTCGTCGACGTCAAGGCCGGCGGCCTCGATCCCGCGCCGATTCCCGCGCTGTCCGATCTCGCGCTGATCGTGCTCGCGGCGTCGCTGGCGGCACTCGGTTTCGCCGCGCGCCGCCGCCGCCGCTGACTTCCGGCGTGCGCGTCACGCCGGGGAAGCTGCTCAACTGGCTGGCCGGCGCGCCGCGCTGGCTCGTCGGCGGCATCATCGTCGCGCTGTTCGCGGCCGATGCGATGTCGCCGGGGTTCGAGCTGCCGCTGATCCCCAAGCTCGAGGCGATCGCGTACGACGCGCGGCTCGCGGCCGTCAGCCCGTACAGCGCCGACCCGCAGGTGGTGATCGTCGACATCGACGAGCGCAGCCTCGCGCGCGAAGGCCGCTGGCCCTGGTCGCGCGACAAGCTGGCGCGGCTCGTCACGCAGCTCTTCGATCGCTACAAGGCGCATGCGATCGGCTTCGACGTGGTGTTCGCCGAGCCCGACACGTCGAGCGGCGCCGGCGTCATCGACAATCTCGCGGCGACCACGTTCGCGGCGACGCCGGGCTTTCGCCAGCGCTGGGACGCGCTGCGCCCCACGCTCGACTACGACGCCGCGTTCGCCGCCGCGCTCGCCGGCAAGCCGGTGGTGCTGGGCTACGGCTTCAACGATTCGCAGCAGAAAAGCGGCGCATTGCCGCCTCCGGCGTTCACCGTGGCGGACCTGGACGGCCACGACATCCCGCTCGCGCAGGAGCGCGGCTATACCGCCAACTATGCGACGCTCGCGCACGCCGCCGCGGGATCGGGGCATATCGACCCCGCGTTCGACGTCGACAACGTCGTGCGTCGCGTGCCGATGGTCAAGCGCTACGGCGACGGCTTCTATCCGGCGCTGTCGCTCGAGCTGACGGCGCTCGCGGTCGAGGCCAAGTCGATCAAGCCGGTATTCGACGCCAACGGCGACCTGTCGGCGCTCGACGCCGGCGGGCTCGTGGTGCCGGTGGCGGGGGACGGCCTCGCGCTCATTCCCTATCGCGGCGAGAGCCGCACGTTCCACTACGAATCGGCCACCGACGTGCTCGCCGGCAGCGCCGCGGTGAAGGGCATCGAGGGCGCGATCGTGCTGGTGGGCACCACCGCCAAGGGATTGCAGGACCTGCGCTCGACGCCGTTCGGTCCCGACTTTCCCGGCGTGGAGCTGCACGCCAACCTCGTCTCGGGCATGCTCAACGGCGACATGATCTCGGTGCCGCGCGGCGCGCGCGAGGTGGAGACGCTGATCCTCGTCGTCGCCGGGCTGCTCGTCGTGTTCCTGATTCCGTGGCGGCGGCCGCTCTTGACGTCGCTCGGCGTGGGCCTCCTCGGGCTGGCGGTGATCGCCGTCAATTTCTGGTTCTGGAAGCACGACAAGTCGGTGATCCCGCTGGCACGCACGCTGGCGATGCTGCTGGTGCTGTGGCTCTACAATCTCCTCACCGGCTTCGTCCGCGAAGCGCAGCAGACGCGGCAGATCTCCGAGATGTTCGGCGAGTACGTGCCGCGCGAGCGCGTCGCGGCGATGGTCGACAGCGGCGAGAGCTTCACGCTCGAGGGCGAAAGCCGGGAGCTCACCGTGCTGTTCTCGGACGTGCGCCAGTTCACCGCGGTGTCGGAGCGCCTCGCGCCGCGCGAGCTGTCGGCGATGATGAACGCGTACCTGACGACGATGACCGAGAAGATCCACGCCACGCGCGGCACGATCGACAAGTACATCGGCGACGCCATCATGGCGTTCTGGGGCGCGCCCCTCGCCAACCCGATGCATGCGCGCGACGCGGTGGCGGCGGCGCTGGCGATGCGCGACACGATGCCCGCGCTGGGGCCGTCGTTCGCCATGCGCGGCTGGCCCGAGCTCGTCATCGGCATCGGCGTCAACACCGGCACGATGAACGTCGGCGACATGGGATCGCGCTTTCGCAAGGCCTACACGGTGCTCGGCGATTCGGTGAACCTGGCGTCGCGCATCGAGGGCCTCACCAAGTTCTACGGCGTGACGATCCTGTGCGGTGAGGGCACGCGCGCCGCGGCGCCGGATTTCGTCTGGCGCGAGATCGACCGCGTGCGCGTCGTCAACCGCGCAGAGCCGATCGCCATCTACGAGCCGCTCGGCCGCGAGATCGCGGCCAACGTGCGCTCGCGGCTCGACCGCTGGCAGGAGGCGCTGGCGTACTACCGCGCGCGTGATTTCGCGGCGGCCCACGACCATTTCGCCGATCTCGGCCAGCAGGACGTGTCGACCACGCTCTACACGCTGTTCGCCACGCGCTGCCGCGTGTACATCGCGGCGCCGCCGGCCGACGACTGGGACGGCGCGACGAACATGACGGAGAAGTGACCGGCCGCGCGCAGCATGGCCGGTCATCCGCGCGAGAGCGGGGATCCACGACTTGACGCGACGTTACGACTGGATTCCCGCATTCGCGGGAATGACGACGACCGGATTCCGGCATTCGCGGGAATGACGGCGCTAAATTCGGCAGCTCGGCACGCGTCGGGGATGATTGCGCAACAAAACGCACCGTCATCCCCGCGAAAGCGGGGATCCACGACTTGACGCGACGCTACGACTGGATTCCCGCATTCGCGGGAATGACGGCGACTGGATTCCCGCATTCGCGGGAACGACGGTGCTACCGTCAGCAGTTCGGCGCGCAGCGGTGGTAGCCGACGTTGCCTTCGATCACGCTGCCGGGCCGGGTGTTGAAGTAGTAGTCGAGTCCCACGCCGGTGACGCCCGGTCCCGCCAGGAATCCCGCGAAGTTGCCCTGCACCAGCGGCTGGCACGCAGCCCCGGTGCATGACGCGTTGGCGCCGATGCCGGCGGTGGAGAAGAGCGGCCCGACGAGCCGCGTGCTGCCGCTCATCGAGTACGTCGCATCAGGACCGAATCCCACCGACAGGCCCGACAGCGCGAGGTTCGCCTGCGTGAAGTCGACCGTGACGATGCCGCCGGACAGGAGCGTGCCGACGGCGCCCGTCGCGGAGTCGGTGGGACGCGTGCTGCCCACCGGCGAGAAGCTGACCACGCCCGCCGTCGGGATGGAGGTCGCGGCGTTGCCGTAGATGTAGTGCAGGTTGCCGCCGTCGTTGGACACGGTCTGGCCATTGGGCAGCGTCTGCGTGATCGTCGACCCCTCGCCCTGCCAGCGTCCCCACACGAGCCCGCCGGCGTCGGGTGCCGAACCCGTGTCGACGACGCTCGCGCCGCCCAGGCTCGCGTGCAGCGTGGGCGTGCTGATCGCGACGACGTTGCCGGCGCCGTTCAACGTGAACGGATTGGCAGCGGCGTCCACGGCCGCGAGTTCGAGCGTGTACACGTCCGAGCCGATGACGTAGTTGACGCCGCTGTCGACGATCGGCGCCAGATCGAGATCCTCGGTCGCCATGTACACGAAGGGCGCGCCCGGCACGGCGAAGCCCTGCGGAAACTCCGGGACCTTGGGGAATTGCAGGTCGGCCGGTGCGGTGCGCGCGACCAGCACGCGGCCCTGCAGGTTGTCGGCGAGGAACGTCGGCGGCGCGACGAGGCGCTGCGGCGCACCACCCGGCGGCACGAAGAAGTATTCGCGGAGCCCGTATTCGGCATTGCCATACGGCGTGTCCGCAGCGACGCGTCCGTCGAGCACGCCGCAATACGATCCGGGCGGGAACGGCTGCGAATCAGGCGTCTCGCGACATTCGTCGGCCACGCATTCCTGCAGCACGAAGTGCGTGCCGCGGATGCCGATCGTCGCCTGCGTGGTGACGACGCTGTAGCGATCGTGGTCGACCTTGCCGATCTGCCCCGTCACCGTGCGGAAGCCGCCGCGCACGAGGCGGAACACCGCGCGCTCGTTGCCGTCGACGCTGCCGTTGTAGACGTACTGCTCGATGCGGAACTCGGAGTCGGGCTTCAGCGCCACCAGACCGTCGTCGGTGAAGCGGATCTGCGCATGGCTCGCGGTGCCGGTGATCACCGCGTCGCCGGCGTTGACGCTGGCGCCGGAGGCGAGCTTGATGCGATCGCTGCCGCGCACCGCGGCGACGTCGCCCACCGCGAGCACCACGCGTCCGACCTGCGCGAGCGCGGCGGACGACACCAGCGCCAACGCGAGCGCGAGGATGCGAAGGCAGGCTGCAGAGCGTGGCGTCACGGTCGATCTCCGCTATTTGAACTCGTAGCGCACCTTGACCATCACCAGGTTGCGCGAATAGTCGTAGAGCTCGATGTTCGAGTTGTTGCGCTGGTACTGGTATTCCAGGCGCGCGCTCCAGTTGCGATCGATCAGGTACAGCGCGCCCAGCGACGCCACGTAGTTGTCGTCATGGCGCGTCGTCGCCAGCAGCGGCGTCTCGCCGTCGTAGTTGCTGCGCAGGTACGCGATGCCGGCGTTGAGCGCCCAGAACGGCGACGGCGACACGGTGACATCGGCATTGGCGCCGTAGACGTCGCGGCCGAGGTCGGGCCGTTCGCGGCGGTCGCGCTCCTGGCCGCCGTAGACCCCCGCATTCAGGACCGGTTGCCAGCTGACGAGCCACGCATGCCGCATGCCGACGCCGATCGCGTAGAAATCGGCGTCGCGCACGTCGTTGGCGCCCGAATAGTCGATGCGCGCGTACTGCGGCGTGACGCTGAACGTGGTGGTGGGATCGACCTGGCGCCGCCACTCGAGCGCGACGCCGTTGCTGCTGCGGAAGTTGTCGTTGTCGAGCAGGATCTCGCCGTAGGCGTAGGTGAGCGCGAACGTGTCACGGTCGCGGCGGTAAGTGCCACCGGCATTGAGCGCCAGCTGCGCGAGGTTGAACTCGCTGTCGCTGAAATAGAAATTGCCGGTGCCCGCGGCGCCGACGAAGAGCGCGGCGCCCGGCGCCACCGGATGCGTGTACTGGATCGAGCCTGCGAGCAACCCGAAGCCGTCGCCCTGCTGCACGCCGGCGTCGGCCACGGTGACGCGGCCGAGCACGGGCAGCGCGATGTCGGCCTGCGCCACGCCGGCGTTGACGTTGCTGTCGTAGCCGACGCCGGCCTCGATGAACGCGGTGAGGTGCGGCAGGTACTGCGATTCGCGCGACGTCAGCGCGTCGAGGTAACGCTGGATGCCTGCACGCACGTCGGCCGGCGGGTCGAGCGCGCGCACCGTCTCGAACTCCTCGCGCGCGCGGCGGTCGTCGCCGGCATAGAAATAGGCGCGCGCGAGCTCGAGGCGCCCGCGGGCGTCGTTCGGATTGAGCAGCGAGTAGCGTTCGAGCGCGAGCACGCCTTCGCCGACGTGCCCGGTGTCCACCGCGGCGATGCCGCACCACAGGTCGGCGGCGGACGTGGCATCACGGTCGATGGCCGCGCACAGCGTCCAGGCGTCGGCCGAATGGCTGGATTCCACCGCGGCGCGGACGTCGTCGATGGCCGCAGCGCATGCCGGTCCGGCGCAGAGCGCCGCCGACAGAATCGCGAATGAGATTGACGTCGCCCGACGCTGCATCCCCGCTCCCTGAAAAACCGCGGGGCATCATAGCATTCAATCAAGGATTTACGGCGTCGATCCGGACGTGAATATTCGTGGTTCCCGGTGCGACCGGTGCCGACTTGCCGACGAGGTCGCCGCTGGCCGGCGTGGCGCTGCCGCCCTTCGACACGCGCGCCTCGACCACCACCTGCTTCGCCGACGACAGCGTCGCACCGGGTGCCATCGCCATCGTGTCGTCGAGCACGAAGTCGCGTGGCAGATCGTGCACCGTGGTGCGCAACACCGCGAGCGGCATGCGCGGACCGTTGACCGCGCGCGCGAAGATGAACACCGTGTCGCCGGGCGCCGCGCGCGCCGCGAGCTCGGGCGCGAGCGACACGTCGCCGGCGATGCGCGCGACAGGTGCGGCCGGCGAAGCGACGGGGCCATTTGCGGGGGGTGCCGTGCCGGCAGCACTGGCCGCGCGTGCGTTCGCGACGGGTGCGGCGGCGTCCGCCGCGCTCGCGCCGGATGAGTTCGCGGCAAGCGCGCTCGCTGCAGGCGCGTTCGCGGAGGGAGCATTCGCTGCAGACGCACTCGCCGCGGCGCGTTGCTTCTCGACGTCCGCGATCACCTGCGCCACTTCGCGCGCAGTGTCGCTGTCCGCCGGCAGCGCCGCGGCGAGCGCGCGCCAGCGTGTCAGTGCAGTGTCGAAGTCGCGCCGCTCGCTGGCAGCGGCAGCGCCGAGCGCCAGCGCCTTGCGATTGTGCGCATCGATCGCCAGTGCGCGCTCGATGAGTTCGCTGGGCTTGCCCTGCAGCGTGCCTTGCGCCATCGACAGCACGTCGGCGTAGTCGGCCAGAATCGACGCGTCGTCGGGCGCACGCGTCGCCGCCTCGGAATAGGCCCGCACCGCGTCGTCGTAACGGCCGAGCGCCGCGTACGAATGCCCGAGCAGTGCCCAGCCGCGCGGATCGGCGGGGTTCTCGCGCATCCGTCGCGCCAGCGTGTCGATCATCGCCACCACCTGCGCCTGCGTCTCGGGCCGTTCACCCGCGCGCGGTGCCGCGACGAAGCTCGCCGGCTGTCCGAGCGCGAGATAGATGCCGGCCGCCGCGGCGGGCAGCACCACGGCCAGCGCGATGGCGGTGACGATGGAGGCGAGCGGCGAGCCCGCGGGTGCCGCGGTGGGTTCGGCCGGCACCGCCTCGACCTCGTGGCCGAGCCGGCGCGCAAGCTCGTCGACGAGGCGCGCATGCTCGGTGGCATCGAGCACTCCATTGGCGAGATCCTCGTCGAGCTGGCGCTTCTGGTCGCGAAAGATCGCGATCGATGCGCTGTCGGGTGCCGGGGCCGCGTCGACCGCGCGGCGCGCGAGCAGCGCGCGCAGCAGCACGCCGAGCGTGACGAGCACGATCAGCGCGGCGACGAGCCAGAAGACGACGGCGGAAGACATCGCGTAGGAAATCGGGGGGAGGGCGGACGCCGGCCGGGCCGCGCGAGGCAACGGCCGCCATTATATCGACGGCCCGCGCAATCCATGGCGAGCCGCGACGCCAGAGTCGTCATCCCCGCGAAAGCGGGGGTCCACGCGCGAGTGCGACGCTACGGGTGGATTCCCGCGTTCGCGGGAATGACGACGGTGGAAGTCGAAGTCACGATGCGCTTCTTGCCGTCATCTCTGCGATAGCGGGGATCCACGAATGTCACGACGCTCGCCCACGTCTGGCAGCGCAGGGAGCCGTCAGCGCCACCGGCCCGTCAGCCTTTCTCGGCTATCATTGGCCGAAACCCCCGCCGCGGTGGTTCCGTCCCCATGTCCGACAAAGATATCCGCGAAGCCTCGCTCGAGTATCACCGCAAGGCGCCGGCCGGCAAGATCTCGATCGCGCCGACCAAGAAGCTCACCAACCAGCGCGACCTCGCGCTCGCGTACACGCCCGGCGTGGCGGCGGCGTGCGACGCGATCGTCGCCGACCCGGCGGAGGCGCGCAACCTCACCGCGCGCGGCAACCTGATCGGCGTGATCACCAACGGCACCGCGGTGCTCGGATTGGGCGCGATCGGCCCACTCGCCGGCAAGCCGGTGATGGAAGGCAAGTCGGTGCTGTTCAAGAAGTTCGCCGGCATCGACTGCTTCGACATCGAGATCGAGGAGCGCGACCCCGACAAGCTGGTCGACATCATCTGTGCGCTCGAGCCGACGTTCGGCGGCATCAACCTCGAGGACATCAAGGCGCCCGAGTGCTTCATCGTCGAGAGGAAATGCCGCGAGCGCATGCGCATCCCGGTGTTCCACGACGACCAGCACGGCACGGCAATCATCGTCGGCGCGGCGATCCTCAACGGCCTGCGCGTGGTCGGCAAGGAACTGCACGACGTCAAGCTCGTCTGCTCCGGTGCGGGCGCGGCGGCGCTGGCGTGTCTCGACCTCCTCGTTTCGCTCGGCATCAAGCGCGAGAACATCTGGGTGTCGGACATCGCCGGCGTCGTCTACGCCGGTCGCACCGAGCTGATGGACGACCACAAGTCGATCTACGCGCAGCCCACCGCGCATCGCAAGCTGGCGCAGATCCTCGACGGCGCCGACATCTTCCTCGGCCTTTCCGCCGGCGGCGTGCTGAAGCCGGAGTTCCTGGCAACGATGGCGCAGAAGCCGCTGATCATGGCGCTCGCCAATCCCGAGCCCGAGATCATGCCGGACCTCGCCAAGCAGGTGCGGCCCGACGCCGTGATCGCCACCGGCCGCTCGGACTTTCCCAACCAGGTCAACAACGTCCTCTGCTTCCCGTTCATCTTCCGCGGCGCGCTCGACGTCGGCGCGACGCAGATCAACGAGGCGATGAAGCTCGCCTGCGTGCGCGCGCTGGCCGACCTGGCGATGGCCGAGCAGTCGGACATCGTCGCCACCGCATACCAGATCGAGAACCTGCGCTTCGGCCCGGATTACCTGATACCGAAGCCGTTCGACCCGCGGCTCATCGTGCAGATCGCGCCGGCGGTGGCGAAGGCGGCGATGGAGTCGGGCGTGGCGACGCGCCCGATCGCCGATTTCGCCGCCTATCGCGACAAGCTGCAGCAGCTCGTCTATCACTCGGGCCTGCTGATGAAGCCGATCTTCGACGCGGCGAAGAAGGCGCCCAAGCGCATCGTGTTCGCCGAAGGCGAGGACGAGCGCGTGCTGCGTGCCGTGCAGGTGATCGTCGACGAGAAGATCGCCAAGCCGATCCTGGTCGGGCGGCCGGCGGTGCTGGAGCAGCGCATCGAGCGCTACGGCCTGCGCCTCAAGGCCGGCGTCGACTTCGAGATGATCAATCCCGAGTTCGACGAGCGCTACCGCGACTACTGGAGCGAGTATTACCGGCTGACCGCGCGGCGCGGCGTGTCGCAGCAGTACGCCAAGATCGAGATGCGCCGGCGGCTGACGCTGATCGGCGCGATGATGATCCACCTCGGCCAGGCCGACGGCATGATCTGCGGCACGTTCGGCACGCACGCGCTGCATCGCCATTTCGTCGACCAGGTGATCGGCAAGCGCGTCGGCGTGCGCACCTACGCGGCGATGAACGCGGTGATGCTGCCCACCCGCACGCTGTTCATCGCCGATACCTACGTCAATCCCGATCCCACCGCCGAGGAGCTCGCCGAGATCACGCTGCTCGCCGCCGACGAGATCCGCCGCTTCGGTATCGAGCCCAAGGTGGCGCTGCTGTCGCATTCGAGCTTCGGCACCAGCGACCACCCGTCGGCACGCAAGATGCAGATCGCGCTCGGCCTCATCAGCGCGCTCGATCCCGAGCTCGAGATCGAAGGCGAGATGCACGGCGACGCCGCGCTCGACGAGGAAGTGCGGCTGAAGACGTTTCCGGGGTCGCGGCTGAAAGGCACGGCCAACCTCCTCATCATGCCGACACTGGACGCCGCCAACATTGCCTTCAACCTGCTCAAGACCGCCGTGGGCAGCGGGGTGACGCTGGGGCCGATGCTGCTCGGCGTCGCCAAGCCGGTGCACATCCTCACGCCGTCGGCCACCGTGCGCCGCATCGTCAACATGACGGCACTGGCCGTGGTCGACGCCATCGACGAGCGCCAGGAGAGACTGCTGTAGGGCAGTCATTCCCGCGAAGGCGGGGACGCCGTCATTCCCGCGAAGGCGGGAATCCAGGGCCGCCGTCCTTCCCGCGAATGCGGGACTCCCGAGATGCCGTCATTCCCGCGAAGGCGGGAATCCAGTCGTGACGCAACGCCAATGCCTGCATCCCCGCTTACGCAGTGATGACGGAATAGGTGCGGGGGGACGTCGGCAGGTTGCGGCGAACAGTTCCTACACATTCGTCGGCATTTGGCCGACAGCGCTCGGCGGGGCGGCGGCGCACGATGCGAACACTACATCGTGGGGCCCACATGACTGCAGAACTCGCCATGACGCCCGAGCGCAAGAGCGCCTGGGAACACATCGAACACACCCGCATCGCCTTCTTCGCGACGCTGTCCGAGGCCAACGGCTTTCGCGCGCGTCCGCTGACCACGCAGAAGGTCGAGACCGAATCGCGGCTGTGGTTCTTCATCGCGCGCGACGGCGACCTGGCGCAGGAAATCGTCTCCAATCCGCGCGTGATGGTGACGTACACCAACGAGGACGACGGCTTCTACGCCGCGCTCACCGGCACCGCCAAACTCGTCGTCGACGCCGACAAGGCGCGCACGATGTGGTCGGCGCTCGACGAAGCCTGGTTCCCCGGCGGCCCGGACGA
>DASYSP010000020.1:0-2399 GCA_036003195.1 Casimicrobiaceae bacterium
GCCGAGGCGCATGAGCTCGCCGACGCCGTGCGCGAACGATTCGAGGGGGATCGTGCAGCGCACCCAGCCGTCGCGGTCGGGTTTGCCGGCACTGGCACTGGCCGCCTCCACCACATAGGGACCGAGGAGCTCGAGCCGCGCGCGACCCCGCGGCGACAGCCGGATCGTGGCGCTGTCGTGGTAGCTGCCGAGCTCATAGTCGCGCGATGCATGCGTCCACCATGCGGCGAGATCGAAATCCACCGGACGCGCGTAGGGCTCGTCGAGCGCCATCGCGTTCGACATGCGGCCGACGCGATAAGTCCGAGGCGTGGCGCCCTTCTGCGCGATCAGGTACCAGATGCCGGCCTTCAGCACGAGGCCGAGCGGGCCGACCTTGCGTGTCACGGCGTCCGCCGGGTCGCCATAGGCGAATCGCAGGTACCGCGCCTCGAAGACCGCGCGCGCGACGATGGGCAGGTGTGCCACCGGATCGGCAGCGTGGAACCAGCCAGCGGCATCCAGGTGGAAACGCGTGGCGATCCGCTCCGCGCGCGCGCCGGCCGGCATCGCCGCCATCAGCTTGGCGCGCGCCATGGCCATCAGCTCGCCGAGGCCGAGTTGTGCCACGGCACCCGGCAGGCCCGCGAGAAACAGCGTCTCGGCCTCGCGTTCGGTAAGCCCCGTCAGTTGCGTGCGGAAGCCGTCGGTCAACCGGAATCCGCCGGCGCAACCACGGTCGGCGATGACCGGAATGCCGGCGGCGCTCAACTGGTCGATGTCGCGGAACACCGTGCGCTCGGACACTTCGAGAATTCGCGCCATCTCGGCGGCGGTCGAACGCCCATGCGCCTGGAGGCGGAGCAGGATGGTCAGGAGTCGGCTCGCGCGCATTTTCGAAAGCTAACACGAATATATGACATTCGGTGTCAGCTTTTGGCTGCGTTAATGCGCCGTCACCTCACACAAGGAGATCGCCATGGCCATCGAACGCCTTTCCCTGCTGACCGCCCTTCTCGTCCTTGGCGCCTTCGCGCCGGGCGCTGCCGCCGCCCCGACCGCTTCCCCGCAAGAAGCCACGACGATGCAACCGCAGGCGCCCGCCACCGGGCTGCACGACTTCGACTTCCTCGTCGGCCGCTGGCACGTGCATCACCGGCGACTCAAGGACCGGCTTGCCGGCAGCCACGAATGGATCGAATTCGACGGCACGTCGGCGATGCGCACGTTGATGGACGGCTATGGCAACGTCGACGACAACGTGATGCGCCTCCCTGCCGGAACCTATCGCGCCGCGGGCCTGCGTGCGTTCGAGCCGCGCTCGGGAACATGGTCCATCTGGTTTCTCGACAGCCGCACCCCGCTCGGACCGCTCGACCCGCCGGTGCGCGGGCGTTTTCGCGACGGCGTCGGCACTTTCCTCGGCGACGACACGTTCAACGGCATCCCGATCCGCGTGCGCTACGTGTGGTCGAAGATCACGCCGACCACCTGCCATTGGGAACAGGCATTCTCGACCGACGGTGGCGTAACCTGGGAGACCAACTGGGAGATGGATTTCGTGCGCGTCGAATGACGCGGGCGGCCGTCGCGCGAGCCTCGCCTCATGTAAATTGAGGGTCATGCTGTTCGATCCCGCTCGCCACGAGACGCTTCAATCGCGCGCCTGGGACGAAGCCCGGGTGCGCGACGCGATCGGCGTCATCGTGCGCGACACGGAAGAACGCTTTTCCGACGCGGCGTACTGGCCCATCCATCCGCTGGACGCCGACGACGGCTCGACGCAGCCGCTGTATCCGCTCTACTTCGGCGCATGCGGTGTCATTTTCGCGCTGCGCCACCTCGAGGCGCTCGGCGCAGCCCGGCTCACGCGCGACTACGCCAAGGCCCTCGACGCCCTGCTGCCGCGCAATCGCGCGTGGCTCGATGCGGTCTCGCCGCGCGAACGCGCCTCGTACCTGATGGGCGACACCGGCATCGAGCTCTTGCGCTTCGCGTTCGATCCTGCGCAGCAAACGGCGGATCACCTGGCAGCGCTCATCGGCGGCAATCTCGACAATCCGGCGCGCGAGCTCATGTGGGGCTCGCCGGGGACACTGCTCGCGGCGCTGTTCCTGCACGAGCGCACCGCCGACGCGCGGTGGTCCGAACTTTTTCGCCGTACCGCCGACACGCTGTGGTCGCAGCTCGAATGGTCGACGCAGCACGCGTGCCAGTACTGGACGCAGGACATGTACGGCCAGCGCAGCACGTACACCGGCGGCGTGCACGGCTTTGCCGCCACCGCCTCACCGCTGATTCGGGGCCGCCATCTGCTGGATCCCGACGCGTGGGCGCAATGGGAGCCTTGCATCGTCAATACGGTGTCGCGCAGCGCGACACGCGAGGGCCCGCTCGCCAACTGGGGTGCGTGGCTCGAG
>DASYSP010000021.1:0-74144 GCA_036003195.1 Casimicrobiaceae bacterium
CGCTACTTCACCGAATAGCCACGGCCCTCGAGGCACGCTGCGCGCGCCTTCTGGTATTGGGCCATGCCGGCGTTCTGCTGCTGCGATGCGGCTTGCTGCTGTTGCTGCGATTGCGCCGCGTTCTGGCGCCGGCTCTGGCCCCGCCCTGCCACGGCGCCCGCGGCCGCGCCCGCGCCGGCATCACCCATGATGCCGCCGACGACGGCACCGCGCGCCGCGCCGCGCGCGCCGGCGCCTGGCGTGGTGCCGGTCGCCGTCGTCGGTGGCGTCGCGGCGGCAGCCTGCGGCGGTGGATTGGCGGGGTCGTACTTGCTCTGCTGCACGGCCCACGTGTGACATTCCCCTTCGTCCTTCTTCTGCTGCTGCGCCGACTGGCCCTTCGCCGGATAGACGACCTGTTGTGAATGTGCGTTGGCGGCGAGCATCGTCACGGCGACGAGGGTTGTGGTCCGCCATACCTGATGAATCTTCATTGGTGGTCTCCTGGTAGCTGTGGCTGCGATGCGTATGCCCCGGGTGGATGCGCAGGCAACGATCACCTGCGTCACAGGCGTGATCCGTTCACGCTGCGGTGGTCGGTGACCGGAGCATGGTACTTCCGGGCTTGTTCGATGCAAAGCACTTTGGTCCGCACCGGCCGCGCCGGCAGCGCAGCGCCCTGTCGATGCGTTGCGGCGCCGACATTCGGATCAATTCGCCGCGCGCACCGCCACGCTGCGACGCCACGTCGCCGGCGGCTTGCCGAACTCGCGCTTGAACGCGCGGCTGAACGCCGCTTCGGATTCATAGCCGCTTTTCTCGGCGATGCGCGCGATCGCGTCACCGCCGGCGCGCAGCGATCGCGCCGCGAGCGCGAGGCGCCAGCGCACGAGATACTGGATCGGCGGCTCGCCGATCAGCGTAGTGAAGCGCGCCGCCAGCGCCGAGCGTGACAGCGCGACTTCGCGCGCCAGCGCATCGACTGTCCATGCGCGCGCGGGATCGGCGTGCATCAGCCCGAGCGCGCGGCCCACATGCGGATCGCGCACTCCCGACAGCCATCCGCGGCTTTCCGGCGCAAGGCTGTCGACGTGGCGGCGCATGGCTTCGACGAACAGGAGCTCGGAGAGCTTCGACAGCATCGATTCGGTGCCCGGCCGCGCGGCGATCGTCTCGCGCACGGCGGTTCGCAACAGCTCGCGCAGCAGCGATGACGCGGGTCCGTCGCCGACGGGAATGCGCAGCATGCGCGGCAGCGCCTCGAACAGCGGCCGGCTGAGGCTGCGATTGCAGGCGAGATAGCCGCATACGAAGCGCGTGACCGGACCGCCGCCGCCGTGGCGGATCTGCACGAATTCGCCGCTCGCCATGTCCTCGGCGGAGACCATGCCGCCAACGCCCATCGGCGCGATCTGCGGATCGCTGCCGAGGAAGTGACGATCGTCCTGCGGGAACAGCAGCAGGTCGCCGGCGACGAGCGACACGATCTCGTTGCTGTCGGCGAGACGCGCCTTGCACGCGCCTTCGGTGAGGAAGTGGAAGAACATCACGTGCTCCGCCGCCGCCATGCGCTCTTTCACCTTGGGAATGCCACACTCTCCCTGCACGCACCACGGCGCGCTGAACTCGGCGTTGAGGTAGACGGCGCCCTCGAGGTGCACTGACTTGAGGATGTCGGAGAGGGCGTCCATGGGGTCTCTGCCAAGAAACTCGGGGTCGCGGTCAATTGCGGGCGGCGCGCAATGGCGATACTGGCCTCGCGCGACAGGCCGACAGTGTGCCTCAATCGCGCGCCAGAAACCGTCGTCGCCGCCGCGACCGAAACCCGCCGGCGCGACCAAACGAAAGGAATCGCCGCATGGAAGCCGTACAAGAGCATGAACATTCCGATCACACGCACGCGCCGCAGCAACGGTACACGGGGCAGTGCTTTTGCGGGGCCGTCGGGGTCGAGGTGACCGGCGCGCCCGCCGCCATGGGGTATTGCCATTGCGAGTCGTGCCGCAGCTGGTCGGCATCACCCGTCAACGCCTTCACGCTGTGGAAGCCCGAGGCGGTGCGTGTCACGCGCGGCGCGGACAAGGTCGGCACGTTCCACAAGACGCCGAAGAGCCATCGCAAGTGGTGCACGATCTGCGGCGGCCATCTCTTCACCGACCATCCGCTGTGGGGGGTCGTCGACGTCTACGCCGCCACCCTTCCGGATTTTCCCTACCAGGCTGCGTTGCACGTCAACTACCAGGAGACGCAGCTGCGTATCCGCGACGGCCTGCCGAAGATGAAGGACATGCCGGCGGCGATGGGCGGCTCGGGCGACACGCTGCCCGAGTGAGCCGTGCACCGGGGCGGTGCGCGCTTCTCCCGGCGCGCAACGTCTCGCACCGCTAGCGCCTCAGCCGCTGCGCGCGCCGTCACGCATCCGCTTGACGACGTCGCGGTGCGCGTGGGGCGCGGCCACCGACGCGCGGAACTCGATCGTGGCCTCGAGCGACACCGTGCGCGGCGGCCCCGCGATGCCGTTGATCCGCTGCAACAGGAGATCCCACGCGGCGCGTGCGATCGCGCGCGCCGGCTGGCGCACCACCGACAGCTGCGGTCGCGTCAGCATCGCCCATTCCGGATCGTCGAACGTCACCATCGATACGTCCTCGGGCACCCGCGTGCCGGAAGCGGCGAGGATGCCGAGCACCACCGATGCATGGTGGCTGTTGCTCGTGACGATGGCGGTGGGTGCCGGCCGCTGCGCGAGGACGCGCGCGAGCTCCTCGCGCAGAAATTCAGGGTCGCCCTGGAACTCCACGACGTCGTACAGGCAGGCAGGCGTCGACGCGCAGGCCGCGGCAAGCGCTTCGATGCGATGGCGCGTGACCAGGCGGCTGCGCGAATGGCAGAGGAACGCGATGCGGCGATGGCCGAGCGCGATGAGCCGTGCCGCCACCTCGCGCATGGAGGCGCGGTTGTCGAGCGTCACCTGGTCGAAGCGCGGGTCGTCGATCGGCCGGTCGACCAGCACCAGCGGCACGTCCTTCTGCGCGACCCAGTCGAGCGTCGGCGCCGGATTGACGCTCGGCATCAGCACGAGGCCATCGGCGCGATAGCGCACGAGCTCCTTGATGCGATCGAGCTCGGTGGCGGGATCGTGGCGGCTGAACACGTGCATCACGTGATAGCCGGCGCCCGACGCGATGTCCTCGAGCGTCTCCGACAGCGCACTCATGTATGCGGTCGACGCGAGCGGCATGCACAGCCCGATCATCCGCGACAACGAGCGGCGCAAACCCTGGGCGTGGAAGTTCGGCACGTAGCCCAGCGCGTCGATCGCATTCTGCACGCGCTGGCGCAGGGTATCGCTCACCTGGGCGTGGCCGGTCAGCACGTGCGATACGGTGCCGGCGGACACCCGTGCCCGCCGCGCGACGTCCTGCAACCGCACGCGATCGGCGCTGCTTTTGCGGGATATCGCCATCTGCAGGACCTCTACGCGCGCGCCGGCAGCGCGTTGAGCGGAATGCGCAGGTAGGCGACGCCGTTGCTGCCGGCCTCCGGCAGGCGGCCCGCGCGCACGTTGACCTGGATCGCCGGCAGCATCAGCGCCGGCACGTCGAGCGTCGCGTCGCGTGCCTTGCGCATCGCCACGAAGGAGTCCTCGTCGATGCCGTCGCGCACGTGCACGTTGTGCGCGCGCTGCTCCGCCACGGTGGTCTGCCACGAGGCCTTGCGCGCAGCCGGCGGATAATCATGGCAGACGTACATGGCGGTGGCCGGCGGCAGCTCGAGCAGCCGCCGCACCGAGCGATAGAGCCGGCGCGCGTCGCCGCCGGGGAAATCGGCGCGCGCGCTGCCGACGTCCGGCATGAACAGCGTGTCGCCGACGAAGAGCGCGTCGTCGACGAGGTAGGCCAGGTCCACCGATGTGTGTCCGGGTACCCACAGTGCAGTGGCCTCGGTTTCGCCGATTCGAAAGCGCTCGCCGTCGGCGAACAGGTGGTCGAATGCCTCGCCATCCGCCGATACTGGCGCGAAGTCGTAGAGGTTGGCGAACGTCGATCGCACGTCGCGGATGCCCTCGCCGATCGCGATGCGCCCACCCGTGCGCTGCTTGAGGGCGTGCGCGCCTGAAAGGTGGTCGGCATGCACGTGGGTCTCGAGGATCCAGTCGACGCCAAGGGCGTGTCGCGCGATGCACGCGCACAGCGCGTCGATGCACGCGGTGGCCGTGCGTCCCGACTTGGCGTCGAAGTCGAGCACGGGATCGATGACCGCGGCGCGGCGCGTGGCGTGGTCCCACAGGACGTAGCTGACCGTGCCGGTCTTGGCGTCGAAGAATCCCTCGGTCGTCGTGCGTTCGCCCATCGCGGCCCTCGTGGCAATCAAGTATAGACACGGCCGCGGCGGCCGGCGTCGACTTGTCGAACGGCTTTACACCGGCGGATCAGACGCTCCTCCCGGCGGTCGTATCGCACTGATTTGACTCGCGCGGGCCGGGTGGTATGGCCGATGCTTGTAGGGTACTGCGCTCGCGGTCGCCTTCCACGCGGGCACCGCCGGGGGATTCCATGAAACCATCGAGTGCCGCACTGTGGGTCGCACTGGCGGTCGTCGCACTGCCCGCGAGCGCGAGCCCGTTCTTCTTTTCCACCGGCGATCCCGACGGCTTGATGGCCATGGCCTCGCGTCCTCCGGGCGCGGGCCTCAACGAAATCGAGTCTGCCGACGATTTCGTGCTGAACACGCCGACGACGATCGCCAGCGGTACGTTCACCGGCCTGATCGCGGGTATCGGCAACGTCACCATCACCGACGTGCGAATCGAGATCTATCGGGTGTTCCCGAACGACTCCGATACCACGCGCACGCCACAAGTCACGACGCGTGCCAACTCGCCCTCGGACGTGGCCTTCGACGAGTTCGATGCGGCCGACTCTGAGATCAGCTTCAGCACGACGGTTCTCGATGCCAGCTTCACCGCGGCGAACTCCGTGCTGAACGGCATCAATCCGCAGCCGGGCCAGACAACTGGCGGCGAAGGTGCGGTTAGGGGCGAGGAGATCCGGGTCAATTTCACGTTCACCACGCCGCTCACGCTGGCGCCCGACCATTACTTCTTCGTGCCGCAGATCAGCGTGGAGACCGGCGGGCAGTTCTTTTGGCTTTCGGCGCCGAATCCGATCGTCGCGCCGGGCACGCCGTTCATGCCCGACCTGCAGACGTGGATCCGCAACGAAGATCTCGCGCCCGACTGGTCGCGCGTCGGCACGGACATCGTCGGCGGCAGTCCCGCGCCGCATTTCAACGCCGCGTTTTCGCTGACGGGCGCCACGGTGCCGGAACCGCCGACCGGCGCGCTGGTGGCTGCGGCGCTCGCAGGCCTCGCGCTCGCGCGCAGGCAGCGTCCGCTCACAGTCCGAGGTCGCTGAGTCCCGGGTGGTCGTCGGGCCGCCGGCCCAGCGGCCAGCGGAACTTGCGTTCGGCTTCGGCGATCGGCAGGTCATTGATGCTGGCGAAGCGCCGCAGCATCAGCCCCTGCGCGTTGAATTCCCAGTTCTCGTTGCCGTACGAGCGGAACCAGTGCCCGGAGTCGTCGTGCCATTCGTACGCGAAGCGCACGGCGATACGGTTGCCCGCGGTTGCCCACAGCTCCTTGATCAACCGGTAGTCGAGCTCTTTCGCCCACTTGCGCTCGAGGAACGCGCGCACCTGCTCGCGGCCCACCGGAAACTCCGCGCGGTTGCGCCACATCGTGTCCTCGGTGTAGACGAGCACGACGCGGCCGGGCTCGCGGGTGTTCCACGCATCCTCGGCCATGCGCACTTTTTGCGCAGCCGATTCAGCGGTGAATGGAGGTAGCGGAGGCTTGCTTTCCATTGTGGGTTCTCCTCTGCGGGAGACACACCGAGCGCAGCGCCGGCGCGCGCTGCTTCGATGCGCCTCCAATCTGCCTGCGCGCGCCGGGTCAAGGCATCAGCTGGCCGCCGTTGACCTCGATGATCTGTCCCGTGACATAACCGCTCATCGCATCGGAGGCGAGGTAGAGCAGGGTGCCCGCGCATTCCTCGGCCGTGCCGAGGCGGTTCATTGGCACGCTGGTCTGCATCGTCGCCAGCATCTGCGGCGTCGAATAACGTTCGTGGAACGGCGTGGTGATGACGCCGGGCGACAGCGCATTGACGCGGATGTTGTCCTTGACCAGTTCCTTCGCCCATCCGCGCGTGGCGGTCGACACGAAGCCCTTCGCCGCGGCGTAGATCACCGAGCCGGGACCGCCGCCGTGGCGCGCTGCGATCGAGCTGACGTTGATGATGTTGCCGCCGCCCTGGCGCCGCATCGCGATGGCCGCCTCGCGCACGAACAGTGCAACCTGCGTGACGTTGAGCGCGATCACCGACGCCAGGAACGCCTCGGTGTACTCGGCGACCGGCGTGCGCTTGACGAGGCCGCCGGCGTTGTTGACCAGGACGTCGAGCCGGCCGAGCGCCTTGAGTGCCGCGGCGACGATCGCCGCCGGCTCGCCCGCACGCGTGACATCGCCGCGCACCAGCACGGCTTCGCCCTTGTCGGCGCGGATCGCCGCCGCGACTTCCTCGGCGGCCGCGGCGCTCGCGTTGTAGTGGATCGCGACGCGCGCGCCGTTGCGGGCGAATGCCTTCGCCGCCGCGGCGCCGATGCCGGTGCTGGCGCCGGTGATGAGGACGGCCTTGCCGTCGAGATCTTCGATCAATGCAACCTCCCTGTTGAATTGCGCGAGTTCCCGCGGCGCGGGTGCACGCCGGCGCGGTACGCCTGCCCGGCATCGCGCGACCGGCGATTGCGACATCGTACAATGCGCGCGCAGCGCTCGCCTGGCCCGCGCTAGAATCGACTCTTTCGGGCGGCCGCGGATGCGCGACGCCTAAGTCCACCGAGCGATGTCAACCGCCTCCGCCGGCACTTCGCGCCGGTTCCATGGTCTCGCCAGGTTCGTGCTGTGGATCGTCGCGACGCTCGCGCTCCTTGCGACCGCGCTGTGGCTCGGCGTGCCGCCGCTGGCGAAGCATCTGCTGCAGACGCGGCTCGCGACGGCCATTTCGCGCCCGGTAACGGTCGCGCACATCGCGTTCAATCCATTCAAGCTCGAGGCGCGCATCGACGGCCTCACGCTCGGCGCGCGCGTGCCGGGCTCGCCGCCGCTGCTTGCCCTCGACGCGGCCACGCTCGAGGTGTCGGTCGCCTCGGTCTGGCATCGCGCGCCGGTGCTCGATCGCGTCGCGCTCGAGCATCCGCGCATCGCCATCGCGCGCAACGACGACGGCAGCTATAGCGTGCAGGACCTGATCGACGCGGCGCTCGCCGACCACGAAGGTCCGCCGGCGCGCTTTTCGCTCAACAACATCGAGGTGCACGCCGGCGAGATCGACTTCGACGACCGGCCGAAAGGCCGTCGTCACGAGGTGCGCGACCTCAACATCGGCATTCCGTTCCTGTCGAGCCTCCCCTACCAGACCACGGTCAAGGTGGCGCCGCACGTGGCGGCGCGCATCAACGGCAGTCCGTTCGGTCTCGCCGGCACGACGACGCCGTTCGCGCGCGAGCGCGAAGCGTCGCTCGACATCGATGTCGACGCCGTCTCGCTGACCCAATACCTCGCCTACCTGCCGGTCAAGCTTCGGGCGCGGATCCCGGCGGCGACACTGAGCTCGCACGCGAAGCTCGTGTTCAGTGAAGGCGACCCGAGCTCCCGCTCGCTGTGGCTGGCCGGCGAATTCACGCTCGACCGCTTCGTGCTGCAGCGGCAGGACGGCGCCGACTCGCTGTCGATCGGCCGCGCCAGCGCCCATGTCGCGCGCCTCGACGTCTTCAACCGCACGCTGGTGATCGACTCGCTGCGCATCGACAAGCCGGTGCTCGACGTAAGGCGCGCGGCCGGCGGCGCCATCGACCTCGCCGGACCCTGGGTGGAGGCGCCGCCGCGGCCGGTGCGCGCCGCACCGGTCGCCGACACCGCGTCACCGTGGCAGGTGGACATCGAGAAGGCGGCGATCACGGACGGCACGCTTCGCGTGGACGACGCCGCGGTGCGGCCCGCGTTCCGCGCGACGTACAGGGCCGTCACGATCGATGCCACCGACCTGTCCACGTCCAGCACCAAGCGCGCCCACCTCCGCGCAACGCTGGCGAGCGACCTCGGCGCCAGGGCCAGCGCCGACGTCGACATGATTCCCGCCACGCTGGAAGCCCGCGGCCACGTCGCGGTGGACAAGCTGGGACTCAAGCGGTTGTATCCGTACTACGCCGAAGCGCTCAATCTCGACGTGCAGGATGGAGCGCTCAGCATCGCCGCGGATTTCGCGTACGTACCGGACCCCAAGGATTACAGGTTCACGCTGACCGCCGGCGAGGCATCGCTCGTCGACCTCAAGCTCGCGCTCGCGGGCGAGCGTACGCCGCTGTGGCGCGTGCCACGGGTGCTCGCCAGCGGCATCAGCATCGACGTGCCGGCGCGGCGCGTCGACGTGGCGACGCTCGAAAGCCGGGGCGGCACGGCCGCGCTGGTGCGCAGCGCGGACGGCGGCATCAATTTCGCGCGGCTCCTCAAGACGTCGAGCGCGCCCGCAGGCGTCGGCGCGGGCACCGGTACCACATCCGCGGCGGCGACGGCGCAGGACGCGACGTGGCTGGTCGCAGTGAAGCGCACGGTGTTCGACCGTTATGCGATCGATTTCACCGACGCCGTGCCATCGCCCGCGGTCGCGCTGAAGCTGCGCAACGTCGACGTCCAGGTCGAAGATCTCACCAACGCGCGCGCGCGGCACAGCCACGTCCGCCTGTCCGCGGCCACTGCCGACGGCGGCCGTATCGCGATCGACGGCCCGGTCGGGACCCAGCCGCTGGCGGCGCAACTGCGTGTGGAGGCCAGCGGCCTCGCGCTGGCGCCGCTGCAGCCCTACGTCGATCCCTATGTCGACGTCACCGTCACCGGCGGCGCGCTGGCCATCAGCGGCAGGCTGGACGTCGGCGCTGCCGAGGGTGCGGTCGACGCCGCGATCCGCACGCACTTTGCCGGCGACGTCACGATCAGCGGCTTCGGTGCGCTCGACACGCCGACCCACGACGAGCTCGCGCGATGGGGCAAGCTCACGCTCGCCGGTGTCGACGTCGTGAGCGATCCGCGCAAGCTCGCGATCGGCGGCATCACGCTCGAGGATTTTTTCGCCCGGGTCATCGTCTACGACGACGCCACGCTCAACATCGTGCGCCTGCTGAAGCCGCAGCGCGCGGATGCGGGCGCCGCCAATACCGGCGCGGTCGCTCCGGGCCCCGTTGCGCGCACGGTCGCGGTGCCGACTGCCGATTCCGCGACGGCGCGCGGGTCCGCGACGGGCGCCATGGCCCGCGACCGTGAAATGCCGGTGTCGATCGGCAGGGTCACGCTGGCACGCGGCAACGTCCGCTACGCCGATTTCTATATCCGGCCGAACTACGCCGCCGATCTCGCCGAGGTCAACGGCACCGTGTCGTCGATGTCGGCGACGCAGGCGGGGACCGTCGATATCGCGGCGAAGGTCGCGCGTACCGCGCCGGTCACCGTGAAGGGCACGCTGAATCCCTTTGCGCGCGAGCTCTCGCTCGACCTCGCCGGCACCGCGCGCGACGTCGACCTGCCGCCGCTGACGCCGTATTCGATCAAGTACGCCGGATACGGCATCACCAAGGGCACGCTGTCGTTCGACGTGCATTACAGGATCGAGAATCGCAAGCTCAGCGCCGACAACAAGCTGAAGCTGGACCAGCTGACCTTCGGCGAGCACGTCGACAGCCCGACGGCAACCAAGCTTCCCGTGCTGCTGGCAGTGGCCCTGCTCAAGGACGTCAACGGCGTGATCGATATCGAACTGCCCATCGCGGGCTCGCTGGATGACCCGCAGTTCTCGGTGGGCGGGCTCATCGTGCGGGTCATCGTCAACCTGCTGACGAAGGCGGTCACCGCGCCGTTCGCGCTCCTCGGTGCCGCCTTCGGCGGCGGGGGCGAGGAGCTGTCGTACATCGCCTTCGAGCCCGGTACGCCGGCGCTACCCGCGGCAGCGGCCGACAAGATCGACAAGCTCGGCAAGGCGCTCGCCGGGCGCCCATCGCTCAGGCTCGACATCACGGGACGCAGCGACGCCGCCGCGGATTCCGAGGCGATGCGGCATGCGATCGTGGCGCATTCGATCCGTGCGCAGAAGGTCAAGGCGCTGGTCGACGCCGGCACCCCGCCAGCCGACGCCGCCGCCGTCGTGGTCGCGCCGGACGAGCGCGAGCGCTACCTGCTGGCCGCCTACAAGGAAGCGCCGATCAAGGAGCGCCCGCGCAATTTCTTCGGCATCCTCAAGGACGTGCCGCCGGCGGACATGGAGGCGATGCTCTACGCCCACGCGACCGCCGGCCCCGACGCGCTGCGCATGCTCGCGCAGGAGCGCGCACAGGCCGTCAAGCAGGCGCTCGTGGCCAAGGGTGTCGCGGGCGAGCGGTTGTTCGTCGTCGCCGACACCAAGCCGCCCGACGCCAAGGGCGCGCCGCCGACACGCGCCGACCTCGCGCTCAAGTAGCGCCGGCCTTCGCCGGGTCACCGCGCACGTGTCGCGGCACCCCGCATACGGTGCGTCACATACGCGATGGCGCAGGCGACTCCGCCGATCCAGTGCGCGCGCGCGATCCACACCCGGCTCGCCTCGCCGTCGAGGTAGCCGAGCGCGTAGCCGGTCGCGACCAGCAGGGTCACCAGCGCGAATGTGGTGGCGCCGGCGACGCGATTGCGATGGCTTCGCCACGCGCGACGCACATGCAGGAACCACAGCGAGCCGACCAGGAAGACGATCGCAAGGCCGGCCAGCACGTGCACGCGCGCATCCTGGCGCAGCCATGCGTGCCACGTGTCGGGCGCGTCGTCGCGATCGAGCCACAGCCACGCGATGCCCGAGAGGAACACGGCACCCAGCGCAATATCGATCGTCCATCGGTGCTGGCGGGCAAGGCGCAGCGACATGGCCGTTCCTAGCGGACGACGACGATGGACGCGCCGAGCGACTCGACCAGCATACGCGCCTGCCGGCCTTGCACGGCGACGACCTTGGTCAGCGCGTCGGCAAGGACGCATTCGGGAGCGGCCACGGTCGCTGCGCGGTGCGAGCTGCCGCGGCCGCGGCCCAGCGTGCTGCGCGCGCCGGCGCGGCGCGCGCGACCGTACTCCGACGTCGCAAGCGCGCACTCGCGCAACGCCACCGCGTGCCTTCGCCGCCCGATGTGCACCGTGACGGGCAGCTCGAGCGCGCCGAACACGCGCAGGTCGCCGCCGGCATTGACCCAGCCGGAGGCGATGCCGGATTCGCGCATCGCGTCGGCCGCGCGATCCACCGCGTATCCCTTGGCGATGCCGTCGAGCGACAGCGTGACGCCAGCGCCGCGCGTGACGACGCCATCGCCCATCAGGAAGCCGCAATCGCCGCGCGCCGTTCCGCAGGCGACGTCGAAAATGCCCGCGGACGCGCGATGCAGGTCGCGCGCGCACGCGAGCACCGCGTGCAGATGCGTGCCGGCCGGCATCGCGACACCGGCAGGCGCCGCATTGAGGCGGTAGAGCTCGCTGTCGGTGCGCTGGCGCGACAGCGCGCGCTCGACGGCGGCGATCGCCGCGAACGCCGCGGTGATCGCGCGCAGGCCGTCGCCCTCGCCACACGCGCCCGCGTCGACCAGCGTGCCGAGCGCCGGACGCGCGCGGCGCACGACGGGTGTCATGCGAAGGATGCCTTCGCGACCTGCACGATCTCACGCACGCCGTCGGTGACGTGGGTCGACGACAGCGTGGCGCCGCTGATGTTGGCGATGTCGATGCCGACCTTGAGCGGTGCATCGGCACCCTTGCCGACGAATTGCCGCCGCCAGGCCGGCTGGCGGATCTCGTAGCCGTGGCTTTCGCGGTACGCGAGGATCTCGATCCCGGCGACGGCGATCGCCGGCGTGAGCGCCACCGCATAAGTGATGTACTCGAACTTGCCGATCACGTCGTCGACGACGACGTAACCCAGCAGCGACGAATCCTTGCGCGCCGCGAACGCGCGCAGCCGCACCGCGCGTGCGGCGCCGACGCCGAGCGCCGCGACGCCCTTGGCCAGCGACACGGCGGCGAACTGGTCGGCGTCGGGGAAAAGCGCGCGTTGCGCCGCATCGACCGTGAGGTACTCCGCGGCGAACGCGGCGTGCGCGAACGGCGCCAGCGCGACGCCGCCGATGAAGCGTCGCCGCTTCATCGGCGTGTCAGAACGCGTAGCCGACGCCGAGATCCAGGCGATTCTTCGAATTGTCCGGTTGCGACCATTGGTAATCGGCCTTGAATACGACGTTCGGATTGAGATAGTAATTGAAGCCCACCGTCGTCACGCGCGTGTAGGGCGTGGGTGCGGGGCCGAATCCCTGCGGAATGCCTTCGTAGGCCTTCGCCGTATTGAGGCGCTCGTAGCGCGCGAACGGCGCGAACGACATGCCGCCGTCGGACCACAGGTGATAGGCGGCCTGCGCGTACCAGCCGTCGAATGCGCTCGGCACCGGGTAGGGGGCGCCGGCGAACGACGCGTTGAGCGCCGCAGTGTTGGAAATCTCGCCGCGGGCATAGAGCGCGGACAGGTCCCATGCGCCCGGCGTCCAGCGCACGTGGCCTTCATACAGCGTCACCCTGGCGTCGTTGCCGGGAAAGTCCTGACCCTGTCCCGCGCCGCCGTAGAACACGCTGCCGCCGACGAGCAGGCCCGGCACGCCGCGCCAGTTGACTGCGCCGTAGACGGACAGGTCTTTGGCGCGCGCGAGCTGGCCTTCCTGGTGGATGCTGCCGAGCGGCGATTCGAGACCTTCGCTGGAGTTGGGATCCCATTTCGCGAGGTCGAAGCCCGTGGTGACGCCGGCCTCGAGCGTCACGCCATTGTCGAGCGCGAACTTCGAGCCGAGGCCGATCTCGCGCCACGTCGTCGGAATGATCGCCGTCTCGACGAAATTGCGGAACACGCCGTAGTACGCGGTGGGCTCGTGATATTCGTTGAGCAGGCCGATCGGCATCAGGAAGAGTCCCGCCTTGCCGGAGATGATGTCGCTGAATTGATGCTCGACGTAGGCCTGCTCGACCTCGACTTCACCGCTGTCGTCGGCGGAGCTCACCGCGTGCTCGACCTCGAGCTCCGCCGCCATCCGTGTCTTGTCGCTGAAGCGGTGCTCGAGGCCGATGACGAAGCGGCCGACGTCGGCGGTGGTTTCTGCGGTGGCATTGGTCGGCCGTGAATACTGGATCTCGCCATAGCTCGTGAGCACGGTGTCGGGGCCGATCTGCGGGAACGCATACGGGGGCGCCGCCGCCGGGGCTGCGGCCATCGCAGCACTCGCCACCGGCGCGCCTGCAACTGGCGCAGGTGTCGCCGCCACGGCGGCCGTCGCGGTGCGCGCCGACTGTGCGGCGGTGTCCGCCGCGGCCTTCGCGCCGGCAGCGTCGGCGCGTACGCGCGCGAGCTCGTCCTGCAGCGCACGCACCTGCGCTTCCACCGCGTCGAGCCGCTTCTGCAGCGCGGCGTCGTCGGCGCGGGCGTGGGATGACAGCACGAGACCCGTCGCGACGAGTGCGACGGCGAGAGGCTTGCGGACGAACGTCATGGCGATGCTCCGGGAGAGAAAGTGGTTTACGGCGTGTAGCCGTCGTTGAGCGTGGCGAGGAACGCGATCACGTCGTCGATCTCGGCGTCGGACAGCGCCGGCGCCTCGCCTTCGTGGCGGTTGTAGGGGACTTCGGTGGTGTTGACGTTGCGCGCCAGGTCGGCGGGCAGGTCGTCGAACTTGTCGACGCCGCCGCCCGCCGCCGGCGGATAGAACTTCTCCGGGTTGGTATCGCGCTGCACATAGAACGTGAGCGCGTCCTTGAGCGAGGTGAAGGCTGCGTTATGAAACATCACCTTGCGCGTGGCGACGTTGCGCAGCGTCGGCACCTTGAACGCGCCACAGAAGTCGCGACGGGCGGCGAGGTCGGTGCGGAACGGACCGCACAGCCCCATGTCGCGGTACGCGGGATCCGCGTTGCCCGGTATCGCCGCGTTGCGCGGCAGCCCGAGGTTGTCGTACGTGAAGTCGGTGAACAGCGGCGGCGAGCCGTCGGCGCCACGGCCGCTGGGGTGACACCCGGCACAGTTGCCCTTGTCGGGAGCGTTGAACAGCGCGAGGCCGCGCATTTCCTGCGGCGTGAGTGTCGCCTTGCCGGCGAGGAACGCGTCGTATTTGCTGTCGAATGCACGGAACGAGAGGTCTTCCCGCTGGTAGCGCTCGAGGGCCTGGCGCGCGCGCAGGAAGGCGGTGTCGGCATCGGCGAACACGTCGTTGCCGAAAACCTGCCGGAACTCGTCCGCGTACGCCGCGTGGACCAGGCGGTTGGCGACCTCCGTCGCGCTGGCGTTGGCCATTTCGTGCGCTGCGAGAAACGGTCGAATCGCCTGGTCGGCCAGGGTGTCGACGCGACCATCACGATCGAATCCGCCGGTGGGCGTGCCTTCGCCGTCGATGAAGAACGCGGGCGTCGACGACAGGTAGTCGAGCGACGGCACGGCACGCAAGCCGGGAACGTCGAGGCCGGCGCCGCCGGACTGCACGGCAAGGCTGTTCGGCTGCGCATGGGCGAACGCCGGGTCGTGGCAGGTCGCGCACGCCATCTTTCCGGACGCCGACAGCGAGATGTCGAAGAAGATCTTCTTGCCGAGAGCGGCCGCCTGGGATAGCGCCGCCGGCGGCGGCGCGGCGTCGCTACCGCTACCTCCGCCCCCGCCACAGGCGGCAAGGCCGAAGGCGAGGCAGAAGGCGGCGCACACGCGTTCGGGCGCGGGCCATGGACAAAGGGCTCGTCGGGTCATGGAGAGAAGGGTGGAAGCGAGGGATCGGTGCGCTCTTGTGCCGGGAACGGCCGCGCGTATCGACAATGCTAAGGCAAATGAGAACGATTCGCAATCGATTAATAGCCGATCGGCGCCCCGAACGGCGGGCGTGGCACACGTGCAACAGTGGACCCGGCGACGGATTGAACCCGAAGCGACCTGCCGCAGGCGGTACGCGGTCAGTGCGGCGGCCGATCGGGCCGGCGCCAATGCAAACGCCGCCCGCAGGCGGCGTTGTCGGGGCGCAGCGGAGGTGCGCTACACGCGGCGGCGGTACTCGCCGGTGCGAGTGTCGATCTCGATCTGGTCGCCGGTGCCGACGAACAGCGGCACCGCGATCTCGAATCCCGAAGCGATGCGGGCGGGCTTGGTGACCTTGCCCGAGGTGTCGCCCTTGACCGCGGGCTCGGTGTAGGTCACCTCGCGCACGACCGAATTGGGCAGTTCGACGGAGATCGCCCGGCCTTCGTAGAACGTCAGCTCGCAGGCGAGCCCGTCCTCGAGGTACGGCAGCGCATCCTCCATGTTTTCCTTCTCGACGTCGTATTGATTGAACTCGCCGTCCATGAATACGTACATCGGATCGGCGAAATACGAATAGGTGACGTCCTTCTTCTCGAGCTGGATGGTCTCGAACTTCTCGTCGGCGCGATAGACCTGCTCGGTGCCGCCGCTCGACAGCAGATTGCGGAGCTTCATCTTGACCACCGACGCGTTGCGGCCGGACTTCGAGAATTCGGCCTTCTGCACGACCATCGGGTCCTTGCCGACCATGATCACGTTGCCGGCGCGCACTTCCTGAGCGATTTTCATGACTGTCCTGGGTGGGAACCGGCGGTCGCGGGCCGTCGTGGGCCGCCCGTCGGACGATGATGTTGCAAAGCTCTCAATTATAGCGCGTTTCGGCGAATTCAACCAGCGACGCCGAGAGCTCGGCGAGCGTCGCGAGCGCCCGGCACCACTGCGCCGCGTGCGCGGCGAGTGCGGGCAGCGCCGCGCGCAACGCCGGCCACGCGTCGGCCACGGCCGCACCGTCGCCGCGGTCGAACGCATGGTGGAAATCCCGCATCGCGGCGCGGGCGCCGGCGGGCGCATCCTCCAGATAACGGTCGAGAAATGCGTCGAGCTTCACGCGATGGGCATCCTGGTGCTGCGGATAGATGTGCCAGACGAGCGGTCGCTGCGCCCATTGCGCGCGCACGAACGAGTCCTCGCCGCGCACGAAATTGAGGTCGCATCGCCACAGCCGCTCGTCATAGACCGGCTGCGGCACGAACGGCAATGTATCGATCGTCAGCGCGCCATGCACCGTGCGCGACGGTGCCGGCGCCAGCGGACGGCCGAGCCAGGCGGCGAAGTCGCCGGCGGCGATGCCGTCGGCGACGCGCAGGCGGACCCGCTCGGGTCCGCGCGCAAATGCTTCGCAGAGCGCGGGCAGCGCCGGGTTCGCGTAGCAGAAGAGCGACACGTCGAGACCGTCATCGCCGCGTGGCGCGGCGTACGCCGCGCGGCGCGCAAAGAGGTCCGGCTCGCGCAGCAGGCCGCCGGTTGCGCGCGTGAATCCCGGAAAGTAGAACCAGCGGGTCAGCGCGCGCTGCGGCTGGCGCGACGGCAGGCCGTGCACGCCGTCGACCCAGGCCTCGGCGGACAGGTATTCGAGGTTGATCCAGACCGGCGGCCGCCGCTCCATGGCGTCGAGATAGGGCTCGGGCAGGCCGCAGCCGAACGCCTCGATCACCGCGTCGGCCGGTGCCGCCTGCGCCGCCGCGTCGAAGGGCGCCACGCGCACGCCGTCCACCGTCTGCATCGGCAGCGCGGCGTCGACGCCGTCGACGATGCGCGCAAGCGCCGCCAGGTCGTCGATCCACAGCGTCGTCGCGCGACCGTGCACACCGGCGAGCATGCGCGCCAGGCGCCACGCCACCCCGGCATCGCCGAAGTTGTCGACGACGCGGCAGAAGATGTCGAAGCGCGCGAGGGCGAAGCGCATGGCGCGATTATCGCTCGCGTCGATTGCGGCGATAATGCCGGTTTCGATGCGCAACGGCGGAGGCGGTGGTGGCGTTCAAGATCGACGTGGTGTCGGATGTGGTTTGCCCGTGGTGCTACATCGGCAAGCATCGGCTGGAGTCTGCGCTGTCGCGGCTCGCCGCCGACGAGCCGGAGTTCGCGGTTACCGTCGACTGGCATCCGTTCCAGCTCGCACCGGACGTGCCTGCCGGAGGCATCGACCGCCGGCTCTATCTCGAGACCAAGCTGGGCGGTGCGAGCCGTGTGCGCGAGATCCAGTCGATGATCGAGAAGGTCGGCGCGGAATCGGGCATCACGTTCGACTTCGCGCGCATCCGCGTGCAACCCAACACGCTGGCCGCGCACCGGCTGGTGAGCTTCGCGCAACGCGATCGCGCCTCCGGGGACCTCGTCGAGCGTCTGTTCGCGGCGTTCTTCACGCAGGGCCGCGACATCGGCGACCCGGAGGTGCTCGCGAACATCGCCGAGGAATCCGGCCTCGACCGCGCCGCAGTCGCGCAATGGCTGGCCGGCGATGGCGGGCGATCGCAGATCGAGGCGATGGACCGCCAGGTGCGCTCGCTCGGCGTGCAAGGCGTGCCGTTCTTCGTGTTCGACGGCCGCCTCGCGATGTCCGGCGCGCACGACATCGACGAGATGGTGAGGGTGATCCGCGAAGTGCGCGAAACGCCGATCGAGGTCGCGCAAAGTCACTGAGGTCACGCGCTGGTCCCGGCGCGCCCGGCACCGCGAGGCGCGCATTCGCGACGTGGTGACGCCAGGCGGATTCACGCGCTTGCAGCGCGCCACCGCGACGGCGTGCAACCTGACGGACGAGGCGCGCCCCTGACGCTTCGCCATGCGGGCGCCGCCGGTGGCGCTAGAACGCGTCGTCCCAAGGCAGCGACAGGCGGATCGCGCAGTCGATGATGCCGACCATGCTGTACGTCTGCACGTAGTTGCCCCACGGCTCGCGCGTGCGCGCGTCGAGGTGCTCGGCGAGCAGGCCGTGGCGGTTGCGCGCGGCGAGCAGCGACTCGAACAGCTCGCGCGCCTCGGCGACTCGCCCGATCGCGGCGAGCGCGTTGACGAACCAGAACGTGCAGACGACGAACGCGTTGGCCGGCGCGCCGAAGTCGTCGTGGCCGACGTAGCGGAAGATGAGATCGCCGCGCTTCAGCTCGCGCTCGATCGCCAGCACCGTCGACACGTAGCGCGGATCGCCGGGGTTGCAGAAGCCGAGGTCGGTGAGGCGCAGCAGGCTCGCATCCAGATCGTCGGCGCCAACCGCCGCCACGAATGCGCCGCGGCGCTCGCTCCAGCAGTTGGCGTCGATGAACGCGCGGATGCGCGCGGCCTCGGCGTTCCAGCGCGCGGCGCGATCGGCCAGCTTCAGGCGCACGGCGATGCGCGCGAGGCGGTCGCAAGCCGCCCAGCACATGACCGACGAGAACGTGTGCACGCGCTGGCGGCCGCGGAACTCCCAGATGCCGGCATCCGGCATCGCGTGGCACTCGATCGCGCGCTGGCCGAGCGCCTCGAGGCGCGCGAACAGCGCGTCGCCGCCGCGCACCTCCAGGCGTGCGTCGAAGAACACGTGCGTCGCTGCCAGCACCGCCGCGCCGTAGACGTCGTTCTGCACCTGGCGATAGGCGTCGTTGCCGATGCGCACCGGTCCCATGCCGCGGTAACCGGGCAGCGTGGCCACCGTCGACTCGACGAGCGCGGCGTCGCCGTTGATCCGGTACACGGGTTGCAGCGGCGTGTCTTCGGCGCTGGCGGCGATGTTCACGAGGTAGCGCAGGAATCCTTCCATCGTGCTGGTGGCGTTGAGGCGGTTGAGCGCGTTGATGACGAAATAGCCGTCGCGCAGCCAGCAGTACCGGTAATCCCAGTTGCGCCCCGAATCCGCCGCCTCCGGAATCGACGTGGTCACCGCGGCGACGATCGCGCCGGTGTCGTCGCTCGCGTTGAGCTTGAGCGTGATCGCAGCGCGGATCACCTCGTCCTGCCATTCGAACGGGATCGCCAGCCGGCGCACCCAGTCGTGCCACGCTTCCGTGGTCATCTCGATGAATCGGTGAGCGACGTCGCGCGGTGCTTCGGGGATCGTCGCGTCCTCGCCGAACAGCAGCGTGAGCTCGTCCTGCAGCAAGAAGGCTTTTTCGTCGACGATCGCCGCCAGCGGCGCATCGGTGGTCAGGCGCAGCGATTGCGTGCCCAATGCATAGGTGAGATGGTTCGAGCCGCGCGCGGGCGCCGGTGGCGTGTGGCCGTAGTGATAGGCGGGACGCAGGTGGATCGCGACGCGCGGGCTGCCCGCGATGCGCCGCAGCTGGCGCACATGCAGCATCGGCTGGAACAGTCGGCCATGTTGCGGGAAGCGCGGCAGGCAGTCGACGATCTCGATCGCGCCGCCATGGGCGTCCCACATCCGCGTGACGAGGATCGCCGTGTTGCGCACGTAGGCCTGCTCGCAGCGCACGCGGTCGAGCAGCGTCACGCCGTGGATGCCGCGTTCGGCGCCGCCTTGCGCGGTGTCGAGCAGCGCGCAGAACACCGGATCGCCGTCCAGCTGGGGAAAGCAGCCCCAGACGACGCGGGCCATGGCGTCGATGAGGAGCGCGATGCGGCCGTTGCCGATCAGCGCGAGATCGAGAGACCCGCCGCTCGTGCCGAGCGGAACGTTCGCGTCATGGCCGGCAGGTTGCACGGCTTCGGTTCCTGTCATGCGGCGGCGTCAGCCACGGCACGTCATCGATCCGCGATCAGGATCACCTCGGCCGGATCGAAGGTCACGCCCACCACGCGACCCTCGGGAATGGGCGTCGCCACGTCCGGTGCGGAAACGAACAGCTCGGCGACGGGGTCCGTGAGCAGGATCCTGTATTCCATGTGGTCACCGAGATACGAGCTCTTCAGGATCCTGCCGGTCAGCGCGTTGGGCAGGTGGACGTCCTCGGCGATCCGCACCGAATGCGGCCGCACCGCCAGCGCTGCCGGTCCGGCGGTGATGGCGCGATCCGCGACATCGATGCGCATGGGTCCGACCTGCACGGACACCCGATCGCCGCGGCGCTCGAGTCCGGTCACGCCGACGACGTTGGCATCGCCCATGAAATCGGCGATGAAGCGGCTGCTGGGCTCGTTGTAGAGCTGGCGCGGGCTGCCGTCCTGCTCGACGCGCGCGGCGTTCATCACGATGATGCGGTCGGAGACGGCGAGTGCTTCCTCCTGGTCGTGCGTGACGTAGACCACGGTCAGCTTAAGCTGCTGCTGCAGGTCGCGGATCTCGCCGCGCACGCGCCGGCGCAGCTTGGCATCGAGATTGGAAAGCGGCTCGTCGAACAGCAGCACCTTGGGCTCGAGCACGATGGCGCGCGCCACGGCGACCCGCTGCTGCTGGCCGCCGGACAGCTCGCTCGGCTGGCGCTTTTCGTATCCGGTGAGACCCACCAGCGCCAGCTTGGCGGCGGCGCGCTCGCTGGCCTGCGCCCGCGTCATGCCCATCGAGCGCAGCCCGTAGCAGACGTTCTCCATCACGTTCATGTGCGGGAACAGCGCGTAGGACTGGAACACCATCGACACGTCGCGCTCGGCCGCCGACAGGTGCGTGACGTCCGCATCGTCGATGACGATGCGCCCTTCGCTGGCGTGCTCGAGTCCGGCGATCAGGCGCAGCGTCGTCGTCTTGCCGCAGCCCGACGGCCCGAGCAGCGTCACCAGCGTCGCGGGCGCGATGTCGAAGCTGACATCGGCCACGGCCACCACGCTGCCGTAGCGCTTGGTGACGCCTGCGAAGCGCACTGCGGGCTTGATTGCGCCGACCGCGGCACCGGCTCGTGACGTCTCGTTCATGGTGCTCCCGGGCTCATATCGGCGCGGCGATGGCTTCGGCATCGGTGCGGCGCCGGCCGAGGCGGCGCTCGCCGACCAGCAGCTGGATGCCGACGAGGATCGCCATCATCACCACGATCATCACTGCCGAATAGACGATGGCGATGCCGTATTCGCCGACGTCGGCGCGCCCGACGATGTAGACGGTGGCGAGGTTGAAGCGCCCCGTCGCCAGGAAGATGACCGCGCTGACAGCCGTCACCGCGCGCACGAACGAGTAGATCATCGCCGTGAGTATCGCCGGTTTCAGGATCGGCAGCAGCACCCGCCGGAACGTGGCGAACGAACGCGCGCGCAGCGTCAGTGACGCCTCGTCGAGACTCTTGTCGATCTGGCTCAGGTTGGCGAGCCCGGCGCGGATCGCCACCGGCATGTTGCGGAAGATGAACGAGATGACGATGATGAGCGCAGTCCCCGTGAGCTGCACGGGCGGCACGTTGAAGGCCAGAATGTAGCTGATGCCGACCACGGTGCCGGGAATGGCGAAGCTCATCATGGCGAGGAACTCGAACAGCGCGCGGCCGGCGAATTTCTGCCGGTCGAGCAGCCACGCGGTGAGGATGCCCAGTGCCGCGGTGAACGGCATCGCCACCAGCGCGAGGCCGATGGTCATGAGCAGCGACGGCCACGCCGATCCGCTGAAAAACCAGCCATTGACGCCCTTCTCGATGGAGAAGGCGGTGAGGAAATATTCGAGCGTCGGCGTGTTGTCGCGGCCGATCGACGCCACGAAGCCGCCGACGAGGATGATGGCGTACACCACGAGCGTCAGCACGAGCCACGGCGTGATGATCGCGTAGCAGCCGATGCGCAGCCCATCGGGCATCGACGCCGGCATGCCGCCGTCGCCCTTGCCGGCGACGGTCACATAGCTGCGCCTGCCGACCCACAGCCGCTGCGCCATGAAGGCCGCCACCGTGAACGCCAGCAGCACGATCGCCAGCACCGCCGCGCGGCCCTGGTCGTGCGCGGCGCCGACCACGGCGAAGAAGATGTCGGTCGACAGCACGTTGAAATTGCCGCCCAGCACCAGCGGATTCGCGAAATCGGCCATGCTCTCGATGAACGAGATCAGGAACGCGCTGGCAAGGCCGGGCCGGATCAGCGGCCAGGTGATGGACGTGAACGTGCGCCAGCGGCTGGCGCGCAAGGTTTGCGCGGCTTCCTCCACGCTGGGGCTGACGCCTTGCAGCACGCCGACCAGCACGAGGAAGGCGATCGGCGTGAACGCCAGGACCTGCGCGATCGCGATGCCGGGCATGCCGTAGATCCAGCGGCTGCGCGCGATGTCGAAATGCGTGGCCAGCAGGTTGGTGACGATGCCGGCGCGGCCGAACAGCAGGATCAGCGCCAGGCCGATCACGAACGGCGGCGTGATGATGGGGAGGATCGACAGGCTGCGCAGCAGCCACCTGGCTTTGAGCCGAGTGCGCAGCGCGATCAACGCCAGCGGCAGCCCGAGCGCGGTGCACAGGACGCCGACGAGCACGGCAAGCGCCACCGTGTTCCACGCCGAGCCGCAGCCGCCGCCGCCGGTCACGCAGCGCAGGCTCCAGATGTTGGCGGCGAACAGCTTGGCGACGAACAGCGCAGGCACGACGTTGCCGTCGTTGTCCTTGACCGCCGATGCGAGGATCGACAGCAGCGGATAGGCGACGAACAGTGCCAGCGAAGCGATCACCAGCAACAGCGACCCGACGATGAAGCGGTCGCCCTTGCACCAGCCGCGGTCGGCGAGCTCCGTCGCGATCAGCATCAGCATCGCGATGGCGTAGAACGCCGCGCCCCAGCCGAGACCGGGCTGCGTCGGCCCGTGCGTGCCGGCCCAGGCCGCAACCCACGCGAATCCCCAGCCCGTATGGATGATCGAGAAGCCTTCGGCCACGAGCCACGCGAGACCGAACGCGCCGGCTGCGCCGATGCCGCGCAAGCGGCGGCCGATGAAGAGCGCAGTCGCGATCAGCGGCGGCAGCAGCAACGGCAACAGCCAGCCACTGCCCTGCAACGCCAGCATGGCCGCCGGCCGCGCGTCGGCCGGCCGCGCCAGCCATTCGAGCGAAAAGAGTCCGCTCTCGATCTTGTACCAGGGCAGCAGCAGCACGCTCGCCCACGCGACGAGGATCCAGCCGGCGACGTCGCGGCGACGGATGGGGGCGGCGATCGGGTGCGCCAAAGGTCGTCGCGTCATGCGACGCTGGTCCGCTGATCTGGGTGGATCGCGCGTCCCCGGGGCGGCCACCCCGACTCGCAGCGGCCGACCGCGGGAGCGAGCGATCAGCCGCCGTTGCGGACTTCCTCGGTGAAGCGCTTCAAGAGCCGCGTGCGCACGGCCGAGGAGCCGTACTTGGCGAAATCGTAGTCGATCAGCTTGATCTTCGACAGGTCGGGCGCCTCGGGCGGGACGGGCGTCGCCTTGTTCGACGGGATCTGGTAGCTGCCGTTCGGCGCCGCGAGCTTCTGCGCGTCGACGGTCAGCGCCCAGTCGTAGAACTTCTTGGCCTCGTCGGCATGCTTGGCGCCGGCGACGACGCTCATCGAGCCGATCTCGTAGCCGGTGCCTTCGCACGGCGACACGACCTTGACCGCCGGATTCTGCTTGGCGGCGTTGATCACGTCGTGCTGGAACGCGATGCCGATCAGCGTCTCGCCCTTGCCGACCGCCAGCGCCGGCGCGGCGCCAGCCTTGGTGTACTCGGCGATGTTCTTGTTGAGCTGCTTGAAATACGCGAACGCCTTCTCCTCGCCCATCAGCTGCACGAGGGTGGCCAGCATCGTCCACGCCGTTCCCGACGAGTTGGGATCGGCCATCTCGACCTCGCCCTTGAATTCGGGCTTGACCAGGTCGGACCAGCATTCGGGCGGCGTCAGCTTCTTTTGCTTGAAGTCCGTCGCGTTGTAGCCGTAGCCGAGGGCGCCGAGGTAGATGCCGACCGTCCGGTACTTCGCGCGCGCCGCCTGGTTTTGCGCCCAGTCGCGAAGGTTGGCGAGCTCCGGCGACTTGTATTCGGCCGACAGGCCTTCTTCCGCCGCCTGCAGGTGCGGGTCGCCGGTGCCGCCCCACCAGATATCCGCCTGCGGATTGGCCTTTTCGGCGCGCAGCCGCGCGTAGATCTCGCCTGCGCTCATGCGCGTCATCTCGACGTTGACGCCCGTGACCTTCTGGTACGTCGTCGCCATGGCGCGGCACCACGCCTCGTCGACGCCGCAGTACATGACGAGCGTGCGGTCGGCACCATGCGCCGCGCCGGCGAGTCCGAGTGCTGCGACCACTGCGGCGAACGCGAGGCGAACCGCGCGAGCGAACGAAAGGCGATCAACAAACGTGTGCATCGGGATTCCTCCGGTGGCGTGTCAGTCGTCGTCGAGGCCGCATGGAATTCCATGCGGTCGCCGTCCAGCCCGATCCGTGGCGGCTTCGCCTCATCGCGCTGGCGTACGTTTGTGACAATCTTATTACAGTTGTGCCGCGGCTGCGCGCCATCCCCTGGTGATGCAGCGGCAAGACCCGGACGGCGATCGGTCTCGGACTCGCTTTCGACCGAGGTCGCTATCGGATGACGACCGCGGCGTCGAGCCAGTCGCGCACGGCGGCGACGTCTTCCAGGCGGTGATTGGCGAGGGTCTTGCCGGGTCCCACCTTCACGGCGATGCCGCCGAGCGAGCGCACGACCGCAAAACCGTGCTCGTCGCCACGGTCGTCGCCGACGAACACCGGCACGCGCCCGCGAAACGGCGGCTCGTTCATGAAGTCGCGGATCGCCGTGCCCTTGTCGCGGCCTTCGGGACGCACCTCGAGCAGCCGCTTGCCCGGCTGCAGGCGAAAGCCCTCGCCGAGCGCGGCTTCGAATTGCGCGCGCAGCACCTGGTGCACGTGCGATGCGAGATGCGGAACGGCGCGGTAGTGCAGCGCCAGCGACGCGCCCTTGTCCTCCAGGCGCAGTCCCTCGTGGCGCGCGGCGAATTCAGCGATCAGGAGCCGCAACCGCGCGAGCGTCGCGGTGTTGGCGGCGTGCAGGTGCAGCGTCCCGGTGGCGTCGCGGCGCTCGCAACCGTGCTGCCCCGCCACCGGCAGCACCAGCTCGCCGAACAGGCGGTCGGTATTGCGGATGCTGCGGCCGGTGACCAGGGCCACCGCACCGTCGAGCAGCGTCGCCACCGCGGGCAGCAGCGCCGCAAGCCCGGGATCGACCCGCACCCGCTCCGGCGTGGGCGCGATATCGAGCAGCGTGCCGTCGATGTCGAGGAACAGCGCCTGGTTCACGGCGAGCGAAGGCGGGGGACCGCGCGGGATGCGCGGCGGCGTCGGCATCCGCCGCGGGCGCTTGTGGCGCGGCGTGCGCAACGGCCGGGAATCGGTATCGCGCATCAGCCGACACTCTCCGGCACGCGAAAACGAAACAGGCGATTGCGCTGGCGCATCATCGCCGCATCCATCAGCATGCGTCCCGCCCAGCGGTAGACGTTGAAGTCGCGCACCAGTGCGCGCATCAGCCGCATCCGCGCGCGTTGCTCGTCCGGCGGCATCGTCAGCGCGAGGTGCAGCGCCGCCGCGCACTGGTCGGCGTCATAGGGGTTGACCACCAGCGCCTCCGGGAGTTCGCGCGAGGCGCCGGCGAACTGCGACAGGATCAGCGCGCCGAGCTCGTCGTCGCGGGACGCGATATATTCCTTGGCGACGAGGTTCATGCCGTCGTGCAGGCTCGACACGAAGCACAGGTCCGAGGCGCGGAAATATTCGTAGACGGCGCGCGTGTCGTGGTGCTCCGACACCAGCACGATCGGCGGGTGGCGTGCCTTGGCGTAGTTGGCGTTGATGCGGTCGGCGAGCGTCTTCACGCGCGTCGCGTAGTCGCGGTAGTCGTCGATCATCCCCCGCGTCGGCGCGGCGATCTGCACGAACGTGAAGCGGCCGATCCATTGCGGCTCGAGCTGCAGCAGGCGCTCGACGGCGGAAAAGCGCTCGAGGATGCCTTTCGTGTAATCGAGGCGGTCGATGCCGATGCCGATCTTGTGGTCCGCCGGCAGGTCGAGGCGGCGCCGCACCTCGGCGCGCGTCGATGGAATGTCCGGCTGGCCGGCGAGCGCCTCCGGTGGCCACTCGATGGAGATCGGGTAACGGTGCACCTCGGTGCGCTGGCCGTTGCGGGTGACGGCGAACGATTCGCGATCGACGCGCGCCTCCAGCGTGCGGTCGACGGTATCGAGGAAGTTGTTGCAATGGAACTGGGTGTGGAAGCCGAGGATACTGCTGCCGAGCAGGCCGTCGAGAAGCTCGTCGCGCCACGGGCAGATGGCGAACGCCTCCGGATTCGGCCATGGAATGTGCCAGAACGTGATGATCGTCGCCCGCGGCAGGCGCTCGCGCACCATCCGCGGCAGCAGCGCGAAGTGATAATCCTGCACCAGCACGATCGGATCGTCGCGCTGCGCCTCCTCCACCACCGCATCGGCGAACCGCTGGTTGACGCTGCGGTAATACTCGAAGTCGCGCGCGCGGAAGATCGGACGCACGTGCGCGATGTGGCACAGCGGCCACAGCCCCTCGTTGGAGAATCCGCTGTAGTACCCGGTCTCCTCGTCCGCGGACAGCCAGATGCGGCGAATGCGGTACGCCGGGTCCTCGGGCGGCACCGGCACGTGGTCCTGCGCGTCGACCGTCTCGCGGTCGGCGTCGCCGCTGCCATGCGCGATCCAGGTGCCCGAGCAGGCGCGCATCACCGGCTCGAGCGCGGTGACGAGGCCGCTTGCCGGCCGCAGCACGTCGATGCGCCCGCCGCGGTGGATGTGCATGTACGGCTCGCGGTTCGACACTACGATCACGTTGTTGCCCTGCATGTCGCCGCGCAGGATGCTGCGCAGCGTGGTCGGCGTCCACGCCAGCTGGTCCTCGTCGCGCGGCCGGTAGTGACTCTCGAGGTCGCGCACGAGCTTGCGCACGTCGCGCGCGATCGGCGCCAGCTCCGGCACGACGATGGTGCCGGCCGGCCGGAACAGTCCCTCGCCGCGCAGCAGCGCGCGCAGGCCCGCCACCCAGCCGCGCCACGACATCTGCGCAATGGCCACGGTGATCAGCGCGATCACCGCGCCCAGCGCGACGAAGAACACCAGCATGTAGCGCTTGGTGTCCTCGCTGCGGCGCTCCGCGAACGACATGTCGTGCACGAGGATGAGCACCATCGTCGTGCCGCCGGGCCCGCCGATCGCGCGCGTGGCGACGTGCAGCAGGCCGTGGCCCGTATGCACGAGCTCGCCAGGAGTGCCGACTTTGCGCCGCACCGACATGCAGTCGTATTGCGGCGGCATGTCGCGGGTGGCGACCGGCATCACCGCGCCCGCCGCGCACAAGCCGATGGCGTACAGCCGCTCGTCGTTGGTGAGGCGGTTGAAATAGGTCAGGATGCCGGTGTTGTCGCCGCTGTTGACGAGCGCCAGCACCGGGTCTTCGGCCGAGTTGGCGACCAGCGTGGCGCGCGCGTCCAGGTCGCGCGAAAACCACGACAGCATCTGCTGGTCGATCAGCGGCACCGTGGCATAGGCGGCCAGGGCCAGCGCGATCAGCAGGGGGATGATGAAGCGCAGGGACAGGCGCATCGCCCCACGGTAACCGTTGATGCAGCGCAACGTCTGTCGGACAAGTGCCTACAATGGCGTCGGCATCACGGTCCGCGGGATCTCCCGGCGCGCCCGAATGGCAAGCGTTCCACGGTGCGCGCAGTGCCGCAGGCGTTGTGCACGCCCGGCGTCAACGGCGCTCGAGGTCGATTTCGCTCTCGTGCCAATGCCTGAGCGCACCTTTGGCGCAAGCGTCGACCGCGACAAACAGCGCGACTCCGGTGATCGCGATCAGCGCCAGCGCGGCGAACAGGCGCGGCACGTTGAGCTGGATGCCGGCCATCAGGATCTGGTAGGCGAGCCCGGCGCCCTGGCCGCCCGTGCCGGCGACGAATTCCGCCACCACCGCACCGATCAGCGCGAGACCGCTGGCGATGCGCAGGCCGCCGAAGAAGTACGGCAGGGCGGACGGCCCCTGCAGCCGCCACAGCAGCTGCCAGCGCGTCGCCCGCATCAGGCGGAACAGGTCGCGCAGGCCGGGGTCGACGCTGCGCAGGCCGAGCGTGGTGTTGGCGATGACCGGGAACAGCGCGACGACGGTGGCGCACAGCACCAGCGCGACGCGCGTGTCATGCACCCAGATGATGATCAGCGGGGCGATCGCCACGATCGGCGTGACCTGCAGCAGGATCGCGTACGGCAGGAACGATGCCTCGATCCACCGGCTCTGCGCGAAGGCGAGGGCGATGGCGACGCCGGTGAGCACCGCCAGTGCGAAGGCCGCGAGCGCGATCGACAGCGTCACCCACAGCGACGACAGCAGCAGCGCGCGATCGGCGACGAGTGCCGCGAGCACGGCGCGCGGCGATGGCACGAGCCATGGCGGCAGCGCGAATGCGCGCACCACGAGATGCCACGCCGCGAGCATGAGCATCGCCACCAGCACCGGCGCGGCGACCCGCGCGGCGCGCGGCAGCGGCGCGCGCTCAGGCATCCTGCGGCGCCGATGCGCGGGTGACGAGCTCGGACAGCATCACGCACTGCTGCGCGAACGCGAGCGACGCGCGAAACGCGTTGCCGCGGGGGAACGGCGCGTCGATCGCGACGTCGGCGATGATGCGGCCCGGGCGCGCCGCCATCACCAGGATGCGCGTCGACAGGTAGACCGCTTCGGCGATGCTGTGCGTGACGAACGCGATCGTCAGGCCAGCATCGCGCCACCACGCGCAGAGCTCGTCGTCCATGTGGTGGCGGCTGAACTCGTCGAGCGCGCCAAACGGCTCGTCGAGCAGGACGAGATCGGGTCGCGTGACGAGCGCGCGCGCGATCGACGCGCGCATCCGCATGCCGCCCGAGAGCTCGCGCGGATAGGCATCGGCGAAGCCGTCGAGGCCGACGCGCGCGAGCGCCGCGTCGACTGCGGCGTCGGCGCCGCCGCGCGACGCATGCGCGAGGTCGAGCGGCAGCCGCACGTTGGCGCGCACCCGCGCCCACGGCATCAGCGTCGGCGCCTGGAAGACGTATCCGATGCGGTGCGCGTGGCCGTCGCCGGGCGGCGCCGGCGCGCCCCACCATGCAAGCGATCCGGTGGTCGGCGCATCGAGCCCGGCGAGAAGGTGGAGGAGGGTGGTCTTGCCGCAGCCGGAAGGGCCGAGCAGCGTCACGAACTCACCGTCGCTGATCGACAGCGACACGGGTGCGAGCGCGCGTGTGCCCGACGCGTAGATGCGCGTGACGTCGCGCGCGACGACGGCCGGCGCGACCGCGCCCATCACGTGCCGCGCAGTCGCGCCATCAGGGCGTGACTCGCGTGTCGCGCGCGAAGTCGAGCGTCCACGCCTTCGTGTAGTCGACGCCGGACTTGGCGAGCCCGGCTTCGCGCAGGAACGCGAGCGTCGCCTGCCAGTGCGCGTCCGTCATCGACAAGAGGCCGTGGGTCGCGGCGTCGCCGCCGTCGACGATCCGGTACTCCTTGAGCTTGCGATGGCCATAGGCGATGAGCTCGTCGGTCATCTGCGGATTGGCCTTGCGGATCAGCGCGTCGCCGGGCGCCGGGTTCGCGAGGTAGCTCTTCCACCCCTCGGCCGAGGCTTCGACGAATCGCGCGAGCAGCGCCGGGCGCTTCGCCAGCATGTCGCGCGACACGATCAGCACTTCCGAGTACGGCGGATAACCGAGGTCGGCGAGCAGGAACACCTTCGGCACGACGCCGGCCTTTTCGATGGTGAAGGGCTCGGAGGTGGCAAAGCCCTGCTGCGACAGCGTGGGATCGGCGAGGAACGGCTGCACCGAGAAGCCGTACGGCCGCTTCTGCGCGTCGGTGAATCCATAGCGCGCCTTGAGCCACGGCCAGAACGTCGTGTTGCTCGCGGCGCCGATGGCGATCGGCTTGCCCTTGAGGTCGGCGAGCGCGCCGACGTCCGGGTGGGCGATGATGACCGTGGGATTTTTCTGGAATGTCGCCGCGATCGCGACCAGCGGCACGCCCTGCTCGTTTGCAGCGAGCACCTGCAACGCGTCGCCCATCGCCACGTCGACGCGACCGGCGGCGACGAGCTGCAAACCGTTGACCTGGGGTCCGCCCTGCTCGATAGTGACGTCGAGTCCATGCCGGCGGTAGATGCCTTCGGCCACGGCCTGATAGAAGCCGCCGTGCTCGGCCTGCGCGAGCCAGTCGGTGCTGAAGACGAGGCGCTCGGGGGCCTGGGCCTGGGCGGTCGCCGCCAGGGCGGTCAGCGCGGCGGCGGCGATCATTCGGCGAAGCATCGGTGGATCCATGGACGGGTTTGCAAGGCGCCGATTATGCGGCAATCGATGCGCCGCGACCGTGCACGGCCGCCGCGCCACGCGGGCGCGTTGCCGATGCCGGCCTCGACGCCGGGGCGGCCGCGGCTACAATGCGCGCCATGAGTGCGAACATGCCTCCTGCGCTCCTCGCCTATGCCCCGGCGGACCGCTTTGCAGCCGAGACTGTGCGCAACGCGTTCACCAAGGCCGGACTCGGCAGCGACATCGCGCCGCAGGATGGCAATGCACGCAGCGCGATCGCCGCCGCGGTCACCGTGGCGCGCGTGCTGGTGATCGTGCATTCGCGCGCGAGCAACGGCGATGCCGGCGTGCTGCGCGTGGCCGAGGCGGCCGCCGGACGCCGGCTGCCCATCATCGTGGTGCGCGTCGACGACGTGAAGCCGGGATCGGGTCTGCGCAGCTTCCTGCGCGGCGCACCGTCGATCGATGCCGCCGGCGGCAAGCTGCCGCAGCGCCTGCGCGGCATCGTCGTGCGCGCCAAGCAGGCCGCCGGCATTCCGCTCGCCGATGCCGAGGATATCGACGACGGCGAAGGCGGCATCGATATCCTCGGCGTCGAGCGCCCGCGGATCTCGCCGGCCTGGATCGTGGCGGGCGTCGTCGTGCTGGGGGCGATCGCCGTGCTGGCCTGGCGCGGCTACGACCGCGCCGCCGCGCAGAGCGCCTACGAGCGGGGCGTCGCCAGGCTTGCCGAAGGCGATCTCGACGCCGCCGCAGCGGACCTCGATCGCGCGCTCGCGCGCCGTCCCGAGTGGGCGGCGGCCTGGCGCCAGCGCGGGTTCGCGAGCCGCGACCGCGCGAAGATGATCGCGAGCTTCTCGCGCGCAATCGCGCTCGACCCGAACGACGCGGATTCGCTCGCGGCGCGCGGGCGTGCCTATTTCGCCGGCGGCGACAACGCGCATGCGCGCGCCGACCTCGACGCCGCGCTGGCGATCGTGCCCGGCGACGCCGAGTGGCACGGCGAGCGCGGGCTGTTCGCCATCTCGGCCGGCGACGACGCCGCCGCCGGGCGCGATTTCCGCGAATGCGCACGGCTCGAGCCGCGCTGCCCGACTGCGTTCGCCGGCCGCATCACCGCGGTCGAGGCCGCACAGGGACACGCACCCCGCGACTGGTTCGCCGCGCCGTGATCCGGGGGGCGCGCGCGTTGCGTCTGCTCGCGCTGGGGTTCGCGGCGCTGCTCGTCGCCGGGTGCGCGACGACGACTTCGCGCCCCGTCAATCCGCCCCTCGCCAAAGCCGATTCGCGTGGCGGCTATCGCTTCGAGACGCGGCCGGCGACGAACCTCGGCGACACCATCGTCATCCTCGCGTTCTCCGGCGGCGGCACGCGCGCCGCCGCGTTTTCCTACGGCGTGCTCGAGGAACTGCGACGCACGCCACTTGTGGTGCACGGCAAGCCGTCGCGGATGCTCGACCAGGTCGACGTCATCACCGGCGTCTCGGGCGGCAGCTTCACCGCGCTCGCCTACGGGCTCTATGGCGAGCGGCTGTTCGACGTCTACGAGCGGCAGTTCCTCAAGCACAACGTGCAGGGGGACCTCGTCGCGCGCTTCCTCAATCCCTACTATTGGCCGGCGCTGATGTCGGGCACTTGGGGGCGCTCCGAAATGGCGGCGTCGCTGTACGACGACCTCCTGTTCCATGGCGCGACGTTCGGCGATCTTGCAAAAAAGCCCGGGCCGCTGATCCTGGCGACGGCCACCGACATCTCCACGGGGTCGCGCCTCGGTTTCGTGCAGGGCGAGTTCGACCTCATCTGCTCGGACGTGTCGGCCGTGCCGCTGTCGCGCGCGGCGGCCGCGTCGTCGGCGGTGCCGATGGTGCTGTCGCCGGTGACGTTCAACAACTACGGCGGCCATTGCGGCTACCGCTACCCGCAGTGGGCGGCGGCCATCAGCGACCCCGCCAATCCCTCGCGCCCGGCGGGCCGCGCGTTGCAGCGCCTCAACGAGATGCGCTCGTTCGAGGACAGCGCCGACCGTCCGTACCTGCACCTGGTCGACGGCGGCCTGTCGGACAATCTCGGCATGCGCGCCGTGCTGGAGTCGCTCGAGGAGATCGAGGCGAGCCCGCGCACGCGCCAGGCATCGGCCATTCGCGACGTCAAGCGCATCGTCGTGTTCGTCGTCAATTCACTGTCCGTGCCGGACACGGATTGGGACCACCACGAACGCCCGCCGAACGACATCCAGATCCTGCTCAAGGCCACCGGCGTGCCGATCGATCGCTACTCGTACGAGGCGGTCGAGCTCCTCAAGGACATCATCTTCCGCTGGAAGGAGCTCAGGGCATTGCGGGCCTCGGGCCTGATCGCCGGCGCCAACAATCCGGGACTCGCGCGCGCCACCGACGTTCCGGACATCGACCTCTTCGCGGTCGATGTCAGCATCGCCGCGGACGAGGACAAGGCCGAGCGCGAGTACCTCAACAATCTGCCGACGTCGTTCGTGCTGCCCGACGAGGCGGTCGACCGGCTGCGCGCGGCCGCTGCCAGGATCCTGCGCACGTCGCCCGAATACCAGCGCCTGTTGCGCGACCTCGGCGGCACCGCGCCGGCGCAGTGACCGGCGAACGATGACCGGCGCCGCGCCGCCGCTCGATGCGCGCCTCGCGGCGCAGCGCGAGGCCTTCGCGCGCGAACCATGGCCTTCGCTCGCGGCGCGTCGCGACCGGCTGGCGCGGGTGCGCGCGATGATGCGCCAGGACGCGGCGCGATTCGTCGCGGCGATCGATGCCGACTTCGGCCACCGGCCGGCGCAGGAGACGAGGCTCGCCGAGCTGTACATCGTCGCCGCCGAGGCCCGGCACGCTTCGAGTGCCCTGCCGCGCTGGATGCACCGGGAGCGCATCGGCACGCCCTGGCACCTGCTGCCGGCACGCGCGTGGGTGATGCGCCAGCCGGCAGGCGTCGCCGGCATCGTCAGTCCGTGGAACTATCCGGTGCAGCTCGCGCTCGGACCCGCCGTGGCGGCGCTCGCCGCCGGCTGTCGCGTGATGCTGAAGCCCTCCGAGCTGACGCCGCAGACGTCGGCGCTGTTGCGCGAATCGGTGGCGCGCCGTTTCGCCGCCGACGAGATGTGCGTGGTCGAGGGCGACGCCGCCGTGGGCCGCGCATTCACCGCGCTGCCGTTCGACCGGCTGTTCTTCACCGGCTCGACCGCGGTCGGGCGCGAGGTCGCCATCGCCGCCGCGCGCAATCTGACGCCGGTGGTCCTCGAGCTTGGGGGCAAGTCGCCGGCGCTGGTGACGGCGGACGCCGACATCCGGCTCGCGGCCGCGCGCATCGCGGCAGGCAAATGGCTGAATGCCGGCCAGACCTGCATCGCGCCCGACTACGTGCTCGTGGATGCGGCGCATGCCGATGCGCTGGTCAAAGCCTTGCGCGCGGCGACGGCGGCGCTGTACCCGACGATACGCGGCAATCCCGACTACGCGTCGATCATCTCGGCGCCGCACCAAGCACGGATCGCCGCACTCGTCGACGATGCGCGCGCGCGCGGCGCGACGATCGTGACGCTGGGCGAAGGCGACGCATGCGCACGCATCATGCCGCCCACGCTGATCGTCGGCGCCGACGCGTCGATGGCGGTGATGCGCGAGGAGATCTTCGGACCGCTGCTGCCGATCGAGATCGTACGCGACGAGGCCGACGCCCTGGCGCGGATCAATGGCCGTCCGCATCCGCTGGCGTTGTACTACTTCGGCGCCGCGCGCGGCGCCATGGCTGCGCTGCGCGCGACGCGTGCCGGCGGTGTGACGGTCGGCGACACGCTGTGGCATTTCGCGCATCCGGACCTGCCGTTCGGGGGCATCGGCGCATCCGGCCACGGCGCCTGCCACGGCGAGGCCGGTTTTCTCGCCTTCACCCACCGCAAGGCGGTGTTCGCGCAGCCGCGCGTCGCGTTCGCGCGAATGCTGTATCCGCCCTACGGCAAGCGGTTCGCGAAGGTCCTCGCGCTGTTGCGGCGCTTCAATGCCTAGCGGTCACTTTCCGGTGGGCACCTTGCCCTGCACGCCCTCGACGTAGTAGTCCATCTTGTTCATCGCCTCGTCGGTCATCGTCGCCCCGGCGGCGAGCCGCAGCTTGCCTTCGTTGTCCTTCATCGGCCCGCTGAACGGGCTCAGCCTGCCGGCGACGATGTCGGCCTGCGCCTTCAGCATCTCGTCCTGCACGCTCTTCGGCACCGCTGCGTTGAACGGTGCCATGCGGATCATTCCCTCCTTGATGCCGCCCCACACATGGTCGGGCTTCCACGTGCCGTCGAGCACCGATTGCGCGACCCGCGTGTAATACGCGTCCCACACATGCGTCACCGCGGTGAGCTGCGCGTGCGGGCCGTACTTCGTCATGTCGCTGTGATACGCGATTGCGTAGACCTGTTTCGCCTCGGCGGCCTGCACGGTCGCCGTCGAATCGGTGTGATGGGTCAGCACGTCGGCGCCTTGCGATACCAGCGTCTCCGACGCCTGGCGCTCCTTGCCGGGGTCGTACCACGAGCTCGTCCACACCACCTTGACCTCGGCCTTCGGGTTGACGCTGCGCATGCCGCGGGTGAACGCGTTGATCCCCATCACCACTTCGGGAATCGGGAACGCGGCGACGTAGCCCGCGACGTTGGTCTTGGTCATGCGTCCGGCGACGATGCCGGCGAGGTAGCGTCCCTCGTAGAAGCGCGCGTTGTAGGTGCCGACGTTGGCCGCGGTCTTGTAGCCGGTCGCATGCTCGAATTTCACCTTGGGAAACTGCTGCGCGACCTTGAGCGTCGGATTCATGAAGCCGAACGACGTCGTGAAGATGAGGCCGTTGCCCTTCTGCGCCAGTTCGCGGATGACGCGCTCGGCATCGGGGCCTTCGGGCACGTTCTCGACGAACTGCGTCACCACCTTGCCGGCCAGCGCCTGCTCCATCGCCTTGCGCGCCATGTCGTGCTGCGAGGTCCAGCCGGCGTCGCCGACCGGGCTCACGTAGACGAAGCCGATCTTGAGCGGCGCTGCCGCGGGTGTCTGCGCAGCGGCGGTGGCGGTCAGCGTCATCACGGCGCAGGCCAGGGCGGCAGCGAATGTTCTGCGGTGGTTCATCGGTGTCTCCGGGTGTCGATCGCGGGGATGTCGGCAGCCCGTCGCGCGCGCCGCGCCGCCATGAGGACGCGCATTCTACGCCAACGGCGGCACATGTTTCAGGCCGCGCAGGGCGCACTGCGTGGCTGGCCGGATCGACATCGGGCCGGCCGTGCGCGAGTCCTGCCGCGCATGCGGTTGCCCATTCAGCGCTGCGGATGGAACGGCTTGCCGAGCGAGGCCGGCGACAATCGGCGAATGGCGGTCGCGTCGCGGCTCATCCACGCCAGCACGACGATCGTCGCCGCGTAGGGCAGCATCGACAGGATCTGCGCCGGGATCTCGATGCCGGCGGCCTGCACCTGGAATTGCGCGAGCGTCACGGCGCCGAAGAGCCACGCGCCGGCGAGCACGCGCCACGGGCGCCACGTGGCGAACACGACCAGCGCCAGCGCGATCCAGCCGCGCCCCGCGGTCATGCCTTCCGTCCAGAGCGGCGTGAACGCGAGCGACAGGTATGCGCCGGCGAGTCCCGCGCAACCGCCGCCGAACAGCACCGCCGCATAGCGGATGGCGATCACGCGGTAGCCGATTGCGTGTGCCGATTGCGGCGACTCGCCGACGGCGCGCACCACGAGGCCGGCGCGCGTGTGGTTGAGGAAGAATTCGACGCCGGCGGCCATCGCGATCGACGCGTAGACGAGCGGGTTGTGCGCGAAGAGGAGCGGGCCCGCCACCGGCAGCGCCGACAACGCGCCGAGGTCGAGCGGCTTGATGGGGTCGACCACCGCCGATACGTACGGCATGCCGACGAAGCCCGAAAGGCCGATGCCGAACAGCGACAGCGCGAGGCCGGTGGCCACCTGGTTGGCCTGCAGCGTGAGCGCGATCGCGCCGAACACCAGCGACATCGCGCCGCCGGCGCCGACGCCGGCGGCGATGCCGAGCCACGGCTCATGCGTGTGCACGGTGACGATGAATCCGGTCACGGCGCCGATCAGCATCATCCCCTCGACGCCGAGATTCAGCACGCCGGCGCGCTCGACGACCAGCTCGCCGAGCGCGGCGATCACGAGCGGCGTGCCGGCGGCGAGCGTCAGCGCGACGATGCCGATGAGGGTCGCGCTCATGCCGCTGCCGCGGGCACGCGCCACCGCCAGCGCACCCGGTAGTGGATCAGCACGTCGGCGGCGAGCAGGAAGAACAGCAGCGTGCCCTGGAACATGCCGGTCACCGACGACGGCAGGCCGAGCTCGAGCTGCGCCGACTCGCCGCCCAGGTAGAGCAGCGACATGAGCAGGCTCGCGAGCAGAACGCCCACTGGATGCAGCCGGCCGACGAAGGCGACGATGATGGCGGCGAAGCCGTATCCCGGCGACACCGTCGGCACCAGCTGGCCGATCGGCCCGGCGATCTCGTTGACGCCGGCGAGGCCGGCGCACATGCCGCCCGCGAGCATGCCGAGCCAAACCATGCGCGCGGTCGGAATGCCGGCGTAGCGCGCGGCGCCGGGCGCGAGACCGGCAACGCGCATCTCGAAGCCGATCAGCGTGCGCGCCGTGGCGAGCCATGCCACGGCGACGACGGCGAGCGACAGCAGCGCGCCGGCATTGAGACGCGTGCCCTCGACGAGCACCGGCAGCAATGCGCTCGCCGCGAACATCCGCGACTGCGGGAAGTTGAAGCCCTCGGGATCGCGCCACGGGCCATGCACGAGGAACGACAGCAGCAGCGTGGCGATGTAGACGAGCATCAGCGACACGAGGATCTCGTTGGTGTTGAAGCGCGTGCGCAAGTACGCCGGGATCGCCGCCCACGCGAGGCCGCCCAGCGCGCCGGCGACGAACATCAGCGGCAGCACCAGTGACGAGCCGCTGGCGTCGAGCGCCAGCGCGACGCCGCCGGCGGCGATCGCGCCCATGGCGAGCTGGCCTTCGGCACCGATGTTCCACACGTTGGCGCGATAGCCGATCGCAAGCCCGGTGGCGATCAGCGCGAGCGGGCTGGCCTTGAGCAAAAGCTCCCCCACGCCGTAGCGCGTGGCCACGGGATCGACGAAAAACGCGCGCACCGCCGCCAGCGGGTCGCGGCCGAGGAGCGCGAACAGCGCGAAGCCGCAGGCGACCATCGCCACGATCGCCACCAGCGGCGACAGCCACTTCGCGACGCCGGAAGGCGTGGCGCGCGCTTCGAGCCGCAGCATCGGCGACCCTTATGCCGCGGCGCGCGCCGGCGCGTCGCCGGCCATCAGCACGCCGATGTGCGCGGCGTCCGTGGCGGCGACGGGCACCGGCGGCGACAATCGCCCGCGCGCGATGACGCCGATGCGGTCGGCGATCTCGAACAGCTCGTCCAGGTCCTCCGACACCACGAGCACGGCCGCGCCGGCGTCGCGCAGGTCGATCAACGCCTGGCGGATCTCGGCGGTCGCGCCGATGTCGACGCCCCACGTCGGCTGTGCCGCGATGAGCACCTTCGGCGACTTCTGCACTTCGCGGGCAAGGATGAATTTCTGCAGGTTGCCGCCCGACAGCGTGGCCGCCAGCGTGTGCGGCCCCTGTGCCTTGACGCCGAACGCGGTGACCGCGCGCTGCGCACTGGCGATCGTGGCGTCGTGATCGACGAAGCCGTGATGCACGAGGCCATGATCGGCACCGGTGAGGAGCGCGTTGTCGGCCAGCGACAGCTCCGGCACGGCGCCGCAGCCGAGGCGTTCCTCCGGAACGTACGCAAGGCCGTGGCGCCGCCGCTCGGCGACGCCGGCGCTGCCAAGCGGGACGCCATCGATGACGACTGCATCCGCGCGCACGGTGCGCTCGCCGGCGAGCGCGGCCAGCAGCTCGCGCTGGCCGTTGCCGGAGATGCCGGCAATGCCGACGATTTCGCCGCGGCGCACGTCGAAGCCGATGTCGGCGAGCGGCGTGCCGAACGGATCGTCGGCCGGCAGGTCGAGCGCGCGCACGGCGAGCATCGGTGTGCCCGGCGTGGCCGCGCGATGCCGCGGCCTCGGCAAGTCGCTGCCGATCATCATGCGCGCGAGCGACGCCGCCGACTCCCGTCGCGGATCGCATTCACCGGTGACGCGGCCATCGCGCAGGATCGTCGCGCGGTCGCACAGCGCGCGGATCTCCTCGAGCTTGTGGCTGATGTAGAGGATGCTCATGCCCTCGGCGGCGAGCGCGCGCAGCGTCGCGAACAGGCGCTCGATGGCCTGCGGCGTCAGCACCGACGTCGGCTCGTCCATGATGAGGAGCTTCGGCGACTGCAGCAGGCAGCGCACGATCTCGACGCGCTGGCGCTCGCCCACCGACATCGTATGCACGTAGCGCGCAGGGTCGAGCGGCAGCCCGTAGGCATGCGAAATGCCGCGCACGCTCGCCGACAGCGCGGCGCCGCTCGCCGGGCCGTCCTCGCCGAGCGCGATGTTGTCGACGACGCGCAGCGACTCGAACAGCGAGAAATGCTGGAACACCATGCCGATGCCGAGCCTGCGCGCGCGTGTCGGGCTGTCGATCGTGACCGGCTCGCCTTCCCAGCGCATCGTGCCCGCGTCGGGGCGCACGACACCGTAGATGATCCGCATCAGCGTCGACTTGCCCGCGCCGTTTTCGCCGAGCACCGCGTGAATCTCGCCGGCGCCCACCGCGAGATCGACGGCGTCGTTGGCGACGACGCCCGGATAGTGCTTGGTGATGCCGGACAGCGCGAGGCGCGGGGTGCCGTTGCTCATCGCATGCCGCGCCGGGTGCCCGCGCCGCGCTATTCCGGAATGAAATCGAGGACGAACATCGCGGCGAGCAGCCCGGAGGGGCGGCCGAACTGGCCGAGCCAGCGACGGAAGATGCCGTCGATCTCGCCGGACGTCGCCACCTGCGACAGAGCGCGGTTGACGGCCAGCCGCATCGCCGGATCGCCGCGCGCCAGCGCGAATGCGTAGGGCTCGAACGAGATATCGTCCGGCAGGATGCGCAGCGTGTCGGGGTCGTGAGCGGCGGCGGCGAGGCCGACCAGCTTGATCTTGTCGCCGGCGAAGGCGTCGAGCGAGCCGGCCTCGAGCATCGCCGTGCCCTCGGGGCCCTCGCGCACCGCCACCACCGTGGCGTTGACCAGGCGCGTCCTGAGCGCGTCGCGCAGGTGCACCTCGGTGGTCGTGCCCTTGATGACGCCGATCTTGCGGTTGGCGAGGTCGGCGAGCCGATCGACGCGGCTGGCCGACTTGACGAGCAGGCCGCCGGCGTCGATGAAGATGCGATTGGAGAAGTCGACGCGCGCAAGACGCGACTGGGTCTCCGAAGTGTTCGCGCAATCGAGGTCGGCGCGGCCCTTCTCGATCATCGCCAATCGCTCCTCGACAGTGCCGACCAGCCACTGCACCTTCAAGTCGGGCATGCCGAGCGATGCGCCGATCGAGGCGATCACGCGCTGGCAGAGATCGATCGAGTAGCCCACCGGCTGGTTGCCGTCGCCCACCGACGAGAATGGCGGCGAATCGCCGGAGAACGCGATGTTGATCGCGTGTGCGGCGCGGACACGCGCCAGCGTATCGGGCGCGGCCTGCTGCGCGAGCGCGGGGGCAACGGCGAACGCCAGCGCGGCGGCGGCGATGAGCGGCGACATTCGGATCATTGGATCGGCTCCCGTCGGCGGACGCGCCGATTTGCGCGGCGCACGCACGCAGGAATCTTAACCCATGCATCGCGAGTTCGCAGCGAGTGCGTGCTACACTCGCCGCAACTTTCGGCACGCCGCGCGACGCGCGGCCACGGCATGCCCACCTCGTTGCGATCGCTTGGCGTCGTCGCGTTGCTCGCGCTGCATGGTGTGGCCCTTGCCGCCTCGAGTGCCGGCAGCGCGCTGCAGCACATCGACGGCGGTCGCATAGCCCTCGGCTACCGCGCCGGCGCCCCGCCTTTTTCGTTTCGCGAGCGCGACCGCGTGCGCGGCTACTCGGTCGAGCTCTGCGAGCGCGCGGTGGCGGCGATCGCCAAGGCGCGCAACGTCGCGGCACCCACGATCGAGTGGGTGGAGCTCGACGCCGCGACCCGCCTCGACGCCGTGCAGTCGGGGCGCGCCGATGCCGAATGCGGCACCACGACCATCACCCTGTCGCGGCGCGCACGCGTCGACTTCAGCGTCCCCATCTACGTCGACGGCGGCAGCCTGCTGGTGAGCGCCGACGCGCCGCTGTCACGGCTCGCCGATCTCGATGGCAAGCGCATCGCCGTGATCGGCGCCACCACGACGCAAGCCGCGCTCGAGCACGCGCTCGGCGTGGTGGGCGCGCACGCGACGCTGGTTCACGTCGCCGACGGCGCCGCGGGCGTCGCCGCGCTGCGCGCGGGCAAGGTCGACGGCTATGCCGGCGACCGCGTCGTGCTGACCGAATTGCGCCAGCGCAGCGACAAGCCGGCGAGCCTCGTGTTCCTCGGCCAGGATTTCTCGTTCGAGCCTTACGCGATCGTCGTGCGCCGTGACGACGCCGACTTCCGTCTCGCCCTAGACCGGGCGCTGGTGGCGATCTACAAGAGCGGCGAGATCGACGCGATCTTCGCGCGGTGGTTCGGCGATCTCGGACGGCCCGGGCCGCTGCTCAACGCCATGTTCTATCTCAACATGCTGCCGGAATGAGCGTGCCGTCGCTCGCCCTGTGCGCATTGCTGGCGGCCGCCGCGTGCATCGTGGCGGCACTGCCCGCCGCCGCGCAGCCCGCGTGCACGAATTGCGGCACCGTGCTGTCCGTCAGCAGCGTGCGCAGCGAGCAGCATCTGACTTCGCTGGGTTCGCTGTCACCCGGGACGCTCGCCGGCGACGGATTCGGCAGCCAGCCCGGCGGCGTCACCACGCAGTTCGCGATCGGCCGCGGCCTGACCAACGACGGCATGGTCGTCCTCGGCGCCGCCGGCGGCGCGGCCTACGCGCGCCGCTCGCAGAATGCGCCGCAGATGCGCTGGGAAGTCAGCGTGCGCATGGACGACGGCACGCGCCGCACGCTGAGCCAGAGCTACGAGCCCGCGGTGGGCGAGGGCGACCGCGTGCGCGTGTACGGTACCCAGCTCGAGCTGTTCTCGGGCTGAGCCTCCCATGGCGTCGTTGGCAGTCAGCGACACGCCCGACGGCCATCGGCTGATCGCGCTGGCCGGCCGTCTCGACGCGAGCACCGTGCCGTCGGTGTGGGGACCGGCACATCGTGCTCTCGATGACGCGGCGACGCAGCCCGTCACCGTCGATACCGCCGCCGTCGAGTCCTGCGACGGCGCCGGCATCGCGCTGCTGGTCGACCTCGCGTCGCATCCGCGCGCGGCGCCGGTCGAGGTCGTGCACATGCGGCCCGACGTCGCCACGCTGTTCCGCCAGTTCGACCTGACGCGCCTCGAGCACGACCTCGACCCGCCGCCGAAGCAGCTCGGCGTGGTTCCCGAAATCGGTCGCGCGACGTTCGGCGTCGGCCGCGACCTGCGCAACATGGTGTCGTTCGTGGGCTCGCTCACGGCCGCGCTGGGCTTCGCGATCACCCACCCGCGCAGCGTGCGCTGGAAGGACGTGCTGCGCATCTGCGAGCGCACCGGCGCCGACGCGCTGCCGATCGTGGCGCTGATCTCGTTCCTGCTGGGGCTGATCCTCGCCTTCCAGTCGGCGGTGCCGATGAAGCGCTTCGGTGCCGAGATCTTCGTCGCCGACCTGCTCGGCCTTTCGATATTGCGCGAGCTGGGGCCGCTGATGACGGCGATCCTGCTGGCCGGCCGCTCCGGCGCGGCGTTCGCCGCCGAGATCGGCACGATGACGGTCAACCAGGAGGTCGACGCGCTGTCGACGATGGGCCTCGACCCCGTGCGCTTCCTCGTCACGCCGCGCATCATCGCCGCGCTGCTGATGACGCCGCTGCTCACGCTGTTCGCCAACCTCGTGGCGCTGGCCGGTGGCGCGCTGACGATGCAGACCTTCTCGATCCCGCTGGTCACGTTCTTTCACGAGCTCGACAGCGCCGTCGACCTCACCGATTTCCTCGCCGGCTGGGTCAAGTCGTTCGTGTTCGCCTTCCTCATCGCGGCGGTCGGCTGCATGCGCGGCCTGCAGACGTCCGCAGGCGCCTCGGCCGTCGGCGACAGCGCGACACGCGCGGTGGTTTCGGGCATCATCCTGCTCGTCATCGTCGACGGCATCTTCGCCTACCTGTACTTCGTGCTCGACATCTGAACCGATGCCTGCCGCCGAGCCCATCATCGTCGTCGACGACCTCGCGGTCGGCTACGACGACCGCGCGATCCTCGAGCACGTGTCGTTCAGCGTGGCGCGCGGAGAGGTGTTCGTCATCCTCGGCGGCTCGGGCAGCGGCAAGAGCACGCTGCTGAAGCACATGATCGGCCTGTATCCGCCCCTCGCGGGCCGCGTGCTGATCGATGGTCGCGACCTCACTGCCGCCGACGGCGATGCGCGCCGCGACATCCTCAAGGGCATCGGGGTGATGTACCAGTCGGGCGCGCTGTTCGGATCGATGACGCTTGCCGAGAACGTGCGGCTGCCGATCGAGGAGTACACGTCGCTGCCGGCCGCGGCGGTCGACCTCGTCGCGCGCATGAAGCTCGAGCTCGTCGGCCTCGACCAGTTCACCGGGCACTTGCCGGCGGAGATCTCGGGCGGCATGCAGAAGCGCGCGGCGATCGCGCGCGCGATGGCCCTCGATCCGCCGATCCTGTTCCTCGACGAGCCGTCGGCGGGCCTCGATCCCATCACGTCGGCGGAGCTCGACGCGCTGATCCTGCGCCTGCGCCGGGCGCTGGGCATGACCTTCGTCATCGTCACCCACGAGCTTCCCAGCATCTACGCGATCGCCGACCGCGTCATCATGCTCGACAAGCGCACGCGTGGCGTGACGGCCGAAGGCGACCCGCGCACGCTGCGCGACACGAGCGACGATCCGTGGGTGCGCCAGTTCTTCCGCCGCGAAGCCGAGGCGCAGCCGGCATGACCGGCACGCGCGACCGATGAGCCAGCAAGCCAACTACTACAAGCTCGGCCTGTTCGTGATCGGCGCGGTCGCGGCCGGCATCATCGTGCTGCTCATCATCGGCTCGGGACGCTGGTTCGTGCGCAAGATCACCGTCGAGACCTATTTCAACGAGTCGGTACAGGGGCTCGACGTCGGCTCGAAGATGAAATACCGCGGCGTGGTCATCGGCGAGGTCACGGCGATCGGCTTCACCTACAACATCTACCAGCAGGATCTGCCGATGACCAAGCGCGCACGCTACGTGATGGTCGAAGCGCAGCTCGAGCCGCGCCTGGTGGGCGGCCGCGCCGCGGCCGGCGATCTCACGAGCTCCGCCAACGCGGCACTCGAAGTCGAGCGCGGCCTGCGCGTGCGCCTCGCGCCGCAGGGCATCACCGGCACCAATTACCTCGAAGTCGACTACGTGGATCCGCCGCCGCCGGTGCTGCCGATCGAGTGGACCCCGCTCAACATCTACATTCCCAGCGCGCCATCAACGGTGACGGCCTTCGTCAACGCCGCTCAGGAAATCATCGAGCGCCTGCACAAGCTCGACATCGAGGGCACGCTGGCCAACCTCAACCGGCTGATGGTCACCGCCAACGACCGCCTGGCGGCGATCGACACCGGCGAGCTCTCCAAGCGTGCCAACGCCACGCTCGGCCGCCTCGACAGCACGCTGGAGGGCCTGCAGACGAAGAAGCTGTCGGACGAGGCGCAGGCGCTGATGGCCGAGCTGCGCGAGAGCAACGCCGAACTCAAGAAGACGCTGGCCAACCCGGCGCTGCAAAAACTGCCCAACGACGCCGATGCGGCGCTCGTCAGCGTCAAGGCGCTGGTCGGCGATCCGAAGCTGGCGTCGAGCATCGCGCACCTGGATCGCACGCTGTCGCGTCTCGACCGCATCACCGGCGGCGGCGAGACCGACCTGGCGACCACGATCGACAACCTGCGCCGCATCACCGACAACCTGCGCGACCTGACGGAGGACGCCAAGCGATATCCGTCGAACCTCCTGTTCGGTCAGCCGCCACCGCCGCTGGAGCGCGTCCGATGAAAACCCGCATGCCCGTCGGCGCCGTCGCGCGCGCCATTGCCGTGGCGCTGGCCGCGGCCGCGGTGCTCGCCACGGGCGCCTGCTCGTTCACGCGGCCGCCGCCCGTGAAGCAACTCTATCTGCTGGCGCCGACAACCCCGCCGCGCGTGGCGACGCCACAGCCGGGCGCACTGCGTGTCGGCAGCGTCAGCGTCGCCGGGCCGTTCCGCGACCGCAGCTTCGTCGTCAAGGTGGGCGACTTGCGCTACGAGACCGACTACTACGACGAGTTCGTCGTGCCGCCGGCGGCGCTGCTGGCGGAACAGACGTCGCGCGCGCTGTCGCGCTCGCGTGCGTTCGCCCACGTGGCCGCGCCCGGCACGCCGGCGCAGGCCGACTACGTGCTCGATGGCTTCGTCAGCGCACTGTATGCCGACCACAGCGAGAAGGGCCGGTGCAAAGCCGTGATTGCCGTCAACTACTACCTGTCGCAGCCCGACGCGGGCAGCGGCGTGCCGTTCTGGTCGGAAGACTACCGGCGCGAAGTCGATTGCGGGGACGGCGACGCCGACCACTACGTGGCGGCCCTCAACACCGCGCTGTCGGAGATCCTGGCGAAGCTCGTCACCGATCTTGGCGCGCTGAAGCTGCCGTCGGACGCGGCGGCGCGAAGCTAGAACCGCGGCCGCATCCGCATCGCGCCGGCGATCGGGTGGTGAACGCCGTAGCGCATGAACGCCAACATCGCCTCGCGGCGCGGCGTCAGCCGGCGAGGCGCGCCGTCAGGTCGTGCGCGTCGGCGGCGACGATCGTCACCTTCGCGAACTGGCCGGCCGTGAGCGACGCGCCGTCCTCGATCGTCACGCGGCCGTCGATCTCGGGGGCGTCGGCGATGCTGCGCGCGTGGGCCACCACCAGCTTGCGTCGCCCGCGACGCGCTTCGAGCCGCCCGTCGACCAGCACATGCTGCGTCGTGCCGACCCGGCCGGCGAGCTTCGCCGCGCTGATCGCGGCCTGCCGCGCCATGAAGCGCGCGCGACGATCTTCCTTGACATCGCCGGGTACGGGATCCGGCAGCGCATTCGCGACGGCACCGTCGACCGGCGAATAGGCGAAGCAGCCGACGCGGTCGAGTTGCGCGGCGTCGAGAAAGTCGAGCAGCTCCGCGAACTCGGCCTCGGTCTCGCCGGGGAAGCCGACGATGAACGTGCTGCGGATCGTCATGTTCGGACGCGCGCGGCGCCAGGCGCGCACGCGGTCGAGAACCTTCTCGGGCGCCGCGGGGCGCTTCATCAGCTTGAGGATCCGCGGGCTCGCGTGCTGGAACGGCACGTCGAGGTAGGGCAGGAGGCCGCCGCCGGCGCCATCCTCGCGCATCAGCGGCACGACGTCGTCGACGTGCGGGTAAGGATAGACATAGTGCAGCCGCACCCACGCGCCGTGCGCGCGGCCGAGCGTGTCGAGCGACTGCGCGAGCTCGTGCATCCGCGTGCGCAGCGGCCGCCCCTGCCAGAAGCCCGTGCGATAGCGGACGTCGACGCCGTACGCGCTCGTGTCCTGCGAGATCACCAGCAGCTCGCGCACGCCGGCCTTCAGCAGACGTTCGGCTTCGGCGAGAACCTCGCCGATCGGGCGGCTCACGAGGTCGCCGCGCATCGACGGAATGATGCAGAACGTGCAGCGATGGTTGCAGCCTTCGGAGATCTTGAGATACGCGTAATGCTGCGGCGTCAGCTTGACGCCGATGCTGTCGGCGGGGGCCGGCACGAGGTCGACGAACGGATCGTGTGGCTTCGGCAGGTGGGCGTGCACGTTGCCGAGCACCTCGGCGGTGGCGTGCGGGCCGGTGACCGCCAGCACCTTCGGATGCGCGGCGCGCACGAAATCGCCGCCGTCCTTGGCGCCGAGGCAACCAGTGACGATGACCTTGCCGTTCTCGGCGAGCGCCTCGCCGATGGCGTCGAGCGACTCGGCGACGGCGGCGTCGATGAAGCCGCAGGTATTGACGACCACGAGGTCGGCGCCCTCGTAGGAAGGCGCGATCGCATAGCCCTCGGCGCGCAGCTGCGTGAGGATCTGCTCGGAGTCGACGAGCGCCTTCGGGCAGCCGAGCGACACGAAGCCGACGCGGGGGGCGGCGTTGGTCGGCGGTCGGGTCAGGGCAGGCGGGTTCGGCATGGGTCGGAGGCTCGCGGCGGCGGGAATCGACGGCGTGGCGACCGCCGCGGCGGCTTCAATGCAACGCAGCTAATGCAGCGCACAAGGGCGCGTGCTGCAATGCATCGATACCGGTCAGCGCTTCTTGTCGTCTTCGGGGCCGGTTTGCGGCGGCGCGGCAAAGGTCGGGAAGGGGAACGACGTGAACATCCCGCGCGTCTGGTCCTGCATCCGCTGCTGCATGTCCATGAAGAGCTTCGCGCTCTGCTCGAGGTAGTTGCCGAGCATTCCCTGCATCGCCGGCGCCTGCATCTGCATGAACTGCTTCCACAGGTCGGGCGTCAGCAGCATCTTGTCGCCGTAGACCTGCCGCGCCTGGTCCTGCAGCTTCTTCTGGATCGTCATGAATGCCTTGACGTTCTGCTCCATGTACTGGCCCATGATGGTCTGCTGCGCGCTGCCGTAGAAGCGGATCATCTGCGCCAGCATCTCCGAGCTCCACATCGGCACGCCGGCCGACTCCTCGTCGAGGATGATCTGCAGCAGGATGCTGCGCGTCAGGTCGTCGCCGGACTTCGCGTCCACCACCTGGAAGTCGATGTTGTCGAGCACCATCTGCTTGACGTCGACGAGCGTGATGTAGCCGCTGTTGGCAGTGTCGTAGAGCCGGCGGTTCGGGTATTTCTTGATCGTGCGGGGGCTGGCGCTCATGGGCAGGTCCGGAAGCCGAAGGCCGGATTATAAACCGCTGATTTATCGGCCGTTTGGCCCTCGGAATGGCGGTCTTCCCGCCTCATGCTGCGCTGCACTAAAAAATGCTTGACGATGGGGTATCCCGCCCCTATAATTCGTTTGTGCGGTGCAGCATAAACGCGGTTCGATGCGCATCGTGGACGGCAGGGTCGGCCTCGACCGCGCCGTCAAATGGACGCGGGAACATCGAAGTCGCCAAGGGTGCCACAAGCACGGCTGGCGCGGTGTCCCCGGTTGAAGGCTCAATCGACCTCAGGACTTTGGAGTGATGACCATGTACAACGCAACCGAACAATTCGCCGAGCTCAACAAGGTCGGCGTGGCCAACGCCACCCGCCTCGCCGCGCTTTCGATCGAGAACGCGGAAAAGCTCTTCAAGCTCAACGTGACCGCCGCCAAGGTGGCGTTCGCCCACGGCGTCGAGAACGCGCAAGCGGTCGCCGGCGTCAAGGACGTCCAGGAACTGATGGCGCTGCGCGCCAAGGTTGCCGAGGAAAACGTTCAGGCCGCCGTCGGCTACGGCCGCACGCTGTACGCGCTGGCTTCGGAAGCCCAGGGCAGCTACACGGCGCTTGCCGAGGAAGCGTGGAACGCGTACTCGAAGAACGTTGCAGCCATCGTCGACAAGGCGAGCAAGAACGCGCCGGCCGGTGCCGACGCCGGTTTCAACGCCTTCAAGTCGACGTTCGCCGCGTCGACCGCCGCGTTCGACCAGTTCCAGCGCGCGACGAAGCAAGTGGCCAACCTCGCCGACGCCAGCATGCGCGCCGCCGCGGCGACGACCACGAAGGCCGCCAAGGGCCGCAAGTAATACCGCAGTCGCTGCGCCGCGTCGCGCCGGGAACTCGCGGCCGCGGCGCAGGTCCCACGACCGTGGGTTGGTGAAGCTGACGTAAAGCGCGGCCGCCAGGGCCGTGCGACAACGGGCATCCGACTTGAAGCCCCGCCTCTGATCGAGGCGGGGCTTTTTTATGCCGGCAAGGGCCGCGACCGTAGCCTCAGGAACTTGTCAGCATATTGCAGGGCAATATTTTTTTACTTCTTTAGATACAAAAGTCTATGGGTTGGTGCTAGCATTGAATTGTGCATTGCCGCATCGTCCTCCGGACATGCCGCATGCGCATCTGTATTCCTCTCCTCCTCCTGACGGAATACAGCCTTGACGCCCCGTCCCTGCGACGGGGCGCTTTTTTTGTGCGGACCGCTCACGCGCCAGCGCCGGGCTGGCCGACTCTGCGCGTCAGCGATTCCAGGTACTCGTCGAGCCTGCGAATGCGCCCGTTCAGCCATGGTCCCGCCATCTCCGCCGCGGCGATGAAGACGAGCAGGTAGTACGTGTAGTAGTAGCGCGGCACGCCCGCCGCGGGGTAGAGGACGAAGCGCACGGCGAGGGCAGTCCATGCGGCGCCGAGCAGCCATCGCCATACGCGGCGTTGCGGCGGCTGCCGCCGGCAGAGCACCAGCGCCAGCGCGCTCGCCGCCAGCATCGGCAGCAGGCAAGGATCGTTGCCGATCTGCGCGAGATTGTCCTTCAGCGCGTCGAAATACATCGACGGCGTCACATGCACGGTGGTCTCGGCGGGACGTGCCAGCTTGTCGACGAACGAGTAGTAGAAGAGCTTCGCCCAGCCGTAGCTGCCGGTGGCTCGCTGCACCACGATGTGGACGATTCCCAGCACGCACAATGCGGCCGCCGCGCCCGCCGGGCGCAGCGCGGGCCGTGTGGCGGTCGCGGGCTCGCGCGCGCAGGCGACGGCGACGCAACCAATGCCGAGCAGCACCACGCCGTCCGGACGCAACAGCATCGCAACCACGCCCAGCACGATGAAGCCCGCCAGCGAGCGCCACTTGACGAGGGCGAGGAACGCCGCCAGCGTGGCCGCGATCGCCACGGAGTCGGGCGTCGAGTACTGCGCGATTTCCCACATGGGCGGCGTGCCGATCGAACCGAACACAACCACGCCGGGCAGCCATATGCGGGCGTCCAGCGCCGGGCGCCATGCGCCCAGCACGAGGCCCAGCGCGAGCATGCCGAAGGCAGCGATCCGCCAGGTGGCTGCGGCGTAACTGCTGCCGAACGTGTGCAGCAGCTTGACCAGCGCGATGTATCCCGGCTTGATCGTGTAGAACGGAAACTGCTGGCGCAACGCCTCCGGATTGTCGGCGAGCATGCTCGACGTGAGCGCGCGCGTCTTGCCGCTGCCCACGCTGGCCTGCAAGTCGGCCAGCGTGTCGTCGTAGATGCGCTGCGGATCGCGCTCGCCCCACGACACGGCCGAGCCCACGTAGGCGATCATGTCCCAGTTCTGCATCGGCCCGGCGACGCCGCGCCACGCCGCGAGGCCGAACGCGGCGACGAACAGGAGCCACGCCAGCGCCGTGGTGAGTCGTCGCGTGGCGTTCGCGAGCGCGTCGCGCGGGCGGCCCGCCGCCGCAGCCTGCGCCGTCCCGTGCGTGCGAACCGGGGTCTCGGCCGCGCGCCCCCCCGGATCGGTCATTGCATGTGCTGGCCGCCGTTGATCGCGATGTTCGCCCCGGTGAGAAACGCCGCCTCGTCGCTGGTCAGGTAGGCCACGAGGCCCGCCACCTCCTCGGGCTTGCCGAGCCGTCCCATCGGGATCTGCGGGATGATCTTGGAGTCGAGCACGTCCTTCGGAATCGCCATCACCATCTTCGTGCCGATGTAACCCGGCGAGATCGTGTTCACCGTGACGCCCTTGCGCGCGACTTCCAGCGCCAGCGCCTTGGTGAAGCCATGCATGCCGGCCTTGGCAGCGGAATAGTTGGTCTGGCCGAACGCGCCCTTCTGACCGTTGACCGACGAGATGTTGACGATGCGGCCCCAGCCGCGGTCGACCATGCCATCGCACACCTGCTTCGCCATGTTGAAGCACGAGTCGAGGTTGGTCTTCATCACCGCGTCCCAGTTCGCCTTGTCCATCTTGCGAAACGTCATGTCGCGGGTGATCCCGGCGTTGTTGACGAGGATGTCGATCGGGCCGATCTCCGCGGCGACCTTGGCGACGCAGGCGGCTGCGGCGCCGAAGTCGGCGACGTCGCACGCGTACGCGCGAAACGCATAGCCCTGCGACTTCATGCCGTCGAGCCATTCCTGCGCCTTGGTATTGCCGGGCGAATAGGTGGTGACCACCTCGTCGCCGAGCTTGGCGAGCTTGATGCAGATCGCCTCGCCGAGGCCGCCCATGCCGCCCGTTACCAGGGCCACGCGCCGTGTCTGTGACATTCGTTCCTCCTCGTTGCCGTCGTGATTGTCGTGGAACCGCCGCGCGCCCCGAGCTTGCGCGGCCGGCTATCGTGCACCCTGCGCGCGCCACGCGTCCATCACGCGGCGTTCACGGGTTGATCTCGCGTACGTATTCTCCGGGCGCGGCGGCGAGCGGCGGCAGCGCCGCACTGCCGGCGTGCGCGGGCGCCGCGCGCGTGCCGCCCTTGTGCGCGGCGAGCCACGCCGACCAATGCGGCCACCAGCTGCCCTCGACCGCACTCGCGTTCGCGAGCCACGCGTCGGGATCGGCGGTATCGGGGTCGCGAGTCCAATAGCGGCGCTTCGGCGGGTCGGGCGGATTGACGACGCCCGCGATGTGGCCCGACGCGCCGAGCACGAACGTGACCTTGCCGCCCACCAGCGACGTGGTGCGCCAGGCGCTCTTCCAGGGCACGATGTGGTCGTCGCGGCTCGCCATCAGGTAGGTGGGACAGCGGATGCGCGACAGGTCGACCGGCTCGCCGAGCATCGTCAGCGCACCCGGCTCGCGCAGCCGGTTGCGCAGGTACATCTCGCGCAGGTAGTACACGTACATCGGGCCCGGCAGGCTCGTCGAATCGCCGTTCCAGTGCAAGAGGTCGAACGCCGGCGGCGTGCGCCCCTCGAGATAGTTGCCGATCACGTAGCGCCACACGAGGTCGTTGGCGCGCAGGCTGGCGAACGCCGCGGCCAGCGTGCTGCCGCGCATGCGCGCGCCGGCCGTCATCGTGGCTTCGTTGAGCGCCAGGAATTCGGGCGTGACGTACGCGCCGATCTCGCCGGGGTCGCTGAAGTCGAGCATCGTCGCCAGCAGCGTGAGGCTCGCCACGCTGCGGTCGTTGCGCGCGGCGAGCACCGCCAGCGCGCTCGCCAGCAGCGTGCCGCCGACGCAGAAGCCCAGCGCGTTCACGGTCTTGCTGCCGCTCACCGACTTGGCGACATCGATCGCCGCGAGCACGCCATCGGCCAGGTATTCATCCCAGCCGAGTCCACCCAGCGCCGCCGGCACGTTGCGCCACGACACCATGAAGACCGTCTGGCCGCGGCTCACCGCGTAGCGCACGAACGAGTCGTGCGCGGCGAGATCGAGAATGTAGTACTTGTTGATGCACGGCGGCACGATCACCAGCGGCCGACGCCCGACCCGCGGTGTGGTGGCGTCGTACTGCAGCACCTCGATCAGCGGATTGCGGAACACCACGCTGCCCGGCGTGACCGCGAGGTTGCGTCCCACCTCGAACGCGTCGGGATCGCTCATCGTGACGCGCCCGTTGCGCAGGTCGCTGACGAAGTTGGTCGCGCCGTGGACGAGGCTCGCGCCACCGGAGGCGATCGCGCGCTTCATCACCGCCGGATTGGTGGCGACGAAATTGGCGGGCGAGATCGCGTCGAGATACTGGCGCAGGAAGAATCCCAGGCGGCGTGCGTCCGCCGGCGCGAGCGGCGCCGCGGCGGCGCGCTCGCGCACGTACGCGGCATGGATCAGGTAGGTCTGGCGCAGCCAGGAGAAGTACGCGATCGAATGCCATTCCGGTGCATCGAAACGGCGGTCGTCGGCGGCCGCGGGTGCGATTTCCGGCAGCGTGCCGCCATCGGCGACCGCGACCGCCTGCCACAGCGCGGCAACGCGCTCGGCATGGCGGCGCTCGACGGCGGCCATGGCGGATGCATCGGCGGGCGATTCGCGCGCATTCATGGCGGCGCCGGACGCCGCGCCAAGCGCACCGCCGGCGAGTGGCTGCGTCCAGAAACGCATCCATTGCGCACTCGCCTCGCGCCATTGCGAAGCGAGCGGTGCAAGGGCGGCAGGCGGAGGAATGTCGTGATTGAGCACGGGACTGCGGCCATTGTGCGCCGTCGACGGATGGTATCGTGGGCGCACGTCCAAGTTCAATCGCGATCGATGCACATCGTCATTGCCGGCTGGATCTACGTGATCGCGATGATCGCGCTGGCGATGCGCAGCACGTTCGCCGCCATCGTCACCTTCGCCGTGGCGGGCTGCGCGCCGGTCGCCCTCTACGCGTGGTTCGTGCTGGCACGTCACGCGCGCCGGCGCGACGCGGCGGCGAGTGCAGCGCCGGCGCGCCGGACAAGTGCCGCATCAGGGCTCGAGCGCGAAATGCACGCCGGCGATGATCGCGATGCCTGACAGGATCAGCAGCATCTGCTTCAGCGTCTCGAGCGGCTCGGGACGCCGGTGCAGGCTCGGGATCAGGTCGGCGACGGCGACGTAGAGCAGGCTCGCCGACGCGATCGCCAGCACCGTCGGCAGGATGCCGGTGAGCGCCGCCAGCGCGAAATAGCCGGCGGTGGCGCCGGCCAGCGTGGCGGCGCCCGTCGCGACGTTGACGCCGAACGCGCGTTGCCGGGTGTAGCCCGAATGCAGCAGCACGGCGAAATCGCCGATCTGCTGCGGCACCGCGTGGGCGACGATGGCCAGCGTCGTGACGAGGCCGAGGCGCGCATCGGCGACGAACGCCGCGGCGATGACGATGCCGTCGCAGAAGTTGTGCACGCTGTTGCCGATCAGGATCATGAGCCCGGAGCGGCCGTGGTCGTGCGCGTGCAGGTCGGCGCCGTGCATCGCATGCGCATGCTCGGTCTCGTCGCGCGCGACATCGTGCGGCATGTCGCCGTGGCTGTGCCGCCACAGCACCATCTTTTCGAGCAGGAAGAACACGAGCAGGCCGACCAGCACGGTCACCATCACGTGCTCGTTGCCGCCGCGCTCGAGCGCATCGGGCAGCAGCTCGATGAACACCGCGCCGAGCAGCGCGCCCACGGCGAACGACACCAGCCGGGGAATGAAGCTCGCGGGCAGCGTGAGCGACGCACCCGCGGCGATCGTCGCGAGCACGCCGGCGGCGAGCGCGGCGAGGAAGACCTCGTAGTACATGGGGCGCCGATCTTACCGCACGCCACCGCGTGCCGCCGTGCCCGCCCGCCGTCAGCTGCGATCCTGCCAGACGCAAGCCGCCATGCGCCCGGTGGCGCCATCGCGGCGATAGGAGAAAAAGCGCGTGCGTCCGGCGTGCGTGCAGGCGTCGTCCGCGGCGATGTCGACGACCCCCGCCGCCGCCAGCCGCCGCCGCGCGAGCGCGCGCAGGTCGCATTGCCATCGGCCGTCGCGTCCGGCGACGAAGTGCGCCCGCGCACCGCCGTCGTCGCGGGTGAACGCGTCGCGCACGTCGTCGCCGACCTCGAATGCGGCCGCGCCGATGGCGGGGCCGAGCCACGCCACGACCGACGCCGGCGACGCGCGCATCGCGGCCAGCGTGGCCTCGACGATGCCCGCGGCGAGGCCGCGCCAGCCGGCGTGCGCGGCGGCGACGACGCACGCGTCACGTGCCGCGAACAGCACGGGAATGCAGTCGGCGACGCGGATCGCGAGCGGCGCATCGGCGAGGCGCGTGACCAGCGCATCGGCGCGCGCAGGACTCGCGCGCAGCGCCGCGATGTTGCCGGCATCGACGACCGTGACGTCGCGGCCGTGGACCTGCTCGAGCCATACCGGCGGTGCCGGCAGGAACCCGGCAAGTCGCCGCCGGTTGGCGGCGATGGCCGGATCATCTCCGTCGTGCGCGCCGCCGACGTCGAGCGAGGCGCGCGCACCGCCGTCGACACTGCCGTTGCGCGTGGTCATGAACGCGTGCACGCGCGCCGGCGCCGGCCACGCCGGCACGATCCAGTCGAGGCCCTGCGCGGCGAACGCCCGGGCGAGGTCAGGCAGCGGCATCGCGCGCGCGCAGCGCCTCGCGCAATGCGGCGAAATCGGCCGGCGGCTCGGACTGCCAGCGCATCGGCTTGCCGCTCTGCGGATGCAGCAGCGACAGTCGCCACGCGTGGAGCGCCTGGCGGTGCATCGGCGGCAGCCCGGGAATGCGCCGCGGGGTGCCGTACACCGCGTCGCCCACCAGTGGATGGCGCACCGCCGACAGGTGCACGCGGATCTGGTGCGTGCGACCGGTGTCGAGGGTGCACTTGACGAGCGTGGCGATCGTGTAGCGCTCGCGCGGCTCGACGTGCGTGCGCGCGACGCGCCCGCTGGCGACCACGGCCATCGTCGTGCGTGCCGACGGATGGCGCGCGATCGGCGCGTCGATCGTCATCGCGTGCTCGATGTCGCCGTAGGCGATCGCCAGGTACTCGCGCTTGACGCTGCGCGCCGCCAGTGCGCGCTGCAGCGCCGTCTGCGCCTCCATCGTGCGTGCGACGACGAGCAGCCCGCTGGTGTCCTTGTCGAGGCGGTGCACGATGCCCGCGCGCGGCACGGCGGCAAGCGCCGGCGCGTGATGCAGCAGCGCGTTGAGCAGGGTGCCGGCGCGGTTGCCCGCGCCGGGATGCACAACGAGCCCCGCCGGCTTGTCGACGACGATCAGCGCGGCGTCCTCGTGCACGATCGTCAGCGCGATCGACTCGGCGGCGTGCGCGTCGTCGGCGACGGCCGGTGGCGCCACGATCGCCAGCGTCTCGCCGCCGGCGAGGCGGTGGCGCGGCGCGCGCGGCGCGCCATCGACGGTCACTTCGCCGGCGTCGATCCACGCCTTGAGGCGATTGCGCGAATGCTCCGGCAGCAGGCGCGCGAGCGCCTGGTCGAGGCGCATGCCGGCGAGCCCCGCGGGCACCACGAGCGCCAGCGGCGGCGGCGTATAATTCGCGGCTGTCACGATGCCGGATCGATGCCCACGATGTCTGCTGCCCACCTCATGCTGATGCGCGTCCGCACGTTCGCGCTCATCGCGCTCTGTGTCGTGTTCGCGGGTGGTTGCAGTCTGCTGCCGGACATGGGCAAGGACGAGACGGCAGGATGGTCGGCCGACAAGCTGTACACGGAAGCGCACGGGGCGCTGGGCGACGGCAATTATACGCGGGCGGCCAAGCTGTTCGAGACGCTCGAGGGGCGCTTTCCCTACGGCCGCTATGCGCAGCAGGCGATCCTCGAAGGCGCCTACGCGAACTACCGGATTGGCGAGATCGAGACCGCGATCTCGGCGTGCGACCGCTTCATTCGCACGTATCCGAACCACCCCAACGTCGACTACGCGCTGTACCTCAAGGGCCTCGTGTACTTCCGCGAGGACCAGGGCATCCTCGGCTACGTCTACGAGCTCGACCCTGCCGAGCGCGATCCCAAGGCGATGCGCGATTCGTTCGCCGCGTTCAAGGAGCTCGTCGCGCGCTTCCCGGACAGCAAGTACGCCGAGGACGGTCGCGACCGGCTGCGCTTCCTCGCCAACGCGATGGCCCGTCACGACGTGCTGGTCGCGCGCTACTACTTCAACCGTGGCGCCTACATCGCCGCCGCCAATCGCGCGCAGGAATCGCTGCTGACCTATCCGCGCCAGCCGGCGAACGAGGAGGCGCTCGACCTCATGATCAAGTCGTACGACCGGATGGGGCTGACGGGGTTGCGCGACGACACGCGCCGGGTGCTGGAGAAGACGTACCCGAACAGCCGTTTCCTCGTGGCCGCGGCGCCCAAGCCGTGGTGGAAGATCTGGTAGTCCGTCGCCAGCTTCCGGCTGGTCGCAGCAACCGTTGCCGGCGCATTGCGCGCCCTGCCGCGCTCAGCCGGGCAGCGCCTCTCGCCTGAAGAACGCCTCGACGTCGCCAAGCTCGCGTGTGCGACGCATCGGCGGCAGGCTGCGCCAGAGCACCTTGCCGTAGGATTTCTCGACGAGCCTGGGGTCGCCGATGATCAGCACGCCGCGATCGGTCTCGGTGCGGATCAGGCGGCCGGCACCCTGCTTGAGGCTGATCGCGGCCTGCGGCAGCTGCCAGTCGCGAAACGCGTTGCCGCCGTCGTCCTCGAGCTTCTTCAACCGGGCGGCAAGCAGCGGATCATCGGGCGGCGCGAACGGCAGCTTGTCGATGACGACGACCGACAGCGCATCGCCGGCGACGTCGACGCCTTCCCAGAAGCTCGCCGAGCCCAGCAGCACCGCGTTGCCGAGGCGGCGAAAGCGCTCGAGCAGCTCGGTCTTCGAGCCCTCGCCCTGCACCAGCAGCGGAAAATCCAGTCCTTCGCGCGCGAGACCCTGCGCCACGCGCTCCTTCGCGCGCGACAGTGCGCGCAGTGTCGTGAACAGCAGGAAGGCGCGACCGCCGCTGGCGCGCAGCACGGGCAGCACGGCATCGACGACGGCATCCGTGTGCTCGGGTGCTCCCGGCTGCGGCAGGTCGCGGGGCAGATAGAGCAGCGCCTGGCGCGCGTAGTCGAACGGGCTTTGCCAGCAGCCGGTGCTGGCGTCGGCGAGACCGAGCGTGGACGTGTAGAGGTCGAAGTCGCCGGCCACCGCGAGCGTCGCCGACGTGAAGATCCAGCTGCGCCCGGACGACTCGATCTGGCGCCGGAAGATGCGCGCCACCGACAGCGGCGATGCGTGCAGCTGGAAGCCGTGCGGGGTGACGTCCGCCCAGCGGATGGACGCCTCGCCGTCATCGTCGGGCGCGCTCTCGGCATGCCGCCAGCGCGCGAGCCTGCGCGCCATGTCGTCGGCGCGCGCGGCGAGCGCTGCCAGGTCCTCGCTGCGCTCGGCCACCGCGGCAAGGCCGGCGCCCAGGCGGTCGGCGGCGACCACCAGCGCGTCGAGCGCGGCGGCGACTTCGCCGCGCGCGAGCGCCGCTTCGCGCGGCAGCTTGCCGCCGGCGTCGCCGAGCGCAAGGCGCAGCCGCTTGACGGCGGGCATGAGGTCGCCGGCCGCGTCGGGCAGGTCGGGTATGTCGCGCGCGCCGCTGCGCAGTGCCGCCTCGGCATCGCGCGCGAGGTCGGAGAGCTGTCCCGACGTCGACTGCTCGCCGAAGAACAGCGTGGCGGTGTCGGGGAGCTGGTGCGCCTCGTCGAGGATCACCGTGTCGCAGGCCGGCAGGAGCTCCGACACGCCTTCGTCGCGCAGCATCACGTCGGCGAAGAAGAGGTGGTGGTTGACCACCACGATGTCGGCATCCAGCGCCTCCTTGCGCGCCTTCATCACGAAGCATTCGCGGAAGAAGCCGCAGTTGGAGCCGAGGCAGTTCTCGCGCGTCGACGTGACCAGCGGCCAGATGGAGGCGTTCTCCGGCACGTCGGCGAGGCCCGCGCGGTCGCCGCGCTCCGACGCCTGCGCGAAGCGCACGATCCTGGGCAGGTGCCGGGCGTCGTCGCGCGACGGCAGGCGTCCTTCGCGCGACGTGCGTTCGAGGTGGTGCAGGCACACGTAGTTGGCGCGGCCCTTGAGCAGCGCGATCGTCAGCGGCAGGCGCAGCGCGTCGCGCACCAGCGGCAGGTCGCGCTCAAAGAGCTGGTCCTGCAGCGTCTTGGTGCCGGTGGAAACGATGACCTTGCCACCCGACACCAGCGCGGGCACGAGATACGCGAAGGTCTTGCCGGTGCCGGTGCCCGCCTCGGCGACGAGGCGTCCCGCATCGCGGATGGTGCGCGCGACCGCGGCGGCCATGGCCAGTTGCGCGTCGCGCCGCCGATAGCCCGGCATCGCCCGCGCCAGCGGTCCTTGCTCGTCGAAGATCGCGCGCAGCTCGGCGTCGCCCTCTTCGGCGAGGTCAATGGCGGGCGCCGCAGTGTCGAGCGGTGTCAGTGCGCGGCCTGCTGGGCCGCCTGCTGGGCCGCCCGCTGGGCCGCCTTCGGCGCGGCCTTCGGCTTCGCCGCCGCGGTCTTCTTGTCGGCGCCCGCCACGGCGAGCTGTATCGACGTCTGGATATCCACGATCGACGCCGCGAACGCCTCGTACGGTTCCATCGTCCGCGCCTTGTAAGCCGTGTCGCTCTCGCCGGTGCGCCATGCGAGGTCGCTCAGCGCCTTCAGCCATTTCTCGTTCAGCGCGCGCAGGCCGTCGACCGCCTTCGCCGAGCGCGTCGCCGACTTCAGCGCCGCCTGGTAGGGGCGGGTCATGTTGAGCTTTTGCTTGACGACGCACGATTCGCTCTTCGCGCCGTTGGTGCCCTCGGTGGATTTGTCGTAGCCGTACTCGAGGATCTCGATGCTCTTCACGTGCTTGCACATCGTGTAGAGGTGGCCGACCGCGTCGAAATAGCAGTCGAGCGGCGGCTTGCCATCCGAGTTCGGGCAGACGTAGTTGTATTGTGGACCCGGATTGCCGCCGATGGTTTCGGCGCCGGCGACGTGCGCGGCGAGGACGAGGGCGACGACGACGGCAATCAGCATTGGGCGCACGGCGTGATCCTGCGAAGCGATGGCGAATGCTACCCGCGTGCCGGCTTGCGCCTCAAGCTTGCCCGATGGATGACATCGCCGCGCCGACGGCGTGTGGCGCGGATACCGCACCGCGCCCGCGGCGACGTCAGATCGTGACGCCGCCCGACACCTCGATCACCGCGCCATTGATATACGACGCCTCGTCCGACGCGAGCCAGGCGTAGGTGTTGGCGATCTCCTCGGGGCGCCCGAGGCGGCCCATGGGCACCTTGTCGCGGATCAGGTTGAGCACCTTCTCCGGCATCGACGCGAGGATGGGCGTCTCGATGAAGCCCGGACAGATGGCGTTGGCACGGATGCCCTTGCCGCCGAGCTCGCGCGCCCAGGTCTTGACCATGCCGATCACGGCGAATTTGGTGGCCGCGTAGTTGGTCTGGCCGAAATTGCCGTGCAAGCCGACGATCGACGACGCATTGAGGATGCAGCCCGAGTTCTGCGCGAGCATGATGTCGACCACGGCCTTGGTGCAGTTGTAGACGCCCTTCAGGTTGACGTCGATCACGCGCTCGAACTGCTCGTCGGTCATCTTCGCGAGGCGGGCGTCCTGCACGATGCCGGCATTGTTGACCAGCGTGTCGATGCGGCCCCAGGCCGCCATGACCGCCTCGACCATGCGCGCGATGCTGGCCTTGTCGGTGACGTCGACTTCGAACGCCAGCGCGTCGCCGCCGGCTGCGCGGATCGCCGCCGCCGTCTCGTCGGCGGGCGCGCGATTGATGTCGCACACGGCGACGCGCGAGCCTTCCTGCGCGAACTTGACCGACGTGGCGCGGCCGATGCCCTGGCCGCCGCCGGTGATGATCGAAACCTTGTGCTGCAAGCGCATGTTGCGTGTCCCCCGGCCCATCCCAAAGACCGCGCACCCCGAAGGGGTACGGGCTGGCCAAACCCGCGCAACTGTAGCCCGAAATATTGCGTCGCACAAGGAAACACCGACGGCTGGATGCCCGGATGTTGCGCCCAAGTGACACCTGGAAATACGATATAAATCAATGAAGTAGTGTTGGCACGAAAAACAGATGCCCGACCCGTCTGCCGAATCACCGTCGCCGGTTGCTGCAACGCGAACGGCGCCGGCAATCAGCGCGAGCCGGGCGGATCGACGGCGTCGGCCCAATGCTCGATGATGATAGTGAGCGCTTCCACTCCTTGGTAACGGTCCACCTGGGGCCGAAAGGCGGCATGAATGCGTGAGGGCAACGGCTCGGCATGCCCGAACAACATGGCGTCCACCTCACCGTCGGCGCCGGCGAGTCGCAGCTTCGAATGGCTGCCGCCGACCACCCGCTGCGCGACCACGTCGAATGCGCCTTCGAAACGCGGCGGCGGGAACCCCTGGCCCCATACGCCGGATTCGATGGCGCGGGCGAGCGTGAGCGTGAGCTCCCCGGCGTCCAGCGCGCCATCGGTTTCGAGCGTGCGCGTCAACTGCGCAGGCGTGAGCCATTCGCGCGCGACCGCCTCGAACGCGGTGGCGAAGGCGGCAAAATCCGCGGCGTCGAGCGTCAGGCCGGCGGCCATCGCGTGCCCGCCGAAGCGGCGCAGCAGCCCGGGCGACGCGCTGGCGACGCGCTCCAGCGCATCCCGCAGGTGGAAGCCCGCGATCGAGCGCCCCGAGCCCTTGAGCTCGCCGTCGTCGCCCGGCGCGAACACGATCGCGGGCCGGTGGTAGGTCTCCTTCAGGCGCGCGGCGACGATGCCGACCACGCCCTGGTGCCACGCCGCGTCGACGAGGCAGATCGAATGCGCGGCGGCGAACGCGGAGGCGTCGAGGCTCGCGATCGCGGCCATCGCGGCATCGCGCATCGTCGCCTCGATGGCGCGCCGCTCCGTGTTGAGCGCGCTCAGGCGCGCGGCGAGCGCGCCGGCCTCGTGCGCGTCGTCGGCGAGCAGGCAGCGTATGCCGACCGTCATGTCGTCGAGGCGGCCCGCGGCGTTGATTCGCGGCCCGGCGACGAAACCGAGGTCATAGGCGCTGGCGCGAGCCGTGGCGCGGTTGGCGGCGGCGAACAGCGCCGCAATGCCGGGTTGCGCGGCGCCCTTGCGGATGCGCGCGAGCCCCTGCGCGACCAGCGCGCGGTTGATGGCGTCGAGCGGCACCACGTCGGCCACCGTGCCCAGCGCGACGAGATCGAGCAACGCCGCGAGGTTCGGCAGCGCGACCTCGCGGCCGGCCGCGCGCGCGTCGTCGCGCAAGCGGGCGCGCGTCGCCAGCAGCACGTAGAACATCACGCCGACGCCGGCGAGGTTGCGCGATGGGAACGTGCAGCCCGGCTGGTTGGGATTGACGATGATCGCCGGCGACGGCAGCACCGCGCCCGGCAGGTGGTGGTCGGTGATCAGGACGTCGATGCCGCGCTGCGCCGCGGCCCGCACGCCATCGACGCTCGCGATGCCGTTGTCGACGGTGACGATGAGCGCCGGATCGCCCGCCGCGGCGAGGGCGACGATCTCGGGCGTCAATCCGTAGCCATGCACGAAGCGGTTGGGCACGATGAAATCGACGCGCGCGCCCATCCCGCGCAGCGCCCGCACGCCGAGCGCGCAGGCGGTGGCGCCATCGGCGTCGTAATCGGCGACGATGACGATCCGCTCGTCGTGCGCGATTGCCGTCGCCAGGCGTTCGGCGGCGGCCGCTGCGCCCATCAGCAGCGATGGATGCGGCAGCGCGGCGAAGCTGGTGTCGAGCTCGCCTGGCGCGCACACGCCGCGCGCGGCGTAGATCCGCGCCAGCACGCGATCGATGCCGGCGGCGGCCAGTGCGTCCTGGTGCGCACCCGGCGCGCGGCGGGCGAGGCGCGGGGTCATGGGCACGAACGCGCGATGCTCATTCGCCCGCGACGACGAACGGTACGCGGCGCCACGCCGCCGCGACGCGCTGCCACGCGCGCGGTGGCGTCGCGTGCCAGCGATGTGTGGCGTTACCGTCGGCGACCAGCGTGAGACTCGCCACGCGCGCGGTGCGCAACGCGCCCACCGCGGGCGCCAGCACGCTCGCATCGACGTCCCCAAACGTTGCCGGCGTCACCGGTGCGAGCGCGATCACGATATGGGTTGCGGCGGGCGCAGGCGACCCGAGCGCGGTGCCCAAGGCCTCCGGTACCGCCGCGATGCCGAGCGTGCGGACCTCGCCACCGGTGGCCATGGCCATCCCGCGTGCGAGATCGCCGGCGCTGCCGGCGGCGGTGAGCGCGGTGACTCGGGCACCCCCGACGGGGTCCGCCGCCGCCACGTCCCACAGCCAGACGCCATTGCACGGCGCGATACCCGTCGCCTCGCGTGCGGCATTTTCCGGTGCCGCATGCAGCAGCATCTGCATCTCGTTGGCGAAGCGCTCGAAGCGGCGCGCATCGGGTCCGCGTGGCCGGTTGGCGTACAGCGAGCCACCGATGGCGGCGTCGGTCGGACGTGTCGTCATTTGCGCGGGCTCGCGCATCCGCGCATACCAGCGGTCGCGGTGCGCGGCGACGAAGGCGATGCCGTCGGCCGCGAAGTGCGCGTCGAGCCGCGCGACGATGCCTGCCAACGCGTCGTTGTCAAGGTCGCCCACATGCGCGGCGAGCGTGACGTCGTCGATGCCGGCGACGAGCGTCACCGGATCGGCGACGAGCCAGTGCGCGCCGTGCGTGTCGATGCCGGCGCCGCGCGCCATCGTCGCCGCGGCGCGCGCATCGGCGACACCGAGGATGTCGACCAGCGCGGCGTCGATGCCGGCATCGTCGCGACGATGGGTGGCAAGCGCCGCCAGCCGCGCGAGCGCGGGCGACGCGCGCAGCGTCGCGGCGTGCAGCGCGCACAGGCGCGGCGCGAGCATGACGAGATGCACGCCTGCGCTCACCGCGGCCGGCGCCCGCGGTGGTGCGTCGTGGGTGGCAGCCTGCGGCGTGTCGCGATCATCGATGTGCACACTAGCATGCGATAATCGCCGGCCGCATTCGACCTTGCGTTACGCGCATGCCCACCGCTCCCATCGACCGACGCCCTGCCGGGCCGCACGCCTGACGCGCGATGGCGGCCTACGAGCTCGCAGTCGGCCTGCGCTACACGCGCACGCGCAAGGGTGCCTCGCGCAACACGTTCATCTCGTTCATCGCGCTGACCTCGATGGCCGGCATCGCACTCGGCGTCGCCGCGCTGATCGTCGTACTGTCGGTGATGAACGGCTTTCAGGACGAATTGCGCAACCGCATCCTGTCGGTGGCCTCGCACGTCGAGATCCGCGGCATGCCCGATCTTCCCGACTGGCCCGAAGTCGCCCGCGTGGCGAAGCGCGACCCGAGGGTGATCGCCGCGGCGCCGTATGTCGCCGGGCAGGCGATGCTGACGGCGGCCGACGTCAACCGCGGCGTGCTGCTGCGCGGCGTCGATCCTGCGCTGGAGGAGGGCGTGGCGGAGATCGGCGCGCACATGAAGGCGGGCCGACTCGATGATCTCAAGCCCGGCGGATTCGGCATCGTGCTCGGCGCCGAGGTGGCGCGCGCGCTCGGCGTGGGCCTCGGCGACCCGGTGGTGGCGATCACGCCGCAGGGCACGGTGACGCCCGCCGGCACGCTGCCGCGCCTGAAGTCGTTCAAGGTCGTCGGCATCTTCGAGATCGGCATGTACGAGTTCGACAACGGCCTCGCGCTGATCGACCTCGACGACGCGCAGAAGCTCTACCGGATGGAGGGCGTGTCTGGCGTGCGCCTCAAGCTCGCCGACATGTTCACCGCGCCGGCCGTCGCGCGCAGCCTGCTGCGCACGCTGCCGGCGGACGCCGAGGTGCGCGACTGGACGATGTCGCACGCCAACTTCTTCCGTGCCGTGCAGATGGAGAAGCGCGTAATGTTCATCATCCTCACGCTGATCGTGGCGGTGGCCGCGTTCAACATCGTCTCCGCGCAGATCATGCTCGTCACCGACAAGCAGGCGGACATCGCGATCCTGCGCACGCTGGGCGCGACGCCGGCGTCGATCATGACGATCTTCGTGATCCAGGGCGCGCTGATCGGCATGATCGGCACGCTGATCGGCGTGGTCGGCGGCATCGTGCTCGCGCTCAACGTCGGCACCGCGGTGCCGGCGATCGAGCGCCTTTTCGGCGTCACCTTCCTCGACAAGTCGGTCTACTACATCAGCGAGCTGCCGTCGCAGCTGCAGCGCGGCGACGTGGTGACGATCGCCGCGATCGCGCTGGTGCTGGCGTTGCTGGCGACGATCTATCCGAGCTTCAAGGCGGCGCGCGTCAATCCGGCGGAGGCGCTGCGCTATGAATGACGGCGCGCCGGTGGTCGCCTGCCGCGCGCTAGCCAAGACATACACCAGCGGTCCGCAGGACGTCGCGGTGCTGACGGGCGTCGATCTCACGGTGGCGCGCGGCGAGCGCATCGCTATCGTCGGCGCGTCGGGCTCCGGCAAGAGCACGCTGCTGCATCTCCTCGGCGGCCTCGACGCACCCACCGCAGGCGACGTCGAGGTCGATGGCGCGGCGTTTTCCACGCTGTCGGAGGCCGCGCGGGGACGGGTGCGCAATCGCGCGCTGGGTTTCATCTACCAGTTTCACCACCTGCTGCCGGAATTCTCCGCGGTGGAGAACGTGGCGATGCCGCTCGTCATCCGCCGCGAGCCCAAGGCCGCGTCGCTGGCACGCGCCGGAGAGCTGCTCGCGCGCGTCGGCCTGGGGCACCGCCTCAGGCACCGGCCAGGCGAGCTGTCGGGCGGCGAGCGCCAGCGCGTCGCGCTCGCGCGCGCGCTCGTCACCGCGCCGCATTGCGTGCTGGCCGACGAGCCCACGGGCAACCTCGACCGCCGCACGGCGGGCCAGGTGTTCGACCTGATGCTCGAGCTCAACGCGTCGATCGGCACCAGCCTCGTGATCGTCACGCACGATCCCGATCTCGCCGCGCGCGCCGGACGCACGCTGCACCTCGTCGACGGCCGGCTGTCGGCGCACGCCGCGCCGTGAACGGGCAGGCCCCCGCGTTTCAGTAGACGATCGGCACCGGATCGAGCGAGCGCCACAGGTACCAGGTGGCGACGCTGCGCCACGGCGCCCAGCGCGCACCGAATTCACGCATTTCCGCCGGCGTCATCCGCTTGCCCCGGTTGTAGTGTTGCGCGATCGCCTTGGCGACGCCGATGTCGTCGACCGGCAGCACGTCGGCGCGCATCTCGTGGAACATCAGGAACATCTCGGCCGTCCAGCGGCCGATGCCCTTGACGTCCACCAGCGCGGCGATCAGCGCTTCGTCGTCGAGTGCGCTCCATGTCGCGGGGTCGAGCCGGCCGCTGACGAAATGACGCGCAAGGTCGCGCACGTATTCCGCCTTGCGCTCCGAAAAGCCGGCTTGCCGCAGCGTCGCCACGCGCATCCGCGCCACGCGCGCGGGATCGAGCGTGACCGCGAGCGCGCCGGTGTCGGCAGTGCCGTGCGCGGCGCGCGTGAAGCGGTCCCACACGGCCTTGGCCGACTGCACCGAGATCTGCTGGCCGACGATCGAACGCGTGAGCGTGGTGAACGGGTCGCCGCGGCGGGTGAGATGGATGTCGGGGTGGCGGGCGACGAGACCCGCCAGCACGCGGTCGCGGCGCCCGAGCTCGCGCGTCGCCGTATCCCAGAACGCCGGCTTCGTCATCTGCCGCGGCGCCGGCGAGAGCGGCCGCGATAACGCGCGGCGGCAGGTGACGCCGTCACGCACCGTCGCGCGCGGCTGCGCGCACGGCCGATCGCGTGCGCTGCCGCCGGCGCCAGGCACGCAGCGTATGCCAGCGCCATGCGAGGTGCACGACCACGAACCCGGCGACGCTGAGCGTGGCGGCAAGCAGCGGCAGGCCGACCGCGAGCGGCGGTCCCATCGATGCCATCCAGTGCAGGAACGAAGCGAGGCCGGCGAGATCGAAGGTCAGGTCGGGCGGGATCGTGCTGGCGACATGCGGCGCCGAAGGCAGCAGCCATCTGCCGACCTGATAGGCGACAGCGTAGAGCGGCACGATGGTCAGCGGATTGGTATAGAACGTGGTGAGCACGGCGAGCGGCAGGTTGGCGCGCAGGGCGACGCAGGCCGCAGCGGCGGCCAGTGCCTGCAACGGACCCGGAATCAATCCGCACGCAAGGCCGATCGCCACGGCGCGCGCGCTGGAACGACGGTTGAAATGCCACAGTTCGGGTTCGGCGAGGGCCGGAAGGCATCGGCGCAGCCACCGATGGGCAGTGATCCGGGCGATCGCGGGCGCCGCGCTTGCGGCGATCCGCTTGAAGAATGGGCGCGCCATGAAGGAACCTCGGAAATGGTACTATGCGCCGCTTTTTCATTCGAGGACAGCAATGCCAGGTCGGTTGGCCCCGCACGTTCGGGGATTCGTCGCGTCGTGCGCGTTGTTCATCGCCTGCGCCGCCGCCGCCGCCGATCTGTCGAAGGTGTATCGCACAGCGTTTCCGACCGGCGAGACGGGCTTCGACCCGGCCAAGGTCTCCGATCTCTATTCGAACGAGGTGAACGAGGCGATCTTCGAGCGCCTGCTCACCTACGACTGGCTGGCACGCCCCGCGAAGGTCGTGCCGATGGTCGCCGAGGCCATGCCGGAGATCAGCGCGGACGGCCGCGTGTTCACGTTCCACCTCCGTCACGGCATCTATTTCGCCGCAGACCCGGCCTTCAAGGGCAAGCAGCGCGAGCTCGTCGCGCAGGATTTCGTCTACAGCTTCGAGCGCATCGTCGATCCGGTCAACCGCTCGCCCTGGGCGTTCATCTTCGAGGGCCGCATCGAGGGCCTGGATGCCGCCGTCGCCGCGGCGAAGAAATCCGGCCACTTCGACTACGACGCGCCGGTCGCCGGATTGCAGGCGGTCGATCGCTACACGCTGCGCATCACGCTGGTGCGCACCGACTACATGTTCCTCTACGCCGCCGCGCACGTGCCGCTCGGCGCCGTGGCGCGCGAGGTGATCGAGGCGTACGTCAGCGACACGATGGCGCATCCCGTGGGCACGGGTCCCTACGTGCTCAAGGAATGGGTGCGCGGCTCGCGCATCGTGCTCGAGGCGAATCCCGGCTATCGCGGCTTCACCTGGGACTTCGCACCGTCGACGCAGGACGCCGAATGGGATCGCCAGGTGGTCGCCGACATGCACGGCAAGAAGATGCCGCAGATCGGCCGCGTCGAGATCAGCATCATGGACGAGGACCAGTCGCGCTGGCTCGCCTTCCAGCAGAAGCAGCTCGACACCCTCAACGTGCCGCTGTCGTTCATCGCCAAGGCGGTCACGCTCGACGGCAAGCTGATGCCCGATCTCTCGGCGCAGAAGATCGACCTGTTCCGCGGCAACGACCTCGACGTCACGTATTCGACGTTCAACCTGCGCGACCCGATCGTCGGCGGCTACACGCCGGACAAGATCGCGCTGCGGCGCGCGATCATCATGGGTTACCGCGACGACGAGGAGCGGCGCATCGTGCGCAAGGGGCAGATGCGCTACATCCCGATGCCGGTGCCTCCGGGCGTGGTCGGTTTCGATCCCAACTACAAGGCGGTCGACCATTACGATCCGGACCTCGCCAACAAGCTGCTCGACCATTTCGGGTACAGGAAGGGCCCCGATGGCTATCGCACGCTGCCGGACGGCAAGCCGATGGTGATCCACTACGCCACCGGCGCCTCGGCGATCGAGCGCGAGTTCAGCGAGCTGTGGAAACGCTCGATGGACGACATCGGCATCCGCCTGGACTTCGACATCGGCAAGTTCGCCGATCACCTCAAGGCGGCAAAGGCCTGTCACCTGATGATGTGGGGCGCGGCGTGGATCGCCGACTGGCCCGATGCCGACAACTTCATGCAGCTCCTTTATGGCCCAAACACGGGGCAGAGCAACAACGGCTGCTACGAATCGAAGACCTTCGACAAGCTGTACGAAGCGTCGACGCACCTGCCGATCGACTCGCCCGAGCGCATGCGGCTGTTCCTCGACATGGCGCGGCAGATGCAGGTCGACGGCGCATGGCAGGTGAGCGGCTCGCGGCTGCGCAACGAGCTGCTCTGGCCGTGGGTCAAGGGCTACAAGAAGCACCCGATCCTGCAGGCGGAATGGGTGTACATGGACATGGCGCCGCGGTCCTAGGCGCTGCGTTCCGGATCACCATGCATCGCCGCGCTGCCGCAGCATCGACCTTCGCCCTCGCACTCGCGCTGGCGCTGACCGCGACCGCGCCGGCGCACGGCGCCGACATGAGGAAGGTGCTGCGCGACGTGTTCCCGGCGGCCGAGTCCGGGTTCGACCCGGCGGCCGCACACGACCTGTATTCGGGCGAGGTCGAGCAGGCGATCTTCGAGACCCTCTACACGTACGACTACCTCGCGCGGCCCGCCAAGGTGGTGCCGCTCACGGCGGACGGCATGCCGGTGGTGACCGACGACGGCAAGACGTACACGATCAAGCTCAAGCAGGGCATCTACTTCACGCCCGACCCGGCGTTCAAGGGCAAGCGCCGCGAGCTCACCGTCGACGACTACATCTTCGAGCTGAAACGGCTCGCCGACCCGAAGATCAAGTCGGCGTGGACGTTCCTCGTCGAAGGCAAGATCGTGGGCCTCGACGAGCTCGCCGAAGCCGCGAAGAAGAGCGGCAAGTTCGATTACGACACGAAGATTCCCGGGCTCGAGGCGATCGATCCCTACACGCTGCGCATCCGCCTCAAGGACACCGACTACAACCTGCCGTACGTGCTGGCGCACGAGCCGACGTCGGCCGTGGCGCGCGAAGTCGTCGACGCCTACGCCGAGTCCGACGGTCGCATCATGTCCAATCCCGTCGGCACCGGCCCGTACAAGCTGGCCGAGTGGATACACAGCTCGAAGATCGTGCTCGACGCGAATCCGGACTACCGCGGGTTCACCTGGAACTTCACGTCGAGCGACCCCGACGACCAGCCGCTGATCGCCGAGATGAAGGGCAAGAGGATGCCGCAGGTCGGGCGCGTCGAGATCTACATCATGGAAGAGGACCAGTCGCGCCTCCTCGCGTTCCAGAACCGCGAGCTCGACATCATGAATCTCGAAGGCCCGCTGGCGCCCAACGTGCTCGACGGCGACAAGCTGCGGCCGGCGTTCGCCAAGCTCGGCATCAAGCTGTCGCGGATCGTCGACCCGGAGCTCAGCTACACGTACTGGAACATGCAGGACCCGGTGTGGGGCGGCTTCGGGCTGCCGCAGATCGCGCTGCGGCGCGCCGTGGCGATGAGCTACAACGTCGACGAGGACATCCGGGTGATCCGCAACGGGCAGGCGGTCGAGGCGAAGTACCCGATCCCGCCCGGCGTCGTCGGCCACGTCCCCGACTGGAAGCCGCTCAACGCCTACGATCCCGCCACCGCCAACGCGCTGCTCGACTATTTCGGCTACAAGAAGGCGGCCGACGGCTACCGCAACCTGCCCGACGGCCGGCCGTTTGCGATGCAGCTCTCGTCGCGTCCCGACACCCTCGGCCGCCAGCAGGACGAGCTGTGGCAGAAATCGCTGGACGCCATCGGCATCCGCCTCGACGTGCACAAGGACAAGTTTCCCGAGCAGCTGAAGGCCGAAAAGGCCTGCAAGCTGCAGAGCCGCGTCGCATCGTGGATCGCCGACTATCCGGACGGCGACAATTTCATGCAGCTGATGTACGGCCCCAACACCGGGCAGAGCAACAACGGCTGCGCGCGCATTCCGGAATACGACAGGCTCTACGCGCAATCGGTGAGGATGCCGCCCGGACCGGCGCGCGACCGGCTCTACATGGACATGACGCGGCTGACCGAGGTCTACGCGACGTGGCGGCTGTCGATCAGCCGCTACCGCAACCAGCTCGTGCAGCCGCGCGTGATGGGCTACAAGAAGCACCCGATACTGCATGCCGAATGGCAGTATCTGGACGTCAAGGAGTAGTCGGAGGAGAAGGGGGACGACAGCGCGGGCTGCGGGGTGATCCTCCGCGCCACCGCGCGGGCCTGGCGACGCGGCGCCGTCGCGGGCCGCTGCCTTCGACGGCGGCGGCTCGCGCGGCGCGGTCGGGGCGCGTAGTCTAATGCGGGCGCGCGAACCGCGACCGCGAGAAGGAGGGTGACAGGATGACCGCGTACATCGTTCGACGAGTCTGGCAGATGATCCCCACGCTGCTCGGGGTCATCCTGCTCGTGTTCTTCCTGTTCAACTGGGTGGGCGGCGATCCCGCGTACGTGCTGGCCGGCAAGATCAGCAACCAGGAGCAGATCGACAACATCCGCCGCCAGCTCGGCGTCGACCAGCCGTACTACGTGCAGCTCGGCATCTTCGTCAAGCAGGTGCTGACCGGCAACTTCGGCGCGTCGTGGAGCACCAACGAGACGATCTCGCACATCCTGGCGACGCGCCTCGGACCGTCGCTCACGGTCACCGTGCCGCTGTTGATCCTCGACACGCTGATCGCCATCGGCCTCGCGCTGGCCGTCGCGTACGTGCGCGGCTCGCTGACCGACCGCATGGTGATGATCGTGTGCACGATCGGTCTGTCGATCTCGATCCTCGTCTACATCATCGTGTTCCAGTACGTGTTCGCCTACAAGCTCGGCTGGTTCCCCGTGCAGGGCTGGGGCGACAGCTTCTGGGAGAACCTGGTCCGCTATGCGTCGCTGCCGATCCTGATCGGGCTGGCGGTCACCATCGCCCCCGACCTGCGCCTGTTCCGCACGTTCGTGCTCGACGAGATCAACCAGGACTACGTGCGCACCGCGCGCGCCAAGGGCGTCGGCGAGAACCGCATCATGTGGGTGCACGTGCTGCGCAACGCGTCGATCCCGATCATCACCAACGTCATGTCGCAGCTTCCCGGCCTGCTGGTGGGCGTGTTCCTGATCGAGCGGTTCTTCTCGATTCCCGGCATCGGCCGCGAGGTGATTCTCGCCGTCGAGCGCTCCGACTTCCCGGTGATCAAGGCGATCACCGTCTACGTCGCGGTGGCGACGATGGTCTTCAACCTGCTCGCCGACCTCATGTACAAGGCCGTCGATCCGCGCGTGCAGCTCAAGTAGGAGGCGACGATGGCTACCGACATGGCAACGCTGGCCGCAGGCGCAACCGCTTCGCGCGAAGTGCCGCACACCGTCTCGCCGAGCCTGTGGATCCTGGCGTGGCGGCGCCTGCGGCAGGACCGCGTGGCGATGGTGTCGATGGCGATCGTCGGCGCGTTCCTGGTGATGATCGTGCTGTCGGCGACCGGGCTCATCGCCGCCGACTGGTCGCGCGAGGCCGGGGTCAACTACGCGCCGCCGACGTTCATGGGTCCCGACGCCTCCAGCGCGCAGAAAGCGACGGAGGCGACGGTGCCCGCGAGCGAAGGTGAAACGCTCGCCAGCACCTACCACTCGACGATCGTCGACCCGCTCGCCGACGTGCTGGCGGAGATCCGCGGCCAGGCCAGGCCGGCGGCGCCTGCCGCCGGTGCGCCGGCGGCGTCGGACACCACGGTCGACCCGCTCGCCGACGTCATGGCCGACATCCGCGCCGGCGCGGGCGCGACGGCCGCGGTCACCGCCGCCCGCGCGGCCACGCTGCCGTTCGGCGGCGACAAGTGGGGCCGCGACGTGCTGAAGAAGACGATCAAGGGCTCGGAGACGTCGATCATCGTCGGCATCGCGTCGGCGATCGTCGCCACGTTCCTCGGCACGCTGTTCGGCGCGCTCGCCGGCTACTACGGGCGCTGGGTCGACGATTTCTTCAACTGGTTCTACAGCGTGTTCAGCTCGATCCCGTACCTGCTGCTGATCCTCGCCGTGGCGGCGGTGCTGAAGCAGAAGGGCCTGCTGACGATCGTGCTGATCCTCGGCCTCACCGGCTGGTCGGGCGTGTTCCGCCTGATCCGCGGCGAATACCTGAAGCACAAGGCCCGCGAATACGTGCAGGCGGCCGATGCGATCGGCGCATCCAACCTGCGGCGCATGTTCGTGCACATCTTCCCCAACGTCTCGCACGTGGTGCTGGTGCAGCTGTCGATCCTGACGGTGGCGTTCATCAAGTCCGAGGTGATCCTGTCGTTCCTCGGCTTCGGCGTGCCGGTCGACGTCGTGTCGTGGGGCTCGATGCTGAACGAGGCGCAGAACGAGCTGATCCTCGGCAAATGGTGGCAGCTCGTCGCGGCGACCGTGGCGATGGCCACGCTGGTCACCGCGTTCAGCCTCCTCACCGATGCGCTGCGCGACGCGCTCGATCCCAAACTCAAGGGCCAGGCGGGGCACTGACATGGCGATACACAAGACAAAGGCCGCGACGGCCGAGGCCGAGGATCCCAGCTCACCGCTGGTCAGCGTGCGCGACCTGTCGATCCGCTTCCGGCTCGACAAGCGGTCGACGTTCGAGGCGGTGAAGGGCATCTCGTTCGACGTGCCGCGCAACAGCACGGTGGCGCTGGTCGGCGAGTCCGGATCGGGCAAGAGCGTCACGTCGCTGGCGATCCTCGGGCTGCTGCCGCCCGAGAACTCGATCGTCGACCGCAAGAGCCAGATCATCTTTGGCGGCCGCAACCTGGTCGGCCTGTCGATGCGCCGCCTGCAGAAGCTGCGCGGCGCCGACATCTCGATGATCTTCCAGGAGCCGATGACGTCGCTCAACCCGGTGTTCACCTGCGGCTACCAGATCGAGGAGGTGCTGAAGCTGCACATGGGCCTCACCGGCGGTGCGGCGCGGCGGCGCGCGCTCGAGCTGTTCGACGAGGTCGGCATTCCCGACCCCACGCGCAAGATCAACGCCTATCCGTCGCAGATGTCGGGTGGCCAGCAGCAGCGCGTGATGATCGCGATGGCGATTGCATGCGAGCCCAAGCTCCTGATCGCCGACGAGCCGACCACTGCGCTCGACGTCACGATCCAGAAGCAGATTCTCGACCTGATCGGCGAGCTGCAGCGACGCCGGCAGATGTCCGTGCTGTTCATCACCCACGACCTCGCGGTGGTCGGCGAGATCGCCGACCGCGTCGTCGTCATGCGCCACGGCGAGATCCGCGAGCAGGGCGCGGCGAAGGACGTGTTCGAGCACCCGCAGGACAGCTACACGCGTGCGCTGCTGCAATGCCGCCCGCAGCTCGACCATCGCCCGGTGCGCCTGCCGGTCATCGACGATTTCATCAGCGGGCGCGGGCCGCAGCACCTCGAGGAGCGCGTGCGCGGCATCAGCCCGGGCGACGCCACGATTCTCGAGGTGAAGAACCTCGGCAAGAGCTTCTATTCGCGCGAGGGCCTGTTCGGTCGCCGCGAGTTCAAGGCCGTGGAGGGCGTGTCGTTCAAGCTGCCCCGCGGCAAGACGCTGGGCCTCGTCGGCGAATCGGGCTCGGGCAAGACCACGGTCGGCCTCACGCTGATGCGGCTGCACGAGGCCACCACCGGCCAGGCGCTGTTCGAGGGCAAGGACATCCTGGCGATGTCGCCGCGGGAATTCGCGCCGTACAAGCGGCGCATCCAGATCATCTTCCAGAACCCGTACGCCTCGCTCAACCCGCGCTTCACCGTCGGCCAGATCCTCACCGAGCCGCTGACGATCCACGGCATCGACGCCAATCCGCAGGCGCGCGCCGACCACGTGTTCGGCCTGCTCGACCGGGTGGGTCTGCCGGAGGTGTCGTTCTACAAGTACCCGCACGAGTTTTCCGGCGGCCAGCGCCAGCGCATCGCCATCGCGCGCTGCCTGACGCTCAAGCCCGACATCCTGATCTGCGACGAGTCGGTGTCGGCGCTCGACGTCTCGGTGCAGGCGCAGGTGCTCAACCTGCTGCAGGATCTGCAGGACGAGTTCGGACTGTCGTACATCTTCATCTCGCACGACCTCGCCGTGGTCAAGTACATCTCCGACCAGGTGATGGTGATGAGCGAGGGCAAGGTGGTCGAGGTGCAAGGCAGCGACGACCTTTATCGCCATCCGCGCGAGGCCTACACGCAGCGGCTGCTGGCGGCGATCCCGCGCGGCTGGCATGGCGGCGGCCTGGCGGCGGCGCCGGCCTAGCCGCGGAGCGCGACCGCCCTATAACGACGCGAGCGTCGCCGCGAACACGATCACGTGGTAGATGCCGAGCACCAGGAACACGGCGCCCAGCAGCAGCAGCGTGTAGGCGAGGCGCAGCGGCAGTGACCAGGGCGTCAGCGTGCCGAGCGCCGGCAGCAGGTAGCCGGCCAGCAGCAACGCCTGCAGCGCGCTGACGACGACATCGATCGCGTGCGGCGTGGGATCGACGCCGGCGAACGCGAGCGCGCGCAACGCCAGTGACACCAGCGGGAACAGCGCGCACAGCGTGATCAGCGCGTAGGTGTAGAAGTGCGCCGAAAACGTCAGCGCGTTGCGCATCCGCCGCGTGCCGCAGAGCGGTGCCGCGAGCATCGCCACCGCGAACATCGGCAGCATCACGATGACCAGCGCCTTGGCGTGCACGACCTCCAGCGCGTTGAACACGGCGATCGTCTGCGGCTGCTGCATCACTTGCGGTCCCGGGTACAGTCGCGACAGCGAGGCGGGGATGCCGAGGATGTCGCTCGCCATGTGCGC
>DASYSP010000022.1:0-38972 GCA_036003195.1 Casimicrobiaceae bacterium
GCGTGCGGTTCGGGCGTCTGGCGCAGGAGCGCCGCGGCGTAGCCCGGCAGCTTCTTCAGGAACCATCCGGCCGTGGGCTTCGGGTACGCGGGATTCGCCTTGTAGTCGCGCGCGATCGCAAGGATCAGGGCGGCAACGGCCTCGGCCGAAACCTCACCCGATCCGGACGCCGCGGCGATCGCCTGCGTCGCGAGCTCACGGTCGGCCGTCACCTGCGCGCGCTCAAACGCCGCGCACACCATCTCGAGGTCTGCGGCGCTCGTGATCGCCGGGCGGGCTTTCCGAACGGCCCGGCGCGTCGCGTCCTGCGCCGGCGAGGGCAGCGGGCCCGCGGAGCGCGGCGGCGGCGGCGCGTTCGGGTTGATCTTCCAGGCTGCCGCCTCGGCCGCCGTCAGTATGCGCGGATTGCGCCCGACGCCTACGGTATGCCCGGCGGCGGTGTGAAAGTACTCGGCTTTCTTCCTGAGCTCGGCGAGCACTACCGCAAACGGCCGTATAACGTAGTGCGTTTCGATGCGGCGGCCGCCCTGCATGACGGTTTCAAAAACCTGCATTAGCCCCATCGCGCGCGCCTGCAAAATCATGTTTTGCGCCGTCTTCGGGCAGACGCGGGCGATCGCGGCAAAGTATCCGTAACTACCTTTCGTGTGCCAGGAGTGATCCGGCCGACGCGTCGCAAATCCCGGCGTCGCCTTGGTTGTCATGGCCTCGAACACGCGCCAGCGCGTCGGCGAAAAGTAATCCTCGATGTTGCGGAGCTCTTTCGGCAGGCAGCAGTTAACCGGGCTTCCTTCCGGCCGCCAATGGCGCGCGCTCGCTTTTGGGGCGTCGGATATCACAGGTTGCGCTCGAGGATATAAATCCGTGATCCGTCCGGAAGCGGCTCGCCCGCTTCCCACATTGCCCGGATGACTTTGCGTTCTTCGGCGCCTAAACCTTCAGCCTTGCTTTCCCAATCGGGCGCAATCTGGATAACGGAGCCTTTGGGGTATCTGACGCGCCTTTCGCGGTCCCGCCGCTCGCGTGCGTTCAGGCTCATCGCGCGCGCTCTTTCCGCGCCGCGCCGCGCGTCTCGCGGCCCGGCGGCCGCCGCAGCATCCAGAGCAGGAGGTCGGCTTCCCGGTGCGGGCACGCGCCGGGCGCCTTGCACACAAAGCACGGCCAGAGAGCACGGGCGCGATCGCTCGCAGGCGGCGCGTTCTTAGGGTCGTGTTGTGCGGGTTCTGACAGATTTCCGGCTCGCAGCAATGCAGCAAAAGGTTATGAGCGGCAGGAAAAGGTTGTTAGCGAACGGAGGGGAGTTGTACTTTTACTTGTCAGCCGACCGGAGGGTTGTTATATTACTTTCGTGCGCTTGCTAAGCGCCCGGCCCTTCCAATCACTGATGCTTCCACCCGCGTTCGCTGAGATCCAAATTCCGGCCAAGAAAAAAGAATTCAGCGGATGTGAAAAATGTCAGGGGTCCGGAGGGGCTTGGGGTCCAGAGGGACTCGGCCGTAATATTGTGTCGGATGAATCCTGGTAGTCACTGCTGACGCCGGGCTTCCGATAACAGATATTATTGTCCGGTTTCCCGACCGGAACCCCGCCCGAAACCATCCCGCGAAATGCGGCCGGATTTAAGGAAATTCCGGCGGAAATGCGGGCGGCGGCGGGTGACATGGGAGATGTCATAGGGTTCAAACCCTAAATTCTACAAAACACGACCCGTTCACGCATCATAAATCTCGCGGGCGCGCGTCTGGCGGACGCGCTTCGCGTCCTTCGTGCCGAAAGCACGAACGGAAAACGGGCGAAGGTCGGTAAAAATCCGATGTCAGTAATGTATCGCCGTGCGGGTCGGCGGTCTACGGGTACCGCTCGTTTACATGCGAACAAACGGCGAAAGCAGGGAAAATTACCCGCTGCCGCCCCGTAGAAATACCTGCCCCATTACGACCGACCCGGTACGGATGCGCTTTTCAGCACCATTCGCGGGGCTGTATTCTGCGCGGTGTCGGGTACTCTGCGCGCCGTGTTCATCACCATCCCCCGTTCAGCGCCGGGCGGCCGTCCGGAGCCGACCTACGCGCAGCTCATTCTCAGGGTGCGCCGTTCCGGACTGATCGACGGGCGTTTCTTCCGTACGGGTCAACGCGTCGACGAGTCCGCCCTCTGGCCCGCGCCCGCATACCCGGAAGTTCCGCTCCTGCTCGAGTTCGCCGGCAGCGAGCGCACGGGGCGCGGTCATAGCCGTTCGCCCGACATACATCTGCTGTGGCGTTATGACTCAGCGCGCCGCGGGTTCGACGAGATCGCGCGCGTCCGGAGCGACGGCGCGGAGTGGCTGCATCACCTCGAGCCGATCGTCCGCCGGCACATCCGGCGGCCCCCGGTCAGCCCGAACAGTGAAGCGCGCGAAGCGTCGCGGCGCGTGATCGCGGCGCTCGAGGGCGAGCTCGATCTGCTTGAGGACGAAGCGCACGAGCGGGCGCTCGCGCTTCTTTACAATCAGGTCGCGGCGCGGTTTGCGGCGTCAGTCGCGGACAGGGCCGACGGGCTGCACTCTCGCGCGCATCTTTTCAAGTGAGGCGGCCAGCTTCGGGTATTCCCGCGCCATCCACGCCGCTCGCGCGTAGACGTGATTATCGTTCGTACATATGGCTTCGCCATCGAACCCGCAGGCAAGCAATACGGCCATTTCGCTTCCGCCGATGATGGCCGGAACCCAGAAATCTCCATTTTCGTCAAGCGCAAATAGCCGCATCCACTTCGGCAGGCGTTTTTTTCCTGAGTTCGGGACGATATACCAGGTCACTCCCGCTCGCCTTTCATCAGCAGGAACCGCGCCGCCCAGTGCGCCATCGCCTGCATACTCCAGTCGTCGCGCGCCGGTTCGTCGTAGATGTAAAGCCTGAGCGCATCGGGCGAAAGCCCGAGCGCCTGCGCGTTCGCGATCAGCGAATCGGGCAGCGGGTCGTTGGCCGAAAGCGCGACGCCCGTCGCTTCCTCGATCGCGCCCGTCACGTTCTCGCGGGTGAAATCGCGCGACTGATGGGCGGCGGGGGTCACTGCTTGTTATGGTCCTCGCAGATAAGCAGCGTGCCGGCGGGCGGCCGCAGGCCCATTCGCTGTGTCTCCCCCAACGTCGCGCCCTCGCCGAGCTCCTCGCGGGAAAGCAGTCTGTATTTAGGGAAAGGCGGCATCTTGCCGGCGGGCGTCGGCAATATCATCACTTGGCCGCCCGGATTGATGCCGCGCTCGCTCGCGATTTTAAGAGCTTCGGGCCCGTCGGCCGCCTCGACGACGCACGCGCCGAGAAAACCGTGCTCTGACGCGAAACTGAGGTAAAACCAGGGCATCTGAACCAGCCTAGCCTGCGGCAGGGCTCACGGCTTCGCCTTCATCGAGCGTATGACGTCAGCGATCTCGCGCGCAGCCGCGCTGCGTTCAAGCAGCGCGAGGCCATTGTCGCTTGCCGTTACGCCGGCCACCTTACCCTTGTTCCGGCCGTCCGCAGCAAAAATAAGGAGGCACGGCGTACACAGCGCGCCGCAGGGATCCATGCCGTCGCGTTTCGCCTCGGCCATCTTCCGCGCGCCGTCCGCGCTGATGGTAACGTCCTGATCGCATCCGATACAACGGGTCCAGACGACGTCGGGCGGCGGCGCGCTTCCGCCGAGCTGCCAGTCTTTTACGGAACGCCCGGTAATGACAAACGCGGTGCTCATTGAAACAGCCTCGCCTGCAGCGCCTCGAAGTACGCGCGCGGAATCGCCCACGCCGGCGTCGCGGCGTACTCGACCTCGGGCCATAGCCAGAGCTGCCCCGCTTCGCCCGCGCGCCGCCGGCGGATTACCGCGATACGGTGCGCCGAATCCGCGCGCGCATGACAGCCTGCGCAGCGGATCCGGATCCCGCTCGTCAGAGGATCATGCGTCTCGTGGCTGAGGTTCGCGTAGCGCCCGATCGCGCGGCCGCAGTCGCGGCAGACCGCGCCGCGCACCTCGAGCAGGCGCGCGCGAAAGCGCCGCCAGGCGTGGCCGTAGAACGCGCGGTATTCAGGTCTGATCGGCATCGGATGCCTCGGGCTTATAGCCCATCCGTTCAGTTACTTTCTGAGTTGCGCGCAGCCATCGGTCTGCGGCGCGCGTCATACGGCGGGTAAGAACAATGTCCGCGACCAGCAGCAGCGCAATCAGCACCAGCAGCGCAATCTGTATTATTGGCATCACAGGCTACTGCGCCACCACCACGCTCACGACCGCCCGCGTCGCCGCGGTCGGAAAGACTTCCGTCTTTCCGTCGTGCCGCACGCGGATGTCCTCGGGGCTTATATCGATCCGCGCGTAGCCCGCCGTGTTTATTACGACCGGCGCGTGCGCCGCGTAGTCGACCGTTATCATCAGCATCATTCCGGCGCGCCCTCTGTTACCAGAGGACACGTTATCTCCAGCTCGCGAATCGCATCCGCTACGTGCGGCACAAACTCGAGAGCGGCTAATCCCCTGAGCGCCCCGTCCAGTTTGTCGGTAACAACTGAGTTCGTAAAGTAGCGCAGCGCGTTGGCTACGCCGTCGAGCGAGCGGGCGATCGCGAAAAGGCCGTCGACCACATTCGCGGCCTCGCCATTCCGATCTGTCTCATTCGGCGAGATCAGCGCCGCTTCGATTGCCTGCGCGGTTGCAACACGCGGATCGCTTGGCATAAAGAGAGTTTATGACGCCCGGCGCCAGTCGCGCACCGCGGCTTCCTTTTCCGCCGCCTGCGCCTCGACGATCCGCGCGAGCGCGATCAGTTCCTCTTTTGAGAGCGCCGGAACGTGCGGGCAGCCCTGCGCGTGCGTCTCGTCGCGCGAGTCCGGGTGTCCGCAGTCTGCGCAGCGAAACACTTTAGGCATTTCAGGGAAGTGTAAAACAAAACGGCCCGTTCCGGTATTACCCGGAGCGGGCCGTTTTGCTGAGTACATCAAATCGAAGATTGAATGGTTTTGCCCGTGTATTTGCAACCAGCGGCCCCCAACGACGCAGGGCCGATCATTGCTTACAGCATACGCCCGAAAGCGGAGGGCAGGGAGGCGGCAGCGCGAACGGGTCGGAATTCCGACTTTTCAGCCCCCCGTCGTGTGCCCTTGTGTGCAGTGACGGGCGCCGAAGGCCGTACTTTCCTGAACCCCGGAATAGCTGTAAGATCAGGCTATTACGTCCTCACGAAAACGCCCCGCACTTCCGCGCGCCGCGAAGGCGCCCAAAAAACAGCGGTTACTGAGTGAGTCAAAAAGTTCGGACGGTAAGACGCCGCAGAAGCAGAAACCAGCGAAAAAACAGGCAAAAACGCGCCGTGTGAGTCAAAATGCTCAGACTGACTCACCGAAAAAGCCCCGGAAACAGCCGCGGGCGTCGGGAAAAACCCCGCGGAAAGCCCCGCCGCGGATACGCCGCGCGTACACCGCAAATCCCGATTCTTCGTATCTGACGCAGGGCGAGGTGGACGCGCTTTTCGACGTGATCCGCACGCCGCGCGATCGCGCGATATTCCGGCTCGTCTACCACCGCGGGCTGCGCTCGAGCGAACCCGGATTACTGCAGCTCTCCGACTGGAATGAGCGCGACGGGCTGTTACACGTCCGCCGCGGAAAGAATTCGATATCGCGCGATCATCGCCTGGTAGCCGTCGAGGCGCAGGCGCTGCGCGCGTGGATCCGGATCCGCGGACGCGAACCGGGCCCGCTGTTTCCCTCGCGGCAGCGGCGCGCCGGCGGCTTCGGGATCCACCGTAACCAGCTCGACCGGTTATTCCGGCGCTACTGCGCCGACGCCGGGATCCGGCCCGAGAAGGCGCACATGCACGCGCTCAAGCACTCGTGCGGGACGCACCTTGCCGAGCGCGGCAATTCGGCGGATGAGATTCAGGACTGGCTCGGGCACCGGGCGGCGAAAAGCACCCAGGTTTACATGCACTTCAGCGATCGCCGGCGCGCCGCGGCGTGGGAGCGTAACCGGGACTGGCGCTAATTAGTCCATGCCCAGTGAATGAACCGGACTAACAGATAAAGGCCGCCGAGAAGCGCGCAGGCGTAAATGCCGGCGAATATAGTGAGGCCGCATCCACCCTGATCCAGTCGCGTCTTCCCGTTAATCATTTCGCTTTCTAGTGCGCTTTGCCGTTCGAATGTTCGCTGGTGATGGCGCGGATCAGGCCGTCGAGGTTCTCTTCGAGGCGCGCCATGCGGGCATCGGAAGCGGCCACGTATTTCGTGACCGTTTCGGCCAGATCGCCGATTGATTTTGAGGTAGCGGTCTGCTGGCCGATCAGCACAGCAAAAAGCTCTTTCAGTTCTGGGTCCATTATTTCGGGTCTTCCCCGGCGCGGGGCGCCGCGGCAAACATCTTTCGGGCTCGGTTCAGTATTTCGGTGTCGAAAGTCGCCACCGTGTCCACACATAGGGCATCAAGGTCCGAATCTGACATCAGGAATGTAGTTATCCAGTTTTCGGCCTTCGACTGTTCGGCGCCTGTTTTCGACCAGTTCGCCGTAGCTGCGAAAGCATAACCGGTTTCAACCCCTGCTCTGTTCTTAGTGCGCATAGCGATAATATGCAAAGCAAAATAGGAATTTTTTTCGTCAGCCACGGTGACATCACCGAGCTTGCGAAGTTCTCGCGAAGCGGCGCTGATAATCCTCGTCTTCAGCCCCGAGTCATCCGGCGCAGTCACCTCGAGAAGCACCTGGTAAACCGGCTGCGCGGCCGTGAGCGGCGCGCAGATGAGCGCAAACGCCAGAATGGCCTGAATCCGTAATTTATTCATTTCGCCTTCTTCGCCGCCTTCTTTTTAGGCGCTTTCGCCCATCGCGCCTGAACGGCTTTACGCGCGCTCTCGCTGCGCTCCTCTTTCGTCATCGCCTTCGCGCGGGCATGGCCGCCCTTACGCCCTGCGGCCGCTACATCGACTAACACTTTCCCTCCGTTGTTCGTGCCTGCCATGAATCCAGTTTAGCGCGTAGCGCTACGTGGCTGATTCGCATCTTTTTTTCTCCCTGAAAATAATTTACCATACGTGGCACTTACGTATTGCATTCTTCGTAGCGGCTACGTATACTTAACTCATGGCAACCAGTTATCAAGCATGGATCGAAGATCACGCGTACCACTACGAACGCGAGCAGGCCGCGCTCGCCCGCACGGCGGCCGCCCGCGCGATCGCCCGCGATATCGCCGACCTTCGCGCCGCTTACACAGTTTTTGTTCAGCAGTTCGCCTCGGCTGCCGAGCGCGACGCAGTGGAAGCGGGTTTCGCGGCGCTTCAGGCGGCGGATCCGATCGGCGATTCCTCCGCTTATGAGGACGCGGTTGCTTCGCTCGATCAGTTGATCGACGCGATCGACCGCCGCGCGGATGCGGAGCGCGCGGCGCTCCTCGCGCTGCCCGGCGCGATCGCGAACCCGGTTGCGCTCGCCGTCGACGGCTGGCTCAACGCGCAGCGCGCGGCTTTCGCCGCCGCTGCTTAACGACTTTTTCGGAGGAAAAATAAATGGCAACCGCACAGACAGCAGCGCCCGCGACCGAAGTGAAACTCGAATACGGCCGCCCGGAGCACATCGCGTTTCGCTTTCTCACCGCGAAGGTTTTCGACGGCTCATTCGGCCCGCGCGCGCTTTTCACGCTCGAGGGCGAACGCCGCATGTGGCTGGACGCCGAAGACGGCTCGGAGGTCGAGCGCCAGATCCGCGAGCTCGGCGTAAGCAAAGGCGAAACGGTTCGCGTTACGAAGGTGAAATATCCCCGCGGCGGCGGTCATTGCGTGCGCGTCGAGCGCCTCGCCGAAGGCTTCAGCGCGCCCGCGGACGACACCGCCGCGCAGCTCGAGAAGTCGATCGCGATCGCGCGCTCTGAAGGCCCGGCCGCGTTTCAGCGTAACGCCCACGTATTGCCGGCGGCGGCGCCCGCCTCCCCCGAGGTCCAGACCGCCGCCGCCGGCGCTGTGAGACATGGACACTCGCAGGATAACCCCGTCGCCGCGCGCCTGATGTCCTGCTACATGGCGTCGATCGACGCGATCAGCGAAGCGCAGGCGTACGCCGACCGCCGCGGGCTCAAGGTCACTTTCGGGCCCGAAGACGTCCGCGCGACGGCGATCAGCGCCTATATCCAGTTTGAGAAAGCCATGCTCGAGGTACGGCGGTGAGCGTGCCCGCGCGATACGAGCGCGAAACCTGCGAAACGTGCGAATCGCGCGATTCGCTCCTGCGCATCATGGACGCGCGCGCCGAAATGGCGCGCGCCACGATCGCCGCGATCCGGGGGATCGAACCGCTGCCGGTGCCCGCGGCGTCGATCAGCGATTCGCCCGCGGCGCGCGCCTACGCGGGCGCAATGCGGGCGCTCGGCGAGATCCGCGGGCGGTGCGACCTGTTCCTGCTGGCGGACAGCGGCGGGCGCCGCTGATCGGGTGCTGAATCAGCGGGGCGGCTGCAGCCCGGCGAATACCTCTGATATGCGGCTCAGCGCGCAGGCCGCGCTGCACACGTACCGATCATCCGGCCCGGAATTCTCGAATTTCCTGATTTCGATGCCGCGCCGGTCGCCGGCAAGCCGCAGCGCGAGCCAGTGACCGCGCGCCTGCTCGGCGTGGGTGCGGGTTCCGCAGGCGTCGCAGGTGTAATCGTCGGCCATTATTTTTTCGCCGCGGCCGCGGGCGCCTGCGCCACGCAGAAAAGGTGCCTGCCGTCCTGCGTCAGCACGGGCCCGGATCCCTCGCCGCAGTCTTTCACGACTACTTTAACGGCCGCCTCGTATTCGGTGTTCGCCGCGGCGAGCTCGGCCCGGAGATGCGCGAGCCGGCCGTCGGTGCGGAAGTACTCGAGCTGATGATCGAGCGGTATTGTCGCCGCGGCCGCGGGCCCGGATCCGCCGGCGGTCACGTCACCGCCCGTCTGCGCGAGCGCGGCGAACACGAGGAATGACGCGAGCGCGATAAGCAGTTTCATTTATGCCCCTCGAGAACGGCGACGCGCGCCGTAAGTTCCTGTATGGCTTTCACGAGCTCCGGAATCAGCCCCATATACGCGACCGAGAGATAGCCGTCGGTTTCCTTCCGGACGACGCCGGGGAATACCTTTTCAACGTCCTGCGCAATGAACCCGATACCCGGCGCGCTGTTTTTCGTCCAGGTGAATGTGACGGGCCGCAGCTTGAGGACTCCCGCGAGCGCGGCCGGAAGATCGGCGATCTTTGTCTTGAGCCGCGCGTCCGATGCGCAGCCGATCCCGCCCGCGTACGCCGTGCCGATGTTGCAGTTCCCGCCGGTGTCGGTTTCGGCGATGCCGTAGTTAGCCGCGGTATTGCGGATCGTCGCCCCGAGAGTAAGCGCGCTGATGCCGCTGCCGACTACGCTGCCCGCGGCGGGCGTAACCCCGTTGCACGTATCCGAGCCCGGAAAGCCGTTAATCACGCAAAGACTCTGAAAATAGGCGTTGCCGTCGCCGTTGATCTGGAATCGCCCGCTCGACTGCTGAAAACAGGACGACGAGCCGGCCGAGCTGCAGTTATAGAGCGTGCCGGCGTAGGTTCCGCCGTTATGCTGATTAGCCGTTACGGCGTTAAATGAAACGCTGTCGGCGGTCCCGAGGCCCTGGCCTTCGACGGTCGTAACATCCGCTTTTGTCAGCGCCACCGCGCCCGTGCGCGCGTTCCAGCTCGTAACGCCCGCGCTGCAGCCCGAGCAGCTCGAGACGGTGAGAGCGCCGCCGCCGGTGAGCCCATAAAAGCCGTTGCCGACGGTAATGCCGCCGGTAAGGGCGAGCGACTGAAAAGCCGCGGCTCCGTTGCCGTTGATCTGGCCGGCCCCGTTTCCCGCAACGAAAGCCGGATTCGCGCCGGTTGCCGAGCTCGAGAAGCTCGGCCCCTGATAGCCGCTGTTAACTGTGCAGTTGACGGCCGGCGGCGCGCAGACGGTCACCACGCCGCCGCCGGTCACCACAAAATTAGAGTTCCCGGTAAAAACGCCGCCGCTGTTGAACTGGACCGCGCCAGACGGCCCGCCGGGCGCGCCGCCCGCGGCGAGCAGCGCCGGCGCACCGCCGTTTACGGACAGCCAGAGCCCGGCCGTAGTCGCCGAAAGCATGGCGTTACCGACGCCCGTGCCGCCGCCGAGGCCGGTCGTCGCCGCGGCTTTCAGACCGAGCGCGGTGCTTTGAAAGCCCGCATCGCCCGCGCCCGTGATCGAAAACGTACCGCTCGACTGCTGGATAACCTTAGTCGCGCCGGTTGCCACGCTGTTAAACGTGGCGTTGACAACCACATTCTGAAACGTGGCGTCGCCGTTGCCGAGAATCTGAGCGGCCCCGTTATTCGCCACGAAAGCCGCGTTCGTGCCCGTCGCCGAGCTCGAGAATACCGGCGCCTGAAAACCGGCATTCACGCCGCCGGTGATCGTCATGATATTCGCGGTGCTGTTAAAAACCAGATTCGCGGAACCGGCAAACGCGCCGGCGTTGTTGTACTGGATCGAAGTCGCCGGGCCGCCGGGCGTTCCCGAGCCGCCGCCCCCGCCCGTGAGCGCCACCGGCGGCGCGCCGTTGAGCGAGAGGTACAGCCCGGCCGTGGTCGCCGAGAGCAGGGCATTACCGACGCCCGTGCCGCCGCCGAGCCCGGTCACTGCCGCATTTTTCAGACCGAGCGCCGTCGTCTGAAATAACCCGTCGCCTGCGCCGGTGATTCTGAAAGTCCCGCTCCCCTGCTGAATCGCGGAGGTCGCGCCGGTGGCGAGCGAGTTAAACGTAGCGGTGACGCTCAGATCCTGAAATAACCCGTCGCCGTTCCCGAACACCTGAAAGGTACCGCCCGAGTTCGTATAGGCGACGGCCGTGCCGCTGTTTGAGCTCGAGAACGCGGGCGCCTGAAAACCGGCCGTCGCCGCGCCCGTGATCGTCATCTGGTTCGCGCTGTTGTTCCAGAGCAGATTCGCGGTGCCGGCGAATGTGCCGGCGTTGTTGTACTGGATCGAATTTATCGGAGCGCCCGGACTTCCGGCGCCGCCGCCGCCCGTGATAAGCGCCGGCGCGCCGCCGTTGAGGGAGAGATAGAGCCCCGCGGTAGTCGCCGAGAGCTGCGCGCTGCCGACGCCCGTACCGCCCCCGATGCCGGTGACGGGCGCGGCCTGCAGGCCCATCGCGACGCTTTGAAATAATCCGGCGCCCGCGCCCGTGATCCTGAAAGTTCCGCTCGCCTGCTGAATCGCCGAGGTCGAGCCCGTCGCAAGCGAGTTAAAGGTCGCGGTGACGCTGAGATCCTGAAATAACCCGTCGCCGTTGCCTTTAATGGTGAAGGTTCCGCCGGCGGTTTCAAAAGCGTTATTTATCCCCGTGGCCGAGCTCGAGAAGGTCGGCGCCTGAAAGCCGGAATTCGGCGTGCATCCGGTCGCCGGCGGCCCGCATATCGTCATGATGGCGTCGGGGTTGTCCCACACCATATTTAAGGAACCGCCGAGCGCTGCTCCGCTGTTGTACTGCACGCTGTTGATCGGGCCGCCGGGGCTGCCGCTTCCGCCGCCGCCGCCCCCGTTCAGCAGAACGGGCGCGCCGCCGTTGACCGAGACATAAAGCCCCGTCGTGGTTGCCGAAAGCAGCGCGTTACCCACTCCGACGCCGCCGCCCGCGCCCGTCGCGGGCGACGAGCGCAGCCCGATCGCGAGCGTGCCGGCCTGGAGCGAGTGCGCGAGAGAAAAGCCCTGATCTATAATCCCGTCGGTCGTGTAAAGGATCGCGCCGCCGCCGCCCGCGCAGCCCGTTGTTTTCGCGCGTATGACGAGCTTGTAGGCGATGCCGCCGCCGAGCCAGATGTCGGCGCGCCCGTAGGCGTCAAGTATTACCGGGTTCGGGTTCGCCGCGCCCGCGGCGTTTGAATAGGTTGCGAGCGGCGTCGTCGAGCCCGCCTGATAGGACTGGATACAGCCGCCGGCGAGCGGCTTGCCTGCGTTGTCGAAAAACTGCAGCCGCGGCGCGGGCGAAAGCGACGCCGCGGCCTGCCCGTAAACGGCGGGCGCGCCCGCGATCGCGAGCGCGCCGATAAGAATAATCGCTTTCATGGTGGTTACTCCGTTCCTGTCTTTTTCTTCTTTGCCGCGGCTTCGGCTTTTTTCGCCGCGGCGTCGGCCGCTTCCTTCGCCATTGCTTCCTCGCTGAAGTTCTCGCGGAAGGCTGCGCCGGGTGATACCGGCGGCGGAAACTCCCCGAACATTCCGGAGCCCTGAAATTCTTCGGCGTACTTTGCGCGCTCGGCGTAATTGCGCACGGCCTGCGTGAGCGCTACCGGATTCCGCTTCTGGAGATTCTTCGCGAGCACAACCACGTCGGGCGGGTAGTTGTGACTGGCGAAGAAATTCGACTGGCGGGTAAAGTCGTCGAGCGTCATATCGTGCGCCGCGGCGTCTTCAGTCAGATCGAGCGCGCGCCTGATCTGCGGCGAAAGCGAATAATCCGCGTTCCCTTCAACGCGCGCAAGCGGCGCGGCGAGCCGCTCCATTTTGCCGCGCAGCGCATCCGGAATCGAGTCGAGCTGTTTTGCGTTTGAGAAGAAACGCCCGAGCATGAGCCCGGATACCCGCTCCTGCCCGGAGCGGGTAAGCGCGCCGCCGCGGCGCAACTGCGCGCCCTCCTGCGGGCTGATAACGCCGTCGTCCATCAAACGCGCGAGTACTTCGCCGCCCGATTTACCCTCGAGCGCCTGCGCGAGCGTGGCGTCGGGCCCGATCGCGTCCATACGCTTTGAAATGTCCTCGAGGGTAGCTGTCGAGACGCGCCGCGCGTCGGCGATCGCGCGCTCGGCCGGCGTGAGCGCCGCGGTGCCGGCTTTGTTGAAATCGGTAATCGCCTTCTGCGCCGCCTCGGGCGTTTCGAGCGCGCCGTCTTCCACACGCCGCACGAGCACGGGCTGTTTCATGTACGCGTAGGATTCGGGATCAATCCCGTAGTGCGCCGCCGTGCGGTCGAGCTCGGCCCGGTAGGCGGCCGCGCCCGCGGGATTGTTCTCATAGACGCGCCCGAGAATCATGGTGCGGCCGTTGCCGCCGAGTACATTACCGTCGCCGTCGATTATGGGCGGTCCGCTCGAGGCGTCGGGCGCGGTGTTCAGCAGGTTGCGCGGCCGGAAGCGTGAACCCTGCGACCAGTCGATTATCTTGCGCTGATTTTCGGGGTCGTCGTAGTTGCGGTCGTTCTCGTATTCGTAACGCGGGTTGCGGTTGAAGTTGTGCGGATTGTGCGAGGGCTGGACTTCGGAAAGTTCCCTTACTTCGTATCGGCCCGGATAGGTATGACTTTCGCCGGGGGTTTCAACCGTCGTTCCATCGCCCGCCGCGCGTATTTTTCTCGCGCCTGGGCGATTCGATTCGTAAACCGGCGGCCGAATTCCAGTTGTTCCGGCGTCCACTTCGCCAGTTGTTCCGGCGTCCACTTCGCCGGCTGTTCCGGCTGCTGCTGGCTGTCCTGCACTCCCTGATTCTACCTGCGCCATGCGCGCGTTGTGCCAGTCGACGCGGTCCTGAATCATCGGGATCGTTTCTTCGGACGGCGGCCGCGCTTCGTCGAGCTGCCGCGCCGCAGTAGCTATGTTGTCGGGCGTCGCCTCGAGGTTGTTTTCGATGAGGTGCTGCGCGATGCGGTCGGCTTTGCGGGCCCGGTTCGCCCATACGATGTCCTCGGCCTGATTCGCGAGATAGGCGCTGTGTTTGTCGATGTGGTCCTCGAGGATCTGGGCCGGCGTCAGCGCCGGCGTCCCGGCGCGCCGCGCGTTCGCGAGGTCGATCGAGGCGCGGAGCTGCTGCTCGAGGTCGCTTGCGGGTTCTGCCGCGGCGGGCTCGGCGCTGATCTGCGCCGGGTTCGCCTTCGCCATGAGCGCCGGGTAATCGTTCAGGACGGCTGCGGGCACGGTTTCGCCCGCATCGAGCGCGCGCCTTACAGCGCCCTCGTGCGTTACGCCCTCGCCCATTACCTGCCCGTTCCCAATCGGCCTGTTATGGGTGAGGTTTACCCAGACATCGGCGGCGTTTCCGCCAGTCTGCCGGATCGCCTCAGCGCGGTGGTGGCCCTCCTGAATCTTGATATTTCCCGCTTCGGTTTCAATACCCGTGAGCGGCGGCGGTTCTGAGCCCTGCCCGATCCAGTCCACATATTTCTGAACGGTCTGGTTTCCGGGGTGCGGCATCCCCTCGGGAAAGATGAGTTTCGGATCGTCGAGCGGATAGCGGCGAAGCTGTAACAACTCGCCGTCGGAATCCTTTGCATAGGTGCCGACCGGGTAGCGGTTGAACGTGGGCGGCGTGTCTTCATTCGCGCGGTTTTCGAGCGTGCGCGCGTGCATTTCCGCTTCGGTGTAGCCCCCTGTTTCGGGTGCGGCGGCCGCCGTGCGCTGCGGGCGCGTATCGCGATAATCGATGATTTCGGACTTAGGAACCTGCCACGGTTCCGGCAGCGTCGCCGCTGGCTCGGTTACGGTTCGCGCGTCCGGGCGTTCGTCGATAACGTCGCGGTTGACTTCGGGAGTTGCCGCCGCTTCGGCTTCCGTGGCGCGCGCGGCTTCCGCGCGGGCGAGGCTGCCGGGTACTCGGCCCGACGGCAAGCCCTCGGCCGGTATCGGGGAGAAATCGGTCGCCGCGGCGGGCGACGGCTGGATATCCGCCCATGCGGGAGATTCGCGTATTACATTGGGCGGCGGCGCAGGCGTGCGCGCAGCGCGGGCGGCCGCTCTTTCGGCCTGAACCGCATCGAAAGCGTCAACCGCAGCCTGCCCCTTCGGGACCAGTTTCAGCAGACGGCGGGGATCGCTCGCCGCCATGAACGTTTCAAGCGCGCCCCGTGTGCCATTGCTCACTGCGGACGCCGCGCTTTTTGCTGCTGCCGGCAGTTTTTCCCATGCGGCCGCCGCGGCTTCGGGCGCGACGAGCGGAGCGACAAACCCGGCCGCCGAGCCGAGCGCGCCCGCATAATCGCCCTTGTTGTACTGCTCCTGCATCCGGTTCGCGGTTGCGGTCGCGCCGGGCCCTACGATCGGAAGATTCCGTATATCCGGATGCTGCTGAAAATTCCAGAGCTGATCCTTAAACGCGCCGAGGAGCTTTCCTACCGTGCCCGCGCCCACATCGCCGCGGTGGATCGTATCGAGCACCTCGTCTACGAACGGCGTAACCGCGTCATCGTAAAACGACTTGAAAAAGTGCCCGGCCGGTTTGAGCGCCGGATTTGCGGGCTCGAAAAAGCTGCTGCGGCCGGTTTCGGGTGCGGCGGGCAGCGGCTCGGAGCTCACAACCGTGAGCGGCGGGAGCGGTTCGGAACTGACTACCGTAAGGGCGGCCATGATTTTATTGCGGCGTAATACTCCCGTCGGCCGCTTTCATCCATTTCGAGCCGTCGCTCAGTTTGTGAACGCCGGGCGGCTGGTTCGCGAGCGCGGCTTTTACATCAGCCGGCACGGCCGCCGGCGCGGCCGCCGCCGGTTTCGGGCGCGCGGCGTTTTCGCCGTAGCGCTGTTTGAAGGTCTGATCAAGGTTGCGGCCCGCAGCGTCGGTGACGCCCGCGAGCGCGCCGTTGAGCGTGCCCGCATCCATTGCGACATTCGGGCTTGACTGCTCGAGCTGCGTCATGAGCTGCGCCGGCATACGGCCGCCCATGAGCGCTTTACCCTCCTGAAACACCAGGTACCTCATGTTGGTCCTGAGCTGCTGCGCCTTCGCTTCCTGTTCGGGCGTTAGCCCGATAGCCGTTCCCGCCGTCTGTTCGGCGCTGCCGAGACGGCCGAGAATCGGCCCGATGCGGCTTTGAATCGCCGGATCCGCAAGCGCTGCCTTTACCTGCGCGACCGCATCGAGCGCGTTACGCGAGGCGCGTTCCTGATCGACAGCCGTGCCGGTGAGCGGCTTCGGATAGGGTAATCCCGTGTTCGCCGTGAACGCCTGCATAACGGCGGTGCGCAGCGGCGGCGGGACGGTGTTTGCGGTGTCGGGATTGTCCTGTACCTGTTTCGCCCATCCTTTAACCGCGTCGCCGCCGAATTCCATCGCGAATTTCTTCGCGTTGATGCTGGCGTTCTGCTGCTCAAAGGCGATTCGCTTCGCGTTCTGCGCCTGCGTCACCTTGCGGTCGGCTTCGGTGTTTTTCGCGTTGAGCGCCGCCTGATCGGCCGTCGTCTGCTGTTCGGCCGTCAGAAGCGAGCGGCGCAGCGCGGCCTGCGCGGCCGTATCGAGCGCCATCGGGATCCGCTTCAGTTCATCCGGTGTCGCTTTCGCGGCAATTGCTGCGCTGCGCGCGGCTTCCAGTTGATCCGGCGTCTGAGCGGCGGCGGCCGCCTGCAGCGCGGTGGTCACTTTCACGACGCGTTCTTTTTCTTTCGCAAGATCCGCCCCCTGTATGGCCGCCGTCCCGCGATCAGCCGCGGCCTGCGCGGTCTTCCGCTTGTCGAGAAGATCCTGCACCACGGGCGAGTGCGAGAGCATCGGGCCGACGATCGCCTTAACGCCGTCAGTTGTCGGGTTCTGCTGGAACTGCCGGAGCGCCTGCGCGGCGTCGGCCTGCGTTAACGCGCCGTGCTGGACGGCCGACGCGATTTTCGCGGTAAACGTGCCCGGATCGTAACCGCTGTCGGCAATGTCCAGAACCTCCTGCCCGAGATAATTCGCCTTTGCCGTCTTCGCGTCGGTGTCCGCTTTCTGGAACTCTACGGCGTTTTTCTTCGAGGCCGTGATAGCCGTCTGAATCCCCGGGATCTTTGCGCCGAGCCCGGCCTGCGCGAGCCCCGGATAAAGTTTGTTTTCGTCGAGCGTTACCGCGCCGGTATTGGGATCGGTCATGTACGCCGATTTGAAAACAGCGTTCAGCGCGTCCTGCTCCTGAATCGCTTTTTGCCTTTCCTGCAGCTCGAGCGCGCCCGACTGAAGCGCCTGCTGCTGTACCTGCGACTGAACAAAGCCGTTTTTGAGCGCCTGAATCTTCGCGATCTGGCTCAACGGGTCGAAAGACTGCGGCGCCTGCCATCCCTGCATCGCGTTCGTAATGAGAGTCGGATCGAGCGCCATAAAATCCTCCTACCCCTGATAGCCGAGCGGCGCGCCAACCCACGCCGGCAGACTCGGGTTTTTGTTGCTACCGCCCATAAGGCTGCTGAGAAGCGAGCCGGTAAGGTAGCTGTTAATCCCCCCGCCGATCGCGCCGGTAACTGAATTGATGCCCTGATTGACCGCGGCCCCCTGCCCGAGCGTCCCGCCCGCCTGAGCGTTGCCCTGCTCGGTAATCAGGTTCGCTACGGCGTTCGCTTCGGCCGCGCCCGTCGTCGCGAGCGTGCTTCCCGCGGTCTGCCCGCTGCCCGAGAGCGCCGCGAGCCGGTTGTAGGTGTTCGTCTGCCCGGTGTTGAAGGCATTAAAGCGCGTGTTGTAAGCGTTGAGCCCGGTATTTACATTCGTGTTGTAGGTGTTGAGCGCCCCCGCGAGATTCGTCGAATAGGAGTTCAGCCGGTCGTTGAAATTGGTGTTATAGCCCGTCAGAGCGCGGTTGTACACGTTTTGGTATTCGTTCGACGCGTAGTCCTGTCCGGCACGCGTGAGCGCCGCGACTGTGCCGCCCGAAAATGCCCCGCCCGACGCCGCCGCGGCGCGCGTGAGCGCCTGCTGGCTCTGCTGCAGCCGGAACGCATAACCGGGATCGTTGGTGTTATCGAGCGTAGGCGCGGTGAAAGCGGCGCCCGGATCAAATGCCGCATAGGAAAACGGCGCGGGCGTGTTGTACGTTTCGCCGAACGGCGTTACGAGCGCGCCGCCGGGCTGCGTGCCCGATACGAGCTGCGCGAGCCCGCCCTGTCCCGCCGTGAGCCACGGGGCGAGATTCCCCTGCGTGATATCAAACTGCCGTTTCTGCTCGTCGATCGCCGCCTGTCCCGATTGCGTTTGCTGCGCGGACGCTTTCTGTGCGGCGCTTTTATTGATGAGCGCGCTCCCGATCCCGCCGGCGGCCGTCGCCGCCGCGCCGACGCCGAGCGCGATCGCCGCCCCTGTCCCTATGCTCATAGCGGTAAATCTCCCCTGCCGAAAGTGACCTGAGTAAGCCGCGCGCCGTCCCCGTCGCCCCAATTGGCGAAGATCGCGCGCGAGTGAAAGTATGTCGCCGGAAATAAGAGCATCCGGTTAAAGCGCGCCGCGGTCCTGCGCCACGGTTTCCAGCCCTCGGCCGAGCGGCCCTCGACGGAGCGCAGATGCGGCGCGGCGTTTTCGCGCTCGCCCGTCGCGACGTGCTCCCAGAAAACCGTACCGTCGCCCGCGGGCGGATCCGGATTGAGATACAGCAGCGCCGTCCAATCGCCCATATCGACATCGGTGTGAATAAAGTGCGGCTCGGTCTGCCCCTCGGGCGACTTCCGGAAAAACGAAAGCGTGGGCGTCGCGCCCGGAAAGCGGCCGGCGAGCGCGAGCGCGACATCGCCCTCGGGCGGGATCGCTATACCGTGAAACGTCGCCTCGGGGAACGCATAGGTTTTGTACTCGAGCGTGAGCGCGCGGGCCCGGTGCCGGGCCGGATCCGGCAGAAAGTCATCGAAAACGCGGTAGCCTTTCATGCCGTGAGCGCCTTCCGGTAGCGCATTTCGACGGGCTCAAAACCGCTGTGCAGGTAGAATTTCGCGACCTTTTCGGGCATTGAGTCGAACAGATGAACCATCTGGATTTCGCCCGCGCCGCGCGAGCGCGCCCACTGCTCGAAGCGCCGGTAAAGCCGCACGCCTGCGCCGCGGAATTCCGGGCGCACGAACCAGAAAAACTCCTCGGCTACGATCCCGTTGCCGTATATCTCCGGATGCACGAGCCCGCCGATCACGCCCACGATTTCGCCATCAGAATCCGCGGCGAAGATTACGCCGGCGTCGAGCTCGAGAAACTGCGTCCATATCTCGCGAAATTTCGCGAGTGAAAAGTGATCGAGGAAACGCGACGAGGCGTAAAACGCGTGCGCCGTTTCTTCCACGCGGTCGAGTTCGTCGATGCCTATTTCCCGTATCACTTCATTCGCCGCCCGCGCGTACCAGCTCGCGCCCGTTCGCGGCTATCTGCCAGTTGCCGGCGAGCGCGTGCTGGCGCATAAAGAGCGCGAGCGCGCCGCGCGCCTGCGCCTCGATCGCCTGCGCCTGCTGGCGGAAGTCCGCGAGCAGCGCGATCAGCGGCTCGTCGAGCGCGACGACTTCCGCCCGGGCGGCTTCTTCCGCGGCTTCCGGCCGGCTGTTTCCGTTCCGTTCCTTCATTGCGGCCTGTTCGTTCATGGCGTCCTTTACTGCCCCGCCGCCGGCGCGTTGTTGCGCTCGCGCCACTGCGTAACCTGGCCGTCGTTTATCACGGCGGCCGCGTAACGCGGCATGAAGGCCGCGGCTATCGAGTCGTTCTGGCCCGAGAGCGCGACTTCGGTCGCGCCGTCGTTGTCCTCGCTGATGAACTGCAGGATATTGGTCTGCGTAATCGTGTCCTGCAGGAAGTACGTGAGCGTCTGCGTTGTGGCATAGTCGAGCGTGAGCGGCATCTGCTCGGCGAGTATCCGCTGGCGTACCCAGGCGTCATCGGGCGTCGGCGGAATTGCGAGCGCCGTATAGTATCCGGACCAGTTCACGAGCGTGATCGAGTTGCGCTGGCGCACGACGGGGCGCGAAAGATATTTGCTTTGCAGTGTATTGTCTAAAGCGGCCATTAAAAACCCTCCTGTACGGGCAGTTGTTTCGCGCCCGCGAGTTGCTGAATCGCAAGAATCGCATGCATCAGAATTTCGTGGATGTTGAGGTCGAGGACGTCGGTTTCGTCTTCGTCGTCTTTGCGGAGCCTGCGCCGCGACGAACCGACCGCGTGCGGAACGACGTCCCGCACTTCGTCCGCAATGAACGAAACGACGCGCTGCCCGTCTTTCGTGCCCGCGAGTCCGTTGTATTCGGCTTCGACGGGGCGCAGCCTGCGAATCACGTCGAGGCCGCCTTTCAGGTTCCGCACGTTGCGTTTCAGTCGTAGGTCAGACGCAACCTGCCAGGTACTCGTTGAGGCCTTCAGGGCCAGGTCAGTACCTATCTCCAGCGAATAGGTGGGGGTGGCCGTCATTATGCCGACGCAGCTTCCTTCGGTGACTCGCATCACCTCGAAAATTCCCGTTGAGGCCAGCCTGGTGATGTTGAAAGTCATGCAGGTCGAGTTATTCGACGGATTCCACGCTGCCTTACTGACGAACTGAATGCAGGCCGACTGCGCGTAACCGGAGCCGTTCCAGCCCATCGCGTTCACCTGGCCGATAATCTGGCTGGCCGCTACCGCCGCTGGCGCGGCGTTCGTCCCGCCCGCGCAGCGGAAGTTAACCAATGCCCCCTGCGCCCCATAGGAGTCGAGCGACATCTGCGCCATCTGCGCATCTGCGCCGACGTACTGGATGCCGTCGCTGTAGCTCATCGCTCGCGGCGCGGCGGTGTTTTTGCTGACGACGAGCGCGTTCGTCAGTGAGTTGTTCGCGTTGCTTCCGACGGCAAGATTGCCGCTTACGCACAACCCGACGATAGTGCTGTTGAATGCGCCGAAGCCGCCGAGAGTAATCGGCACGGCTGCGGGAGTACCGGCGTTATCGGTCGGGGTGATAATCATCGGACTGCCCGAGCCGAGACTGAGGAGTTGAAAGCCGCCTACATGCCCTGCGGTGTCTCCATGACAAAAGATGGTAGACCGCGTGCCGTTCATGCGGATATTGCCGCCCACTTCCAGCGCAGCCGCGCCGCCTATTGCAAGCGAACCCACTACGACCGGCCCGCCCCCACCATTCAGGGCCAGGTACTGGTTGGTAGCTGACTGAATCTTGAAATAGTAGGATCCGGTAATCCCGCCGAAGCTGTAGGTTGCGGACTGCGTAAGATTCGCCGGAAGGATACGAATTGCCCCGCCCGAATCGCTGCTGTCGTTTGAAACGATGTCGAGCTTAACGGCGGGTGACGCCTGGCCGATGCCCACGTTGCCGTTGGTGTTCAGAATACGGAACCGCTCTATCCACCCGCCGCTGCCGGGATAAGTTGCGATTACGAAATCGCCCGATGTCGGGGCTCCGCCGGCCGGAACGCCGCCCATGCAGAGCGTTACCGATTTCGTCGCCAAATCATCGAGCTGAAACTGGATGTATGGCGGCGCAGATGAAGTAGCCGCATTCAGCCGGATCATGGGCTGCCCGGTCAATGCGCTTGCGATGCGAATAGAGGCGTTCGTCGCCCCGATAAGGTCCAGCAAAGCAGCGGGTGAGCTATTGCCGATGCCGACGAAGCCGCTTTGGTCAATCCGCATGGCTTCAGACTGCGTTACGGTGTTGTTCGCGATGACGCGGAAAGCGATTGCTCCGCCGCGTGCGGTGTCGCTGTACGCCTGGGTCGAAAGAAATCCGATCAGCGCAGACGCGAGAGCGCCATAGCCGGTCGCGCCGTATCCGTAACCCCGAATCTGTCCCAGGTACTGCGCGGAGCCGCTCGCCGTTTTCGCCGCGTTCGTACCGTTGCTGCTGCGGAACGTCAGAAGGCCGCAGTTGTTAGCGCCGAAGCCGTCGAAGCCGATTTCAGGGAAAGACCCGTCGGCAGCCGCAACCTGCACCGCGCCGATGGCTCCGTTTATCAGAGCGGTGAGGGGCGAGGCGTTGCCGGTAACGACGAGGCCGGAAGCGGGCGACGAGGTGCCGATGCCTATTTTCCCCGCGTTCTGCAGCTGGAAGCCGGCGGCGTTGATGTTCTGCGTCCACGGCGTCTGTGACCCGCCGCCGGTCGCCGCCGTGGTCTGGATTGTGCCGTCGCCGAATTGCACGCTGCCGCCGGACGACAGTACGAGTTTGTTCGCGTTTATCTGCCCGGAGGTGTAAAGGGCCTTAACGGTTACGGTGCCGTCGTTGCGCGAGATGTAGAGCGGCGCGTCGATATAGCTGCCGGTGTCACTCCAGCGGGCGATGAAAAACGCGCTGCCGATATTGCCGCCGCTTTCGGCGGAGTTGTCGCACGCGAACGTCCAGCGGAAGCCGTTCGCGTTATCGCCGAAGGCGAGATTCCGGTTACTGCCCTGCGGTCCAAAAATGACGAAATTGGCGTTCGCCCCTGCGGTCGTAATGCGTATTTCATCGGTGGCGAGCAGGGATGCCGCCGCGCCGCCGTCTGGTTTGCCGATTGAGACGTGGCCCTGAGTGTCGATTGAAATCCGCGATATTGCCGACGTCTTCAGCGCAAGCGCAGCGCCCGCCGCAGCGCCGACGCTTGCTGCGTTCAGCAGGTTATGAGAAGCCGCGTCGATGTCGGACAGCCACGGCGTCTGTGAGCCGCCGCCGCCGGTGGCCGCCGTGATCTGAACCGTATTGTCGGGAAAAACGAACCCGCCCGCGCTGCTCTTAATTTTCCCCGCGGCCGCCAGTACGATCCCGCCGTCATCCGCCGCGCTCGCCGTAATGTGCCCCGCCGTGTCGATCGAGAGGCGCGTCGTTTGCGATGAGCCCGTAGCGATAAAGAGGCTGCCTTTGGGCAAAAGATAAAGCGGCTGTTGGGGAATCAGAGCAAGCGCCCCGGGTGACAGAATGGCCTGCGAGCCGGTTGCGGAGAACTGCAGGAAATCGAGCTTGTCGAGGCTGTGACTTGCGGCGTCGATGTTCGATAACCACGGCGTCTGATTCTGCCCGCCCCCGCCGCCGCCCGAGGTAGCCGCCGTGATCTGAACCGTGCCGTCGGGAAACGTAAGCGGCCCCGCGATCGCGAGCGCCTGAAACTGCGCATTGCCGTTCCCGAAAATTACGAATGTGCCCGTGTATTGCTGGACCGCCGCGGTTGTGCCGGTAGCTTCCGAGTTGAAAGTCGCGGTAACGATGAGGTTCTGAAAGTAGCCGTCGCCTGCGCCGGTGACGTAAAAGCGCCCGTCTTTCTGCTGAAAGGCGTGCTCGACGCCCTCGGCCGTCGAATTGAACAGCGGGGCTGCGACGCCTGTGCCCGGAGGCCCCGAGAGCCAGAGACTTCCGTCATGAAACGTGAAAGTGGGATCAGAACTGAGCGAGCCGCCGGCGTTGAAAACAACCTGCGTATCGTCGCCGGGCGCGTTCCCGCCGCCCGCGCCCGCCGCGGCCGTTGCCGCCGTGTTCAGCAGCCAGCGGAAGAAAAACACCGTGGGCGTGCCGTCCGCGTTTACGATCGACATCTGCGGCGCGAGTCCCGCGGTTCCGGCGCTTTGAGTGGCCGCCATTACCAGGCCCCCGCCTGCGCTTCGATCTGCGCGGAAACGATCACCCAGTTAACCGGGTCCGTAACCGAGATTTCAGGCACCCACGCGCGCCCGGAGCCGAGCTGATCGAATACGACGCGCCTGCCATACTGCCCCGAGCGCCCGGCCCGCGCGGTGAGGACCGAGGACCAGGTAGCGCCCGAGTCGGGCGAATAGCGCAGCATCATTTCCGGGTTTGCGCCCTGCGCCGCGGGATCGCCGTCGAGCCCGACGCCGGGCTGAACGACGATCTCGAGCCGCGAAACAAACATCAGCTTGTTTTCTTTCGCGATCACGGGCGCGATGCGCACGCGCCGGATCGCGCGCCCGTCTTCGGTGAAAACGTAAGCGTCTTCGCGATAGATTTTCCCGTCCGCGCCAACGACAAAGTGACGGCCGAAGGGCGAGACGCCGCCCGTCGCGTAGCAGTGGAAGCGCTGCACCTGCGCGTGATAAGCCCCGAGCGCTGAATCCCACGAGGCGCGCTCGTGCCACATATCTGTAGCAAGGTCGTAAATCCATGTCTGATCCGCGGCGGGAAACGTGAGCCGGTAGAAGGTGTGCCCCTCGCGGTGATCGGTGAATGCGATCGCGTCGGTATCTTCGCCGTAACGGGTCCATACGGATTCAATGGCGTGCGTGGAAACGCGCTTCGGGATAAAGCCCTCAGCGCGGTACACGCAGCCCGCGCCGTGCTCGTTTTCCCCGAACCACATCAGCGTATTGTCGATGCGCTGAAACGTGAAAGGCGCGCGGATCCCCTGCTCGATGAACGCGCCGGGTACGGGGTTAATCGGAAAATCCGAGGTGCCTATGGGGCCCGTATTCGCGTAGACCGCCATGCGCTTTGAGCCCGCCAGATACAGGTACTCGTGATCCGTAATGATCGCCTTGATCTTGTCGGCCGAGCCGTTATTAAACTGCACGTCATCCGCGGCCCAGGTAAAGCCGTCGTTAAGCTGCGAAATCTGAAATCCCCGCGAATCGGGCGTCAGCGCAATAAAGTAGCCGTCGAGAAACGCGGCCATCGAGGAACCGAGGAACTGGCCGGGCGTATTTGTGCCGCCGGGGTCGATAATGCCGCCGGTGATCTCGGTAAGCGCGTTACTTGAGAGATCGAAAATATAGCCCTTGCCGCCCGACGTAATCATGAGCTGCGGCGGCGTCTTCGAATTCGCGACAATCATCGCCGGGTTGCCGTCGTCGAGAAGAAAAACGGGCGCGGGGTCAGTGTCGCCCGGATGCTTCGCGTAGGTGCCGAACTGATCGAATTCGACGAGATATTTCCCGATCACGGCGAACTGGCGGCCGTCGATCGCGAACGCCGCGCGCCCGCTGCCGAGCGCCGAGGTGTCGGCGACGAGGGTAAGGCCCGGCGTCGGGTAATAGTTGATGAGCGATTTCCCCTTGCGCGATTCCACGATTTCCGGGTACCAGTTCACGAGCCGGTCGATCGACACCGCAAAGCTGCGCGCGGGATAAGTCTCGCCCACCATACCCGGATATTCCACCTAGCGTCTCCTGATGTAACTGTTGGTGCGCCCGTCCCAGTAGCCGCCCGTGACGTTCGGGAGTCCGGAGTCGAGCGTCATCACGGGCGCGGGCATTGCATTCGCGCTCTCGACGGCGAGGCGCGCTTCCTTGTAGAGCTCGATTACAACCGGATCGGGCGCGCGCCCGAAGCGCGGATAAAGCCGCCCGCAGAGCCCGTACAGCAGAAATTCGTAATAGCCGGGCGGGAAAACCAGATCGTCGAAGTAGCTCGAGGCCTGCGTAAGCGGCGCGCTCGCCCAGAATTCGATCTGGTTGAAGTTCATCGGCACGCCGAGGATATTGATCGTCCCGAATCCCTCGACCGGAGCCTCGGGCGCGCCGGGCGGGTCCGCGGGCGCGGGAATCGCCTGATAGCCGCCGTCATACCAGAGCGCGGTAGGCAGCGGCGTGGGCGAATTGCGAAACGACCACGACCGATAGCCGTCCCACTCGAGAACGTCCATCGGAATGTGCGGCGGGTTCGGCGAGCTCGTGAGGTCGATCATGTTCGCGCGCAGAATCGCCTGCGGCCGCGGCGCGTTGATATCGAGCGACGAATCGGGCCCGATCGTGTACGCCTGCTTCAACGGCTGCAGCGTGAAAGTGCGGTTAGCGACCGTGAGTTGTTTGAGCGGATCCGCGCTCGCGGTGTCCACTGAACCGATAAGCGCGCGAAATGCTGTTGTGGCCTGAGCGTCAGAGGGCGGGTCGGCCACGCCGATAATCCCGCACGTCAGAAGTGCTTCGCTGATGAGCTCAATAACAGTCATGCGCGCGCCCTCGGTTCACACGTTTACGGCAGCGGCGGCGGCGGCTGCTCGGGCACGCTGCCGCGGACGAAAGTACCCGGCAGCGGGTTTTCGCGGCCGACGGGTACGGGCGTCTCGACGCCTAACACGGTCTTGCCCGGCCTGTACTGCTCGAGGTTGTCGGTGCGCGCAATATGCGCCATCGGCTGCTCGACGGGCGGCTGATAGCGCAGCGCGCCCTCGGGCGTGAGAAATACCGCGCCGGTAAGCGCGATCACTTCCGCCTCGCTGGCAACCGGCACGGCGACATAGCCCGGCGGCACGTCGGTTTTCTGGTAAACCGTCGTCGGGTAAGTCACGATCTGCGGGTGCAACTGGCTCGGATGCAGCCCGAGCGCCGCTTCTTCGGCGGTGAGGAAGACGGGGCCACTGAGCATTTTCATTTCGGCCTCGCTCGCTACCGGCACGGCGACGTAGCCCGGCGGCACGTCGGTTTTCTTCTGGTACACGGTCGTCGGGTAAGTGATCGTGGCCGCCTGGTGTGTTGGTTTTGTCATTCTTAGCGTCTCCTTCTTTTCTCGCTCTCGACGGGCCACTCGCCCTCGTGGTGCGGTTTGTCTGACGGGTCGTGGATCTGCGCGGAGGGATCGCTCGGCGCGTCTGCGTGATGGGTTGATGCCTGATGCGCCGCGGGCTGCGGCTTATCCGCATCCGCGAACTGCTGCGGCCTGGCGGGCGCGAGCGCGCCGCGCTCGACCGCCTGCGCCGCAAGCGCGGCATACTGGTCGGCCGTGATTTTCGCGCCCTCGGGTACGGATTTTACGGCGTCGGCCGGCGTATCGTGCCAGTTGTCGCCGAGCGCGCGCTCGGCGTCGGCGTCCTGAACCCGGACCCAGATGTAGCCGGGGTTCTGCGTATGGGGCGTGAGCGGGTCGCGCGGCACGCCCTGGTATCTGATTTTCGGGTATGGAATTGCGTCCATATATTGAAGCTCCTTCGCGTCTCAGGCGCGCACGTCGCGTGCCTATCCCTGAATCCTCACAGCGCCGGTCGGGTACGGCACGCCGAAGGCGTAGAGCACGTCAAATCTGTTAATGAAATTGTTCGTGCGGCCTTCCCACTGTCTTGCAAAGCGCAACTGAATTCCGGTGTCGGCGTCGGTCGCATAGTACGTATCGGCGTTGCCGGGCTGCTCCTGATTGATGCAGGCCCAGGTAAACGCCTGCGGGCTCCACGCGATACCCTGCGGTGACTGCGAACCGGCCGCCCCGTCGAAGGTAATCGCGGCGTTCGATGCCGGCGCGGCGTCCACATTCGCGAATGCGCCCGAGTAGGTGATCGCGGGCGATACGGTGATATTGCCCGCGCCGCCTGCGAGCGTCGCGTCCGCCGTAACCGTGAAACGGCGCAGTTTGCCGTAGCTTGCGCGCGTCATCGGATTTACGGCGTTGACCGCGGCGAGCGTGAAGGTGCAGCCCGCTTTGACGGTTGCGCCCGCGGCGAAGCCCGCAACCGCGAATGTCGAGGAACCATTCGCGGGCACGCCCGAGAGCGTGCCGGCCGTCGCGACGCGGGTGCCCGCGATCTGCGTCCAGAGGTTCGCGGATTCGTACCACTTGAACCCGTAGCCCTGGCCGATCAGACCTTTTTTGTAGGTCGTCTCGACCGTGTTCTGCGGATTAAATATGGTCGCCTGCTGCGCCGCGAAAGCGACATTCATATCCGGCGTAATCATCAGGCAGTTGTCGGACGAATCGGGGAATCCTTCGTTGACGAGCAGCGCGCGCGCCTGGTTAATGATCTTTACGTCGGTCGGCGGCGTGCCGGGCGTGCCCACGCTGTTACCGACCGCGTTTTTCGCGATCTGCAGACAGTCGCGCTCGATGTTGTTCGCAAGCTGCGCCGCGGCCGGCGCGAGCACGCGCTTTTTCACGTCGTCGAGCTGGAGCGTCCACTCGGTTGAGGGGATATCCACATCGACGCCCTGCAACGGCCTGATAACCAGGCTGTAGGACGTTTCGGTATAGGCTTCCGGCGTGTAGGTTTCACCCGAGCGCCCGAGAAACCGCGCCGGGTAGCGCAGGTTAACGGCGTTGCCGGCCTTCATGCCTTTTTTGGCGAATAAATACTCGTTATCGCGGTTGACGTTGCCCAATAGCTGAAGCTGATTCTTCAGGATCATGAGCGTTTCGTTTGTGTAGACTTGCCACGGCTGGTACGCGTTCGTAGCCAAAGTATTTTTCTCTGATCCTCGCGAGCGGGCGCGCGTGTTTCATCGCTTGATCCCTTTCGCGGCCTGGCGCTTCGCCCATGCCTCGTAGGCTTTGAAGTCCTTCGGGTCGGGCATATCGTCGCTGCTGCCGCCTTTGCCGCCGAGCGGCTTTACAGGCGGCGGCGCTTTCGATGCGCTGGATTTTCGTTTTGGCTGAGGTTCGTCGCCGTCTTCGTTTTCGTCGTCTTTGTGTTTCGCGAATTGCGGCGGTTTCGCGTCTTTCGCGTCTTCGCCTTTGTCGCCTGCTCCGTCTTCGCCTTTGTCGCCTTTGTCCGATTCCGCCTCGAGGCGGTCTTCGATACGCCCGAGCGCGGCCGCCTGTTTGATCGGCGAAAGCGCGCGTATGCGCTCGAGCTCGTCCCTGTGCGTGGCGAGGTAATACGTCACGTCGGGCCCGCGCTCGCTCTCGAAGATGAAAACCACCATCGGATCGGAAAAAGAATTGTCATCGAGCCCTTTAAAAGCGTCGTTCCAGTCGGCGTAGCGGGTTTTCGCTTCGTCAACGCGCGCGTTATGAGCCTCGAGAACTTTCTTTGATTCCGATTCATGCGCGGCGCGCGCCCGTTCCTGCTGGCGCGCGGCTTCCCGCTCCTGAATCTTCCGGTCGGTTTTCCACTCGGTCAATGCTTCGACAAATTCGGAATAGGTCTTGAAATCTTCTTCTTTCGGGCGCGCGGGCGCGTCTTTCGCGGCCGGCTTCGCCTCGGCTTTCGCCGGGCCCTCGCCTTCCGCGGGAACCGCGGGCGCTCCGTTCGCCTTCGGCGCGCCGTTTGCGCGCGCCTCGAGGCTTTTGCGGAGCTCCGCTATCTCGGCGTCTTTCGCCCCGATCTCTCGGAACAGATTCTGTATCTTTCGTTGACGACGGTTTAGCTGCTTCTTAACCTCAGCCTGATCGCCGGGCGCCGAATCCGGTACGATTCCCGCGGCCTTTGCGGCTGCGACGGCGGCCTCGCGGCCCAATACCTTTTCGTTGTGCCCGAGCCCGCCGTCTTCAACGAATTTCCGGTATTCGCTGATATCCGAAGGAACGTCGCGCAACTCGGTATCGGTTGCCTGCGCGGTGTTATTGCTTTCGCTCATTGATCTCCTGCGGGCGCGCCCGGTATTCCCGGTTGCGCTCCGTTTTTGGTTGTCTTCAAAACTCCTATGCGCGCGTTCGGGTTGGCGCGCATGAAGCGATCGACCGCAGATGCGGCCTCGTGGTCAGCCGCCCGCACGATGCTAAGGATTTTTGTTGAGTCATAGATAACGCATCGTCGGATCGAGCCTTCTTCTTTTAAGTCGAATACTGACCCGTAGGTAATCACTGGCCGCCTCCCGGTTGTGGCGGCGGCGCGCCGTTCGCCGGCGCTCCGACGAGCGCCATCAAATCCTGATCGGTCGGAATCCGGCTGCGCGGCGGCCGCGCGGGCTGCGCGCCCGGCGCTCCCGGCTGCGCTCCCGGCGGGATTCCCGGCTGCGCCGGGCCGCCTGCGATCGCGGGCGGCGCGGGTTGGCCGTTATCGCCCATAACCGCGGCGAGCGCGCGGTCCTGCGCGCCCGTTGCGACTTCATGCGCCATCGCTTCATGCGCTTCCATGCGCGCGAGCATGTCGGAAAAGATGCGCGCCGCGGTCTGCGTCTTGGTATTGATCTCAGCCATCGCGAGCTGATTCGCCGCATTCATGCGCTTGGTTTCTTCCTGCATCTGCGCAATGTGGATCTTCGCCGCGTTGTCGCGCGCGTTCTGCTCGTTTTTGGCCTGCGTCTGGTAGCTCTCGGTCGCAAGCGTCTGCGTGAGCTGGTTCACCTGATCGACGAGCTGCTTATTCTGCGCGGCGAGCGCCGCGGCCGACTGCTGCAACTGCTGCACGTTGGTGTCGGTACGGAACTGCGCCGGCGTGAGTCTGTCCGCGATCTGGTCGCCGATCGGCCCGATGTCGAGCTGCTTTACAAACAGGTCCGACCAGAGCGGCAGCGATTCCGGACTCGCGCGCGCGAGCTGCCCGAGGTCCGCGGCCGCCTGCTGGCGCTGCGTCGCGTGAGACGGCTGCACGCCCACGGCTACGGCATAGTCGCCCTGCGATAAGTCGTAACGGGTCTGTTTTCCGTCCGGGCCGGTAAACAGCCGGTTAATGTGTATGAGTTCCTCGGCGTCGTCCGGGCGCACGATGCGCACCACGCGCGGCGCGTCGTAGATTTTCGGTATCAGGTCCAGCAGGATCCGGTAGCCGTGCCACATCGAGCGCAGGAAGTTATCGAAAAAGTGCCAGGTGCTCGTTTCGCCCTGCTGCTGCAGCAGCCCGATCGCGACGCCCGAATCCGCGCTCGGGTTTTCTTTGCCGCGCGAGGCGTCAAACAGGCCGGTAGTCGCTTTGATGTCCTCATTCGCCGCGGCCGCTCCGAGCGTGAGCGCCTGCGTCGCCGGTTCGTACTGCTGCCGTTGCGGCGGCGGCGCGGGCGTCCCGCCCACTACAACCGGGTCGTATTCGACAAACGGCCGCGGTACAGTGTTCATCTCGGACCACTGGAGTTGCATGGTCTTGAACTGCCCGAGTACGCCTATAAACGGGTTTTTCGGCGTCATCTGAATTACTTCAGCCTCGGCCGTTTTGTAGTAGTTATAGAGCTGCTGCGGGTCGAGCGCGAAGCGGATCGCGCTGAACAGGTGCCGCTCGCCCTCGACGTACTTCTCCTGTCCCCAGACCGGCACGATCGGGATATATTTGCCGGCCCACTCTTTCGGCTTACCGAGGATCTCGTGGCCGTTCACGTCATAGCGCCATACGCGCCGCACTTCGACTTCGCGGCCGATATGCTCGCCGTCCTCGTCTAAATCGGGCTCGAATCCCTCGGGTACGTCCTCATCGTCATAAAAGCCGCGGGTAACGCGGCCCTGCTCGTCGGCGTCGGGCGCGAGCGCGGCGCGGGCGATCGCGGCGAGCGCAGGAGGTATCATTCCCGGCTGCGGCGGCGCGGGCGCCGCTCCCGGCGCCATTCCGGGGCCGCCGGCTGCCGCGGGATTGGGCGGCGCACCCGGCATAGATGCCGCCGGGCCGCCGGCCTGCATGTTCTGAAGCGGCGGCGCATTGAGCGGGGCGGCGGCGGGCGCGGCGCCTGCTTCGTCATCCTCGGCGGGCTGCGGGATCCCGCGGTACATCCACAGCTTTTTCGTTTCCGGTTCTACCTGCCAGTATTCGGCGACGATGCAGTTATCGCCCTGCAGCCATGACGGCGCGCTGAAACCGCCGGCGGGCGCGAAATTCGTCTGCGCGGTTTCGGATTCCGGATAAAGCCGCTTGAATGCTTCCGTCGATACCGTGCGCCAGACAAACGCCCACATCGCGTCTGAGCAATCGACCTCCTCACAATCCGAATCCATCCGCACGGTCGAGGCGTCCTTGATGCGCGCGACGCGGATCTCCTGATTCGTCGATCGGTCGCTGACGTACTCGGTCGTGTAGCGCCAGTAGCCGAAGCCTGAACTAACCGCGTAATCGAAGGCGGTGTCGTAAGCCACGTCGGCCTGCGAGGAGTACTCGATATGGCGGATGAGCCCCTGATAAATTTCGGCCGTAACTTTGTCCGCGCCCTCGCCCTGCGGGCTCACTTTCGCGCCCGGCCGGTTTTTGCGCTGTTCGTTCGTCACCTGCGAGACGAACGGCGGCAGCTTATTAATCGTGAGCGCGGGGCGCTGCGCGTTGCGCCGCGCCTCGGGCTCACCTTCCGGCCACTGGTTGCCCGTTAAAAACCGGAGATCGCGCGCCGCGGCTTTGCGGATGTTGTCCTCGGACGCTTCAGAGCGCGCCCAGCGGTCGCGCGCGACGCGCAGAAATTCATCCGGATCTTTGACGGTCTTAGGCACGCCTGCGCCCCATGAGCGCCCGGAGCAGGCCCGTGCGGCCGCTTTTTGCGGCCGTGTCGCGGGCGTGTTTCCGCTCCATCGCGCGACCCTTCGGAGTCTCTTTGTTGCCCCTGAGCGCGCCGATTTTGTTCATGATGGCGTACGGAATTGAGGAACCCGCGCCGTACTCGGCCTGCAGCCTGCGCTCGAGAAATCTGGGCATTAACGCGCCTCCGCTTCAGTCAGAACTTCCTCGGCTACCCAGTCGGCGAGCCACAGCCGCGCGCCCCGGCTTTCGTCGCCCGCGGCGATCGCGTCGCGCGCCGCGCGCTGTTCGGATAAAACGCGCTCCCCGTCAGGCGGGGCGAAATCGAGCACCTGCTGCGAGAGCCTACGCGCCGCCATTTCACAGTATTTTTCTGAGATTTCGATCCCGATCGCGGCGCAGCCGAACGCGCGCGCGGCGACGAGCGTCGTCCCGCTTCCCATGAACGGGTCAATCACTGACCGCACGGCGGGAAACTGGCCGATACACCATTTCATGAGCGCGAGCGGTTTCTGCGTCGGATGCCCGACGCGCTCGGCGTTGGTGGCCGCAATCGACTGGACTAAATACCGGGCGTTCCGGTCCTGATTAGTCCAGGCGAATTCAAGGCCGCCCATACTCGGCGGGGCGTCCGGTTTGCACCATGCAAGCCAGCCGCGCGAAGGCGGCAGCGGGTAGTAGTTGCCGCCCCAGATCACCTGAATTTCTCCGTGCGGAAGAACTGACGTCAGATCGTCGAAGGTCCGGTCGTCCCAGTCGTCGGGCGCGTGGCCGCGGCGCTCCTGCCACTTTGTCGGATCCGCTGCAAATCCGATCCCGTAGGGCGGATCCGTCAGCAGCAAGTCGCAGGCCTCGATGCGTCCGAGTACTTCGCGGCAATCCCCGTGAAAGATCGAAATCCCGCCGTCTTCGTAATACGGCTTCATGACATCCAGCTCCCGCGCGCGGGGCGGTAAACGCCCGCTTCCGCATACCGCGCGGGCGCGATCGGCGCCACGCGCTGCGCGAACGTGAGCGCGAGCGCGTCCGCGTCATCGACGGGCGCGACGCCGCGCTCCTGCATTGCGGCCTTCGATTCGAGCAGGAGCGCGTTTGAGCGGTTCAGGTGATAGCCGGGACTCGTGAGATCCACCTCGAGCTTTTCGTCGTTGCGGTCAATTGCGCCGTGCGCGAGCCACTCTTTGAGCTCCGACCACATGTAGGAGCGCATATTCGCGAAGTGGTTATCGGGCGTCCGGGTCTCCCCAAAATTCACTTCCACAACGTTGTCGAAACCGAGCGTTTTCAGCCGTTCCACAATCGGCGCGCCGAAGGCGGAATCGACAAACAGCATGGCGACACGCTTTTCGGTCTCCCGCGACGCGAGTACTCGCGCAAGCGCCGCGATCATCACTTCGCGCGTACCGCTTTCGCCCGCGAGCCGGATCGGCGCGGGCACGTTCGCGCATGGCCGGGCGTTGAGCCCGCGGCGGAAGCGCACGACGTTCCACGCCTCGCCGCCTGCCGAAACGTCGCAGCCCGCGACCAGCGGATCGTCTGAGAGCGCCTCGACGGCGCGCTGCTGCGCGGCGTTGACGCGCCCGAGGTCGATGTACTGCAGCTCCGAAGCGTTTGGCGGCAGCCCGCGGACGCGGACGCGCACAAAGTCGGAATCCTCGCCGTAATCCTGAACCCATTGCGCGATTTGGTCTTTGTTAGTCCGCGAGCTCGTACGCGAGTCGATCGAGCGGTGATTCCAGCGCGGGCGCGCCACGCCGAAAGTAGCGCGGTAGAACATGCCGGTATTTCGCGTCGGATTCCCGAACATGAAAACCATTGGCTCGCCGTCGGTGAGCCCGCCCTCTGACGCCGTAAAAATGCTGTCCGGCACCGCCGAGGCTTCATCGAAGATGTAGAAGCTCGTCGAGGTTGCCGCGTGCTGGCCGTGGAACGCTTCGCTGTTTTCCTCGCGGCACGTCTGCGCCGAGCAAAACCATTTCGCCGGATACGCCCGGTGATACATGCGGTCGCCCGTCACCCGGAACCAGTGGCCCGTTATGCAAAGCCCTGTCCAGTGCTGGACCGCCGCCCATGTTTTTGTCTGCAACTGGATGAACGTATTCGCCGTTACCGTGCCCTGCGCAAACGGGCGCGTCGACATAATCCAGTCCACGAGCCACGCGACGAGCGTCGATTTCCCGATCCCGTGCCCGGACGCGGCCGCCATGCGCACCGCGGCGACGGCCATAGCGCCGGCGAAACCGCGTTTGCGCACTTCACGGCCGAGGTCGCGAAGAAAAGCCGTCTGCCATTCATCCGGGCCGGCTTCGTTCTCGAGGTGTCCGGGCTCGCCCCAGGGGTACGCCCACAGGACGAAACCGAGCGGGTCCGCGTAATAGAGGCCGACTTCTTCGGAGAGTGTGAGGTTTGCGGCCGCGGCCATCATGAGTCACACTCCCCCGACTCGCGCGCCTTCGCCGCCATGCGCGCCCGCGCCGCGTTTAACCGCTGCACAATCTCGATCGGGCCGCCGTGCGGGCCCGAGAGCTCGACCGAGGCATTCGCGCGGTATTTCTCCGGCATGAAGCCCGAGAGCAGCCGCAGCATGAGCGCGTCCGATTTTTTGTACACGCCGAGCGGCGGCGCGCCGGGCACGTCGCGCCACGCGCGCACCTCGGGCTCGCGGATCCCGCCGCGGGGCCCGATCACCGCCGGCGTCTCGACGTACTCCTCCTGCGGGTAAATGAAGCGGCCCTGAAAGATGTTGGGCTCGAAAACGCCGACCATTGCGCGCTCTACCGCTTCGTCCTCGAGCGCCTGCGCGGCGCGCGTCTTCGCCTGCTGAAACGCCGCGAAGTAGGCCGGGTCGTCCATCCATTTGTAGTGCTGGTGATGGTTGACGCCGGCCGCCTTCGCCGCCTGGCGCACTGATGCGAGGATTCCGTAGGCCGCGAGAAAAGCGCGCCGCTTGTCGATTGTGCGCGTCGGGCCCGATCTGGCGGGCTTCGTCTTTTTTTCTTTGACGGGCTTCGCTTTGGCGGCGCTCGTGCGTTTTTTGGCCTTCGTCGCTATGCTGCAGCCCTTCGGCCGAATACGTCGCCCGCGCCGATCTCAACCACACAGGGGCGGCCGAGAATCGCGGCCCGGATCACGAGCCGCCGCGGGCCCAGGCGCGTGATAACGCCTGTAATGCCGGCGAACGGGCCGCGCGCTACTGTCACGCTTTCGCCCTCGCCGCGGACATTCGCAAAGCCGCCGGTATTGCCGGGCATGACCGCGTGCCGGATTTCGGCGAGATCCTCATCGGCGAGCGGTCCCGAAACATGCGAAACGCCCGTTACGGCCACCAGTTCGCGCCTTTCGGCCCTTGCGAACAGGTAGCAGCGGAACAGCGGCCGCGTTACTGTGATGCGCTGATTACGGCGCTGTGAGGGGCGATCGAGAGAGGGGAAAAAAACCGCAATTCCTTTTGCGGTGAGGCGGTCGCGTACCTGAAACTCGGCGCGGCTCCGGGTGTGGATCGCATACCAGGCTTTTTGATCTGAAGCGCCGGTTTCCGGACACGCTACGCGCCCGCTGACTGCAGCCGCATGGCGGAAAACGGACACGCCTTCGTCCATTTATACACCAAAGCGCGGCCCGCGCGCGTCATCCTGCGCGTTTCAGTTCGTTCCGCCCTCGGCCGCGTCTGAGCAGCAGCCGCCGCGCCATGCGCCCGAATGCGCCTTTGCTCATCGCGGCGATTTTTTGCGCGATATCCTCGCGCGTGAGCGGAAGAATCATTTCGCCCGTTACCTCGTCGCGCACGAGGCCGCGGGCGATCTCCTCTTTCGGCCGCTTCGCCCGTCGCCGCGGCGGAAGCCGCCTTTGGCGCGCGCAGCCCGCGTGCCCGGACTGCGCTTCAGTCCGTTTAACGGCCCGGCCGCAGCGCGGGCAGAGGGTCCAGACGGGTTTCCTTCCGGCGTTGGCGTGATTCGCGTGCCGCCCCGAGCCGCGCCGTATTACGCGCGTACAACCGGCGTGCCGCGTCTGCGCTTCCGTGAGCGTTACGGATATACCGCAATGCGGGCATGGCACGAATATCGCTTTACGTCCGCGCCGCCACGAGCCCACGCCCGAAGGCATCAGCCGATCTCAAACGTTTTGAGCGGCCGCGCGCCGGTGTAATCCTGCTTAACGACGCGGGCGAGCACGTCGGGCGCGAGCGTTTCTTCGAGGATTTTAAGCGTCGGGCGCGCGATCTCCGCGTAGGCTCTCAGCCCGAGCGCCTTAATCACGGCTTCGTAGTCAACCGATGAGTGCCACGCGCGCGGCCCGAGCGTGGCGAAAAAGCGCGCGCCGCGGGCTTCAAACGCCTTCGCCGCGGGTTCCTTTTCGTAGTGCCGGCGGATCAGTTCGCGCAGCGTTTCGGCGCGCCGGATTTTCGCGCGGGCTTCCACCAGTTCGGCCTCGAGCGCGCCCAACTCGTCGACGTGCTGCGCGAGCAGGACGGCGGGATCGCGCTCGACGACTGCGAGGCGCGGCGCGCGTTTGGGAGCGGGCGGCGCCGCGGCGGGTTTGCGGGCGGTGCTCATTTGGGTCGGATTATACGCGAGGACCGCCGCAGCGGTGGCGTCGGCTCAGAAAGCTCAGAAAGCTCAGATAGCTCAGATAGCTCAGAAAGCTCAGAAACATCAGAAACATCAGAAACATCAGAAACGCTCATACAGTCGTAGTCGTCGAGCGATGGTTTCCGGGTTCGCCGGCCGTAGTAAGGCGCGGGAATATCGGGCTGGCCGATCGGCGTCGTGTTTTCGCAGGCCATACACGCGCGAATGGATGCCAGAGAGAAACCGCGCGGCGGCGGCTCCGGCGGCCGCGCGTGCTCTTGCCATTTCTCGCGGATCTTCGCGAGGTGCTCGCGGCGTTTGCGTGCCTGGTTTAAGGACTTGCGGCGCGGCTGTATTACGGGCGGGCCCCACCACACCCGCAACAGGTCTTCGTTCCGCTGCCGCAGCGCATCTGCGTACTGGCCGGGCATAAAGCGCGCCGGATAGCGCAGATTGACGCTTCCGCCGGCTGTTCCGTCGTCATCCAGTGTCACGTAGGCATAGTGAATACCGGGAAACATCCGGTCGGGCACTGCTTTAACGTCCATAACCGCGCTGCAGTGGACACACATAACGGAGACGCCTTCCTCCTCGGCGATCCCCCAGTGCTCGCCCGAAAGCGAGCGTACTTCGGTGATCCGCGCGCCGCAGTTAATGCAGGGAAACGGCTCGATCTTTACGTAATCCGCTTTCAGATTGCCTGGATTGTACGCGAGAGCGCGGGTGTCGATTATAATCGACATACGCAATTCGCGATATATACCGCGCAATGCGCACGTTTCGGAGGATGGACCATTGAAAAACGCGCTCACGATCGAGCCCGGCTGGCTCGCAAAGGACAAAGCCGCGAAGCTGCTCGGGGTCAGTATCCGGCAGCTCGAGAACCGCGCCGCCAAAGGCGAAATCCGTAAAAACACGCTGCCGCGGCAACTGAACGAGCGCGCGGCGCGGGTGCTGTACTCGATCGAGGATATCGACGCGATCCGCGCCGGGCGGCCGAATCGCTACGGCGAACCCGCGGCGCCAAAGCCGTCGCTCGCCGTCGTGGGTAGCTCACCAGGTGAGCCACCCGCCGGGTTTGTCGCGCAACTCGCCCAGCTCATGCGCGCGCTGCCGCCGCCCGCTGAAAAGCCGAAGCTGAAGCGCTGGCTGACGGTGAGGGAAGCTGCCGAGTACTCCGGGCTGCCGGCGCGCTGGCTGGCTGAGGCGGCGCGGGCAGGGAAGATGCGCGCGCAGAACGTGGGCGTTAAGCGGGAACGGTGGATGTTCCCCCGCGAGGGGCTACGATGAAATTTGCATGTGTAGGCAGGGGAACCGAGCCTATCATGGGCCGGGTTGAAACAGACTTGCAATCCTGCGGAGAAATCTGCAGACCCGCCCATTCCAATCAGCGCCGCGCTTCCGTTCGCCCGGCGTCCGCAGGCGTTCCGGCTCCCGAAAGAATTCGTCCATTTCAGCGCCTCCGGTACGTTTTTACCAGATCCCGGCAGCCAAGCCACAGCAGCGCGCCGAAGGCGACGGGCGCGAAAACCGCGCAGGTAATCACGAGGCGCACGTTTGCTACTCCTGAGAAGTGCTCGGCATCCCGGCGCAGTTCGTCGTAGAACCAGTCGATAAAGCGCTCGGCCATCTCATGAGCGTTTGCGCGTCCGCATCAGGTCATCATAGCGGCGGCGCAGCGCATCGTAACGGTCGCGCAGCCGCGCGTAAACCACAGAGAGCCCGACGCTGTACGCGAGCGAAAGCAGGATGCCGGTATCGACGCGCGAGAGCTTCATATCGCCGTCAGCGCCGGAATGGCGGCCCGTAGCCCGCCGCGCCGGCGAGGATATAGATCAGCCAGATCACCACCAGCACAATCACGACCACGCGGATGATGTTGGCGAGCTGCGCGTCGATCGGCAACTGGCGCAGCAGCCAGAGGATCAGCCCGACGACGATCAGGACGATCAGGATCCAGAGCAGGAACGCAGGGAACATATCAGCACCTCGGTCGGGGTGGTCGGATTCTACCGTCTCGGGCGCTCAGGGTCAACGCTCTAATCCCGCCCTTTGCCCTTCCGGGCGGTCGTCCGCTTCCCGGCACGCCCCGGGTGTGCCGGAATCCCAAGGCGGTCGGTCGGAGCGCGCTGCGGCTGGCTTTTCGGCTGCGGTTGCCCGCGGCGGGCTGCGCGATTCATGGATCAGCCGGCCGGTCGGCGCGTCTGCCTTCGGGATTGGGTAAGGGAGCCCGCCGTCAGGCGGTTCGTTATGAAGTGGGGAGCAGCCGCGGGAGCGGCATCCTGTTTTCCACAGCGCGGAGCGCTACAGATACCTCCTGAAGTCCATCAGGACTAAAGCCTTATAAGGAAGATATGGTATCGGGTACCGTATCTGATCTGGTATTGAGTTCTACATCCTGATCTGGTACGGAGTCACGTCCGGAGCGCTGTGAATATCCCGGCGAGGTCATGGCGCGGGTCATTGCGCGGGTCACTAGCGGGTCATCAGGGCGTTTTGCGGTTCTACCGGCGTAGTTTATGCGCGGCTGCGCACACTTCGGATTACAGCGGGGCGGGGCGGGCGGATTGTCGGGAAGGGAAGGGCGGCGCTAACCCGTGCGCGCGTGCGGTTCGGGCGTCTGGCGCAGGAGCGCCGCGGCGTAGCCCGGCAGCTTCTTCAGGAACCATCCGGCCGTGGGCTTCGGGTACGCGGGATTCGCCTTGTAGTCGCGCGCGATCGCAAGGATCAGGGCGGCAACGGCC